>NZ_JBSFIH010000001.1:0-646499 GCF_053597455.1 Streptomyces sp. NPDC001393
CTGCCGTGGGGCGATCCGGTGGAGCAGAAGCATCACTGGTGGGAGTTCGGGCACTGGGCGAAGTCGTTCCTGTGGGACGGCATCTGCGTGGACGGCATCTGGGGCACGATCAAGGGCCTGGGCACGCTGGTGGGTTTCCAGGGCTGGGACGCGATGAGGCAGGCCTGGAAGGGCCTGGCCCAGCTGGCCACCGGCCTGGCGTTCATGTCCTCTCCCCTGCTGGGGGCGTTGTTCTGGGCGACGCCGGACAAGTACATGCCCTCCTGGCTGCGTGAGTCACGCAACACGATGAAGCAGACCGGCAAGGCACTGCTGGCGTGGGACGAGTGGGGCAAGAACCCCGCCCGGGCGGCGGGTGGGGTCACGTTCAACGTGCTGACGACGGTCTTCACCGGTGGTGAGGGTGCCGCCCTGGCTGGTGCGGGCAAGGCCGGCGCGGTCGCCAAGGCCATCTCGGTCGCGGGCAAGGTCGGCAGGATCATCGACCCGATGACGTATGTCATGAAGGGTGCCGGTGCGGGCCTGTCCAAGATCGGCGACATCGCGAAGGGCCTCAAGGGCATCGGGAAGGTCGACATCCCCACCCTCCCCGACGGCTCCGTACACCTGCCCGACGGCCGTCTCCTCGAGCCGAACGGAAACCTCCTCGGCCACGACGGCCTCCCCGACACGACACCGATCCCGAAGGAGGCGGCCCCCGGCCTCCCGTCCCACTGGACCGTCCCGACCTCCACGGAACCGGTGTCCGTGGGCGTCCCGCACGGAGCGGAAAACGGCGTACACGGGGCGGTTCCGCACGTCGCCGACAGTGGTGTCCCGGCCGGGCTCGGGCATTCCCCGGGCAGCGGTCTCCCTGCCGGGGCTGCGCACGCGCCGGGCGGCGGCATCCACGGGGGCATGCCGCACGTTCCGGACAACGGCGTCCATGGCGGGATGCCGCACGTTCCGGACAACGGCATCCATGGCGGGATGCCGCATTCACCGGGCAGTGGCATCCACGGCGGGATGCCCGCGAGCAACGGAATCCACGGAGGCATGCCGCACTCCCCGGGCAGCGGCATCCACGGCGGCGTCCCGCACGGCCCGGGCGACGGGATCTCGGCTGGCGGACACGCGGGTACGACGCCCAAGCCGTGGTACCAGAGCACACCGACGACCCCGGCGCACGACGTGCCGCACACCACCCCGCACGACGCTCCGCATACCGGCGGCCCCACGGACCATGGCCCCGGCCATGGCGGTCACGGCGGCGCCGGTCATGACGGCTCCGGTCACGACGCCGGGCACGGCGGCCTCGACCACACCGGGCTCGGCCACGACGCGGCGGACGTCGGCGGCCACGACGGCGCCGACGCGGCGACGCCGGGGCACTCGGGCACGGACGCGCCGGGGCATGGGGCCGGGGAGCCGTTCGAGTACAAGCCGCACATGTCGGACGCGGATTTCGACAACCTGACCACCGACGCTGAGCGGCACGCGGCGGCCACGGCGGAGTTGGAGCGGGGGACGAACCCCTGGCCGAGCAGCAGTAACGCAGCAGGAAAGGCGTACGGCGACGCACACTGGAACGACTTCCTGGACAACCTCGACCCCAAGTCCAAGGATGCGTTGGAAAGGTATAGTAGTTTTTACTACAAGCACATCAATGGTCAGCTGAGGAAATTCGACAAGTACGGTCCCAGCGCGGCTCTGGAACCCAAGGTCCAGGAACTGGTCGACAACATGGACCGGGTCATGGGCGACCGCCCCGTTCCCGAGGACATCATGGTCGTCCGAGGTACCGATATCACACACCTTGAGCTGGACTCGCCACTTGAGATGGAGGGCAACAGCTACCGTGAGCCCGGGTTCCTCTCCACCTCGCTCGGTAAGGACGCTGCTTTCGACTACAAGCCGGTGATCCTGCACTTGCGTGTGCCGAAGGGTGCGCCGGCTCTGTGGATCGACCACATCTCCGTGAACAAGGGGGAGCGGGAATTGCTCCTCGCCCGCCGTACCAGTTACCGGGTGACGCGAGTGTTCCAGGACTCGACGGGTCAGTACCACGCTTACGGAGAGGTACAGCTGAAGCGGTGACCTCGCTGAGGTCAGGCACAGACAGAGGAATGTGACTTCATGAGCAGTGAACCCCCGATCGAATCCCGTTTCGCCGAAGACGTGAGCTTCGTGGAGCTGCCCGGCGGTCCGGCGCGGTACCGGGACAGGACTGACAAGCCGGTGCAGTACTTCACGGTTGTCGACAAGCAGAACGGCGCGGTTCTCGGATATGTATGGGGCAGCGACGAGGGCGAGGCCGCTGCGTATGTGCCGAGGCAGGCCGCGGGACCTGTGGGGACGAACGCGGGCATGCCCTGGATCAGGCGGCTGCGTGAGGCCAAGGCACGGGGTATCCGTCCGTCCCAGGCCCTCGCCGAGTTCCTGGCCGGACTGGAGCCCAGCGGCAGAGGGCGTCCCCTGCCCGGCTCCCTCACCGACGCCCCGGACTCCGCCGCGGTCAAAGCCCTTGCCGCACAGACCTGACAGCGAAGGCGTCGGGTATGCCTGGGGTCGATCCCAGGGATGACTTCATGAGCAACGAACGACCGATCAACCCGCGCTTCGACGAGGACGTGCATTTCAACCTCGTGTCTCCAGGGCCGCCGCGATACCAGAATCACACCGACAAGCCGGTGCGGTACTTCACGGTGGTCGACAAGCAGGATGGCGCAGTCCTGGGTTATGTGTGGGCCAACGATGAGGACGACGCCGCCGCGTGGGAACCGCATGAGGCCGTCGGCCCCCGGGCGTTCTCCGAGGGCGGCATCTGGTTCGCCAGGCTGGAGGGCGCCAAGGGGCGGGGCATCCTGCCGTCTCAGGCCCTCGCGGAGCTGCTCGCCAACCCGGAAGGCGTCAGAGGCCGGGCCCTACCGGACTCCCTGACCGACGCCCCGAACGCCGCCGCGGTCGAGGCCCTCGCCAAGGGCGACTAGCAGGCAGACGACACCACCATGAGCAGTGAACGACCGGTCAACCCGCGTTTCGACGAGGACGTGCACTTCAACCTCGTGAAGCCGGGTCCGCCGAGGTACCGGACCTGGACCGAGAAGCCGGTGCGCTACATCACGGTGGCCGACAAGAAGGGCGGGCCCGACCTCGGCTACGTGTGGGCGAGTGACGAGGACGACGCCGCCGCGTGGGAGCCTCGTGACGCCGCGGGCGGCCGGGCCCTCGCCGAGGGTGGTCACTGGCACGCCCGGTTGGAGGAGGCCAAGGGGCGGGGGATTCCGCCGTCCCAGGCTCTCGCGGAGCTGCTGTCCAACCCGGAGGGCAACCGCGGCCGGGTCGTGCCGGGCTCCCTGGCCGACGCCCCGAACTCCGCCGCTGTCAAGTCCCTCGCCCAGGAGACCTGACCGGCGTGCAAGATCCTGTCCAGTACATCGCGGTCCAAGCCCCCGACGGCCAAGTCCTCGGATACGCCTGGGCCGACTACACGGTGGGCACCCTCAACTGGGCCCAGCGGGCCGTGAACGGGGTCGAAGGGACCCGCCTCGGCAAGGAGTGGTCGGACAAGGTGGAGGAGGTCCGGAAGCAGGGCCTTCCCCTGGCCGGAGCGCTGACCGAACTCGCTCGCAGCGCCGGTACCGGACCCCCGGTCGGTGCTTCCGGCCCGGAGGCCGTCGAGGCACTCGTCTTCACCGTCACCGAGGCCGACCACCGGCGCCTGCTCGCCCAGCTCGACCACGCCGACGCCGAGGCCTGGCGGGAGCTGGCCGAGGCCTACGCCGCGCTCACCGACGACGACCGCAACGTCCGCTGGGGCGGCGGTGAGAAAAGCGCGAGCGGCGTGATCCAGGTGCCGTACCCGATCTACAGCGAGCCGCTGTGGCGGGTCGTCGCGGCGCTGTGGGGCATCGGTGCCGTCACCCCGGAGTACCGCTGGAGCGCCTGGCCGCCTCCCACGCTGCCGCCGAGCGGACGGCTGCACCCCGCGGACGCCGTGCGCGCCGCCACCTTCCTGGGCAACGCCGAGCGCGTCAGCGAGGGAACCGTGGACGAGGCCGTACGCTCCGGCCTGTTCGACGCCATGGTCGTAGCGCTTCTCGAGCAGCACGCCGCGCAGTGCGCCCCGGCCGCCGCTGCCCGGCAGGCGGACGCCGTCCCGCAGGGCGCCCCCCTGGTGTGCAGGTTCTGCGGAGGTTTCCCCGCCGCTCACGTCACCTTCCACGCGCACCGCGGGCTGCTGATCGCCATGCGCTTCCGCAGGCAGGAAGGCCCGATGTGCGCGACGTGCGGGCTCGGCGTGTACCGGGAACTGACCACCCAGACGCTGTGGCAGGGCTGGTGGAGCCCGTTCTCGCTGTTCCTCTTCGCCCCTTTCACCCTGATCCGCAACCTTGTCGCGGTGGGTACAGTGAAGAAGCTCCGGGTTCCGGCGCCTGGTCGGCACGGTCGGCAGGTCGATCCGGGTGTGCCGATCCACCGGCGGCCTCTCGCCTATGTCGCGCTCGTACCGGTGCTCTGGGTGCTCTTCATGAGCGTGACGGGGCTCGTGTCGGGGGGATGACGACGACCCGGGATGTGCCGCCCGCGCATCCATGTTCTATGTTGCACGGGCAAAGTGAGGGGGACTCCGAATGTCGTATGACGGGCCACCCGCGCCGGTCATGACGCTGGCCGAGGTCGAGGCCGTCGCCCGTGGCGCGCACGCCGCGCAGCGGGACAAGGCCGGACGGCCCTACGTGGAACACCTGCAGGCCGTCGCCGAGGGCGTACGAGCCCGCGGTGGCGACGACGAACTCGTCGCCGCTGCCTGGCTGCACGACGCGGTCGAGGACGGCGTGCTGAGCGAGGAGTGGCTGGCGTCGGCCGCGCTCCCGCAGCGCACCAAGGACGTCGTACGGGCCGTGACCAAGCGGCCGGACGAGGAGCCGCGGGCGTACGCGGAGCGGATCCTGGCCACCCCGGGCGCCCGGCTCGTCAAGGCGGCTGACCTCGCCCACAACGCCGACCCGCGCCGACTGGCCGCACTCGACGAGCCCACCGCACAGCGCCTGACGCAGAAGTACGCCACCATGCGGCAGTACCTCGGTCTCAGCTGACCACATCAGCTGATCCAGCCGACCAAAGCCCCTGACCACGACCGCACAGAGAGCACAGGCACAGGACCAACTCATGGCACGGGACTACGACAGCCAGCTGCTGGAGTCGGTGGCGGTGCGCCGGCGACGGTTGCGCGACGCGCTGCTGTTCGGCGCGCAGCGCGCCCGGCGCTCGGCGGACGAACGGCTCGGCAAGGTGTTCGCGGGCATCGCCATCGCGGCCGTACTGTGCGCCGGTTGCGTCGGGTGGTCCTTCCTGCAGCACACCCTGGCCAAGCAGAAGCAGCAGCAACAGCAGCAGCAACAGCAGTACAGCATTCCCTCCGCCCAGCCGTCCTCGGCACCCTCGGCCACAACTTCGCGATGATAGGTTCCGGTAAGTGGTGAGCACAGCAACGACGTCCCGGACACAACTGAGCCGGGTCACGCTGGTCGGTGAGCGCCGGCGTGCCGACATCGTCCTGCCGTCGGACACCCCGATCGGCCAACTGCTGCCCGACATACTGCAGTTGCTCGACGACCGGGCCGCCTCGCGGCCCATGACCCGGCAGCTGATCACCTCCGACGGCTCGGTGCTGCCGCACGAGGCCACGCTGTCGTCGGCCGAAGTGCCCGACGGCGCCGTGCTCCAGCTGGTGCGGGCCCATGCGGCGCCGCCCGCGCCCGTCGTGCACGACGTCACCGACCAGGTGGCCGACGACCTCGATCTGCGCGCCTGGCGCTGGCGGCCCGCCGCCCGCCGGGTCAGCGCCGGAGTGGCCACCGTCGTGTTCGCCGTGGCCGCGGCCCTGCTGGCCCGGCGCGAGTTCCCGCTGGAGTCCGTCACCACCGCGCTCGCGGCCGTCACCGTCGTGTTCCTGGCCGTCGGCGCGCTCGTCGCGAAGATGGGCGACGGCAACCGCGGGCTCGCCACCGCGCTGCTGCTCGCCTCCGGGGCGCTCGGGCTGCTCGTCGCCTGGACCGCCGCCGACGCCTACGGCTGGTCCGGCCCGGCCCGGCTGGCCGGCGTCGTCGGGGCGCTGGTGCTCACCCTGGTGCTGCTCGCCTACTTCTCCCCGCTCGGCCGCGGCGCGCTCCTCGGGGCCGGCGGAAGCGCCTGCATCGCGCTGGTGTGGGAGGCCGTCGCCGCCGTGCAGGACCGCCCGGAGCGGCTCGGCGCGGTGATGGCGGTGTTCTCCGTCGTACTCCTCGGCGTGCTGCCCCGGTTCGCGCTCATGGCCTCCGGGCTGACGGGACTGGACGACCGGCTCTCCTCGGGCGCGTCGGTCAGCCGCCACCAGGTCGCCAACGCGCTCGCCGCCACCCACCGCGGGCTGGCGCTGGCCACCATCGCCACCGCCGTCTCGGCCGCCGCCGGCGGCTGGCTGCTGACCGACGCCACGCGGCCCACCGTGTGGACGATCGCCCTCACCTCGCTCACCGCCGTCGTGCTGCTGTCCCGGGCCCGGGCCTTCCCGCTGGTCGCCGAGGTGGTGGCGCTGTACGGCGGGGCCGCGCTGCTCGTCGTACGGCTCGCGGTGGTGTGGGTGGACCACACGGGCGGCGCCGGGGCGCTCGTCCTGCTGTGCGTCGCCGGAGCGCTGCCGCTGCTGGCCCTCGCGGTCCAGCCGCCCGAGCACGTGCAGGTGCGGCTGCGGCGGATCGGCGACCTGATCGAGTCCGTCGGCGTGATCGGGCTGTTCCCGCTCGCCGTCGGGGTGTTCGGCATCTACGGGCAGCTGCTCAACAAGTTCTGAGGCCAGGGCAGGAGAGAAGGGCATCATGCCGAGCGGGGACAACTGGCAGGGCGACGTGCTGCGCGATCTGAGGGGCGGCACGCCCCAGCGGCCTGCGCAGGAGCAGCAGCAACAGGGAACCGGCGCGCCGGGCGGGCAGGGCACCCCCGAGCAGGGGTCCGCGCCGGCGTACGGCTACCCGCACCAGCAGGGGTACGCCGACCCGTCGGCGCCTCACGCGGGGCAGACACCACAGCAGGGCGCCCCCGCGTACGGCTACCCCCCGCAGCAGGGGTACGCCGACCCGTCCGCCCAGTACCAGCAGCAGGCCTACGCCGCTCAGGCTCAGCAGCAGTACAGCGAGCAGGTTCAGCAGCAGTACGCCCCCCAGCAGCACTACGTCGACCATGCTCAGCAGCAGTACGCCGAGCAGCATGCCGCCCGGCAGCAGGCGCGGCCCCAGCCGCAGCCCCAGGCCCGCCCGCAGCAGGCCGGTGCCGCCCAGCGCGGCACCCCCGACTCCCGGCCGGTGCTCGACAAGCGGCTCGCCGCCGCCGCGCTCAAGCCGCGCCGCGGCGAACCCTTCAGCACCCGTGCCCTGCGCGCCGTACGCCGTACCGTTTCCTCCTCCGCCTCCCGCGAGGTCGCCGACACCGCGGCGACCGCCGAGGTGCTGCAGCAGGCGGTCACCACCGGCCGGCAGATCGCGGTGACCTCCATCCGCGGCGGCTCCGGCAAGACGACCGTCGCCGCCCTGCTGGCCGCCACCTACGCCCACTACCGCCAGGACCCGGTGCTCGCCGTCGAGGCCGACCCGGCGCTCGGCTCGCTGCCCCTGCGGCTCGGCGCGGAGTCGCTGCGCTGGACCACTGGCGACCTCGCCGGACTGGTGGAACCGCAGATGTCGCTGCTCGACGTCACCGGATACCTGGTCCAGCTCCAGGGCAACGCCTGGCTGCTGCCCGGCAGCCAGGGCCAGGTCGGCGCCATGCTCGACACCAAGGGCTACGAGCGGGTCATGGTGTCGCTGCGCCGCTATTTCGGGGTGACCGTCGTCGACTGCGAGACCCTGCCCGCCGAGGTCGCCCGCACCGCGCTGTCCGCCGCGCAGGCCCGGGTGCTCACCGTGCCCGCGACGCTCGAGGGCGTCGCCAGCACGCGCGCCGTCCTGGAGTGGATGCGCAACCTGCCCCGGCACGTGCTGGCCTCCACCGTCGTCGTCCTCACCGAGGTCGCGCCGCACCCCGGCCTCGACCTCGACAAGGCCACCGAGGAACTGACCGCGGCCGGGGTCACCGTGGCGGTCCTGCCCTACGACCGCCACCTCGCGGCCGGCGGCACCATCCGCACCGATCTCCTCGCCCGGGCCACCCGGCAGGCCGCCACCCGCCTGGCCGCCGACGTCTTCCAGCTCTCCCAGAAGCAGCGCTGATCCGCCCGACGGAAAGGGACGCACGAGGAACCCGAGGACGAGGCAACGAAGATGAGCACCCGACTGATCCACCGCCCCGCGCGCACCACCCGGCCGCCGGCCGCCCCCGAGCCGCGCACGATCGAGGCGCCGCCCAACCTGCCCGAGGGCAAGGCCGGCTCCGTGCTGCACTCGCTGCTGCCGGTCGCCGGGGTCATGTCGTCCGTCGTGATGATGACCATCGTGCGCAACAGCCAGTTCGCCGGGCTGGGCGCGATCATCCTCGTCGTCACCCTGGCCGGCTCCCTCGCCATGGCCTTCTCCCAGCGCGGCAAGGCCCAGCGCACCCGCCGCACCCAGCGCGAGGCCTACCTCGCCTACCTGGAGGAGCTGCGCGAACAGCTGGCCAAGGAGGAACGGCAGCGGCGCGAGAGCGCCCAGGTGCTCAACCCGCCGCCGGACGCGCTGTACGACATCGTGCGCGACCCCGCCCGGCTGTGGGAGCGGCGGCGGGTGGACGCGGACTTCCTGCGGGTGCGCGTCGGCACCGGCCAGATGCCGGTGCGCGATCTGAAGGTCGCCCAGCAGGGCTCCTCCGTGCTCACCCCGCCCGACCAGTTCATGCTCAACGAGGCCTCCGCGCTGACCTCCCGCTTCAGCACCGGCACCGAACTCCCGCTCACCGTCCCGCTCGACCGCGTCGGCAACATCAGCGTCATCGGCCCGCGCGAGGACACCCTGCGCGTCGCCCGCGCGCTGCTCGTCCAGGCCGCCGCGACCCACGCCCCCGACGACGTGGCCATGGCCGTCGCGGCCCCGGGCGACCGGATGACCGACTGGGAGTGGGCCAAGTGGCTGCCGCACCTGCTGGACGCCGAGCAGTTCGACGGCCCGGTCGCCGCCCGCCGTATCGCGCCCTCGCTGCCCCAGCTCGCCCGGCAGATCGGCGCCGAGCTCGGCCGCCGCGCCTCCTACGCGGCCGAGGTGCGCCGCGGCCTGTCCGGCAAGGACGCCCTCGCCATGACCTCCCGGCTCCTCGTCGTCGCCGACGCGCACGGCGACGACGCCGTCGACCTGCCGCTCCCCGACGAGGCGGTCGGCCTGCGGGACATGGGCGTCACCGTGCTGCACCTGCTGGACGAGCGGGTGCAGGAGCCCGGCAGCATCGGCGTGCGGATCACCGTGGACGGTTCCCGGATCGACATCGAGGACCTGCGCGAGGCCGAGCCGATCAGCGCCCACGGCACCGTCGACGAGGTCGGCACGGCCCTCGCCGAGGGCCTGGCCCGGATGCTCGCCCCGCTGCGGCTGTCCGCCGAGTCCCTGGTCGACGCCCCGCTGACCGGTCCGGTGGAGTTCGCGGAGCTGCTCGGCATCGAGGACGTCGCCCACCTCGACCTGGCCCGGCTGTGGGCGCCACGCGCCGAACGCGCCTTCCTGCGCGTCCCGATCGGCGTCAACGACAGCCACGAGCCCGTGCTCCTCGACCTGAAGGAGTCCTCCGAGCTGGGCATGGGCCCGCACGGCCTGTGCGTCGGCGCCACCGGCTCCGGCAAGTCCGAGCTGCTGCGCACCCTCGTCCTCGCGCTGGTGGCCACCCACCCGCCGGAGGACCTCGCGATGGTCCTCGTCGACTACAAGGGCGGCGCCACCTTCGCCCCCTTCGCGGACCTCCCGCACGTGGCGGGCGTGATCACCAACCTGGAGAACCAGGCCGGCCTCGTCGAACGCGTCCACGCCTCGCTCGCCGGCGAGGTCAAGCGGCGCCAGCAGGTCCTCAAGGAGGCCGGCAACGTCGCCGACATCGGCCACTACGCCGCCCTGCGCGCCGAGAAGCGCCCCGACCTCGACCCGCTGCCGCACCTGTTCGTCGTGATCGACGAGTTCGGTGAACTCCTCACCGCCAAGCCGGACTTCATCGACCTGTTCCTGTCCATCGGCCGCATCGGCCGCTCCATCGGCGTGCACCTGCTGCTGTCCAGCCAGCGCATCGAGGGCGGCAAGCTCAAGGGCCTGGACACCTATCTGTCGTACCGGCTCGGCCTGCGCACCTTCTCCGCCGACGAGTCCCGCACGGTCCTCGACACCGCGGACGCCTTCCACCTGCCCCCGCTGCCGGGCTTCGGCTACCTCAAGGTCGACACCAGCCACTACGAGCGGTTCAAGGCCGGCTACGTCTCCGGCGCCTACCGCGGACCCGTCCAGCGGGAGACGGAGGACACCGGGCCGCTGGCCCTGGAGTACACGGCGTACAACTCCCTGGGCCAGGAGGAGAGTTCGGGCCCCGAGGAGCCGCAGATGCGGCGCCGGGAGACCGGTCCGACCGAGATGGGCGTCATGGTCCGGCAGATCGAGAACGCCGACACTGCGCCCGTACGCCAGATCTGGCTGCCCCCGCTGCCCGACGCCGTCGCCCTCGACCAGGTCGCCGGGCCCGTCGAGGTGGGCGCGCGCGGCATGCAGCTCGCCCGGCGCCGGGGCCCGCTCCAGGTGCCGCTCGGCATCCTGGACGACCCGACCCGGCAGTGGCAGGGCCAGTGGTACCTGGACCTCACGGTGGCGGGCGGCCACGCGGCGGTCATCGGCGGCCCCCAGTCCGGCAAGACCACCCTGCTGCGCACGCTGGCCCTGTCCCTGGCGCTCACCCACACCCCGCAGGAGGTCGGCGTCTACGGCCTCGACCTGGTCGGCGGCGGTCTGCAGGCGCTGTCCGGGCTGCCCCACGTCGGCGGCGTGGCCGGCCGTGCGGACCGGGAGCGGTGCGCCCGCACCGTCGACTCCGTGCGCGGCATGCTGGACCAGCGCGAGGAGGTGTTCCGCCTGCACAACATCGACTCCCTGGAGCAACTGCGCACCCTGCGTGCCGCGGGCCGCGTCCCCGAGCTGGCCTCCACGGAGATCGTGCTGCTCATCGACGGCTTCGGCGCCCTGCGCGACGACTTCGAGGAACTGGACGACGCGGTCGGCGACATCCTCAAGCGCGGCAGCGGCTACGGCATCCACGTGGTCGCCGGCATGCTGCGCTGGAACGACGTGCGCATCGCCGCCCAGTCCCAGTTCGGCACCCGGGTCGAGCTGAGGCTGAACGACCCGAGCGAGTCCAGCATCGAGCGCAGGCTCGCCCAGACCCTCTCGCCCGAGGAGAAGGGCCGCGTCCTCACCGACGGCAAGCTCTTCGCCCAGGTCGCGCTGCCCCGCACGGACGGCGCCGCCGACACGGCCGACCTCGGTGTGGTCCTGGAGCGCACCGCCCGTACGATCCGCGCCACCTGGACCGGCGAGACCGCACAGCCGGTCCGGGTGCTGCCGCACGTCCTGGAGCCGAACCTGCTGCCCGGCCCGGCGGCCGAACCGCGCCGGGTCCCGATCGGCCTGGACCAGACCCAGCTGGCGCCCGTCCTGCTCGACCTGTTCCGGCACGACCAGCACCTGCTGATCATGGGGGACAGCGAGTGCGGCAAGACCAACCTGCTCAGGGCGGTCGCCGAGGGCCTGATCGAGCGCTACGGCGACGACGAACTGGTCTTCGGCGTCATGGACCCGCGCCGCGGGCTGCGCGGCGTCATCCCGGAGGAGTACCTGGGCGGGTACGCCTACAACGCCAAGCTCTGCTCGGGCCTGTCCGCGGGCATCGCCACCGAACTGGAGAAGCGGCTGCCCGACGACAGCGCGGGCGGCGCCGACCTGGAACCGGGCAGCTGGGGCTCGGGCCCGCGGATCGTGATCCTGGTGGACGACTACGACGTCCTCACCACCGCCGGCCAGCAGCCGCTCGCGCCCTTCGTGCCGTACATCCCCTCGGCCCAGGACATCGGCCTCCACTTCGTCCTCACCCGCCGGGTCGCGGGCGCCTCCCGGGGCCTGTACGAGCCGCTGCTGCAGAGCCTGCGCGAGTCCGGTTCCTCGGCGCTGGTGATGGCCGGCGACCGCAGCGAGGGCCAGCTCTTCCCCGGTGTGTACGCCGGCCAGCAGCCGCCCGGCCGCGGCGTGCTGGTCCGCAGGGGCGAGCCGAGCCGGCTGATCCAGACGGTGTACACGGGGAACAGGTAAGGGGCCGAGGTAACCCATGACGAAGGACGTCGTCGCTCTCACCAAGAACATGCCCGACCCGCTCAGCGTGCTCGCGGGGCTGCTCTCCGGCGGCCCGGACCTGCTGGCGGGCGCCGAGGGGAACGGCGCGGTGATGCAGCTCTGCGACGAGCAGGGCCGCCCCCTCGTCTCCGTCGAGTCCCCCCTGCTGGTGCAGGTCAGGGGAGAGGCGCAGCGGCTGCTCGGGGCGACCGAGCCCGAGGTGCCGTACTGGTGGACCGAGGCCCGCGCCACCACCGGCGTCAAGGAGGCCGAGCAGCTCGCGGGCACCTTCGCGGCCCGCATCGCCACCCTGGTCGGCGGTACCGCCTGGCCGCCGGAGGCCGCGCGGTCCCTGGCGGTGGTCAAGACCGAGGGGATCAGCGCGGTGCCGACCCCGGCTGCGGCGCAGCCCGCGGTGGACGTGCTCACCGACAAGGTCGCGGTGGTCATCCAGGACCGTCCGGTGGTCGCGATGACCGCCTGGCTCTCGAATGCCTTCCGGGCCGTCGCCGAGGCCGAACTCGGCCTGCAGATCGTCACCCCCGCCGGCACCCGGCTGTCCCCGGCGGTCCGGAACAGCCTGCCGGGCTGGCCCTCGCGCTGGGTGGTGCAGGACGAGAAGGACGGCTACTACGACGGCCTGTCCGGAGCCGTACTGCACTGGGAAAACGGCCTGTTCACGCCGGTTGAGTCCCCGGGCGCCACACCGCAGGACCCGGGCACCCGCGTGGCCGAGTCCTTCACCCCCAAGGTCGCGGACGACGGCGAACGCCAGCTGGCCGTGACGTTCCGGACGGTCCACCCGGCGGACGAGCGGCTCGTGCTCGGCGGCGCCCTGGAAGCCGTATGGCGTGAGCTCACCGGTGAGCCGCCGGCCGGCTGGGGCACCGAGGAGCCCGCCAACCTGCCCTGGTCGCTGCGCCAGCTGACGGACGTGGCGTACGAGCGGGCGCCCGCGCCGACCTGGCTGGTGGTCGTCGGCAGCCCGGAGCGCCCGGCTCTGGCGACGGTCCGGATCAGCCGTACGACGGGCGGTGTGGAGGAGGACGTCACGCTGGCGTTCGGCTACGGCCCGGGCGAGGAGGTGCCGACGGACGCCGACATCATGCGGGCGGCCGAGGTCCTCGCCACCCGGCACGACCTGCAGTCGATGCTGGTCCAGGTCCGCCGGGCCCGCCGGGACCTGTCCGTGCCCCCGCGCTTCGAGGGCCCCGGCGTCCCGTACGCCTTCGTCCTCGGTGCCGACGAGGTGCGGGAGATGCCCGGCGACCGGGCCCGGCGCACCCCGCTGCCCTGGCCGCCGCGCGAGCTGGGCCCGAAGCGGCGCCCGGCGCTGTACTACCCCTTCCGGGGCGACCCCTCGGACCTCGCGGGCTGGGCGGACTTCGAGCGCCTGGTGACCCACCTCAAGGGGGAGTGAGCCACCCCGAGCGGGGCGCCCGGCGCGCCCGGCGCACGTTGAGGGCGAGTGCGCCGGAGGGGACGTGCGCAGGGCGGCGTGTGCGCCGAAGAGGCGGTCAGCCCACCGCCGCCGCCCTCTCCCGCTCGCGGGCGACCGCGCCGGCGTCCTGCTTGAACGCCCACTCCATCCTCGGCTCCATCGCGAACCGGAAGACGCGCTGCACTGGCTTGGTGCACAGCAGGGTGACGGCGGCGCCGAAAGCGAGGGTCACCAGGATCTCGCCGAGCGGACGGTGCAGCCAGGGGTGGTCGAACCAGCCGCGGTAGTCGGCGAACTTCACCAGGAAGCCGTGCAGCAGATAGCCGTACAGGGTGCCCGCGCCGAGCGCCGTGAACCACATCCTCCGGCGCGGCACCCAGGCGAAGAAGCAGGCCGTCAGCAGCAGCGAGCAGCCCATCATCGCGAGCGTTATCACCGGGCCGCACCACCAGGGCGCGCCCAGTTCCTGTGCGGAGTCGCGGTGGTAGAACCACGCGGTGTTCATGCGCGGCACCGCCCACCAGCCGACGGCCGGCGCGGCGCCGAACACCGGCACCGCGGCGATCCGCACCCAGCGGCGGCGCACCAGCTGGAAGTGCTCGGGCTTCATGCACAGGCCGAGCACGAAGTACGGCAGGAACTGCAGGACGCGCTGCAGATCGAGGTCGTCACCGATGTTGGGGGTGACCGACGCCAGCATGGCGATGCCGAGGGCGACCGCGAACGGCGCGCGCACCAGCTTCCAGATCGGTGTCGTCAGCCGCCAGATGAACAGCGCGACCAGGAACCAGGTCAGGTACCAGGGATCGAGGAGGCTGATCTCGTCGTGCGAGCCCGTGACCAGGTTCTTGAACGTCGGGTACGCCGTCTCGAACAGGACGTACGGCACCACGACACCGGTGATCAGCCGCTTCAGCCGGTCCGGGCGCAGGTCGAAACCGCGCGAGAAGAAGCCGGAGATGATGATGAACGCCGGCATGTGGAAGCAGTACACGACCGTGTACAGGCCCTCCAGGATCCGGCTGTCGCCCTTCAGCGGCTCCCACGAGTGACCCATGGCGACGAGCACGATCGCCAGGTACTTGGTGTTGTCGAAGAACGAGTCGCGCTGCTTGCCCTCGCGCTGTCCGCCGGGTCTGTCCGCCTCCGCCCGCCGCTCCTGTGCACTCGGCGGGGTACGCGGACCGGGGACTCCGTTCGCCGGCGACTGCGCCGGGGGGAGCGGCCTGTGGTTCTGGCCGGGGGAGGAGGCGGCGTCAGACATCCCAGGCACCCTAGCGCCGTCCGTGGGATTTCGTAAAACCCCGGCAATCATTCCCGGTTAACGCCTTCGAATAGCCGTCAATTTCACGAACTCGGCATCTCTGTCTACGTGATGGTGCGCACACAGGACCCTCGGTTCACCCTCGATGTCCCGATTCATCCCCACTAAATGGGGCATACGGCGTCTCTGTGTCATCAATTCGAATTACCTGCGCACAGGATGTGTGGAGGTGGAAACGAACTCGCGCAATTCCCGGTGGAGTCACGTGCGGTGAGGCCGGTCGAATTGCTGTGCGGCCGGTCGCCCGCGCAGGTCGGATGCCCGACGTTGTGTCACGGGCCGCATGGGTGGGCCGGGTTGGTGGCACGATGGTTCCTGGCGGGGGTGCGTGGGCCGCACCCCCGGGCCGGGAGAGCGGACCGACCGAGGGTGTGATCAGTTGTGGCCATTTCACTGTCTGTGGTGCTGCTGTTGGCGATCATCCTTGTAGTGCTCCTGAGAGGGGGGAGCATCAAGGCGGGCCCCGCGATCGTCGCGGTCCTCTTCGGTTTCTTCCTCGCCTCGACCGGCATGGCCCCGTCCATCGACCGCTTCCTGAACTCGATAGCGGACTCCATCAGCTCGATCAAGTTCTGACGCGACGGGTACGCGACGCGTGCGCGTCGCTGAAGCCGGACCGGAGCGGCGGCGCAGGAGGCCGGCCGGGCGGGGGTGCCGGTGGTGTACGTCGATCCGGCGTGCACCATGTGCGCCGGGGTGGGGCCGGACGTAAACGCGACATCACCGTCAGTGATGCCCGCCTCTGCTCTGAAACGGCGGCCGCCGGCCGAAGGGACGCGCGCGGGCACGGAAGGCCGATCGGCCCCCGGAACGGCCGAAGGCCCAGGGAGCGGAGAACAACCTCTCACCTGGGCCTTCGGCATCCAGAGCGGGCGACGGGAATCGAACCCGCGTAGCTAGTTTGGAAGACTAGGGCTCTACCATTGAGCTACGCCCGCAACACTGCGCCGCAGGTCGGTGACCGCGGCACTGGAGGCATCGTAGCGGGTCGCCCGCTGTCGAGGCCAACGAGTTGATCCGGAGCGCCGTCACATGTGCGGCCTCGGAGAATGCGGCCGACGTAGTCGTCCGGGGCATGTACCCTACGTGTCGCACCAGACGGGGTGTGGCGCAGCTTGGTAGCGCGTCCGCTTTGGGAGCGGAAGGCCGTGGGTTCAAATCCCGCCACCCCGACCACCTGCTCACGCACCTGCTCACAGCGTCCTGATGATCGCCTTTTGGGGCGCTGACCGGCTGCGGTTACTATGCAAGCTGCGCGCCCGTGTGTCCCGGCCCACTCGGCCTACGAACTCCTCCGGGCGGCGAATCCGCCGGACCAGTCTGGCTCCGGCAGAAACCAAGAAGTCAGCCACAAGGAGACCGAACCGTGAAGAGCGCCGTGGAGACCCTGAACCCGACCCGGGTTCGGCTCACTGTCGAGGTGCCCTTCGAGGAGCTCAAGGACAGCCTCGACGCGGCGTACAAGAAGATCAACCAGCAGGTCACGGTGAAGGGCTTCCGCAAGGGCAAGATCCCGGCCCGGGTCATCGACCAGCGGTTCGGTCGTGGCGCCGTGCTGGAGGAGGCCGTCAACGACGCGCTTCCGAAGTTCTACACCGAGGCGGTCAACGAGGCTGAGCTCAGCCCGCTGGGCCAGCCCGAGGTCGACATCACCGAGCTGAAGGACGGCGAGACGCTGAACTTCACCGCCGAGGTCGACGTCCGCCCGGCCCTGGAGATCCCGGACTACTCCGGCATCGAGGTCGAGGTCGACGCCGTCGAGGTCACCGACGAGGACGTCGAGAAGTCGGTCGAGCAGCTGCGCGAGCGCTTCGCCTCCACCTCCCCGGTCGAGCGCGCCGCCGAGGACGGCGACGTCGTCACCATCGACCTGGAGGCCAAGGTCGACGGCGAGGTGCTGGAGGACGGCATCGCCAACGGCGTCTCCTACACCATCGGCTCCGGTGAGCTGCTCGACGGCATCGACGACGCCGTCAAGGGCCTGTCCGCCGGTGAGGAGGCCACCTTCACCTCCGAGCTGAAGGGCGGCTCCGCGGCCGGCAAGGAGGCCGAGGTCACCGTCAAGGTCACCCAGGTCGCCGCCCGTGAACTGCCCGAGCTGGACGACGAGTTCGCGCAGCTCGCCTCCGAGTTCGACACCCTGGACGAGCTCAAGGCCGACAGCCGCAAGCGCCTCGCGAACATGAAGCAGTTCGACCAGGCCACCCAGGCCCAGGAGCGCGTCCTGGAGAAGCTCCTCGAGCTGGTCGAGGTCCCGGTCCCCGAGAAGCTGCTCGAGGACGAGATCAACACCCGCAAGCACAACCTGGAGCACCACCAGCTCGGCCAGATGGGCCTGACCCTCGACAAGTACCTGGAGATCCAGGGCAAGACCGCCGAGGAGTTCGACGCCGAGACCCGCGAGGCCGCGGTCAAGGGCATCAAGACCCAGTTCGTCCTCGACGAGCTGGTCAAGAAGGAGAACCTCAACGTCAACCAGGAGGAGCTCACCGAGCACCTCATGCGGCGTGCGGCCTCCTCCGGCATGTCCCCCGACCAGTTCGCCCAGGCCGTCGTCGAGGGCGGCCAGGTGCCGCTCCTGGTCGGCGAGGTCGCCCGCGGCAAGGCCCTGGCCGTCGTGGTCGAGTCCGCCACGGTGAAGGACACCAACGGCGAGATCGTCGACCTGGAGGACGAGGACGAGACCGAGGCCGCCATCGAGACGGTCGAGGCCGCCGAGGCGTCGGAGACCTCCGAGGAGACCACCGAGGGCTGAGCAGCCCTACGGCGTCTGTGAGGCACGTACAGCGGGCCCCGGGGACTTTCCCCGGGGCCCGTTTGTAGTACCGGGTGCGGCCGACCAACCTGAAGGGGCGCGGGGCTGTATCGATATGCGGCTCCGCCGCGGGGCGCGAGCAACCACAAACGACCCGCAGCCGCCCACGCACCGCACACCCCATGGCAAGTGGGCCCCCGCCCCTCGCGGAGCGCTACGCCCCCGGCGAACACCCGCATTCCCGGGATTCGCCGAAGGGACCATCGCGTTAGGGTCCATGAAAGGCAGAACAATGAGACGGCCCGGCGCCGTCGTAAGACGAGCAGGTGGATACGTGACGAATCTGATGCCCTCCGCCGCCGGCGAGCCTTCCATCGGTGGTGGCCTCGGCGACCAGGTCTACAACCGGCTGCTCAACGAGCGGATCATCTTCCTCGGCCAGCAGGTTGACGACGACATCGCCAACAAGATCACCGCGCAGCTGCTGCTCCTCGCCGCCGACCCGGAGAAGGACGTCTACCTCTACATCAACAGCCCCGGCGGCTCGGTGACGGCCGGCATGGCGATCTACGACACCATGCAGTACATCCCGAACGACGTGGTCACGATCGCCATGGGCATGGCGGCCTCCATGGGCCAGTTCCTGCTCACCGGCGGCACCGCCGGCAAGCGCTTCGCCCTGCCGCACGCGGACATCATGATGCACCAGGGCTCCGCGGGCCTCGGCGGTACG
The DNA here is from genome assembly GCF_053597455.1 of Streptomyces sp. NPDC001393. Lineage (NCBI taxonomy): Bacteria > Bacillati > Actinomycetota > Actinomycetes > Kitasatosporales > Streptomycetaceae > Streptomyces > Streptomyces sp. NPDC001393. The sequence goes on from NZ_JBSFIH010000001.1 coordinate 18,529, forward strand.
GTCTCGGACATCAAGATCCAGGCCGAGTACCTGCTGCGCACCAAGAAGCGCATGGCCGAGCTGACCGCGCTGCACTCCGGCCAGACGATCGAGACGATCATCCGCGACGGCGACCGCGACCGCTGGTTCACCCCGGAGGAGGCCAAGGAGTACGGTCTCATTGACGAGATCATCACGCACGCCTCGGGTGTTCCGGGAGGCGGCGGCACCGGTGCCTGACCGGCCCGGCCGCGCCACGCACCGCCGAGACACCAGCCCCCCGAACGCCACCAGGACGGTGAACCCCATGAGCAACTTCCCCGGCGCCGCCAGCGGCATGTACGAAGGGCCCCGCCCCGACAGCCGCTACGTCATCCCGCGCTTCGTCGAGCGCACCTCCCAGGGCATCCGCGAGTACGACCCGTACGCGAAGCTCTTCGAGGAGCGCGTGATCTTCCTGGGCGTCCAGATCGACGACGCCTCCGCCAACGACGTCATGGCGCAGCTGCTGTGCCTGGAGTCGATGGACCCGGACCGGGACATCTCGATCTACATCAACAGCCCCGGCGGCGACATGACCGCCCTCACGGCGATCTACGACACGATGCAGTTCGTGAAGCCCGACATCCAGACGGTCTGCATGGGCCAGGCGGCCTCCGCCGCGGCCATCCTGCTCGCCGCCGGTACGCCCGGCAAGCGCATGGCGCTGCCGAACTCCCGCGTGCTGATCCACCAGCCCGCGGGCTCCACCGGCCGTGGCCAGCTCTCCGACCTGGAGATCATCGCCAACGAGTTCACCCGGATGCGTGAGCAGCTGGAGAACATGCTGGCGAAGCACTCGAACCAGCCGATCGAGAAGATCCGCGAGGACATCGAGCGCGACAAGATCCTCACGGCCGAGGAGGCGCTGGAGTACGGCCTCGTCGACCAGATCATCTCCACCCGCAAGCTGAACAACGCCGCGGTCCGCTGACGCGGAACGGCATACTCTGGGCCCCCCTTGGCAGGGTCCGCGCCAAAGTGAACCCTGCCAAGGGGGGCCCGAACACGGGGCCCGGCAAGGTACCGTCGACATAAGGCAGCACCAGGAGCCGCTGGACTCGAAAGCGTCCGGGCGTCTCCCAGGCGAAGGGGAAGCACACCGTGGCACGCATCGGTGACGGCGGCGATCTGCTCAAGTGCTCGTTCTGCGGCAAGAGCCAGAAGCAGGTCAAGAAGCTCATCGCAGGGCCCGGTGTGTACATCTGCGACGAGTGCATCGACCTCTGCAACGAGATCATCGAGGAGGAGCTCGCCGAGACGAGCGAGGTGCGCTGGGAGGAACTCCCGAAACCCCGCGAGATCTACGAGTTCCTCGAGGGCTATGTGGTCGGCCAGGAAGCGGCCAAGAAGGCGCTCTCCGTCGCGGTGTACAACCACTACAAGCGGGTCCAGGCGGGCGAGAACGGCGGCCCGGGCGGCCGTGACGACGCCATCGAGCTGGCGAAGTCCAACATCCTCCTGCTGGGCCCCACGGGCTCCGGCAAGACCCTCCTCGCGCAGACCCTGGCGCGCATGCTCAACGTCCCCTTCGCCATCGCCGACGCGACGGCGCTGACGGAGGCGGGGTATGTCGGCGAGGACGTCGAGAACATCCTCCTGAAGCTGATCCAGGCCGCGGACTACGACGTCAAGAAGGCCGAGACCGGGATCATCTACATCGACGAGATCGACAAGGTGGCGAGGAAGAGCGAGAACCCCTCGATCACCCGTGACGTCTCGGGCGAAGGCGTCCAGCAGGCGTTGCTCAAGATCCTGGAAGGCACCACGGCCTCGGTCCCGCCCCAGGGCGGCCGCAAGCATCCCCACCAGGAGTTCATCCAGATCGACACGACGAACGTCCTGTTCATCGTGGGCGGTGCCTTCGCCGGCCTGGAGAAGATCATCGAGGCCCGCGCGGGCGCCAAGGGCATCGGCTTCGGCGCCACGATCCTCTCCAAGCGCGAGCTGGAGGCGAAGGACGTCTTCGAGGACGTCATGCCGGAGGACCTGGTCAAGTTCGGCATGATCCCCGAGTTCATCGGCCGCCTCCCGGTGATCACGAGCGTCCACAACCTGGACCGCGAGGCCCTGCTCAAGATCCTGGTGGAACCCCGCAACGCCCTGGTCAAGCAGTACCAGCGCCTCTTCGAACTCGACGGCGTGGAGCTGGACTTCGAGCGCGAGGCCCTGGAGGCCATCGCCGACCAGGCCATCCTCCGCCAGACCGGCGCCCGGGGCCTGCGCGCCATCATGGAGGAAGTCCTCCAGGGCGTCATGTACGAGGTCCCGTCCCGCAAGGACGTGGCCCGCGTGGTCATCACGGCGGACGTGGTCCTGTCGAACGTCAACCCGACGCTGATTCCTCGGGATGCGCGGGGCCGGGGGTCGGGGGAGCAGAAGTCGGCGTAGGCAGCACTTCTCGCCAGACACGTGAAAGGGGCCCTGGTCAACCGACCAGGGCCCCTTCCGCTGTTGGGCGTACGACCTCAGGCCTTGACGCGGATCTCCGCGCGCAGCTTCTTGGTCAGGTCGATCGCCACGTCCTTGGTGGTGCCCGTCGTGTGGTTACCGGGCGACACCATGGCGATGGTGCTGTAGTCGGCCCAGGCGCAGAACCAGTTGGTCTGCTGCTGCTGGGTGAGCAGGTCGGTGCCCTTGGCCGCCTGGCACTTCATGACCGCGCCGTCGATGTCCACCGACTCGGGTTCGCCGATGAACTGGGTCTTGCTCGAAGAACCGCTGGACGAGTCGTTCTTCTGGGAGCTCTTGTCGACGTTCGCGAAGAACGCGTCCAGAGTCTTCTTCGGATCGGCGATCTTGCCGTAGGCGCCGACGACGGTCAGGCCCTGGGCCGTCATGAGCTCGGTCTTGCTCGGCGCGGTGGAGGGGTCCTGCGGGTTGTAATGGCTCAGGTCGGCCGTCGAGTACGCGGCGCCGACGGCCGTGCCGTCCTGCACGCCGCTCTTCTGCAGGTCCTTCACGGTGTCCGCATTGCTGTCGGTGGTCTTACCGTCCTGGGTCGCCCGGTTGTACTGGCCGAGCACCTTCGCCGGCGTCGTCAGCTTGTGCGCGCCGTCGTCGGTCAGCCCGGACCCGCTTCCGCCGAGGACGAGGTACGCCCCCACACCGATGGCCGCCACCACGGCCACCGCCCCGATGATCAGCCCCGTCTTCTTCTTGCCGCCGCCCGGAGCCGGCGGCTGCGGGACGCCGTAGGGCTGCTGGCCATAGGGATTGGGCTGCTGACCGTACGGGTTCGGCTGCTGCGGCACGCCGCCCTGCTGCGGGTAGCCGTACCCCGGCTGCGGCGGGACGGCCTGAGGCGCCTGCTGGGGATAGCCGTAGCCGGGCTGCGGGGCCTGCGGCGGCTGCTGGCCATAGGGGCCCGGCTGGCCGTAGGGCCCCGGCTGGCCGTACGGGCCAGGCTGCCCCGGCTGGCCGTACGGACCCGGCTGCTGGGGCGGCCCACCGTACGGGCCCGGCTGGTTGTTGCTCATCTCTGGGTTCCCCTCCAGATGCTTATGTGTTCCTGACATCCTGGACCAGGCACAGGAAACGCACGGCACCGGGGGGCGCACCGTTACAGAACAAACGCGTTTCAGGACCACCCCGTGACACCTCTAAACTGACCCCCGTGACCGAGAACGCTCAGCAGCAGCCACCCGCGCCCGACACCGAACTGCCGACCCAGTACGCGCCGGCCGATGTAGAGGGGCCGCTGTACGAGCGCTGGGTAGAGCGCGGTTACTTCGAGGCGGACGAGAAGAGCGAGAAGCCGCCGTACACGATCGTCATCCCGCCGCCGAACGTCACCGGCAGCCTGCACCTGGGCCACGCCTTCGAGCACACCCTCATCGACGCGCTGACCAGGCGTAAGCGCATGCAGGGGTACGAGACGCTGTGGCAGCCGGGCATGGACCACGCCGGTATCGCCACGCAGAACGTCGTCGAGCGCGAGCTGGGCAAGGAAGGCAAGTCCCGGCACGACCTCGGGCGTGAGGCCTTCGTCGAGCGCGTCTGGCAGTGGAAGGCCGAGTCCGGCGGGCAGATCTCCGGCCAGATGCGCCGCCTCGGTGACGGCGTCGCCTGGTCGCGTGAGCGGTTCACCATGGACGAGGGCCTCTCCCAGGCCGTCCAGACCATCTTCAAGCGCCTCTACGACGACGAGCTGATCTACCGCGCCGAGCGCATCATCAACTGGTGCCCGCGCTGTCTGACGGCCATCTCGGACATCGAGGTCGAGTACCAGGAGGACGACGGCGAGCTGGTCTCGCTGAAGTACGGCGAGGGTGACGAGACGGTCGTCGTCGCCACCACCCGTGCCGAGACGATGCTCGGTGACACCGCGGTCGCCGTCCACCCGGACGACGAGCGCTACAAGCACCTCGTCGGCAAGCTCATCAAGCTCCCGCTGACCGACCGTTCCATCCCGGTCGTCGCGGACACCCACGTCGACCCCGAGTTCGGCACCGGCGCCGTCAAGGTCACCCCGGCCCACGACCCGAACGACTTCGAGATCGGCCAGCGCCACAACCTGCCGGCCATCACGATGATGGACGAGCACGCCGTCATCACCGTCCACGGCCCCTTCCAGGGCATGGACCGCCTGGAGGCCCGCTCGGCCATCGTCGCCGCGCTGCGCGCCGAGGGCCGGATCGTCTCCGAGAAGCGGCCGTACGTCCACTCCGTCGGCCACTGCTCGCGCTGCAAGACCACCATCGAGCCGCGCCTGTCGATGCAGTGGTGGGTCAAGGTCGGCCCGCTGGCGAAGGCCGCCGGCGACGCCGTCCGGGACGGCCGCGTCAAGATCCACCCGCAGGAGATGGAGAAGCGGTACTTCGACTGGGTCGACAACCTCCACGACTGGTGCATCTCGCGGCAGTTGTGGTGGGGCCACCGGATTCCGGTCTGGTACGGGCCGAACGGCGAGGTCGTCTGCGTCGGTCCCGACGACGAGGCGCCCACCGGCGAGGGCTGGCACCAGGACACCGACGTCCTCGACACCTGGTTCTCCTCCGGCCTGTGGCCGTTCTCCACCCTCGGCTGGCCCGAACAGACCGAGTCGCTCGCGAAGTTCTACCCGAACTCCGTCCTGGTCACCGGCTACGACATCCTCTTCTTCTGGGTCGCCCGGATGATGATGTTCGGCCTGTACGCGATGGACGGCACCCCGCCGTTCCACACCATCGCCCTGCACGGCATGGTCCGCGACCAGTTCGGCAAGAAGATGTCGAAGTCCTTCGGCAACGCGGTCAACCCGCTGGACTGGATGGACAAGTACGGCTCCGACGCCCTCCGCTTCACCCTCGCCCGCGGCGCCAACCCCGGCGTCGACGTCCCGATCGGCGAGGACTGGGTCCAGGGCTCCCGGAACTTCGCCAACAAGATCTGGAACGCCACCCGCTTCGCCCTGATGAACGGCGCGACGGTGCAGGGCCCGCTGCCGGAGCCGTCGGCCATGTCGGCGACCGACCGCTGGATCCTCTCCCGCCTGAACTCGGTCGTGGCCGAAGTCGACGCCTACTACGACGACTTCCAGTTCGCCAAGCTGTCGGACACCCTCTTCCACTTCGCGTGGGACGAGGTCTTCGACTGGTACGTCGAGCTGTCCAAGACCGTCTTCCAGGCGGGCGGCGAGCCGGCCGAGGTCAGCAAGCGGGTCCTGGGCGAGGTCCTCGACGTCACGCTGAGGCTGCTGCACCCGGTCGTCCCGTTCGTCACGGAGACCCTCTGGACGACCCTCACGGGCGGCGAGTCGGTGGTCATCGCCGAGTGGCCGAAGGACAGTGGCTTCCGTGACGCGGCGGCCGAGCGGGAGATCGAGACCCTCCAGTCGGTCATCACCGAGGTCCGCCGCTTCCGCGCCGACCAGGGTCTGCAGCCGGGCCAGCGGGTCCCGGCCCGCCTGACGCTCGACGGTACGGCCCTCGCCCCGCACGAGGCCGCCATCCGCCAGCTCCTGCGCCTCCAGCCTGAGGGCGACTCCTTCACGTCCACGGCCACCCTGCCGGTGGCGGGTGCGGAGGTGGCGTTGGACCTCTCCGGCACGATCGACGTGGCGGCGGAGCGCAAGCGTCTCGCCAAGGACCTCGCCGCCGCAGAGAAGGAGAAGGCCCAGGCCACGGCCAAGCTCGGCAACGAGGCCTTCCTCGCGAAGGCGCCGGACCAGGTGGTGGACAAGATCCGCACGCGCCTCGCCAAGGCCGAGGAGGACATCGCCCGCATCACGGCCCAGCTGGAGAAGCTGCCGCAGGCGTAGGGCACATATGCGGATGAAGGCCCCCGGTGCTGATTCAGCGCCGGGGGCCTTCGGCGCCCTGAAGGGACGCGGGGAACTGCGCGACCAGCCCCGACGCGCCCGCAGTCGGCCGACAGGACCAGCCATCCCATACCGGCGCCGCGAAGCCACCGCACCCTTTGCCACCGGCGCTTCGTAGACTGGGCACCGTGAGCGACCCGAATGGCACCGACCCCCTCGACAGCTTCGACGAGATCATCGCTGAGGAGACCAACCGCGACCCCGACCTCGCCGTGATCGAAGCGGGCAGCCGAACCCTGCGGACGCAGAGCGGCGGGCAGCCGCAGTCCGACGTACCCACGCGGCCCGAGGACCCGGAGGTCGACAAGGCCCTGCGCGAGGTCGAGGCCGAGCTGGCCACCCGCTGGGGTGAGACCAAGCTGGAGCCCTCGGTCAGCCGCATCTCCGCGCTGATGGACGTCCTCGGCGAGCCCCAGCGGTCGTACCCCTCGATCCACATCACGGGCACCAACGGCAAGACCTCCACCGCCCGCATGATCGAGGCCCTGCTCGGCTCCTTCGAACTGCGCACCGGCCGCTACACCAGCCCCCACGTGCAGTCGATCACCGAGCGGATCAGCCTGGACGGCGCCCCGATCTCCGCCGAGCGGTTCATCGAGACGTACCAGGACATCAAGCCGTACGTCGAGATGGTCGACGGTCAGCAGGAGTACCGGCTGTCGTTCTTCGAGGTCCTCACCGGCATGGCGTACGCCGCCTTCGCGGACGCCCCCGTGGATGTCGCGGTGGTCGAGGTCGGCATGGGCGGCTCCTGGGACGCGACCAACGTCATCGACGGTGACGTCGCCGTGATCACCCCGATCGACCTGGACCACACCGACCGCCTCGGGGAGACGCCCGCGGAGATCGCCGGCGAGAAGGGCGGGATCATCAAGCAGGACGCGACCGTGATCATGGCCCAGCAGCCGGTCGACGCGGCGCAGGTGCTGCTGAAGAAGGCTGTCGAGGTGGACGCCACCGTGGCCCGCGAGGGGCTGGAGTTCGGGGTCGTCTCCCGGCAGGTCGCCGTCGGCGGGCAGCTGCTCACCCTGCGCGGCCTCGGCGGCGAGTACCCCGAGGTGTACCTCCCGCTGCACGGCGCCCACCAGGCGCACAACGCGGCCGTGGCCCTCGCCGCCGTCGAGGCGTTCTTCGGCGTCGGCGAGCAGCGCCCCGATCCGCTGGACATCGACACCGTCCGCAAGGCCTTCGCGGCCGTGTCCTCGCCGGGCCGCCTGGAGGTCGTACGGCGCTCCCCGACCGTCGTGCTGGACGCCGCGCACAACCCGGCGGGCGCGCGGGTGACCGCGGAGGCGGTGCAGGAGGCGTTCGACTTCAGCCGGCTGATCGGGGTCGTGGGCGCGAGCGGCGACAAGAACGTGCGGGGGCTGCTGGAGGCCTTCGAGCCGATCTTCGCCGAGGTCGTCGTCACGCAGAACTCCACCCCGCGGGCGATGGACGCCGACGAGCTGGCCGCGATCGCCGTCGAGGTGTTCGGTGAGGAGCGGGTGCAGGTCGAGCCGCGGCTCCCGGACGCCCTGGAGGCCGCGATCACGCTGGCCGAGGAGGAGGGCGAGTTCGCGGGCGGCGGTGTGCTGATCACCGGTTCCGTCATCACCGTCGGCGAGGCCCGGCTGCTGCTGGGGAAGGGCTGAGGCTCGAGATGCGTACGCTCTGTGCATCGACACTGATCGGCGAGTTCTTCGTCATCGGGTTCGCCGCGCTGGTCGCCATGAAGGACCCGAGCCTGTCCGTCTCCACGGTGTGGCTGGTCAGCGGCATCGCCATGCTGCTGTGCGTGCTGCTGTGCGGGATGGTGACCCGGCCCGGAGGGGTGGCCCTCGGCTGGGCCCTGCAGCTCGCGCTGGTCGCCTCCGGTGTGTTCGTCCCGACCATGTACTTCATGGGCGCGGTGTTCGCGGCGCTGTGGTGGGCCTCGGTGCACTTCGGCAGAAAGGTGGACGAGGCGAAGGCCCGATTCGCCGCGCAGGCGGAGTCCGGTTCCTCTACACCTGACGCTGCGTAACGGACGCCCCGACACGCCCTGTAACCTCGTCCCACCACCGCAGACGTCCGTCAGAAGGAGACCCCGTGAGCCAGCGCACCCTCGTCCTGCTCAAGCCCGACGCCGTCCGTCGCGGCCTGACCGGCGAGATCATCAGCCGTATCGAGCGCAAGGCCGGCTGGCAGATCACCGCGCTGGAGCTGCGCACCCTGGACCGTGCCACGCTGGAGCAGCACTACGCCGAGCACGTCGGCAAGCCGTTCTACGAGCCGCTGGTCGAGTTCATGTCCTCCGGCCCGGTCGTCGTGCTGATCGTCGAGGGCGAGCGGGTCATCGAGGGCGTGCGTGCGCTCGCCGGCCCGACCGACCCGATCGCCGCGGCTCCGGGCTCCATCCGCGGTGACTTCGGCGTGATCGTCCGCGAGAACCTGATCCACGCCTCCGACTCCGAGGAGTCCGCCGAGCGCGAGGTGAAGATCTTCTTCCCGGGCCGCGCGTGAGCCGTCGCTAGCTGAGTTTTCGGTAATTTTTCTGAGTGGGCGTCAGTTCCACCCGGTGGCGCCTGACCAGGGACGGCCGTACATTTCGGCCGTCCTTTGGCATATGCCTGGCCGATCGGGGGAACGCGTGCCTCCGATGGACCGTCTCCACAAGCGAGGCGGGCCGCCACATGGTGACAATGGCGGAGACCCTCGCGCAGTGTTCGTGCAGGCGCGTTTACGATGGAAGCCTTCACGTCACAGCACCCGCCTCGCCGACCTGATATGCCCTCAAAAGCTCAGGAAGGCCAGATGAATCCGGATGGGGAACTCAATGTCGTTCATCGGCCGTGACATGGCTGTCGACCTCGGGACCGCCAACACGCTGGTGTACGTCAGGGGTCGCGGAATCGTACTCAACGAGCCGTCCGTCGTCGCGATCAACACCAACACCGGTGGGATCCTCGCGGTCGGTGCCGAAGCGAAGAAGATGATCGGCCGGACGCCGGGCAACATCGTGGCCGTCCGCCCGCTGAAGGACGGCGTGATCGCCGACTTCGAGATCACCGAGCGGATGCTCCGCTACTTCATCCTGAAGATCCACAAGCGGCGGTATCTCGCCCGGCCGCGGGTCGTCGTCTGTGTGCCCTCGGGCATCACGGGCGTCGAGCGCCGCGCCGTGATCGAGGCGTCCTCCCAGGCGGGTGCGCGCCAGGTGCACATCATCGAGGAGCCCATGGCCGCCGCCATCGGCTCCGGCCTGCCGGTCCACGAGGCCACGGGCAACATGGTGGTGGACATCGGCGGCGGTACCACGGAGGTCGCGGTCATCTCGCTCGGCGGCATCGTCACCGCCCAGTCCATCCGGGTCGCGGGCGACGAGCTGGACAACGCGATCATCCAGTACATCAAGAAGGAGTACAGCCTTCTGCTGGGTGAGCGCACGGCCGAGCAGATCAAGATCACGATCGGTTCGGCGTACGACCTCGACTCCGACGAGCACACCGAAGTCCGTGGCCGGGACCTGGTGTCCGGGCTGCCGAAGACCGTCGTCATCTCGGCCGCCGAGGTCCGCAAGGCGATCGAGGAGCCCGTCAACGCGATCGTCGACGCGGTCAAGACGACCCTCGACAAGTGCCCGCCGGAGCTGTCCGGCGACATCATGGACCGAGGAATCGTTCTGACCGGCGGCGGAGCCCTGCTGCGCGGCCTGGACGAGCGGCTGCGCCGGGAGACCGGCATGCCGATCCACATCGCCGAGGACCCGCTGGACAGCGTCGCGCTCGGCTCCGGGAAGTGCGTCGAGGAGTTCGAGGCGCTGCAGCAGGTTCTGGACGCCCAGCCGCGCAGATGACGTAACGCTTCGATTCCGCCGTACGGGACTTCTCTCCTCTCGTGCGGCGGATCGTTGATTAAAAGGCATAAGCTCCCACAAATGGGCCCCAGGGTTTGCGTTCGGCGCAAGGTCCGCAAAGGGGCTCCCGAATTCCTATCGAGGAAGGGCACGGCCGCCGCACGTGAGGGACACGAAAGAGAGCCGGCTGCTCCTGGTCCTGCTGATCGCCATCGCGTTCGCGCTGATCACGGTGGACATCCGCGGGGGCCGGAACTCCCCGGTGGACGGTGCCCGGCAGGCCGCGGCCGCGGTGTTCGGCCCCGTCGAGAACGGCCTGTCCTCGGCGGTGAATCCGGTCGGCAACGCCGTCTCCGCGATCCGGGACTCCGGCAGCCGGCACGACCGGCTCGCCCGGCTGGAGACGGAGAACGCGGCCCTCAAGGCGAAACTCGGCAGCGACGACCACAACCGCAGCCGGCTGAACCAGCTCGACAAGATGCTGAAGATCGCCGGCGAGGGCCAGTACGGCATCAAGGGCGCCCAGGTCATCGCCATAGGAGCGGCCCAGGGCTTCTCCTGGACCGTCACCATCGACGCCGGCGCCAACGACGGCATCAAACGCGACATGACCGTCCTCAACGGCGACGGACTCGTCGGCCGCGTCACCACCGTCGGCCCCGACACCTCCACCGTGCTGCTCGCCAACGACCCCGACTTCACCGTCGGCACCCGCATGGAGGGCAGCGACGAACTCGGCTTCGCCTCCGGGCAGGGCGACCGGCCGCTGCGCGTGGAACTGCTCAACGGCCAGGCGGAGGTGAAGAAGGGCGACCGCCTCGTCACCTTCGGCTCACAGGCCGACCGGCCGTTCGTGCCCGGCGTCCCGGTCGGCGTGGTCTCCCGCGTCGAGCCCTCCAACGGCGGCCTCACCCGCACGATCTACGTCACCCCCTACGTCGCCTTCACCAAGCTCGACGTCGTCGGCGTGGTCGTCCAGGCCCCGAAGAAGGACCCGCGCGACGAGGTCCTGCCGGCCAAGCCCCAGCCCGTCCCGACGCCGACGGTGACCGTCACGGTGACCCCCTCGGCGGGCGCGAACAACACGACTGGCCAGCAGCACTAGGAGCTGACTCTTCCATGCGCCTCAACCGGATCCTGCTCTCCAGCGCACTGGTCGTCGTGGCCCTGGTGATCCAGGTGAGCGTCCTCGCCCGTCTGCATCTGCCGGGCGCCGTCCCCGACCTGCTGCTGCTCACCGTCCTCGGCCTCGCCATGGTGTACGGCCATGTCGGCGGCGCCCTCGTCGGCTTCGGCGCCGGTCTGCTGGCCGACCTGGCCCCGCCCGCCGACCACGCGGCCGGCCGCTACGCCCTCGTGCTGTGCGTCACCGGCTACTTCGCCGGGCTCGCCAGACCGGAGAACGGCCGCCTGAAGTCCGCGACCGGCCCGATGGCCGTCGTGGTCGCCGCCGCCATCGGCTCCACGCTGCTGTACGCGGGCGTCGGCGCCCTGGTCGGCGACACCGCCGCCCGCCATGTCGGTCTGCCCGGGCTGCTGTTCTCGGCCGCCCTGTACGACCTGCTGCTCGCCCCGTTCGTGGTCCCCGGGATCATGTGGCTGGCCCGCCGCGCGGACAACGACCCGCTGACCGAGACCGGCCCCGCCGCCAAGGCCGGTGACATCTCCGCCGGCTGGCTCTCCTCCGGCACCGGCCTGCGCATCGGCAGCCAGCGCGGCGGCTTCGGCGCGCTCAAGGCCAGGGCCCGCACCCGCACCACACGGGTCGGCCGGATCAAGGGGGTCAAGCGGCTGTGACGGCACGGGAGTTCACTCGAACGGGTCAGCCGGCGCGGAACGCGGGCTCACAGGCTGGTCGTTCATCATTCGTACGTGTACTCGCACCTGCGCACTGAGAGGGGGAGACCGCCGCAGTGACCAACATCCCCGAGACCGGTCGGACCCCACGGGTCCAGATCCGGCTCGTCGTGATCCAGATCCTCGTCCTCTCCCTGCTCGGCACGCTCGGCGGCCGGCTCTGGTACCTGCAGATCCGCGAGGGCGCCCAGTACCAGAAGGAGGCCTCCGGCAACCACGTCCAGCAGGTCGTCGACCCCGCCGTGCGCGGCGACATCCTGGACGCCCGCGGCGTACCCCTCGCGGACAACGAGACCCGCCTGGTCGTCTCCGCCTCCCGCACCGACCTGCTCAAGCAGAAGGACAGCGGCAAGGCCGTCCTCACCAAGCTGGCCGGCGTCCTCGGCATGACGCCCGAGGAGGTCGTCCAGAAGGTCCGGCTGTGCGACGCCAAGACCCCCAAACCGTGCTGGAACGGCTCGCCGTACCAGCCGATCCCGATCACCGACAAGGCCACGCCCAAGCAGGCCCTGCAGATCCGTGAGCGCGCCGAGGACTTCCCCGGCATCACCGCCCAGCCCGAGGCCGTGCGCCGCTACCCGGGCCCGGGCAACTCCAACACCGCGCAGGTCCTCGGCTATCTCTCGCCCGTCACCGACGCCGAGATCCAGCAGGCCAAGGACACCAACTCGCCCTACCTGCGCTCCGACATGGTCGGCCGCTCCGGCCTGGAGCGGGAGTACGACAAGGAACTGCGCGGCAAGGCCGGCGTCACCCGCTACGAGGTCGACAACCTCGGCCGGGTCATCGGCAAGGCCAAGTCGGACGCGGCCGAGCCCGGCTCGAACCTGGTCACCAGCATCGACTCCCGCGTCCAGCGCGTCGCGGAGTACGAGCTGGACCAGGCGATGAAGGCCGCCCGCCAGCAGTTCGACAAGAACACCGGCGAGAACTTCAAGGCCGACTCCGGCGCCGTCGTCGTCATGGAGGCCAGGACCGGCCGGATCGTCGCCATGGCCTCGGCCCCGACCTACGACCCGAACGTGTGGGTGGGCGGCATCTCCGCCAAGGACTACAAGGCCCTCACCGGCAAGGACTCCGACTACCCGCTGCTCAACAGGGCCATCCAGGGGCAGGCGGCCCCCGGTTCGACGTTCAAGGTGGTCTCCACGGCCGCCGCGGTCCAGGCCGGCTACCCCTGGGACGGCGGCTACCCCTGCACCAGCTCCTACTCGGTCGGCGGCCAGGTCTTCAAGAACTTCGAGGGCGAGAACTTCGGCGACATCTCCCTGGGGCGCGCCCTGGAGGTCTCCTGCGACACCGTCTTCTACGGCCTCGGCGACCGGGAGTGGAAGAAGGACGGCGGCATCAACCCCAAGAAGGGCCAGCCGAAGGACTGGTTCTTCAAGACGGCCCACCAGTTCGGCCTCGGCAAGCAGACCGGCATCGACCTGCCCAACGAGGTCACCGGCCGCGTCCCGGACCGCCAGTGGAAGCTGAACTACTGGGAGGCCAACAAGGACGCCTGGTGCAAGTCCGGCAAGAAGGACGGCTCCTACGTCGAGAAGATCGCCTACGAGAACTGCCTCGAAGGCAACAAGATGCGCGAGGGCGACGAGATCAACTACTCCATCGGCCAGGGCGACACGCTCGTCACGCCGATCCAGGAGGCCATGATCTACGGCGCCGTCGCCAACGGCGGCACCGAGTACGTCCCGACCATCGGCAAGGCGATCATCAGCGCCGACGGCAAGTCCGTCCAGGAGATCAAGCCCAAGGTGCAGCGCAGGCTCCCGGTCAGCCAGGCCACCCTCAAGGGCATGGACGACGCCTTCGCCGGCGTCATCACCCGCGGTACGGCCGCGTGGAAGTTCAACGGCTGGCCGCAGAACAAGATCACGCTGCACGGCAAGACCGGTACCGCCGAGGTCTACGGCAAGCAGACCACCGGCTGGCTGGCCACGTACTCCAAGGACTACTCGGTGATCATGACGATCTCCCAGGCCGGTACGGGTTCCGGTTCCGCCGGTGAAGCCGTGCGCAACATCTACAGCGCGCTCTACGGCGTCCAGGGCGACGGCTCCATCGACAGCAAGAAGGCGCTGCTGCCCGAGCCGCAGAAGGGCCTGCCCAAGGTCCGCACGGACGGCACCATCCAGGCACCGAAGGTGGACGGCGACCCGGCGAAGGACGCCGAGGCCTCCCAGCAGAACAACCCCAGCAACGGCAGCGACCAGCAGCCCGCCACCTCGCCCTCGCCCACCGCGGGCAACCGCAACACCCGCAGGCGACCACGCAGGACCCCCGGGCGGGGAAGCCGGAGGATGCCCTCATGACGGGCGCGAACAGCTTCTCCGTATCCGGGTACGGACCCGAACGGGCCGGCTGGACCAGGATCTTCGCCCGTGACTCGCTGGCCCGCAGGCTCGACTGGCCGATACTGCTGTCCGCCGTCGTGCTGTCCCTGATCGGGTCCGCGCTCGTGTTCTCCGCGACCCGCAACCGCACCGAGATCAACCAGGGAGACCCGTACTTCTTCCTGGAACGGCACCTGATCAACCTCGGCATCGGGTTCGCCCTGATGATCGGCACGCTCTGGCTGGGCCACCGCGCCCTGCGCAACGCCGTGCCGATCCTCTACGGCCTGTCGGTCCTGCTCGCCCTGACGGTCCTCACCCCGCTCGGCGCCACCATCAACGGCCAGCGCAACTGGCTCGTCATCGGCGGCTTCTCGCTCCAGCCCGCCGAGTTCCTCAAGATCTCCATCATCCTGGGCATGGCGATGATGCTTGCGGCCCGGGTGGACGCCGGCGACAAGATCTACCCGGACCACCGGACCGTGGCGCAGTCCCTGGGCCTCGCCGCCGTACCCTGCCTGATCCTGCTGCTCATGCCGGACCTCGGCTCGGTGCTCGCCATGGTGGCCATCATCCTCGGCGTGCTGCTCGCCTCCGGCGCCTCCAACCGGTGGGTCTTCGGCCTGCTCATCACCGGGATGATCGGCTGCATCGCCATCTGGCAGCTGCACATCCTGGACCAGTACCAGATCAACCGGTTCGCCGCGTTCGCCAACCCGAACCTGGACCCGGCCGGCGTCGGCTACAACACCAACCAGGCCCGCATCGCCATCGGCTCCGGCGGCCTGACCGGAGCAGGCCTCTTCCACGGCTCGCAGACCACCGGCCAGTTCGTGCCCGAGCAGCAGACGGACTTCGTCTTCACGGTCGCGGGGGAGGAGCTGGGCTTCCTCGGCGCCGGCCTCATCATCTTCCTGCTCGGCGTCGTGCTGTGGCGGGCCTGCCGCATCGCCCGCGACTCCACCGAGCTGTACGGGACGATCGTGGCCGCCGGGATCGTCGCCTGGTTCGCCTTCCAGTCCTTCGAGAACATCGGCATGACCCTCGGCATCATGCCGGTCACCGGCCTCCCCCTGCCGTTCGTGTCGTACGGCGGCTCGTCGATGTTCGCGGTGTGGATGGCCGTGGGACTGCTGCAGTCGATCAAGGTGCAGAGACCCATGTCGGCGTAGGCCCCCGGCGGTCCGGTTCACGGGGCGGACGACGGGAATTTTCCGGCCATTCGCCCAGGACTGCCCCTGCCGCACCACCGCCCGGACAACTAGATTCGATCCATGGCGGATGCGAAACGCGAGATCGAGCGCAAGTACGAATCCGACGACAGCGGGCTGCCCGACCTGACCGGCGTCGGCGCAGTGGCGGCCGTCCTGGACAAGGGCCTGGTGGAACTCGACGCCACCTACTACGACACCGCCGACGAGCGCCTGGCCGCCGCCGACCTCACCCTGCGCCGCCGCACCGGAGGCTCGGACGCCGGCTGGCATCTGAAGTTCCCGGTCGAACCGGGCGTGCGCGACGAGATCCGGGCCCCGCTCTCCGACACCGTCCCGGAGGAGATCGCCGCCCTCGTCCGCTCCCGGGTCCGGGACGCCGCACTGGTCCCACTGGTCCGGCTGCGCTCCGCCCGCGATGTGCGCCACCTGGTCGACGCCGACGGCACCCTGCTGGCCGAGGCGAGCGTCGACGCCGTCACCGCCGAGCGCCTCGGCGGCAAGGGCAGGACCGCCCAGTGGACCGAGATCGAGGTGGAACTCGCCGACGACGGCGACCCCGCCTTCCTGGACCTGGTGGAGAAACGACTGCGCAGGGCGGGCGTACGTCCCTCGACGTCACCGTCGAAGCTCGCCCGGGCCCTGGAACAGACCGGAGGACAGCGCCGCGGGAAGGACAAACCCGCGCCCCCGGTGACGGCCGGCGACCACGTGCTCGCCTATCTGCGCGCCCAGCGGGACGTAATCGTCGAGCTCGACCCCGCCGTCCGCCGGGACGTGCCCGACTCCGTGCACCGTATGCGGGTCGCCACCCGCCGCGCCCGCAGCACCCTGCGCAGCTTCCGCTCCGTCCTGGGCCGCGCCGTCACCGACCCCATCGCGGCCGAGCTGAAGTGGCTCGCGGGCGAGCTGGGCGTCGACCGCGACCACGAGGTGATGGCCGAACGCCTGACGGCCGCCGTCAAGGCCCTCCCGTCCCACCTGGTCGTCGGACCGCTCCCCGAGCGCCTCACCTCCTGGACCGAGGCCCGCCGCGGCGGCGCACAGCCCCATCTGACCGGCGTCCTGAACTCCCGCCGCTACCTGACCCTGCTGGACACCCTGGACGCCCTCCTCGCCGACCCGCCACTGCGCAAAGCCGCCGGCAAGAAGCCGGAGAAGGTGCTCGCCAAGGCCATGGACAAGGACCTGGCGACCCTGTCCGCCCTGGTCGAGCGGGCGCTCGCCGCCCCGCCCGGCGAGGCACGCGACGTAGCCGTGCACGAGGCCCGCAAGAAGGCCAAGCGCACCCGCTACGCCGCCGAGGCGGCCACACCCGCCCTCGGCACCCCGGCCCGCTCCCTGACCAAGGCGACGAAGTCCCTGACCACCCTCCTCGGCGACCACCAGGACAGCGTCATGACCCGCCTGACCCTGCGCGAGCTGTCCGCGGTGGCCCACGCGGCGGGGGAGAGCACCTTCACGTACGGGGTGCTGTACGGGCGCGAGGAGGCCCGGGCGGCACAGGCCGAGGCGGAGCTGCCCGGACTCTGGAAGGAGATCAAGTCCGGGGCCGCCTGCTGAGCGTTCGGGGGAGCCGCTCGGCCGGGTTACGCTTGATGGTCACCCCTGTCAGCTCACGAAGGTTCGCGAGATGCCTGCCGAAGCCGCCGAGTCGGTGTTCCCGCAGCTCGAAGCACTGCTCCCGCACGTGCAGAAGCCCATCCAGTACGTCGGCGGAGAGCTCAACTCCACCGTCAAGGACTGGGACGAGTGCGACGTCCGCTGGGCACTCATGTACCCGGACGCGTACGAGGTCGGCCTGCCCAACCAGGGCGTCCAGATCCTCTACGAGGTCCTCAACGAGCAGGAGGGCGTCCTCGCCGAGCGCACCTACAGCGTGTGGCCGGACCTGGAGGCGCTGATGCGCGAGCACGGCGTCCCGCAGTTCACGGTGGACACCCACCGCCCCGTGAAGTCGTTCGACGTGCTCGGCCTGAGCTTCTCCACGGAGCTGGGCTACACGAACATGCTGACGGCCCTGGACCTGGCAGGTATTCCCCTGGAGTCCAAGGACCGCACGGACGACGACCCGATCGTCCTGGCCGGCGGCCACGCCGCCTTCAACCCCGAGCCGATCGCCGACTTCATCGACGCGGCGGTCATCGGCGACGGCGAGCAGGCCGTGCTGGAC
Source organism: Streptomyces sp. NPDC001393 (assembly GCF_053597455.1). Lineage (NCBI taxonomy): Bacteria > Bacillati > Actinomycetota > Actinomycetes > Kitasatosporales > Streptomycetaceae > Streptomyces > Streptomyces sp. NPDC001393. The sequence goes on from NZ_JBSFIH010000001.1 coordinate 36,242, forward strand.
ATGACCCGGATCATCCGCGCGTGGAAGGCCGAGGGCAGCCCCGGCGGCCGCGAGGAGGTCCTGTTCCGCCTGGCGAAGACGGGCGGGGTCTACGTCCCGGCGTTCTACGACGTCGAGTACCTCCCCGACGGCCGTATCGCCCGCGTGGTCCCCAACAAGAGCGGTGTCCCCTGGCGCGTGTCGAAGCACACGGTCATGGACCTGGACGAGTGGCCCTACCCCAAGCAGCCGCTGGTCCCCCTGGCCGAGACGGTCCACGAGCGCATGTCGGTGGAGATCTTCCGTGGCTGCACCCGCGGCTGCCGCTTCTGCCAGGCCGGCATGATCACCCGCCCGGTGCGCGAGCGCTCGATCACGGGCATCGGCGAGATGGTCGACAGGGGCCTGAAGGCAACCGGCTTCGAGGAGGTGGGCCTCCTCTCCCTGTCCTCGGCGGACCACTCGGAGATCGGCGACATCGCCAAGGGCCTGGCCGACCGCTACGAGGACGACAAGATCGGCCTCTCGCTGCCCTCCACCCGCGTCGACGCCTTCAACATCGACCTGGCGAACGAGCTGACGAGGAACGGCCGCCGCTCGGGCCTGACCTTCGCCCCCGAGGGCGGCTCGGAGCGCATCCGCAAGGTCATCAACAAGATGGTCTCCGAGGACGACCTGATCCGTACCGTCGCCACGGCCTACGGCAACGGCTGGCGCCAGGTGAAGCTGTACTTCATGTGCGGCCTGCCCACGGAGACCGACGACGACGTCCTCCAGATCGCCGACATGGCGACCCACGTCATCCAGAAGGGCCGCGAGGTCTCGGGCTCCAACGACATCCGCTGCACGGTCTCGATCGGCGGTTTCGTCCCCAAGCCCCACACCCCCTTCCAGTGGGCGCCCCAGCTCTCCGCGGAGGAGACGGACGCCCGCCTGGCCAAACTGAGGGACAAGATCCGCGGCGACAAGAAGTACGGCCGCTCGATCGGCTTCCGCTACCACGACGGCAAGCCGGGCATCGTCGAGGGCCTCCTCTCCCGCGGCGACCGCCGCATCGGCGCGGTGATCCGCGCGGTGTACGACGACGGCGGCCGCTTCGACGGCTGGCGCGAGCACTTCTCCTACGACCGCTGGATGGCCTGCGCCGACAAGGCCCTCGCCCCCTTCGGCGTCGACGTCGACTGGTACACCACCCGCGAGCGCACCTACGAGGAGGTCCTCCCCTGGGACCACCTCGACTCCGGCCTGGACAAGGACTGGCTCTGGGAGGACTGGCAGGACGCCCTCGACGAAACAGAGGTCGAGGACTGCCGCTGGACCCCTTGCTTCGACTGCGGGGTCTGCCCGCAGATGGACACCCACATCCAGATCGGCCCGACCGGCAAGAAGCTGCTCCCTCTGACGGTCAAGAACGCGGGTCCGGCGCCGGCATCGAGTGGGCACGTGCACTGACGGATGACTGTGTGAGCCGTTGAGCCCCTTGCCTGGCGGCAAGGGGCTCCTCAGTGTCGCCATGACATTCCTGCCGAAGCTCCGGGCCGAGGGGAACGGAAGAGTCGCGGACGGAGACCGCCGGGAGGAACATCGAGTCACGGAGGCAGGGTGGTGGCTATGGGGACACCGTCGACGCATTTCAGCGAGAGCCCTGAGGATCCGTTCGCCCTCGGGCGTGGGGCCTCGGCTGCGCTCGACGATCAAGGCACGGTGGTCGCCTGGAGCACACGTGCGGAGGAGCTGCTGGGCTATACGGCCGAGGATGTGATCGGACGGGCGTGGCAGACCCTCCTGGTCGATGCCCGTGACCTGCCTGTCGCGCGGTCCATCGTCGTAGAGGCCGTGAAGGCGGGAGGATGGTTCGGCGTCCTGCCCGTCCGGCACCGGGACGGGCGCCGTGTGGAGATGGGTTTCCGGGCCCGTGCGGTCACCCGGGAGGGGGGTGGTCAGGAGTGGCTTCTGGTCGGCGCTCCTGCCGCCGATGTCATTGCCTGGCAGCGGGACCGTGCGCTGCTGGACGGCTTGTACCGCCGGTCCCCGATCGGTCTGGTCACTTACGGCCCGGACAGGAAAGTGATTCGGGTCAACCGTGCGGTCGCAAAGGCGAGTGGCGTCCCGGCCGAGGCGCCGGTGGGCCACCGCCCCCGCGAGTTCCTGGTCGACGAGGACGCGGGTCCGGCAGATGAACGGGTCCGGCACGTCCTGGAGACCGGTGAGCCGCTGATCTTCACGGAGCAGTCCGCTCGGGCACGCCACGATCCGGGTCGGGAGCGGATCGTGTCCGTCTCGGCGTTCCGGATGGAAGACGCCTCGGGCCGGGTTCTCGGCGTGGCCGAGACGATCGAGGACGTGACCGAGCGCCACCGGGCGCAACGCAGGCTCGCCCTGCTGAACGAGGCGAGCGCCCGCATCGGAACCTCGCTGGACGTGGCACAGACCGCTCGGGAACTGGCCGAGGTGGCCGTCCACGGCCTGGCCGACTACTGCTCGGTCGACCTCCTCAAACCCGTGACGTACGGTGACGATCCCGTGCCCGGTGCGACAGGTACGCTGATCCGGGCTGCCCTCATACCACCAGAACGCCGCGTTCCGCTCCAGGAAGGCGAAGTGGTCCCGCTGCTTCCGGAATCTCCACAGGCGCGGTGCCTGGCCGAGCGTCGTCCGATTCTCGAGAAGCACTTGTCCCTCCGCCCCGAGTGGTACGCAATGGACCGCCGGCGCGTCGAGATCGCCATGGGGCTCGGAGTTCATTCGTTGATCGCGGTACCCCTCGTCGCACGCGGCTGGGTCCTGGGCGTGGTGAGCCTGTGGCGGTCGGGCAATTCGGAGCCTTTTGAAGGTGAGGATGCTGCAGTGGCCGATGAGTTCTCCTCGCGTGCCGCCGTCTGCATCGACAACGCGCGCCGCTTCACGCAACAGCAGAGCGCCGCTCTCACGCTTCAGCGCAGCCTGCTGCCGAAGACAGGGTCCGACCTGCCGGCTGTGGAGGTGGCTTGCCGGTACCTCCCGGCCAGCGGCGAACCGGGCGTCGGCGGTGACTGGTTCGACGTGATCCCGCTGTCAGGCGCCCGGGTCGCCCTCGTCGTGGGCGACGTGGTCGGGCACGGCATTCACGCAGCGGCCTCGATGGGCCGGCTGCGCGCCGCCGTGCGTACCCTCGCGAGCCTCGACCTGGAACCCGACGAGGTGGTCGCGCGGCTGGACGATCTGGTCAGTCTGCTGGCCGCCGAGATGGAGGCGAACGCTGACGGCAACCAGTGGGCGATCGAGCAGATACTCGGAGCCACCTGCCTGTACGCGGTCTACGATCCGGTCTCCCAGCACTGCTTCCTGGCACGCGCCGGCCATCCGGCGCCGGCGGTGTCCACCCCGGATGGCGAGGTGACTGTGCTCGATCTGCCCGCCGGTCCGCCGCTGGGCCTGGGCGGACTGCCGTTCGAAACATACGATCTGGAGCTCCCAGAAGGCAGCCTGCTCGCGCTCTACAGCAACGGCCTGCTGGAGGCACGCAATGGCGACATTGACACCGCGCTGGAGACCTTGCGCGCATGTCTCACCCGCGCCACAGAACCGGTGGACCAGACCTGCCACGCCGTGGTCGATGCGCTGCTGCCCAAGGACCACCTCCCCGCTGACGACATCGCGCTGCTCATCGCACGTACCCGGGTGCTCCGGCCAGAGAATGTCGCCTCATGGCAGCTGCCCTTGGAAGCGACCGCTGCCGCCCGCGCCAGAGAGCTGACCACGGCGAAACTGACCGAATGGGGGCTGGCCGATCTGGCCTTCACCACCGAGCTGGTCGCCAGCGAACTCGTCACCAACACCTACCGGTACGCAGCCGGCCCCGTCACCTTGCGTCTCATCCGTACGCACTGTCTGATCTGCGAGGTGTCCGACACCAGCCACACGTCCCCCCACCTCCGACGGGCCCTCAGTACGGACGAGGGCGGACGCGGGCTCTTCCTGGTCGCGCAGCTCACGGAGCGGTGGGGCACCCGCTACACCCATGACGGCAAGACAGTCTGGACGGAGCAGCCTCTTCCGCTTTCCTGACCTGCGGCCTCCGCAACATCAGCCGATTGCTTGGGTGTCGGCCATCTACGCCGGCCCGCCGCGCGCGCCGAGCGATCCGGCGGGAAAATGAATGCGCCCGGCCACGGGATGGCGGGAGGTGGACATGGAGATCAAGCCTGCGGCGGTCGTTCTCCCCAAGGAGACGGATCATCTCGAGCAGGGGAAGTACGGGCCCGTATTTCCCAGGACTCCGGCGTGCTATGGATTCACCATTGTCGCGCGGGTCAAGCCCGGCCACGCCGATGCGATGCGGGAGTACGGCTACGCACTGGCCAAGGCACTGGAACAGGATCCGTATCTCCTCGCACCGTTGAAGCTGCACTACTTGCGCTGGGTGCTCTTCGACGACGACACGCGCTTCATGTATCAGGGGATCTTCGACACCGACTTCGACAAATACACCGAGGACGCTGTCGCGCTGTTCTCAAAGGCGGGCGTGAGTACGGCGTTCGAGCATCTGGAGGGGTTTCCGGAGGACTGGCGGACCAATCCGGAGGCGTTCGGCAGATTCGTCCGGGATCACCACTGTCCGAGCTTCATCGAGTACGGGGAGTATCCGTACGTGACGGCGGACGAGATCAAGAAGGCGTTGCGGATCAAGAGCGCTCTGTCGGAGATGCTGGACCAGATGCAGTGAGGCTGGGAGCTGGGCGATGGGCGAGGCCAGAACAGCGCGGGTCTACAACCAGCGGCACGTCCCTCGGAAGGACACCCCTGCCGGGCGGCGCGTGAGCATCTACGTCTCGTGGAGCTATCCGGCCGAGGCAGGTCGGAACGCGGCCGAGCTGGACAACCGGTTCTCCACGATGACCGAGGTCAGACGGGTGGCGTGGCCGGCGTACGAGGACCCGAAGTGGTCGGACCCCTATCGGTTCCAGCAGGGCATCGCGGGGTCGCTTGAGTTGTTCTTCTGGGCCTGGGTGCCGTTCCAGGACTTCGTCCAGGAGGTGACCGGGCATCCCGTCCCGGTCTACCAGCGCATCGACCAGGCCGGATTCCCTACCCCGCTCGATGAGCGGGTGCTCGACGACACGGACGTCCTGTTCGTCTTCGGACTGGACCACATGATCACCGGGCAGGAAGCCGAGCCGGGGGAGATCGAGGCGCTGCGGGCCTTCCTCGCCCGGGAGGAAGCCCGCCTGGTCCTGGGACCCCACCACGACGTCGGCGCGTCGGACGATCTGTCCGTGCGGGAGGTGGAGTACCGCCACCACGGCGATCCCCTGGTGCCGCGCCAGCAGCGGTTCGCCACCTACGTCAGGGACCTGATGAAAGGCCTGGGCGTGCCGGTCATCAACCGGTACGGGCTGCGTCCCGCCACCGGTGAGGGCAACCGGATCGCTCCTTTGTCGACCGTCCCGGACCTGGATGAAAAGGGGTGGCTGAACGGGGTCACGAACTTCAACTTCCACATGCACCTGCCGCACTACGCGGTGACGAGTGACGAGCCGAAGGCCATCCATGTGCTGGCCCGGCAGCCGATCGACATGTCCCGGCCCCATCCGTTCACCGAGGACGGGAACACCGAGTTCAACATGTTCCTGTGGATGCCCCCCGGCGACGACCGCGCGGCAGACGTGCTGCTGGCCGACTCCACGATCTTCAGCACGCTCTTCGGCGCCGACGACAGCCTGCGGAATTTCTGGCGCAACCTCGTTACGTAGCGATGCCGCAGGGAGGCCGGCGTGAGCGCATCCACCCACGTCACACTGGAACTCGACGACATCCAGCGCGGGGTCCTCAGCCCACGCCCCACCCCGTACGCGGCGACGTACCTGGTCTTCCGCATCGACGACCGCACCCAGGGCCGCGAGCTGATGCGGCGGGCTAGCGCGGTGACGACCTCCGCCGCCGACACCTCCAGCCCCCTGGGGGACACCTGGGTCAGCGTCGCCGTCACCTACTGGGGCCTTGAGGCTCTGGGGGTGCCGCGCCCATCGCTGGAGTCGTTCGCCTGGGAGTTCCGGCAGGGCATGGCAGCCCGCGCACGAGCGCTGCGCGACGAGGGCGACAGCAGCCCAGAGCACTGGGAAGCACCCCTCGGCACGCACGACGTCCATGTGGTGATCACGGCGATCGCGCCCGACCCCCCGCGCCTGGAGGAGGCCATCGACCGCGCCCGTCCCGCCTACGACCGCCTGCCCGGTGTGACGGCGATCTGGCGGCAGGACTGCTACGCGCTGTCCACCGAGAAGGAGCACTTCGGCTACCTCGACGGCGTCAGCCATCCGGCCGTCGAAGGCAGCGGCATCCCGGGGTCCAATGAGTTGGAAGTGCCCTTGAAGAGTGGGGAGTTCGTTCTCGGCTACCCGGACGAGATCGGCGGCGTCCAGACGCCGCAGCCGGCCGTGCTGGGACGTAACGGCAGTTATGCGGTCTTCCGCAAACTCCACCAGGACGTCGCCGCCTTCAGGCGCTATCTGAGGGACAACTCCGCCGGGGCCGGGGACGAGGAGCTGATCGCCGCGAAGATCATGGGGCGCTGGCGCAGCGGAGCCCCTCTGGCGCTCGCCTCGGAGCACGACGACCCCACCCTCGGCTCCGACCCCCACCGCCGTAACACCTTCCTGTACGAGCAGGACGACCCGATGGGATTCACCACGCCCGGTGGCTGCCACATCCGCCGGGCCAACCCGCGCGACGCCTCGGTGGCCGGAGAGGTACGGCTGCACCGCATGATCCGGCGCGGCGCCGTCTACGGACCGCCATTGCCCGATGGCGTGCTGGAGGACGACGGAGCGGACCGCGGCCTGATGTTCGCGTTCATCGGCGCCCACCTGGGCCGGCAGTTCGAGTTCGTCCAGTCGCAGTGGATGAACGACGGCGTCTTCTTCGGGGCCGGCAACGCGATGGACCCCGTGGTCGGCGCCGCGGACGGGGAAGCCGGCTACACCATTCCCCGGCGACCGGTGCGGCGCCGCCTGGCTCCGCTGCCCCGTTTCGTCGTCACCCGTGGAGGCGAGTACTGCTTCCTGCCGAGCCTGAGCGCCCTGCGCCGGCTCGGAGACCTCCGCGACTGACCGGGCGGACACGCACCATGGACGCCGCCTGCGGTCCGCGACCGTCACAAGGTGGCGAGGAACGCGCGGACGGCGTCGGCGAACTCGGTCGGTGCACTGGTGGGCAGCGTGTGGTCGGCATCGAGTTCCACCAGCCGGGTACCGGGCCGGCGTTCGGTCATGGCCGTGGCCTGCTCGGAGGTGATGACGCCCTTGGTGCCGCGGAGCAGCAGGGCGGGGCAGGTGGTGGCGGTCCAGTCGTCCCAGTGGTCGCCGTGCACCTGGTCCTCGGACTCGTACATCTCCTGGGGATGGAAGGGGAGCCGCCAGCTGCCGTCGGAGTTCTGCCGCAGGCGGTCGGAGAAGTACGGGGCCGCCGGTCCCATGCCCTCGATGAGTGCCTTGCGGGTGGGGGCTTCGTACGGCAGGGCGAGCAGGAAGCCGAAGGGGTTGGAGCCGTCCAGGCCGAGAGCGGCGGCACCCTCCACGTTGATCAGGGCGCTGACGCGCTCGGGGTGTTGGGCGGCGAACTGATAGGCGTTGATGGCCCCGAGGGAGTGGCCGAGCAGGACGGCCCGGTCGAGCCCCAGGTGGTCGAAGAGGGCTTCGGTGTCAGTGAGGTAGCCCTCGCGTGAGTAGTCGGCGGCGCGGTCCGACTCGCCCTGGCCGCGCTGGTCCGGTGCGATCAGGTGCCAGGTGGGGCCGAGCGCCCGGGCGAGCGGGGCGAACGTGGCGCCCTCGGACAGGTGCCCGTGCAGGGCGATCAGCGGGCGGCCGGTGCCGCCGAAGTCCAGGTACGACAGGCGGCGGCCGTCGAGGTCCAGAGTGGCCCGAGTGGCGTTGTCGGTCATGGAGGTCCCCCTTGCGTTCAGGTCGCTCGGTTGCGATGGCAGAACCGTATCCGCGAGTTGGGCGAGCGCGCAATACGAATGTATAAGACGTGCGTATAAATCGAGATCGACGGAGGGGGTCGGATAGCGTCGCCGGCATGGGAAACCGCGAGGATCTGCTGGCCGGGGCCAGGCAATGCCTGGAGGAGAAGGGGTGGGCCCGTACGTCGGTGCGCGACATCTCGGCCGCTGCGGGCGGCGTCAGCATGGCCGCCATCGGCTACCACTTCGGCTCCCGGGAAGCGCTGCTGACCGCCGCGCTCATCGAGGCGATCGACGAGTGGGGCACCCGGCTGGGCCGTGCCCTGGCGTCGTTCGGCGGGCCCGGCGGCACCGCGGGCGAGCGGTACGAGGCGATGTGGGACGCGATCATCGAGTCCTTCGAGACCGACCGCACGCTGTGGGCCGCTTCCGTCGAGGCGCTGGCCCAGGCCGAACACTCCCAGGACCTGCGGCGTTACCTGGCCGGCGGGCAGGTCCAGGGACGCCGAGGTCTCGCGGCGGTTCTGTGCGGCACGTCCGAGGAACAGGTCGACGAGACGACGGCTCGCACCCTGGGCGCCGTGCACATGGCCCTTCTCACGGGCGTCATGACGCAGTGGCTCACGGATCCGGGCTCGGCTCCCACCGCCCGCGAGATCGTCGCCGGGATACGCGCCCTCGCCAGCACCATCGGCGCCGTGACGGACGACGGACCCGACGGCGGCGGCCAGGTGTGTCCGTGACATCCGCCCTGTTCGGGTGGGGGTTTGTGGGCACCCGGGGTGCCCTCGCGGCGCCTGTCTCCGGCGCCGGATCCGAACGGGCTGTTCCGGCGTCTACCCCGGTATGGAACTCCACGAGCCGGCTCCCCGGACCCGGCAGCCGGAAGGGTGCCTGACCGTCGCGATCCGCGTGCCGCTGCGGATCGTCGTCCTGGTGCTGGTGGTGCCGGTGCGGATGGCGTGGGACGCCCTCGTCGTCACCGGAAGGTTTCTGCGGGACACCGTGCTCAGGCCGCTCGGCCGGGCGCTGCTGTGGCTCGGAACGGCCCTGTTCGTATGGCCGTTGGTGGGCCTGTGGCGCCATGTCCTGGTCCCCGTCGGCAGGGCGCTCGCCCGGCTCGCCACCGTCCTCGTCGTCGTACCGGCGGCATGGGTGTACGCGCGCGTGCTCACGCCCGTGGGGCACGCCGTCGTACGGCTGGGCCGCGGGGTGGCAGCCGGGCTGGCATGGGTGTACGCGCATGTGCTCAGCCCGGTCGGGCACGCGGTCAGCCGGCTGCTGAGGGGCATCGCCGCGGTACTCGCCGCCGTGGGCATCGGCGTGTACACGGCCGTCGCCCGGCTGGCCCGGTACCTGCTCGTCGTGCCCGCGCGATGGCTGTACGACCGGGTCCTCACGCCCGTCGGCCGTGCCGTCGCCCGGTGCGTACGAGGGCTGGGGTGGCTCCTGGGCATGATCGGCACCGGTATCGGGGTGGCCCTGTACGGGACCCTCCGCGTCCTCCTGGTCCTGCCCGCCCTCGCGCTGTGGCGCTGGGTTCTCGCCCCCGTCGGCCGGTTCCTCGCTGTGGTGGCGCGCGAGGTCGGCGACGCCCTCGGGCACGCGTGGCGGATCGCCGGACGGATCTCGCGCGCCGTCGGCCGTGCGCTCGCAACCCGCTTCCGGTGGATCTTTGTGGAGCCGCTGCGCTGGGTGTACCGGACCGTGCTCACCCCGGTCGGCCACCTCGTCCGGGACGCCGTGCTGCGGCCCGCCGCCGAGGGGGCGCGCGTGGTGGGCCGGGCTGTCCGCGAGGCGCTGGCCGGTGCCCGCGACACGGTACGGCAGGCCCGCGCCGACGTCCGGCGGATGCTGTTCGGCGAGCCGAGGCAGCCGGCCCCGGTGGACCGGCGGGAACTTCAGCGGCCCGCGACACGTACTCTTGGCAGCAGTACGACCGCACTCACGAAGGACTAGGACACTGGGCAAGCGACAGCCCGAAGGCCCGCCGCCCGCACCCGCGGTGCAGCGCATCCGACTGCGCTACACCAAGCGCGGCCGCCTGAGGTTCACCAGCCACCGAGACTTCCAGCGCGCCTTCGAGCGTGCGCTGCGCCGCGCCGAGGTGCCCATGGCGTACTCGGCCGGATTCACGCCGCACCCGAAGGTGTCGTACGCCAATGCCGCACCCACCGGCACGGGCAGTGAGGCGGAGTACCTGGAGATCGCGCTCACCGCACCGCGCGACCCGGAGACCCTGCGCGTCCTCCTCGACGAGTCGATGCCCGCCGGGCTCGACATCGTCGAGGCGGTCGAGGCACGGACCTCCGGCCTCGCCGACCGGCTGACGGCCTCCGTCTGGGAGCTGCGGCTGGACGGCGTCGACCCGGTCGACGCCGAGTGCGCGGTCGACGTGTTCAACCGGGCCGGGACCGTCGAGGTCCAGCGGATGACCAAGAACGGCGTCCGCACCTTCGACGCCCGCCCGGCCGTGGTGAGCCTGGAAACGCACGGTTCACCGGCTGATAGGCCTAGCGACCAGCCCTGTGCGATACTGCGGCTGGTTGTTCGGCACGTGACGCCTGCCGTACGACCCGACGACGTCCTGTCCGGTCTCCGCGCCGTGGCCGACCTGGCGCCGCCGGTCCCCGCAGCGGTGACCAGGCTGGCGCAGGGGCTGTTCGATGAAGAGACCGGCACGGTGACCGACCCGCTCGCGCCCGACCGCGAGGCAGCCGAGGCCCTGACGGCCCAACCGGCCGCCGCCGCGACGGCGCCGACGCCGGAAGGTCCCGCGTAGGGACGGACGTCGTAGCGCCGCCCTCGTACTCGGGAGCCACCTGGGTCGGGCAGCGCACCGACCAGAAGACTTTCGCCAGGCCGTACCGACAAGGCGTACGGAACCGGCGAGACAGGACACAGAGTGCTCCCGTGCGGCGCCCGCGCCCCGGACGGCGGCCATCGCGCACCGCGCGGGCCGTGGACGTCAACGGCGTACGGCCTTTGCGGACCGACGCCGGACCAGGCGCGGCGCCCGGGAGCCTGACGGGAGAAACGCCCGCATGCTCGAGCCGATCGAACCCACTGAGGGTTCTGAACTGAACACTCCCAGCGACACCCTGCCGCCGCGCAGGCGTCGCCGTGCCGCCTCCCGCCCGGCGGGCTCGCCGGCCGTGGGAGAGGCGTACGCCGAAGTGACCGTGCCGGCCATACCGGCCGCCGAGTCCGACGAGCTCGCCGAGGCGACTGAGGCCATTGAGGCCGCTGAGGCTGAGGGAACCGAAGAGGCCGTAGCGGCGATCGAGGCCGAAGAGGCCGGTGCGAGCGAGGAGGCCCCGGCCGCCGCCGAGGCACCCGCTGCCGAGGAGGCCGCGCCCGCGGGGCGTCCGCGTCGTCGGGCCACGCGCCGGGCGTCCGCACCTGCCGGTGCCCCGACGTCCGTCGAGGCCGTCGTGCCGGCCGCGCCCGCCGCGGAGACCGAGAAGGACGAGGAGCAGCCCGCCGCCGTGGAAGAGGCCGAGCCCGCCGCCCGTCCGCGCCGCCGTGCCACCCGCCGCGCCTCCGCGCCCGCCGGTGCGCCGAAGGCGGCCGAGTCCGCTGCCGCCGAGCCCGTGGCCGCTGAGGCCGTCGCCGAGTCTGCCGAGCCCATGGCCGACGAGGAGGGCGCTGGGCGTCGTACCCGCCGCCGGGCCACGCGCCGGGTGTCCGCTCCCGTCGGTGCGCCGGCGGCCGCTGAGCCCGCTGCGGCTGAGGAGTCCGCCGAGGCTCCGGTGGCCGAGGTTGCCGTTGCCGCCGAGCTCGTTGCCGATGAGGAGGGTGCTGGGCGTCGTACCCGGCGTCGGGCCACGCGTCGGGTGTCCGCGCCCGCCGGTGCGCCGACGTCCGCCGAGTCCGCTGCCGCCGAGGCCCCGGCAGAACCCGTCTCCGCCGCCGAGGCGCACACCCCGGAGGTTCCCGCGACCACGCACACCACTGAGCAGGCGCCGCAGGCCCCCGCCGAGGAGGCCGCCCCGCGTCGCACCCGGCGTCGGGCCGTGCGCCCCACGTTCGGGTTCGCCGAGCCCGCGCAGCCCACGCAGCCCGCGCCGGTCGCCGAGAGCGAGGAGGCCGAGGCCGAGGCCCCGCGTCGGCCGGCCCGCCCGGCCGTCGCCGTCTTCCAGGCGCCGGTGTTCACCGAGCCGAAGTTCCAGACCCCGGAGCGCGCCGCCGCCGAGGCCGCCGCCGAGGCCGCCGGGGCGGAGGAGCCCGAGGAGGAGGCGGAGGAGCGCGCCGAGACCGGTGCACGCCGTCGCCGTCGCCGCCGGGGTGCCGAGGAGACCCGGGCCGTCGAGCCCGTTGCCGAGGAGGAGCCGGAGGAGCCCGCCGAGGGCGAGGAGGCCGAGGAGGCCGAGGAGGCCGAGGAGGCCGAGGAGACGGAGGGCGCCGAGGGCTTCGAGGAGTCCGGTTCGCGCCGCCGTCGCCGTCGTGGTGGCCGCCGTCGCCGTCGCGGTGAGGCCGCCGAGGGCGAGGGCGCGGACGCGGAGGCCGAGGAACTGGCCGCCGAGCAGGCGGCCCAGGACGCCGAGGACACCGCCGAGCAGGAGGAAGAGGACGCCGAGGAGGCCTACGAGGAGGCCGGGGCGTCCAGCTCCAGCAGCCGTCGCCGCCGTCGCCGTCGTCGCCGGGCCGGTGACACCACCGTCGATACCGCGCCCAGCGAAGGCGACCCCGAGCGCACCGTCGTCAAGGTCCGCGAGCCGCGCAAGCCCGCCGAGCCGTCCGACGAGGTGCAGTCCATCAAGGGCTCGACCCGTCTGGAGGCCAAGAAGCAGCGCCGCCGTGAGGGTCGCGAGCAGGGGCGCCGCCGCGTTCCGATCATCACCGAGGCCGAGTTCCTGGCCCGCCGCGAGGCCGTCGAGCGCGTGATGGTCGTGCGTCAGCACGGCGAGCGCACGCAGATCGGCGTCCTCGAGGACGGCGTGCTCGTCGAGCACTACGTCAACAAGGAGCAGTCGACCTCGTACGTCGGCAACGTCTACCTGGGCAAGGTCCAGAACGTGCTGCCGTCGATGGAGGCCGCCTTCATCGACATCGGCAAGGGGCGGAACGCCGTTCTCTACGCCGGCGAGGTCAACTTCGAGGCGCTGGGGATGGCCAACGGTCCCCGTCGTATCGAGTCCGCGCTGAAGTCGGGGCAGTCCGTCCTCGTCCAGGTCACCAAGGACCCGATCGGGCACAAGGGCGCCCGTCTGACCAGCCAGGTCTCCCTCCCCGGCCGCTACCTCGTGTACGTGCCCGAGGGCTCGATGACCGGCATCAGCCGCAAGCTGCCCGACACCGAGCGGGCCCGGCTGAAGACCATCCTCAAGAAGATCGTCCCCGAGGACGCGGGCGTCATCGTGCGCACCGCCGCCGAGGGCGCGAGCGAGGAGGAGCTGCGCCGGGACGTCGAGCGGCTGCAGGCGCAGTGGGAGGACATCCAGAAGAAGTCGAAGAACGGCAACGCGCCGACGCTGCTGTACGGCGAGCCGGACATGACCGTCCGGGTCGTGCGCGACATCTTCAACGAGGACTTCTCCAAGGTCATCGTCAGCGGTGGCGACGCCTGGGAGACGATCCACGGGTACGTCTCGCACGTCGCGCCGGACCTGGCGGGCCGGCTGTCGAAGTGGACCTCCGAGGTCGACGTCTTCGCCACCTACCGGATCGACGAGCAGCTCGCCAAGGCCCTCGACCGCAAGGTCTGGCTGCCCAGCGGCGGTTCGCTGGTGATCGACCGGACCGAGGCGATGGTCGTCATCGACGTCAACACCGGCAAGTTCACCGGCCAGGGCGGCAACCTGGAGGAGACGGTCACCAGGAACAACCTGGAGGCGGCCGAGGAGATCGTGCGCCAGCTTCGGCTGCGCGACCTCGGCGGCATCATCGTGATCGACTTCATCGACATGGTCCTGGAGTCCAACCGCGACCTGGTGCTGCGCCGCCTGCTGGAGTGCCTGGGCCGCGACCGTACGAAGCACCAGGTGGCCGAGGTGACCTCGCTGGGCTTGGTGCAGATGACCCGCAAGCGGGTCGGCCAGGGCCTGCTGGAGTCCTTCTCCGAGACCTGCGTGCACTGCAACGGCCGCGGTGTCATCGTGCACATGGAGCAGCCGGTTGCCGTCGCCGGTGGCGGTGGCGGCAAGCGCAAGAAGCGCGGCCGTGGTGCCGACGCGCAGGAGCACGTGCACGAGGCCGCCGCCGTGGCCGTCGAGACCGGTGAGGCCGTCGAGCCCGAGGTGGAGACCGCAGTGGAGGTGGCCGCCGAGGTCGCCGAGCCGGTCGCGCTCCCCGCTCCCGAATTCGCGCCGGACGAGGAGCTGTACAGCAGCGTCGCCGAGGCGGAGGCGGCGGCCACCCGTGGTCGTACGCGGCGCCGGGCGAGCCGCCGGGCGTCGGCTCCGGCGGGCGCGCCGAAGGCCGAGGTCCGCCGCGAACGGATCGAGGAGGCCCTGAAGACCGAGGCCGCCGTGGCCCCGACCGCGCAGGACGTCACCGCCGAGGAGGCGACGGCGCGCCCGGTGCGTCCGGAGCCCGCCGCCGAGGCCCTCGCCGAGCCGGTGGCCGCCGAGGACCAGGTGGTCCGGGCGCCGCAGGCCGAGGCCGTCGAGGAGGCCGCGCCCAAGGGCCGTACGCGCCGTCGTGCGACCCGGAAGGTGTCGGCGCCGGCCGGTTCCCCGGCGGGCGCCGAGGCGGCCGTGGTGACGGTGCCCGAGACCGCGCCCGCGGCCGAGGCACCGGCGGTCCAGCCCGAGGCGGAGGCCGTGGCACCGGTTGCGGCCGCTCCGGTCGCCCCGGTCGCGGAGGCGCCCGCCGAGAGCGCCGCCCCGGCCCGTCCGCGCCGTCGTGCCGTGCGCAAGGTCGCCGCGCCGACCGCGTCCGAGGAGGCGGCCGTCGTGGTCGTCCCGTCGGCCGCGGAGGAGGCCCCGGCGGGCGAGGTCACGGCCGAGGAGGTGGCCGAGGCGACGGCTCCGGCCAAGAAGGCGGCCCGCAAGACCGCCAAGAAGGCCACGGCGAAGAAGGCCGCCGCCAAGAAGACCGTGGCGAAGAAGACCGCGGCCAAGAAGACGGCCGCCAAGAAGACCACGGCCAAGAAGGCGGCCAAGACGGCCGCCGCGAAGTCGACGGCGAAGAAGACCACCACGGTCTCCGCCGCCGGAGACGCGGGCGACGAGGGCTGACGCCCGGCGTGTGGGGCCGGTCCGCGTGACCGGCCCCACACCCCGGCGGGCCCGGTTTGACCCTGCAGGTCATGGCCCCGTAACCTTGACCGTCGGCGTGTCCACTGAACACGCCACATCCCCGTAAACCTCTTCCTCCCGGGCACTGGGTTGGCCGGGAGAGGTCGTCCGTGGTGGTTCTGGGCGGCTGGCCTGCGGGGGTGCCGGTTCTGACGAGCGAAAGAGAGATCCGCGTGTACGCCATCGTGCGCAGCGGTGGTCGCCAGCACAAGGTTGCTGTCGGCGACATCGTTGAGGTTGACAAGATTTCCACTGCCAAGGTTGGCGACACGGTCGAGCTCTCGACCCTGCTCGTTGTCGACGGCGACGCTGTGACCAGCGACCCGTGGGTGCTGGCCGGCATCAAGGTCCAGGCCGAGGTCGTGGACCACCACAAGGGCCAGAAGATCGACATTCTGCGCTACAAGAACAAGACCGGCTACCGCCGTCGGCAGGGCCACCGCCAGCAGTACACGGCGATCAAGGTCACGTCGATCCCCACGGCTGCGAAGTAAGGGACTGAGGAGAGATGGCACACAAGAAGGGCGCATCGTCCACCCGGAACGGTCGCGACTCGAACGCCCAGCGGCTCGGCGTGAAGCGCTTCGGCGGTCAGGTCGTCAACGCGGGTGAGATCCTGGTCCGCCAGCGCGGCACCCACTTCCACCCCGGCGCCGGTGTCGGCCGTGGCGGCGACGACACGCTGTTCGCCCTGCAGGCCGGTGCGGTGGAGTTCGGTACCCACCGCGGCCGCAAGGTCGTGAACGTCGTTCCGGTCGCCTGAACCAAGGCGTAGACCGAACGTTTCGCGAGGCGGACCTCACTTCCCGGTCGGGAAGGCGGGTCCGCCTTTCGCGTGTTGAACAAGGACAAACCGTATTTCTCTGGAGGCACTGAACCATGACCACCTTCGTGGACCGCGTCGAGCTGCATGTCGCCGCGGGTAACGGAGGTCACGGCTGTGCCTCCGTACACCGCGAGAAGTTCAAGCCGCTCGGCGGCCCGGACGGCGGCAACGGCGGCCGCGGCGGTGACGTGATCCTGACCGTCGACCAGTCGGTCACCACGCTGCTCGAGTACCACCACTCCCCGCACCGCAAGGCCACCAACGGCAAGCCCGGCGAGGGCGGCAACCGCTCCGGCAAGGACGGCCAGGACCTGGTCCTGGCGGTGCCGGACGGCACGGTCGTACTGGACAAGGCGGGCAACGTCCTCGCCGACCTGGTCGGCCATGGGACGTCGTACATCGCCGCGCAGGGCGGCCGCGGCGGGCTCGGCAACGCGGCGCTGGCGTCCGCCCGCCGCAAGGCGCCCGGCTTCGCGCTGCTCGGCGAGCCCGGCGACCTGCACGACATCGTCCTGGAGCTGAAGACCGTCGCCGACGTGGCGCTGGTCGGCTACCCGAGCGCCGGCAAGTCCTCGCTGATCTCCGTGCTCAGCGCCGCCAAGCCGAAGATCGCCGACTACCCCTTCACGACGCTCGTGCCGAACCTCGGTGTCGTCACCGCCGGTTCGACCGTCTACACCATCGCCGACGTGCCGGGTCTGATCCCGGGCGCCAGCCAGGGCAGGGGACTGGGCCTGGAGTTCCTGCGGCACGTGGAGCGGTGCAGCGTCCTGGTGCACGTGCTGGACACCGCGACCCTGGAGTCCGACCGCGACCCCGTCTCCGACCTGGACGTCATCGAGGCCGAGCTGCGGGAGTACGGCGGCCTGGACAGCCGGCCCCGGATCGTCGTCCTGAACAAGGTCGACGTGCCCGACGGCAAGGACCTCGCCGAGATGGTCCGGCCCGACCTGGAGGCCCGCGGCTACCGCGTCTTCGAGGTGTCGGCCGTCGCCCACATCGGGCTGAGGGAACTGTCCTTCGCGCTCGGTGACCTGGTGGCCAGGGCGCGCGCCGCCAAGCCCAAGGAGGAGGCGACCCGGATCGTCATCCGGCCCAAGGCCGTGGACGACACCGGGTTCACCGTCACCCGCGAGGAGGTCGGCGGCGAGCCGCTGTTCCGGGTGCGCGGCGAGAAGCCCGAGCGCTGGGTCCGCCAGACCGACTTCAACAACGACGAGGCCGTCGGCTATCTCGCCGACCGCCTCAACCGCCTCGGTGTGGAGGAGGAGTTGATGAAGGCGGGCGCCCGGTCCGGCGACGGCGTCGCCATCGGACCCGAGGAGAACGCGGTCGTCTTCGACTGGGAGCCCACGGTCATGGCCGGCGCGGAGATGCTGGGCCGCCGCGGCGAGGACCACCGCTTCGACGAGGCCCGGCCCGCGGCGCAGCGCCGCCGTGACAGGCAGGCCGAGCGGGACGAAGCGCTGCGGGAGTACGACGACTTCGACCCCTTCGAGTAGGGACGCGAGCCCAACCGTGCGGCGTGGCGAGGCACTTGAGCCTCGCCACGCCGCACTTTTTCGGTTCTGACCGATGGCCGAGACCGATCTGCTGCCCGGCGAGGGCAAGCTCTGGTACTACGACGCCCACCGCCGCTGCCACCTCTTCCACATCCGCCCCCACGAGCCCGGCGTGCGGGGCGTGTGAGCCGCCGAGCCTGGGAAGTGCATGCGCGGTCTAATCGGTTTCTTACCCTCGCCGAGACCGAAATGCTGCGCAATCTTGATGTCGAATTCCGCGGTAATGGACTGCCGGACGAGCTGTATTTCCGACTTGTCCGCGGTAATGCCGTGTTCCATATGGAGAACGCGTGCCCGTCCCCATCCGGAGACGTGAAGATCGTGACTCCGCGCCGGGCGGTGGAGGCGGCATGCGCGACCGTGACCCAGCTGGGCGTGCGGGTCCTCGGCGATCCGGCCCTGCAGTCCGCCGTTGCCGAGAAGCCGGAAACCGGTTGTAACGAGCCCTTTCTCGCCCTGGAGGCCGCGGCCGGAGCGGCCTGTGTCCGGACACCGTGCGCCAGACGTCGTCGAAGGAACTCGTCCCGGGTGCTCGGGCATCGCCGCCTTATGCGGCTCGGGCGGCGCCGAACCTTGTCCGCGTGAACCTGTGGCGAACCTGTGGACTCACTCACAGCAAATTCATGGGTGTTCGAGAGGTTCCGGCCTCAATCACGACGAGTACAAGGTGAATGACAGGTTGCGCTCAGATATGCATGGGATGTCGCTCGCCTTGCACTTTCCTTACCTAAAGTGCGACCATTTCGCAGTTCCCTGTCGCCCCTAGGTAGGTCATCTGTGTCCCAGCGCATAGCCAAGCCCCGTACCACCGCAGTGATCCTGGCCGGTGGTACCGGTCAGCGGGTGGGTCTGTCGATCCCCAAGCAGCTGCTGAAGATCGCCGGCAAGGCAGTCATCGAGCACACCCTGACCACCTTCGAGAAGGCCGACACGATCGACGACGTCATCGTGCTGATGGCGCCGGGCTACGTCCCGGACGTCGAGAAGATCGTCGCCAAGGCCGGCTTCACCAAGGTGAGGAAGATCGTCGAGGGCGGCTCGACGCGGAACGAGACCACCGAGCGCGCCATCTCCGCGCTGGGCGAGGGACTTGCCGAGGGCGAGGACCTCAACGTGCTCTTCCACGACGCCGTACGCCCCCTGCTCTCGCGGCGCGTCATCGACGACTGCGTGGCCGCGCTGGAGCGTTACCAGGCCGTGGACGTCGCCATTCCGTCCGCGGACACCATCATCGTCACGCGCACGCACGGCGAGGACGGCGAGTTCATCACCGAGATCCCGGACCGCTCCCGGCTGCGCCGCGGCCAGACCCCGCAGGCCTTCAAGCTGTCCACGATCCGCCGCGCCTACGAGGTCGCCGCCGGTGACCCCAACTTCCAGGCCACGGACGACTGCTCCGTCGTGCTCAAGTACCTTCCGGACGTGCCGATCCACGTCGTCGCGGGTGACGAGTACAACATGAAGGTGACGCAGCCGGTCGACGTCTTCCTCGCGGACAAGCTGTTCCAGCTCGCCTCCACCGCCGCGCCCGAGCAGGTCGGCGAGGACGCCTACCGCGAACTCCTCACCGGCAAGACGCTCGTCGTCTTCGGCGGTTCCTACGGCATCGGCAAGGACATCGCCGAACTCGCCGAGTCCTACGGCGCGAACGTCTACGCGCTGGGCCGCTCCACCACCGGTACCCACGTGGAGAACCCGGAGGAGGTCGACGACGCGCTGTCCAAGGCGTACGCGGAGACCGGCCGGATCGACCACGTCGTCAACACCGCGGGTGTGCTGCGCATCGGCAGGCTCGCCGAGACCGACAACGCCACCATCGAGGAGGCGCTGAAGGTCAACTACCTGGCCCCGGTGCAGATCGCCCGTTCCAGCTACAAGTACCTCGCCGAGACGGGGGGCCAGTTGCTGCTGTACACCTCCAGCAGCTACACCCGCGGCCGTGCCGAGTACTCCCTGTACTCCTCCACCAAGGCCGCCATGGTGAACCTCACTCAGGCGCTGTCCGACGAGTGGGCCGGCGACGGCATCCGCGTCAACTGCATCAACCCCGAGCGCACCGCCACCCCGATGCGCACCAAGGCCTTCGGCCAGGAGCCCGCGGGCTCGCTGCTCTCCTCCGAGGCGGTGGCCCGTACCTCCCTGGACGTGCTGCTGTCCGAGCTGACCGGTCATGTGATCGACGTCCGTCAGCAGGACCCGACGGCGGGCGCGGCCCAGGCCTCCGGCTTCGAACAGGCGCTGGCCGGCGTGCTGGACCGTCAGGACGGCATGTAATAATTCGTCAATAGATTCTTAAGCTTCTTAGGGATTTCAGGCCTCTGTTGTCGTCCATTCACCGGGCGTTAGCAGAGGCCTGAATCCGTACATCTCTTACATCTCTCACAACTTCTGCGAATCTCACAACTTCTGCGAACCGGCACTCCCTCCCAGAGCAGGTTTCTCCGTGATATCCACCGCTATTCGCGTCGCCCGGGTGGGCAGCGCGGCCGAGCTGGCCGCGGCGGCCCTCATGATCCTGGGCTTCCCGGCGCTCATGCTGGCCGCGCTCGCCCCCAGCGTCCCCGCCTTCGCGGCCCTGGCCGCCGTGACGTATCTGGCGGACCACTATCTGCACCGCAAGAGCAGCTACCTGATCAACCGCCTCAGCAAGATCCGGGCGGGTCTGTCGATCCGCTTCCTGATCCGGCAGCTGCTGCTGATCCTGCTGCTGGCCCGCCTGTCGCACGCGGACGACCTGATCTTCTACGGCGCCGTCGCCTGCTTCATCGCGTTCTACGGCCTCCAGGCCCCGCACGGCGCGCTGGTCACCCTCATCCGCAACCGCCGCCGGATGCCGGTCGCCACCCGCAACGTCGACCTGAAGTCCCGCATCCGCATCCCGGACGCCCCGCCGCGCCGGCTGCTGCATCGCAGCGCGGAGAAGATGCTCCACCTGGACGTCTTCGCGATGACCGGCATCATGATCTCCGCCGGGCAGGACTCCCCGGCCGCCCCGGGCTTCGCCGGCATCGGCCTCACCGTCGCCCTCGGCGTGCTGTACGTGCTCGTGCTGATGCCGTACGTGCGCGGCCGGAAGATCCCGCCGAAGGCCGACGTCGTCCTCGCCGCCGTCGACGACTGGCTGGCCGACCACAAGCCGGAGACGGTCCTGTACTTCTCCGGCTCCAAGGACTCCGCGTACCAGGTCAACATGTGGCTGGAGACGATGGAGCAACTGGAGTCCCGGCCGCTGGTCATCCTCCGCGAGCGCGCCATCCTGAACAACCTCGCGCCGACCACGGCCCCCGTCATCTGCGTGCCCGGAGGGGTGCACCTGATGAACATGGACCTGTCGACCGTGCGCGTGGCCCTGTACGCCGCGAACGTCGGCAAGAACATCCACATGCTGCGCGTGCCCACCATGAAGCACGTCTTCATCGGCCACGGCGACAGCGACAAGCTCGCCAGCGTCAACCCGTACAGCAAGGTCTACGACGAGGTGTGGACCGCCGGCCGCGCCGGCCGTGACCGCTACGCCATCGCCGATGTGGGCGTCCGCGACGACGACATCGTGGAGGTCGGCCGCCCGCAGCTCGCGCCCATCCAGACCTGGCAGGGCGTGCCCGACGGCCCCCGCGACGGAGCCGCCGACGGACACTGCCCGACGGTTCTCTACGCGCCGACCTGGGAGGGCTGGGACGGCAACCCGGGCAACACCTCGATCGTGCTCGCCGGCGAGACCATCGTGAAGAAGCTGGTCACGGCCGACCCGCCGGTCCGCGTCCTGTACAAGCCGCACCCGTTCACCGGCACGGTCAGCAAGGAGGCCGGCGCCGCGCACAGGCGGATCACCGCCCTGGTGGAGAAGGCCGCCGCCGAACGGGCCGCCGACTCCCGCTTCACCGCCGACGGCAGGGCGATGGCCCGGGCCAAGGCCGAGCTGGCGCGGATCGAGGCCCGGCTCGCCGAGCTGACCGGCGCCGGCGGCGACAAGGGGGACGAGGCCGAGGCCACCCGCGACGGCGTCGTCGACGTGGCGCGGCACGCGGAGATCGCCCGGCTGCGCGCCGAGTGGAACACCGCCTACTGGCGCTCCTTCCCGTCGTACGAGCACCGCGTCATCACCGGCGCCGAGCCGCGCCTGTACGACTGCTTCAACGTCTCCGACGCGATGGTCTCGGACATCTCCTCCGTGGTCTCCGACTTCATCGCGAGCGGCAAGCCGTACGCGGTCACCGACTCCGGCGAGCTCGGTCACGAGGAGTTCAAGCGGCAGAACACGGCCGTGCGCGCCGCGGTGATCCTGTCCAATGACGCGGGTGAGCTGGGCGGCCTGCTGGACGCCGTGCGCGACCCGTCCGCCGATCCGCTGATGGACGCCCGCAAGGAGCTCAAGCGCTATCTGCTGGGCCCGGACGAGCCGAAGTCCATCGACCGGTTCAACACGGCGGTGGCCGACCTGGCCCTCAAGGCCGAGGTGCGCAACGTCGGCCAGCAGTCCCGGCTGAGCGCCGGGGGCACGGGCCCCACCGAGCTGAGCAATGGGGTGCCGGGTCAGCGGATGGCGTCCGCCGACGACCAGGACGGTGTGAACGCGGGCTGACACCCCACCGTCGGCGTGGGCCGGTCCCGGGAGCGATCCCGGGACCGGCCCATCACGCGGCGGGTGCGTCGGTAGACGGAGGCGGCGGGTGTGGTGGCCGTGCCCTGCGCCTTGTGTGAGCGGGCCGGCTCACAACCTTTTTGCCGTACTCACATCGTGAGTGAACGGCTGCCCAGAGCCTGTCCGGACGCTGGACCGGCGGGCGCGAGGCGATCCACTTCGCGTAGATTGCGGCACAGGCAGCCAAACCGCGCGAGAAACTGAGGACAAGGTGGCAAGGGCAAGGCAGGCCGTGGGCGAGGCCCGCAGGATCGTCGTCAAGGTGGGCTCCTCGTCGCTGACCACCGCCGCCGGCGGCCTGGACGCCGACCGCGTCGACGCGCTGGTCGATGTGCTGGCCAAGATCCGCAGCGGGGGAGAGCGCGAGATCGTCCTCGTCTCCTCCGGAGCGATCGCCGCCGGGCTCGCCCCGCTCGGCCTGCGCCGCCGCCCCAAGGACCTCGCCCGGCAGCAGGCCGCCGCCAGCGTCGGCCAGGGCCTGCTCGTCGCCCGCTACACCGCCTCCTTCGCCCGCTACGGCGTCCGCGTCGGCCAAGTCCTGCTCACCTCCGACGACATGAGCCGCCGCGCCCACCACCGCAACGCCTCCCGCACCCTCGACAAGCTCCTGGCGATGGGCGCCTTCCCGATCGTCAACGAGAACGACACGGTCGCCACGGACGAGATCCGCTTCGGTGACAACGACCGCCTGGCCGCCCTCGTCGCCCACCTCGTCCACGCCGACCTGCTCGTCCTCCTCTCCGACATCGACGGCGTCTACGACGGTGACCCCAGCAAGCCCGGCACCTCGCGGATAGCGGAGGTCAAGGGCCCGGAGGACCTCGCGGGCGTCGAGATCGGCAGCGCGGGCAGGGCCGGCGTGGGCACCGGCGGGATGGTCACCAAGGTCGAGGCCGCCCGGATCGCGGCCGGCGCCGGCATCCCCGTGGTCCTCACCAGCGCCGTGCACGCGGCGGACGCCCTGGGCGGCGGCGACACCGGCACCTACTTCCACCCCACCGGCAAGCGCTCCGCCGACCGGCTCCTGTGGCTCCAGCACGCCTCCACCCCGCAGGGCGCGCTGACCCTGGACGACGGTGCGGTGGACGCCGTCGTGAAGCGGCGCAAGTCGCTGCTGCCCGCCGGAATCGCCGCCGTGGAGGGCGAGTTCAGCGCCGGCGACCCCGTCGAACTGCGCGACACGGCGGGGCGCGCGGTGGCCCGTGGGCTCGTCAGCTTCGACGCCAAGGAGATTCCCCGGCTGATCGGACGTTCGACCCGCGAACTGGCCCGGGAACTGGGCCCGGCGTACGAACGCGAGGTCGTACACAGGGACGACCTGGTGCTCCTGCACCCGTAAAACAGGACGTAGCGACGGCTCCCGGTGGGGGACGTTCCGTAAAACCGCCCCGCGGTGCCACAGGTCCTGCTCAACTTTGTCTCAGAGAGACGTCCGAGTGGCGTTCCCGAACGGTGGGTCAAGGAGGCCGTCGTGAGACGAGTGCGCGCTGGGGTGGCCACCCGCGGTGCCCTGACGAGCGTCGCGGCCGGCGACACCTACGAGGAGCCCAAGGACCTGCCCCGGCTGTGGCACGTCACCCTCAGCGTCGCCGGGCCGGACGTCCCCCTCGCGGATCTGCGCCGGGCCCTGGAACAGCTGGCCCACGACCACCCCTTCCTGCTGACCAGCCGCTATGCGAGCGACCATGCGGAGATCCGGTACTGGGAGGAGGCCCGTGACCTGCACGACGCCGCCGCCGTCGCCCTGCGCCTGTGGGGCGAGCACCGGCAGACCGCCGGACTGCCCCCGTGGGAGATCGTCGGCCTGGAGGTCATCGACCGCGAGACCTACCACCAGCGCATCGCCGAGGGGTACGGCCCGCCACCCGCGACACCGGTCGGAGTCCACCCCTTTTGATCCTTCTTGAGATCTCTTGAGATATCTTGAGGCCTCTTGAGCCCACTTGATCCCTCCTGGGGTCTTGTCTCGGGGTTTGGGATGAGCGGTGACCGACCCGGCCCGCGCACTACCCTTCCCTCATGACCACGCTCTCGCCGTACGACTCGATGTCCCCGGTCACCCAGGCCGCCTACCGGGCCAAGGCCGCCGCCGCCGACCTCGCGCCGCTGCCGCGTGCGGTGAAGGACGACGCGCTGCTCGCCATCGCCGACGCCCTCGAGGTCCGGACCAGCGAGATCGTCGAGGCCAACGCCAAGGACGTCGCCAAGGCCCGGGAGCACGGCACCAGCGAGGCCATCGTCGACCGGCTCACCCTCACCCCCGAGCGGGTCCGCGCCATCGCCTCCGACGTCCGTGACGTGGCGAAGCTGCCCGACCCGGTCGGCGAGGTCGTCCGCGGCTCCACCCTCCCGAACGGCATCGACCTGCGCCAGGTCCGCGTCCCGCTCGGCGTCGTCGGCATCATCTACGAGGCCCGTCCGAACGTCACCGTGGACGCCGCCGCGCTCTGCCTGAAGTCAGGCAACGCCGTCCTGCTGCGCGGCTCCGCCTCCGCCTACGAGTCCAACACCGCCCTCGTCCGCGTCATCCGCGACGCCGTCGGCGGCGCCGGGCTGCCCGCCGACGCCGTCCAGCTGGTGCCCGGCGAGAGCCGCGAGTCCGTCCGCGAGCTGATGCGCGCCCGCGGCCTGGTCGACGTCCTCATCCCGCGCGGCGGCGCCTCCCTGATCCAGACCGTGGTGAGCGAGTCCACCGTCCCCGTCATCGAGACCGGCACCGGCAACTGCCACGTCTACGTCGACGCCCACGCCGACATCGACATGGCCATCGACATCCTGATCAACTCCAAGGCCCAGCGGGTCAGCGTCTGCAACGCCGCCGAGACCCTCCTCGTCCACCAGGACATCGCCCCCGTGTTCCTGCCGCGCGCCCTCGACGCCCTCGCCGAGGCCGGCGTCACCGTGCACGCCGACGAGCGGGTGCTGGCCTACGCCAAGGACTCCAAGGCGACGGTCGTGGAGGCCGTGGCCGAGGACTGGGAGACCGAGTACCTCTCGTACGACATCGCCGCCGCGGTGGTGGACTCGCTGGACAAGGCCGTCGAGCACATCCGGCTGTGGACCTCCGGCCACACCGAGGCGATCGTCACCACCTCCCAGCAGGCCGCCCGCCGCTTCACCCAGCTGGTCGACTCCACCACCGTTGCCGTGAACGCCTCCACCCGCTTCACCGACGGCGGCCAGTTCGGCTTCGGCGCCGAGATCGGCATCTCCACCCAGAAACTGCACGCCCGCGGCCCGATGGGCCTGCCCGAGCTGACCAGCACCAAGTACATCGTCACCGGCGACGGCCACGTGCGCCCCTGAGACCCCCCGTTCGGCCGTACGCCGCCGGGGGCGGGCGGGGCGGCCGAAACGGTGTCTCATCAGTCAGACGAATTTCCATACCGTCTGCCCAAATTGACCCCCCAGGTCTACTCTGTATGCGTGCCGGAGGACGTGGGGGGCACGCCGTTCCCTGACGGCTGGGAGCCCGACGACGACCACGACCACGGGGTGTCGGACGAAGAGTTCGCCTCCGTGGTCTTCGACGAGGCCTTCGTACGGGCGGCCACGGTCCATGAGCCGACCGCCGTCGAGCGCCTCCTGGCCGCCGCACAGGCCAGAGCCGAGGCCTCCGAGGCGGAGGCCCGCCGCGCCCACGCCCGAAGCGAGCGCTACGACGACGCCTACGGCCCCGAGGGGACCGATTTCGGCCAAGATCCGGACGACGACGAGCTGGAGGACACCTACGTCCTCGGCGACCGCCACTTCGGGGGATACGGCAGACCGGTCCGCTGGCACCGCCCCGTGGCCTGGGTGCTGGCCGTCGTGATGGGCATCGGCATGGTCGCCCTGGCCTTCGCCGCCGTCTACCGGGGCGGTTCCGCCGACACCCGTGACGGGGTCCCCGCGCCCGCCCCGACCGGCCTGGAACAGGGCAGCGCCGCCGGGCCCTCCGTCTCCGCCGACACCTCCCAGCCGGCGGCCTCGGCCATCCCGCGCTCCCCTTGAACGCCCACGCCCGCATTTGGTGAGCACCTGTCAGAAGTTGTCGTGTAGCAGGGCGTTTACCTGAGGCCCACGCGACCTACTCTGAAAGTATGGGCGGGCCTGGAGACCCACCGGAGGGCACACCCGAGGGCGGCCCCGCAGGTGGCGAGGACGAGTACCGATCCGTCGTGTTCGACGAGTCGTTCGTCCGCGCTGCCCGCCTCCAGGAGTACTCCGCCGAGGAGCGGATGGCCGACCACGCGCCCGCCGTACGCCGCCGCCCGCCCCTGCACCGCGGACTCACCCGGCAGGCCCTGGTCCTCGTCCTGCTGATCGCCGTCGCCTTCGGCACCGCGGTCTACATGGGCATCCGCCACCCCTACGGCACCCCGGAGGCCCGGCGCCCCGTCGAGCCCCTGCGGATGACGGTGATCCCGCTCGCCCCGACGGGCAGGGTGCCCGGCACCGCCGACGCCGAGTACCTGTACGCGCACAGCCCCGCCGCCCAGTACGACATCGGCGCCGAGGGCATACCCCTGCCGGCCTCCCGCAGCACCGCTCACTTCTCCGACAGCCAGGTGGTGGCCGCGCTCACCACCGCCAAGGACTACATCGTCCGCTCCGCGCTCTACCCCGAGGTGCTCACCGGCCGCCAGGTCAGCCCCGCCCGGTCCCTCCTCGACGCCGACCAGCTCGACCAGTTCGACCAGAGCTTCGACCACCCGGCGGCGGACGGCCGGCACGCCGCCACCGGCTGGCTGGTCCGCCTCGACCCCTCCCGCGCCCGGCTCGCCGACGACCGGGTCCGCGTTCAGGGCGACCTGCAGGCCACCGAGTCCGACGCGGACACGCTGGAGGTCACCGCCGACCACACCTTCGTCTACGCCCTGCGCCCCACCGGCGCCGCGGCGAACGCGCCGGTGTCCCTCTTCACCGTCCGCCGCGAGCTGACCTTCCGCTTCACCCGCGACGACCTGCGCGCCCACCAGGTCCAGCTGCTCACGTCCTACGTCCAGGCCGGCCCACTCGCCTGCGCCGAGGACTCCACGGCCTACTTCCGCCCCCTCCTGGCCGGCCAGACCGCCCACACCGGCGCCCCTGCGGGCACCGACCCCTACGAGACCGACAGCCCCACGGCCCTGTGCGGAACGCTGGCCGCCGGGGCTCAGCCGAAGGTGTGAGCGGGCGCCTTCGGCGCTGGCCTGGGCGGGGTCCGGCGGTGCGGCCGAGCGCCGTTGTGGCGCGGCGGAGTCAGCCCTCCTGAGGGGCGTCCGTCGGGCCCTCCTGCGCCGGGGGCGGGCTGCGGAAGCCGTCGAAGCCGCGGCGGACCCGGCCGCCCAGGTCGCCCGCGCCGCCCGCGAGGTCGGAGACCAGCTTCATCAGCGGGTCCTTGGAGGTCTTCACGTCGCTCGCGTAGCTGGCCGCCGACTCGCGGAAGGAGTCGCTGACCGAGGTGTCCTTGTCCTCGTCGCGCCGCGGATAGTGGCCGTCCATGATCCGCTGGAAGTCGCGGGACTCGGCCCACTTCTTCAGCTCGGCCGCACGGATCGTGGCGAAGGGGTGCGAGCGGGGCAGCACGTTCAGGATCTTCAGCACCGAGTCGCGCAGATCGCCCCCGGACTCGTACTCCTCGGCCTGCTCCAGGAACGCGTCCACGTTCATCTCGTGCAGATGGTTGCCGCCCGCGATCTTCATCAGGCCGCGCATCGAGGCCCGTACGTCCTGCCCCACCAGCAGCCCCGCCCGGTCCGCGGACAGCTCCGACTTGCGGAACCACTCCCGGAGCGCCGTGATGATGGCCATGATCGCGAAGTTGCCCAGCGGGATCCAGGCGACCTTCAGCGCGAGGTTGGTCAGGAACAGCAGGATCGTGCGGTACACCGAGTGCCCGGACAGCGCGTGTCCCACCTCGTGCCCGACGACGGCCCGCATCTCCTCCTCGTCGAGGAGCTCCACGAGCCCCGTGGTGACCACGATGATCGGCTCGTCCAGGCCGATGCACATCGCGTTCGGCTGCGGGTCCTGGTTGACGTACATCGGCGGGACCTTCTCCAGGTCCAGGATGTAACAGGCGTCCAGCAGCATGTCGTGCAGGTGCTGGAACTGCCGCTCGGAGACGCGCACCGAGTCGGACAGGAACAGCAGCCTCAGGCTCCGCTCGGGCAGCAGCCCGCTGAGCGCCTTGAAGACGGTGTCGAATCCGCTCAGCTTGCGCAGCGCGACCAGGGCCGAGCGGTCGGCCGGGTGCTCGTAGGCACGCGAGGAGATCCCCGGGAAACGCCTGCGCTGCCTGCTCGGCACGCGCTCGTGCCCCGTGTGCTGCTGGCCGTCGTCGGACATGTCTTCCCCCATGTGCGTGTGAGTGCCCACTGTGCCCCCGAAGCGGAGCCCAGCCTAGGCGGAGATACCGTGGACGGGCAGTACAGCCGAAGGAGTCCACTCATGGAGCACCATCCCGCAGCCGCCCGGCTGACCGAGGCCGCCGCGAGCGCCGTCCAACAGCACGGGTCGGGCAATCTGCTCCGCATCGTCTTGATCGTGATGGTCCTGGGCTGTGCACTGACCGCCTGGTTCCTGCTCAGCGGCTACAAGCGGAAAGACGACTGACAGCTCAAACAAGTTCCCCGCGCGGCCCGAACGGCAGAGTCGGCGTGATCGCCGCCGGGGCGCCCGCATACGATGAGCCGACATCTTTATCCCGCCCACACGCGTTAGGTCCTGCCGAAGATGAGCCTTCACAGCGCCGCAGCCCAGATGGTCACCCTCGCCGAAGCCGAGGGCGGCCACCACAACAGCCTCAACCCGGCGGTCACCGGCGGCAGCGCCCTCGCCATCCTGCTGCTCCTGCTGTGGATCACCACCCGCTTCAACCGCGACCGCTGAGCGGGGACCCCGTCCCCGGCCGGACGTCCAGGACCGGGCCGGTAGGGTCTGCACGCATGGGAGAGCAGGACATGCCTACCGGTCCGGCGTACGAGAGGGCCGACGACAGGGTCGAGCACCCGCAGTACCGGCCGTTCGGCGGCCCCGCCCACACGGGCAAGCGGCGCCTCGGCGTCATGGGCGGGACCTTCGACCCGATCCACCACGGGCACCTGGTGGCGGCCAGCGAGGTCGCCGCGCAGTTCCAGCTGGACGAAGTGGTGTTCGTGCCCACCGGCCAGCCCTGGCAGAAGTCCCACCGCAAGGTCTCCCCGGCCGAGGACCGCTATCTGATGACGGTCATCGCCACCGCCGAGAACCCGCAGTTCTCCGTCAGCCGCATCGACATCGACCGCGGCGGCCCCACCTACACCGTGGACACCCTGCGCGACCTGCGCGCCCTCAACCCCGACACGGACCTGTTCTTCATCACCGGCGCCGACGCTCTCGCGCAACTGCTGACCTGGCGGGACAGCGAGGAACTGTTCTCCCTCGCGCACTTCATCGGCGTCACCCGGCCCGGTCACCACCTGACCGATGTCGGCCTGCCCGAAGGCGGCGTCTCGCTCGTCGAGGTACCGGCGCTCGCCATCTCCTCCACGGACTGCCGTGCGAGAGTCGCCAAGGGAGAACCCATCTGGTACATGGTGCCGGACGGAGTCGTGCGCTACATCGACAAGCGCGAGCTGTACCGCGGCGAGTGAGCCGAGAGGGGCACCGGTGAACGACCGATACCACGCGGATGACGCAGGCTACGGCGGCGGCCCGTACGAAATCGTCGGCTACGACGAGTACGGCCGGCCCATGTACCGGCAGGTCCCGACACAGCAGGCTCAGCAGGCACACCAGACACCTCAGGCTCAGCAGGCGACCTACGACCCGTACGCCCAGCAGCAGGGCTACGGCTACGATCCGTACGCCACCGGCCAGCAGCCGGTGACCCCCTACGACACCGACCGGCCCGCACCCGGGTACGACCCCTACGGCTCCCATGCCCCGTACGACCCCTACGGCACCGGCACCCGGCACCCCGCCGGCCACGACCCGTACGGGCAGGCCGCGAGCAGCGGACAGCAGCCCCGGGTCACCGAGCACACCGCCCACATCCCGCAGCAGGCCGGCCCGGGGCAGGCCCCGCACGTCCCGGCGCAGCCCGAGGGGCCGCACGACGACGGTGAACGGGACTACCGCACCGAGCAGTTCGCGTTCGTCGAGGAGCCGGACGGTGACTCCGAGGACGTCATCGACTGGCTGAAGTTCACCGAGAACCGCACCGAGCGCCGCGAGGAGGCCCGTCGCCGCGCCCGCAGCCGGATCATCGCCTTCGTCGTCGTCCTCGCCCTGGTCGCCGTCGGCGGCGTCGGCTACCTCTGGTACGCCGGGAAGCTGCCCGGCCTGTCCTCCGCCGGCTCCAAGCCCGGCGCGGCCACGCCGGTCGGCGCCCAGAAGCGCGACGTGATCGTCGTCCATCTGCACAACACCGGCAAGGGCGGCACCTCCACGGCCCTGCTGGTCGACAACACCACCACCAAGCAGGGCAGCACCGTGCTGCTGCCCAACTCCCTCGCCCTGAGCGCCGACGACGGCTCCACCACCACCCTCGCCAAGTCGGTGGCCGACGACGGCTCCTCCGGCACCCTCGGCCAGCTCGACACCGTGCTCGGCACCAGCATCCAGGGCACCTGGCGGCTGGACACCCCCTACCTGCAGAACCTCGTCGACCTGGTCGGCAACATCGACATCGACACCAACACCGACGTGCCCGACCCGGACACCGGCAAGAAGGGCGCCGAACCCCTCGTCCACAAGGGCAGCCAGCAGACCCTCAGCGGCAAGATGGCCGTCGCCTACGCCACCTACCGCGCCGCCGGCGAGTCCCCGAACGCCCAGCTGGAGCGGTTCGGCCAGGTCATGCAGGGCGTGCTGCGCAAGATCTCCTCCGACCCGTCGTCGGCCACGACCACCGTGCAGACCCTCGCGCAGATCCTCGACCCGCCGCTCACCGACAAGGACCTCGGCGCCTTCCTCGCCAAGCTCGCCGATCTCGCCAAGAGCGGCGCCTACCGGACCGCCCTGCTGCCCGTGCAGGCCGACGGCACCCTGAGCGCGAGGACCAGCGACAGCGTGGTGAAGGACATCCTCGGCGGCACCGCCAAGAGCCCCGACGCCGGCTCCGCGGTCCGGGTCTCCGTGCAGAACGCCACCGGTGTGAAGGACGACACGGAGAAGGCCCGCGTGGTGCTGCTCAACGGCGGCTTCACCTTCCTGGAGGGCGGCGACGCCTCCGGGACGCAGGCCACCTCGAAGGTGCTGTACGCGGACGCCGCCCACAAGTCGGACGCCACCGAGGTCGCCAAGACCCTCGGCCTGCCCGCCGGCTCCGTGGCCAAGGGGACCGTCTCCTCCGGCGCCGACGTCTCGGTGGTCCTCGGCCAGGACTACAAACCCGCCAGTTCGTGACCGGGTCCCGGGCGCCCCACGTGCCACGGTAATCACGTGGGGTGCGCCCGGCGGTCCGTGAGACCCTTGAGGTCCAGTGACCGCCGACCCGAAAGCTACGCAGTGACCGCCACCGACCGTTCCCTTGAGCTCATCAACACCGCCGCCCAGGCGGCGGCCGACAAGCTCGCCCACGACGTCATCGCCTACGACGTCAGCGACGTACTGTCGATCACGGACGCCTTCCTGCTCGCCTCCGCGCCGAACGACCGCCAGGTCAGGGCCATCGTCGACGAGATCGAGGAGCGCCTGCTGCAGGAGCTCGGCGCCAAGCCGGTGCGCCGCGAGGGCGACCGGGAGTCCCGCTGGATCCTGCTCGACTACGTCGACATCGTCGTGCACGTCCAGCACAGCGAGGAGCGGGTCTTCTACGCCCTGGAGCGGCTGTGGAAGGACTGCCCCGAGCTGGAGCTGCCCGCGGACGCCAAGGCCACCCGCGGCAAGGCGGCGGAGCACGCGAGGCTGCAGGCCGCCGAGGCCGAGCAGGAGCCGGGCGGGGAGTGGGCATGAGCGCCACGGGCGAGGTGACCGACCGCAGGAACCGCGGCCGCCGCATCATCCTGTGGCGGCACGGCCAGACCGCCTGGAACGTCGAGCGCCGCTTCCAGGGCAGCACGGACGTCGCGCTGACCGAGACCGGCATCGGCCAGGCCCGCCGCGCCGCCCGGCTGCTGGCCTCCCTGGGGCCGGACGCGATCATCTCCTCGGACCTGCAGCGCGCGGCGCACACGGCCGCCGAGCTGGCCGCCCTCACCGGCCTCGACATCACCCGCGAGGAGGGCCTGCGCGAGACCTACGCGGGCGTCTGGCAGGGGCTGACGCACGAGGAGATCATCGCCCGCTACGGCGAGGAGTACGCCGCCTGGAAGCGCGGCGAGGCGGTCCGCCGCGGCGGCGGCGAACTGGAGACCGAGGTCGCCGACCGCGCCGCACCCGTCGTACTGCGGCACATCGAGAAGCTGCCCGAGGACGGCACCCTCGTCGTCGTCAGCCACGGCGGCACCATCCGCACCACCATCGGCCGGCTGCTCGGCCTGGAGGCGGCGCACTGGGAGAGCCTCGGCGGCCTCTCCAACTGCTGCTGGTCCGTGCTCGGTGAGGGCGCCCGCGGCTGGCGCCTGCTGGAGCACAACGCCGGCACCCTCCCGGAGCCCGTGCTCGGCGACGACGACTGATCGACGACGACTGATCGACGACGACTGAGCGTCCGGCGGCTCGCGGACCCCGGATTTCACTTTCTGGCAGGTCACAGGCTAAAGTTCTTCTTGTTCGCCCCGCCGAGCGGGGCGGGACACCACGCGGCTCCGCCGCGTGACGCAAGGGGCTATAGCTCAGTTGGTAGAGCGCCTGCATGGCATGCAGGAGGTCAGGAGTTCAATTCTCCTTAGCTCCACAGATCGGATCCCGTCCCCCTCAGGGGGGCGGGATCTTCTGCTGTAGGCCTTCTGCTGTGTGGCCGGGGGCTGACCGCACGAAGCCGAACCGGGTTGAGTCACTCCCGGCCCCGCGCTCGTATCCACTGTCGTGGCGACGTTCTCGGCGCTCGTGTCCGGACTGGTACTGAGGCGTCGCTGACCGTATTGCTCCGGCCGTGGCAGAATCAAACGGCCGGAAGGGGGCGCGGCCCGACGGGAGGGAGTAGCGATGCCTGCGAGCATCCTTGAGGAGGTCGGCCACCTCCTCGGTGCGGCGTTGATACAGGACACGACCACCCGGCTGAGCTGCCCTTCCTGCGGTTCCGCGCACGTCGCACAAGTCCTCGGCGACAACGGCGGAATCTCCTACGTGTGCACGGCCTGCGGCCACAGCTGGAGCTGATCGATGGGTGCACACAGGCGAAAGTGCGACTGGTGTGGGAGCGGTACGCCGATCGTCCGTGACATGGAGCCGATCAATCCCGACTACCAGTACTGGTGCGAGGAATGCGCGCGGGCGCTGATCATAAAAGGCGACCCGATCGAGACGTACCGGGAATTGGAGGGCGAGCCGATCTACGGCCGTCTCCTCGAAGAGCACTGCACACTCAAGCGGTTCTACTCCTTCGTGACTGCCTGACAAAACGGACATCTGCCTTCTAACTGGGGCGCGGTGGGAATGGATTTGGCGCTGCGCCCGCGGGCCTGTAATGTTTACGTCGTCGCCGGGGGAACCGGGCGAAACAAGAAAACAAGGGGCTATAGCTCAGTTGGTAGAGCGCCTGCATGGCATGCAGGAGGTCAGGAGTTCAATTCTCCTTAGCTCCACAGCAGTCGAAGGCGGATCATCCCGATGGATGGTCCGCCTTCGGCGTGTTGTGCGACGCGCCGCAGGCCCGAACAAGACGGCGGGCCACCCGCCCGGGTGGCCCGCCGTCGTCGTGCGCTCAGCGGCCGAGAGCGCGCCGGCCGCGGCCCTGGGAGACGACCGGCAGGTTGCGGGACGGTGCCTGCCCACGCGTGTCCTCCTCGATGCGCAGGGCGAGCGCCGGGCAGCGGCGTACCGCGCGCAGCGCCTTGGCCTCCGCGTACCGCGGCACCTGCGCCTGGGCGACGGTCGGGAAACCGTCGGCGCCGAGTTCGAACACCTCCGGGAGGATGTCGGCGCACAGTCCGTGGCCCCGGCACAGCGTCCAGTCGACGTAGATCTTCTGGCGGCTTGCGCCGGTCTCCTCGGGCTCTGTGCCGCCCGGGATGCCCGTAGGGGCCCTGCCCCCCTCGAAGAGCGGCAGAACGCCCTCCACGGGCCGTCCGCAGCCGTTTCCGAGGACATGCGCGGCCAGGTCGTCGGTGAACGCCTTGATGGTCGACTCCAGGAACATCGCCGAGCCGTCCGGATGCGAACACGCGCCGCGGCGCTTGACGTTCTTCGCGACCTGCTTCAACGCTTCCAGGGCGGCCGGACCGCCGCCGTTCAGGATGTCCTCCATGCCGCGCGCGGCGGCGGGCAGTCCGAGGTAGCAGGGCCCGCACTGGCCCGCGCTCTCCTCGGCCAGCCACTGCGCCACCCGCAGCGACTCGCCGAGCGGGCAGGTCTCCTGGCTGATCGGCAGGATCGCGCCGGCACCCAGCGAACCGCCCACCGCGTCCAGCGAGTTGCGGGAGACGATCGCCTCGTCGACGGTCGCCGCGTCGATCCACTTGCCGTGATAGCCGCCGGTCAGCACGCCCTGCGGCACCGGCGGGGCACCCGCCAGCTGCAGCACGTAGCGCAGCGGCACGCCCGTGGGCACCTCGATCACCATCGGGCGGGCGACCGCGCCGGACACGGTGAGCATGACGGTGCCCGGCTCGTCGTACAGGCCGGTGTTGCCGTAGCGCTCGGGGCCGATGCGGGCGGCGATGGCCAGCTGCGCGAACGTCTCCGCGTTGGACAGCAGGGTGGGCGCGCCGCCGACGCCGCTCTGCGAGGCGCTGATCTTGCGGCCGGGCGGGATCGCCGGGCCGCCGTCGACCGAGCGGATCAGCGAGGCGGCCGCGCCGGTGACCATGCGCACGGGGTTGCGTTGCACCCACGCGCGCAGCGCCGATCTACGGCTGTTGCTCAGCCCGCGTTCGGCGAGCGCGGCCTCCATGGAGCGCTGCGTGGACTCGCGGGTGACACCGATCACGAGTGTGCGCGCGCCGAGTGCCTCGGCGCACAGCAGCGCGCCGTCCAGGATCAGGTGCGGGGCGCGGTTGATCAGCACCGTGTCCTTGCGGCAGGCCGGTTCGTCCTCGCTGCCGTTGACCACGACGACCGGCCGCACCCCGCGCTTGATCGCCGACTCGGCGACCGAGCGCAGCTTCTTGTGGAAGGGGAAGCCGGCACCGCCGCGGCCCCTGAGGTTGATGCGTTCGGCGAGCTGTGCGAGCTGCTCGCCGGCGAGCGGGTCGAGCGGCCCGTGCACCTTCAGGTGCATGGGCAGGTCGAGTCGTTCCACAAGGTCGAAGCCCGACGTGAGCTGCGGAAGGCCGACCACGCGGACTTCGGGGACGTCGGGCAGGGCCTCGTTCACTAAAAGCCTCCGGACGGCGTGTTCCAGGATTCGCCCGAACCCGGAGTGTCGTACGACGCGCCGGGCAGCGTTTCGGTAGCGGGACCGCTGTTGTACGTGTCACTGGCGTTGTACGTGCCATAGAGGCCGTTTGTCTCACCGGTGTCGTACATGTCACTTCCGCCGTATCCGGCGGTGCCCGAATTGCCGTAGACCGGAATGGTCTGCCCGGTGTCCTGGAGCGGGTCGTACACGGACCGCGGGGCCTCGCCGACCGGCGGCGGGGACGGGATCGGCCAGCTTCCCGAGGCGCCGGCGGAGCCGTCCATGCGCGGCATGGCCTCGGTGGCCTGCATGTCCAGCGGCAGGTCCATGCGAGCGGTCTGGCCGGCCGGGTACGACGGCCGGGAGCGGCCCGGTGCGGAGACGGCGCGGTAGGCGGCCGCGAAGCCCGACGCGGGTTCCGCCGCGGGGGCGGCGGGGGACTGGTACAGCGGCGCGGAAGGGGCGGCGGCCCCCCTGGGCTCGCGCCGGTCCTCGAAGCCCGCCGGAGCCGCTTCGGCCACCCGGGAACGGCTCGCGTCGAGCTCCTCGAGCCCCGGCCGCTCCGAGCTCCCGAACAGCGCCACGAGCCGGTCGGCGACCCTGCGCTTGACCGGGCGGGGGGCGGCGCGCAGGGCGAGGGCGGCCATGACCGCGAGCAGGGACAGCGCGTACAGGTACGTGAAGAGCGGGCTCTTCACCGGGCGGCCCGCGTACAGGCCGTGGATCAGCGCGGCGCACCAGGCCGGGTAGGACAGCATGTGCATGGCGCGCCAGCGCGCGGCGACCGGGGCGGGGGTGGCGAAATTGCTGCGCAGGGCGCCGGTGACGCCCACGAAGATCATCAGCAGGCCGGCCAGCGAGCCCAGTCCGATCAGGCCGCCGATTCCGGTGACGCCGAGCGAGAACGGGATGATCGCGGCGATCAGCTGCGTGTGGCCGAGTGCGATCTTGATGGTGATGTGCAGCAGCAGGAATGCGATCGACGCGACCCCCAGCGTGCGGTGCACCGCCTGGCCGATGATCCGCTGCCGGATGTTCAGGAAGATCCGGTCCTGGGCGAACAGGCCCCAGATCACCGAGCAGCTGAGCGAGACCAGGGACATCACGCCCGCGCCGAAGTTCAGGAAGTCCTGGACCTGGTTGCCTCCGACCAGCACGACCACGGGTATGAGCAGCAGGGCGACGGCCGACGCCACCCCATAGGCCGAGCGGCCCGGTTTGGGGAGGGAGCGGGTACTACGACGAGGGTTCATGGGGGCAACTCCGAGCAGTTTCGGGAAAGCGGTCCCGCTGCCGAACTCTAAGTGGCGCCATACCGATCAGTACGGGGTTTGAGTTATTGCGTTGTTATCAACGGACTATGCGACTGGGGTGATGTCCCTTGGGGGACGGTACGCGAAGTAGTTGTTGACCTTGGTTCAGCTCCCCTTGCGACTCCTGGCATGTCCACAAGGGATACGGAAGCGGGCCGCGGCTTGCTCAAGGCCGTCGCCGCTCGCTCGGGGCCTGCGGTACCCTAACGCCATGCGTGCCGTACGCCTTCTGCTTAGCGGGCCGCGCTGATCAGTACCGACCCCGGGTCGAACCGTGAGGTCGGCATCGGCGCGGCGTCCCCTCCTGTGCGAGGGGTTTTTTCGTTTCTCGGAATGTCGCAGCCGCAGGCAGAGACGATCGATGGAGCTTTGAGGATCATGAGCGAGACGAACCCCGCTGCCGCCGCCGCCACGTCGGCGGAGGCCGCCGCGCCGCACCGCTACACGGCCGCCATGGCAGCCGAGATCGAGGCACGCTGGCAGGACTTCTGGGACGCCGACGGCACCTACGCGGCGCCGAACCCCAAGGGCGACCTGGCGGGCGACGCCGGGCTGGTCGCCAAGCCCAAGAAGTTCATCATGGACATGTTCCCGTACCCCTCGGGTGCGGGCCTGCACGTCGGCCACCCGCTGGGCTACATCGCCACCGACGTCTTCGCCCGGTTCCAGCGCATGACCGGCCACAACGTCCTGCACACCCTGGGCTTCGACGCCTTCGGCCTGCCCGCCGAGCAGTACGCCGTGCAGACCGGCACGCACCCGCGCGTGTCCACCGAGGCCAACATCGAGAACATGAAGGCCCAGCTGCGCCGGCTGGGCCTGGGCCACGACAAGCGCCGGTCCTTCGCCACGATCGACCCGGACTACTACAAGTGGACCCAGTGGATCTTCCTGCAGATCTTCAACTCCTGGTACGACGACGCGGCGAAGAAGGCCCGCCCGATCTCCGAGCTGATCGCACAGTTCGAGTCCGGTGAGCGCGCTGTTCCGGGCACCACGCGCGCGTGGAGCGAGCTGAACGCCACCGAGCGCGCCGACGTCCTGGGCGAGTACCGCCTGGCCTACGCCTCCGACGCGCCGGTCAACTGGTGCCCCGGCCTGGGCACCGTGCTGGCCAACGAGGAGGTCACCGCCGACGGCCGCTCCGAGCGCGGCAACTACCCGGTCTTCAAGGCCAAGCTGCGCCAGTGGAACATGCGCATCACCGCCTACGCCGACCGGCTGCTGGAGGACCTGGAGGAGCTGGACTGGCCCGAGGCCATCAAGCTGCAGCAGCGCAACTGGATCGGCCGCAGCGAGGGCGCCCGCGTCGACTTCCCGATCGACGGCGAGCACATCACGATCTTCACCACCCGCCAGGACACCCTGTTCGGCGCGACCTACATGGTGCTGGCGCCCGAACACCCGCTGGTCGAGAAGTTCACCCCCGAGGCCTGGCCCGAGGGCACGCACGAGGTCTGGACCGGCGGTCACGCCACGCCCGCCGAGGCCGTCGCCGCCTACCGCGCGCAGGCCGCCTCGAAGTCCGACGTCGAGAGGCAGGCAGAGGCCAAGGACAAGACCGGCGTCTTCACCGGTGCGTTCGCGACCAACCCGGTCAACGGCGAGCAGATCCCGGTCTTCATCGCCGACTACGTCCTGATGGGCTACGGCACCGGCGCGATCATGGCCGTCCCGGCGCACGACACCCGCGACTTCGCCTTCGCGCGCGCCTTCGAGCTGCCGATCCGCTGCGTGGTCGAACCGACCGACGGCCGCGGCACCGACACCGCGGCCTGGGACGACGCGTTCGTGTCGTACGACGCGAAGCTGGTCAACTCCGCGAGCGACGGGGTCTCGCTGGACGGCCTGGGCGTCACCGAGGCCAAGGCCCGCATCACCGAGTGGCTGCAGGGCAAGGGCATCGGCGAGGGCACCGTCAACTTCCGGCTGCGCGACTGGCTGTTCAGCCGTCAGCGCTACTGGGGCGAGCCCTTCCCCATCGTCTACGACGAGGACGGCATCGCCCACCCGCTGCCCGAGTCGATGCTGCCGCTGGAGCTGCCCGAGGTCGAGGACTACAGCCCGCGCACCTTCGACCCGGACGACGCCAACACCCAGCCCGAGACCCCGCTGTCGCGCAACGAGGAGTGGGTCAACGTCACCCTGGACCTGGGCGACGGGCCGAAGAAGTACCGCCGCGAGACCAACACCATGCCCAACTGGGCGGGATCCTGCTGGTACGAGTTCCGCTACCTGGACCCGCACAACGAGCGGCAGCTGGTCGACCCCGACATCGAGCAGTACTGGATGGGCCCGCGCGAGGGCCGGCCGCACGGCGGTGTCGACCTGTACGTCGGCGGCGCCGAGCACGCCGTGCTGCACCTGCTGTACGCGCGCTTCTGGTCCAAGGTCCTGTACGACCTGGGCCACGTGTCGTCGGCCGAGCCGTTCCACAAGCTGTTCAACCAGGGCATGATCCAGGCCTACGTCTACCGCGACAGCCGTGGCATCGCGGTGCCGGCCGCCGAGGTCGAGGAGCGCGACGGCGCGTACTACTACCAGGGCGAGAAGGTCTCCCGCCTGCTGGGCAAGATGGGCAAGTCGCTGAAGAACGCGGTGACCCCGGACGAGATCTGCGCCGAGTACGGCGCCGACACCCTGCGCCTGTACGAGATGGCCATGGGTCCGCTGGACGTCTCCCGGCCGTGGGACACGCGCGCGGTGGTCGGCCAGTTCCGGCTGCTGCAGCGGCTGTGGCGCAACATCGTCGACGAGGCGACCGGTGAGGTCACCGTCACCGACGCCGAGCCCGACGAGGAGACCCTGCGCGCCCTGCACAAGGCGATCGACGGCGTCCGCCAGGACCTGGAGGGCCTGCGCTTCAACACCGCCATCGCCAAGGTCACCGAGCTGAACAACCACCTGACCAAGGCCGGCACGGCGGTGCCGCGCTCGGTGGCCGAGCCGCTGGTGCTGATGGTCGCCCCGCTGGCCCCGCACATCGCCGAGGAGCTGTGGCGCAAGCTGGGCCGCACCGACTCGGTCGTCCACCAGGACTTCCCGGTCGCCGACCCGGACTACGTCGTGGACGAGACCGTGACCTGCGTCGTGCAGATCAAGGGCAAGGTCAAGGCCCGCCTGGAGGTGCCGCCGGCCATCTCCGAGGAGGAGCTGGAGAAGGTGGCGCTGGCCGACGAGAAGGTCGTCGCGGCGCTGGACGGCGCGGGCATCCGCAAGGTGATCGTCCGGGCGCCGAAGCTGGTGAACATCGTTCCCGCGTAGGAAACGGGGGCCGTTCGCCGTCTCGGGGTAGTCCCCTACGGGCAGGTTCGGGGTTTCTCTGGAACTCCGGGCCTGCCCGCTGCGTTTACCGTGGAGAGCACAGCGGCGTGTGCCGTGCCGGCCCGAGGAGGAGCGTCGTGGAAGCAGTGATCGCCGTGTTCGCCCTGCTCTTCCTGCTCTTCGTCGGCCTGGGCGCGTACGCCACGGTCAAGGCGGTCGGCGCCGCCAAGCGCGGAGTGGACCGGACGATCGAGCAGGCCCGCCGCACCGTCGAGGACCACACGCTGCGCGCCAAGTCGTTCGTCCAGATCGGCCCCGCCGCCGAGATCGCGCAGCTCCGGCTCACACTGCGCACCTCCCTGCGCGCCACCCAGGACGCGCTGCGCGCGGGCGCGAGCGAGGACGAGTCGCTGAAGGAGTCCCTCGGCCTCTTCGAACGGCTCAGCGCGCACGGGCACGAGCTGGACGCCGACCTACGGCGGCTGGAGTCGGAGCCCGACCGGGCCGAACTCGGCGCCCGGCTGCCCGAACTGCGCAGCCGCACCGAGCGCATCACCAAGTCCGCGGACTCACTGCGCTGGGCGGTCCGCGACCGGGCGCGCCGCTTCATCGACGACGATCTGGGCGCGCTCAGCGACCAGATAGACATCGAGGCCGACGCCCTGCGCCACTGGACCCCGGCCGGTTCCGCGCAGCCGCAGGCGCAGGAGCAGCAGACCGACGTGTCCGCCGCGTCCACCCCCGACGGCCCGGCGGCCCAGCACGCCCGCTCGCGGGCGTCCCGCCCCGCCGCGGAGCAGGCGCGCCAGGCGATCACCCCGCCGTCGCCGCGTCTCGCCCACCCGTGGCAGAAGAAGCCGCGCCCAGAGAGCACCACCTGACCTGGCCGCTCCGGTCCCGCACCATGGGGGCCGGGCTGCCGCACCAGCACTACGGCAGGTAACCTCCAGCTCATGTCCCGCCATGTCGCGATCGTCACCGATTCAACGGCCTACCTGCCGCCGCGGACGATGGAGCGTCACGGCATCACCACAGTGCCCCTGACCGTGGTTCTCGGCGACCAGGCGCTCGAAGAGGGCACCGAGATCTCCACCCGCTCCCTGGCCCAGGCGCTGCAGAAGCGGCGTCCCGTCACCACCTCGCGGCCGAGCCCCGAGGTGTTCGCGGAAACCTACCGCAGGGTCGCCGAGTCCGGCGCGAGCGGCATCGTCTCCCTGCATCTGTCCGCCGAACTGTCCGGCACCTATGACGCGGCGGTCCTCGCGGCCCGCGAGGCGCCGGTGCCGGTGCGGGTGGTGGACACGGGGATGGTCGCGATGGCCCTCGGCTTCTGCGCGCTCGCCGCGGCCGAGGCCGCCGAAGCCGGCGGCACCGTGGACGAGGCCGTCACGGCCGCCGAGAAGCGAGCCGCGGGCACGTCCGCCTACTTCTACGTCGACACCCTCGACTATCTGCGCCGGGGCGGTCGCATCGGAGCCGCACAGGCCCTGCTCGGTTCCGCACTCGCCGTCAAACCCCTGCTCCAGCTGGACGGTGGCCGCATCGAACTGCTCGAGAAGGTCCGCACGGCGTCCAAGGCCATCGCCCGTCTGGAGGAGATCGCCGCCGAGCGGGCGGGCGGCGCCGAGGTGGACATCGCCGTCCACCACCTCGCCGCGCCCGACCGCGCCGCCGCGCTCGCCGACCGGCTGCGGGAACGGGTGCCGGGCCTGGCCGACCTCCATGTCAGCGAGGTCGGGGCGGTGATCGGGGCACACACCGGTCCCGGGCTGCTCGGAGCGGTGATCTCCCCCCGCTGAGCCCACACGCGTACGGGTGACGGAGTTATCCACAACAGTGCCGTCATCCACGGGAATTGACCAAGATCATCGCGAAGCGGCGGGATGTCCCATCCTCGTCGCATGGCACTTCGATCACGTTCACGCACAGCCACTCCGACCAGCGGACCCGGCCGTGGACCCACCTCCGACGGCCGCATCCGTCACCGCCGTGGCATCGACCGCGGCCGTGCCCGCCACCGCCCGCCGGCACCGGCCGAGGACCTGCGCCGCCGAGCGGAACTCCTCTTCGGTGAACGAGCCGTGCGACGGCGGGAGTCGGGAAACGGACCGCCGGACGCAGAGGGGCCCGCCGGGAGGACGGCGACCGAGGCGGCCACCGGGGCGGCCGCGGCATCGGTCACGGCATCGGTCACGGGCCGGGCGTCCGGGCTGAGCCCTGCCAGGGTCCCGGCGGCGACGGTCGCGCCTGCTCCGACCGAGCCACCGCACGCCGTGCCGCCGTACGGGCCGACGCCGACGCTGATGCCGACCCCGGCTCAGGCACCGAGCACGACTGACGAGCCCGAACCAGCGGGCGCTGCAGGCCCCGTGGAGCTGCCCGGCGCCGACCGGCTCGGCTGGCGGGAGCGGGTCGGGCCGGCGTTGCGGGAGCGGATGCCGGTGTGGCTGCAGGCGCGGTGCGGGGTGGAGCGGCGGGGAGTGGTGGCGCTCGCCGTGGTGCTCGTGGCCGCCGCGGTGTTCGCCGTGCAGCACTTCTGGGCCGGGCGGACCCAGTCCGTGAGCGCCCCCCAAGTGGTGCGCGCCGAGGCGCCCTACACCAAGGCGGACACGCCGTATGCCAAGAAGGGGGACGACACCAAGCCCGGAGCGGGCGCGAGCGCCTCCGCCACGCCGAGCGGACAGATCGTCGTGGACGTCAGCGGTAAGGTCCGCAATCCCGGGATCCAGCGGTTGCCGGCCGGTTCCCGGGTGGCCGACGCGCTGCGGGCGGCCGGCGGTGTCCGTCCGGGCGTGAACATCGAAGGCCTCAACCGGGCCCGCTTCCTGGTCGACGGCGAACAGGTCGTCGTCGGCGCACCCGCCGGGGCCGCACCTCTTCCCGGCCTCTCGGCCGGGCCCGCCGCCCCCGGAGCGGCCGGCCCGGGCCCCGCGACGCCCGTCTCCCTCAACACGGCCACAGTGGACCAGCTCGACGCGCTGCCGGGAGTCGGCCCGGTCCTCGCCCAGCACATCATCGCCTACCGCACCCAGCACGGCGGTTTCCGCTCGGTGGACGAACTGCGCGAGGTCAACGGCATCGGCGACCGCCGCTTCGGCGATCTGCGGAATCTGGTACGGCCATGACCCGAGCGATCGATGACGGGCCGCCGGAACGCGGGAGGATCGGCCTGCTCGGGCAGGCCCGGCGAGAAGGCGGGCGGTCGGGAGACCGGGGGTCCCTCGGCTCCGTGGACCGCGGCACCGGGGAGGACGACACCGCCGCTCGCGGCGACCGGACGGGGCCCATGGACCTGCGCCTGGTGCCGCCCGCACTCGCGGCCTGGGTCACGGCCGCCCTGACACTGGACACGCCGATGGGCTGGACGGCCGGTATCGCGGTCGTCTGTCTGGTGGCCGGGGTCGTGCTGCTGGCAGCGCGGAGGCCCCCACGGTCCGCACAGTCCGCACCGGCCGGGCGGGTCACGCAGAGAGCACCGGCCGGAGCGCGGCTCGGGCGGTTCGCGTGGGCCCGGTCTTCGATCGCCGCCGTGCTGCTGTGCGCTTCCGCAGCGGCCGCCTCGGCCGGACTGCACGGGGCGGACCTGCGGCGCGGGCCGGTGCCCGAGCTGGCCCGGCGGTACGCGACCATGACCGCCGAGGTCGAACTCAGCGGCGACCCCTGGCTGAGTCGGCCACGGGTGCGCGGCGATCACGCCGCGCCGACCGGGGTGCTGGTCCGGGCCGAGGTGCGGCAGGTCGAACGGAGCGACGGGACGCGCGTGCGGACGCGGACTCCGGTGCTGCTGGTCGTCGACGCGGACGTTCCGGCCCCGGAAGGGACGACCGCCAGAAACGGCGGCTCTCCGGCAGAGGGATCCGCGGCGCGCCCCGGGGCCCCGGGCGCGCGGAGCAAGCAGGGCGCGCGCGATGCCTGGCTCGGGTTGTTGCCGTCCACGCGGCTGCGGGTCGGCGGGCGGCTGGCGCCCGCGGCGGCGGGTGGGGAACCGACCGCGGCGGTGCTGCGGGTGCGCGGCCGGCCGGGTCCGCGGATCGTGGCGGACCCCAGTGGGCCGCAACGGCTCGCGGGACGGCTCAGGGCCGGACTGCGCAAGGCGACCGACGGCCTGCCGGGGGACGCCCGGGCGCTCCTTCCCGGACTGGTCGTCGGGGACACCTC
Organism: Streptomyces sp. NPDC001393; assembly: GCF_053597455.1. Lineage (NCBI taxonomy): Bacteria > Bacillati > Actinomycetota > Actinomycetes > Kitasatosporales > Streptomycetaceae > Streptomyces > Streptomyces sp. NPDC001393. The sequence continues at coordinate 80,556 of NZ_JBSFIH010000001.1, forward strand.
ACGGATCACACCCGAACTCGACCAGGCGTTCAAGGAGACGGACCTGGCGCACACGCTCGCCGTGTCCGGCAGCAACCTCACCATCCTGCTCGCGCTCCTCATCGGGCCGCCGGGCCTGGCACAGCTGGCCGAGCGCCGTGGCCTGGCCCCGCGCCTGGGGCTGTCGCTGCGGACGACCGCACTGCTCGCCGGAGCGCTCACGGTGGGATTCGTGGTCGTGTGCCGGCCCGACCCCAGTGTGTTGCGGGCCGCCGCCTGTGGCGCGGTCGCGCTGCTCGCCCTGGCCACCGGGCGGCGCAGATCCCTGATCCCGGCACTGGCCACGGCCGGCCTGCTGCTGGTGCTCTACGACCCGTGGCTGGCCCGCAGTTACGGCTTCCTGCTCTCCGTGCTGGCCACCGGCGCCCTGCTCGTTGTGGCACCGGGCTGGAGCGAGGCGCTGAGGCGGCGCCGGGTACCGCCGAGGCTCGCGGAGGCACTGGCGGCGGCCGCCGCGGCACAGGCGGTGTGCGCCCCGGTCACGGCGGTGCTGTCGGCCCGGGTGAGCCTGGTCGCGGTGCCGTGCAATCTGCTGGCCGAGGTGGCGGTGGCACCGGCCACGGTGCTGGGATTCGCGGCGCTCGTGGCGGCGCCGGTGGCGATGGCACCCGCCAAGGCCCTGGCGTGGTGCGCGAGTTGGCCCGCCGGGTGGATCGCCGGTGTGGCCCGGACAGGGGCGGCGCTGCCCGGCGCGGGAGTGGACTGGCCGGGCAGCTGGCCCGGGGCGCTGCTGCTCGCGGCGGTCACCGTGGCCGTCGTGCTGGGCGGGCGGCGGCTCACGCGGCATCCCTGGTGGTGCGCGCTGCTCGGGGTGCTGCTCCTGCTGGCGGTGGTGCGGCCGGCACCGCTCACCCGGGTGATCACGGGCTGGCCACCGCCGGGCTGGCGGTTCGCGATGTGCGATGTCGGGCAGGGCGACGCGACGGTACTGGCGGCGGGCGAGGGAGCCGGGGTGGTCGTGGACGCCGGCCCCGATCCGGTGCTGGTCGACCACTGTCTGCGGCAGTTGGGCATCACGCGCATTCCGCTTCTCGTCCTGACCCACTTCCATGCCGACCATGTGGCGGGCCTGCCCGGGGTCCTGCGGGGCCGTTCGGTGGCCGCGATCGAGACCACGGGTTTCGAGGAGCCCACCGACGAGGCCGAGTTCGTCGGACGGGAGGCGGCGGCACGGCACATCCCGGTCACGCATGCCGTAGCGGGAGAGGAACGGCGTGCCGGAGCGTTGTCCTGGCGGGTCCTGTGGCCCCCGCCGAGCACCCGGCCGCCCGGGGACACGCAGACCCCGGCCTGGCCGGGCCCGGTACCCGAGCCGGACGGTCCGAACGACGCCAGCGTCGCGATGCTGGTGCGCTCGGGCGGGCTGCGGATGCTGTTGCTGGGCGACCTCGAACCACCGGCCCAGCAGGCGTTGGTGCGGTCACCGGCGGCGGCCGAGCTGGCCGGCGTGGACGTGATGAAGGTGGCCCATCATGGCTCTTCCCACCAGGACCCGGAGCTGATGCGGCTCGCGGCTCCCCGGGTGGCACTCATCTCGTGCGGCGCCGACAACCCCTACGGCCACCCGGCACCGGCGACCGTGGCAGCGCTGCGGGAGATCGGGGCGCTGGTACTGCGCACCGACCGGGACGGGGAGCTCGCGGTCGGCGGGACGGGCGGGACGGGAGGGGAACTGCGGGTGGCGAGAGACTGAGGAACAGGAGTTCGCGCAGACTGAGTCCATGAACTCAAGCCGGGTCGAGGCCTATCTCCGTCGGATCGGGGCCGAGCGCCCGCAGGAGCCCACCGGCCGGGCACTGCGCGAGCTGCAGCTGCGCCATCTGCGGACCGTCCCCTTCGAGAATCTGTCGATCCACCTCGGCGAGGCGATCGTGCTGGAGGAGGAGAAGCTGCTGGACAAGGTGGTCGGACGCGGACGGGGCGGTTTCTGCTACGAACTCAACGGAGCGTTCGGCGCGTTGCTCGCCGCGCTCGGCTACGAGGTCGAGCTGCTGGCGGCGCGCGTGTACGGCGATGAGGGGCGGCTCGGCATCCCGTACGACCATCTCGCCCTGCGGGTGCGGACGGTGGAGGCGGACACCTGGCTCGCGGACGTCGGGTTCGGGGCGCACAGCCACTATCCGCTGCGATACGAGGAGCGCGGGGAGCAGGTCGACCCCGCCGGGGTGTTCAGGGTGGTCGAGGCCGGGCCGGACGCGGCCGGGGTGCGCGGCGGCGGCTCGGCCGGTTCCGGGGACCTGGACGTCCTACGGGACGGCAGGCCGCAGTACCGGCTCGAGACGCGGCCCCGGGTGCTCGGGGACTTCGCGGCCGGGGCCTGGTGGCACAGCACCTCGCCGCTGTCGCACTTCACCCGGTCACTGGTCTGCTCACGAGTCACCGGGGACGGAGGGAGGACCACGCTCAGCGGCCGGGAGCTGAAGACGACGGCCGCCGACGGTACGCGCGGTGCGCGGGAGTTGGAGGCGGACGAGGAGGTGCTGAGGATGTACCGGGAGCGGTTCGGCATCGAGCTGGACCGCGTGCCGGCCGTGCGAGACCGGAACGGGACCTCCTGACCGGTCTGACCTGGCGGTTCGGTTCTCGTGCGGTGGCGGAGAATGGGCCCGTGAGCGATGTGAGACACGTGCTGGTGCTGCCCGACCGGGATGCCGCCGAGGAGGTGGCCGAGGCGCTCGGGGAGCGGTTCGGGCTGGACGAGGAGCCACGGCTCGTCCGGGACGCGCTGGCCGGCGAGGACGACGCCGAGGATGCGCAGTGGCTGGTGGTCCTGCGGGACGAGGCGGAGCGGCTGGACCCGGCGGAGCTGGACGAGTTCGCCGCGGGATGGGACGGCTGGCGCGAGGACCCGTGACCCCGGGCCGGACCTCGTCCGTGGTTCGGGCCGTGACCCCGGGCTGGGCCCCGTGCCGGGCCTCGGGCCGGATCCTGGGCCGTGACCACGAGGCGGATCCTGGGCGCGACGCCGAGCCGGCCCCCGGCCGTGACCTCGGGCCGTGACCCCAAGCTGGATCCCGAGCTGGATCCTGGGCGTGCCCGCGAGCTGCGCCCCGTGCCGGGCCTCGGGCCGGATCCCGGGCCGTGACCCCGAGCCGGTCCCTGGCGTGACCCCGAGCCGGACCCCGGCCGTGACCCCGGACGGTGATGACCCCGAGCCGACTCCCGGCCGTGCCCCCGAGCCCGCTCCCGGTCCGGTCTCAGGGGCGGCTCCGGGGCCGGTCAGGGTGCGGGGGTCGGTTCGTTGTCAGTGCCGCGTGGGATGCTGTGAGTGATGGCCAGGAAGACTGCGAATGACGACCCTCTCGCCCCGGTGACGCTCGCCGTGGGCCAGGAGGACCTCCTGCTCGACCGTGCCGTGCAGGAGGTGGTGGCCGCCGCCAGGGCCGCCGACGCCGACACGGACGTACGCGACCTCACCCCGGACCAGTTGCAGCCCGGCACCCTCGCCGAGCTCACCAGTCCTTCGCTCTTCGCCGAGCGGAAAGTCGTGGTCGTACGCAATGCGCAGGACCTGTCCGCCGACACGGTCAAGGACGTGAAGGCCTATCTCGGGGCGCCCGCCGAGGAGATCACGCTCGTGCTGCTGCACGTGGGCGGGGCCAAGGGCAAGGGGCTGCTCGACGCCGCGCGCAAGGCGGGGGCGCGGGAGGTGGCCTGTCCGAAGATGACCAAGCCGGCGGACCGGCTGGCCTTCGTTCGGGGGGAGTTCCGCTCCTTCGGGCGGTCGGCCACGCCCGAGGCGTGCCAGGCCCTCTGCGACGCCATCGGCAGCGATCTGCGGGAACTGGCCTCGGCGGTCTCCCAGCTGGTCGCCGACGTGGAGGGCACGATCGACGAGGCGGTGGTCGGGCGGTACTACACCGGCCGGGCCGAGGCCTCCAGCTTCACGGTCGCCGACCGGGCCGTGGAGGGGCGTACGGCGGAGGCGCTGGAGGCGCTCAGATGGTCGCTGGCGACCGGCGTGGCGCCGGTGATGATCACCAGTGCTCTGGCCCAGGGCGTGCGCGCGATCGGGAAGCTTTCCGCGGCGCGCGGAGGGCGGCCGGCGGACCTGGCGCGGGAGCTGGGGATGCCGCCGTGGAAGATCGACCGGGTGCGGCAGCAGATGAGGGGGTGGACGCCGGACGGGGTCGCGCTGGCGATGCGGGCCGTCGCCGAGGCCGACGCCGGAGTGAAGGGCGGGGGCGACGACCCCGAGTACGCCCTGGAGAAGGCGGTCGTGACGATCGCCCGGGCAGCGCGATCGAGAGGCCGGGCCTGATCCGCCGCCGACCCGGCCGGCCTCGACGCCGACCCAGGCAGGCTTCGGCACTGACCCGGCGCGGGAGGCGGCGATCGCCGTGGCTGGACGAACGCCGCATGCAACGGCGTCCCGGATCTCGTCCGCTCCCTCGTCTCCCTCGTCCGCAAGGGCGACAACGCATTCCCCCGGCGGACATCATGCCTGCCGAACTGCGTGACCCGGCTCCCGTGGTGACCGGCTGCGGTCGTCAAAGGGGCGCATGCCGAAGGCCCCACCACCCGCCCTGGGGAAGGGAGGGTGCCGGGGCCTTCGGATCAAGCTGGTGGACTCGCACCCGCGTGGCGAACGCAGGCCGCGTGCGAATCCGGGGGTGCCGGCCGGGAGCGGATGAGAGAGGGCCCGCTCTTGGTCCTTCCGGCGGTCAGATCAGAAAGGGGTTCAGCCCTTGAGGGTCGCGACCTTGGAAGCAAGCGCCGACTTCTTGTTGGCGGCCTGGTTCTTGTGGATGACGCCCTTCGAGACGGCCTTGTCGAGCGCACGCGCGGCAGCGCGCTGCAGCTCGGTGGCCTTCTCGACGTCACCCGCGGCAGCGGCCTCGCGGGCCTTGCGGATCGCGGTCTTCAGGGAGGACTTGACGGCCTTGTTGCGCAGCCGGGCCTTCTCGTTGGTCTTGATCCGCTTGATCTGGGACTTGATGTTCGCCACGAAGGAGCCTTTTCAGGTTCTGGTGCGGGGCCGCGCGGGTCCCGTACCGGTGATCCAAAATTTCTCTGACGCGCCTCGCGCTGAGAGGGCATGAGGCACAGCCATCTACAGTACCAGTGGCCCTGCGAGCGGCCCAAAACGGTGCCCGGTCCCTCCGCGTGGGACCATGGAGACTACGTATCGATCCGACCCGAGACCGTTACCCTGCGGATACCTCAAGAATCAGGACCCTGCGTGCCCGCGACCCCTAACCATGTGCCCGAGCCGAGCCGTACCGACCCGGCCCTGATCCGCAATTTCTGCATCATCGCGCACATCGACCACGGCAAGTCCACACTCGCCGACCGAATGCTTCAGCTGACCGGTGTGGTCGAGCAGCGGCAGATGCGTGCTCAGTACCTCGACCGGATGGACATCGAGCGCGAGCGCGGCATCACGATCAAGTCCCAGGCGGTGCGTCTGCCCTGGGCCCCCACCGAGGGCCCCGACCAGGGCACGACCCACATCCTCAACATGATCGACACCCCGGGGCACGTCGACTTCACCTACGAGGTCTCGCGGTCGCTCGCCGCCTGTGAGGGGACCATCCTCCTCGTCGACGCCGCCCAGGGCATCGAGGCGCAGACCCTCGCCAACCTCTACCTGGCGATGGAGAACGACCTCACGATCATCCCCGTGCTCAACAAGATCGACCTTCCCGCGGCCCAGCCCGAGAAGTTCGCCGAGGAGCTCGCCAACCTCGTCGGCTGCGACCCGGAGGACGTCCTCAAGGTCTCCGCGAAGACCGGTCTCGGCGTCGACGCGCTGCTGAACAAGGTCGTCAAGGAGATCCCGGCCCCGGTCGGGGTCGCCGACGCGCCCGCGCGTGCGATGATCTTCGACTCGGTCTACGACTCCTACCGCGGTGTCGTGACCTACGTCCGTGTCATCGACGGCCAGCTGAACAAGCGCGAGCGCATCAGGATGATGTCCACCGGCGCCACGCACGAGTTGCTGGAGATCGGCGTCAACTCGCCCGAGATGCTGCCGGCCGACGGTCTCGGCGTCGGTGAGGTGGGCTACCTGATCACCGGTGTGAAGGACGTCCGCCAGTCCAAGGTCGGTGACACCGTCACCAGCCAGAACAAGGGCGCCACCGAGGCCCTCGGCGGCTACAAGGACCCGAAGCCGATGGTCTTCTCGGGCCTGTACCCGCTCGACGGCTCCGACTACCCGGAGCTGCGCGAGGCCCTGGACAAGCTGCAGCTCAACGACGCCGCGCTGGTCTACGAGCCGGAGACCTCCGCCGCCCTCGGCTTCGGCTTCCGCGTCGGCTTCCTCGGCCTGCTGCACCTGGACGTGATCCGCGAGCGGCTGGAGCGCGAGTTCGGGCTCGACCTGATCGCCACCGCCCCCAACGTGGTCTACCGCGTGATCATGGAGGACGGCAGCGAGGCCACCGTCACCAACCCGAGCGAGTTCCCCGAGGGGAAGATCGCCGAGGTCTACGAGCCGGTCGTGCGGGCCACGATCCTCGCGCCCACCGAGTTCATCGGCGCGATCATGGAGCTGTGCCAGACCCGGCGCGGCACCCTGCTCGGCATGGACTACCTCTCCGAGGACCGCGTCGAGATCCGCTACACCCTTCCGCTCGCGGAGATCGTCTTCGACTTCTTCGACCAGCTGAAGTCCAAGACGCGCGGGTACGCCTCCCTGGACTACGAGCCCACGGGCGAGCAGTCCAGCTCCCTGGTCAAGGTCGACATCCTGCTGCACGGCGACAAGGTCGATGCCTTCTCGGCGATCACGCACAAGGACCAGGCGTACGCGTACGGCGTGCGGCTCGTCGCCAAGCTCAAGGAGCTGATCCCGCGGCAGAACTTCGAGGTGCCGGTGCAGGCCGCCATCGGCTCCCGGGTCATCGCCCGCGAGACCATCCGCGCCATCCGCAAGGACGTCCTCGCCAAGTGCTACGGCGGTGACATCTCCCGCAAGCGGAAGCTGCTGGAGAAGCAGAAGGAAGGCAAGAAGCGGATGAAGATGGTGGGTTCCGTGGAGGTTCCGCAGGAAGCCTTCATCGCCGTCCTGTCCAGTGATGACAGCGCGGGGTCGGCCAAGGGCAAGAAGTAACCAGGGGTAACAACGGGTTACGTCCATAAACGGGACACAAGGGGGCCCGTCGTGCGAAAGCGCGGCGGGCCCCTACGCGTGCGTAGCGTCGCTCTCCGTGGAAAGTGACAGGCCGAAGCCCCTTACGCAGCGGCCTGTCGCGGCTTACTCTGATCCCTGCTCGATAGTTACTCGCGAGTTAAACAACAGCGAAACAGCAGCACGAACCCCCACCGTGAGTTAACCCAGCCGCACCGAGTTCAGCCGCACCGTCGCGGGCCCCGGAGGATGTCGTGAGCGACACACAGACCCTGATCGAGAACCGTCCGCCGTCCGTGGCGGCCCTCTTCCTGGAGCGCGTGGCGGCCACACCGGACGCCGAGGCCTACCGGTATCCGGTGCCGCCCGCCTCCGGCCAGGGCCCCGACGACTGGAAGTCGCTCAGCTGGGCGCAGGCGGCCGAACGGGTGTTCGCGATCGCGGCCGGCCTCATCGAGCTGGGCGTGCAGCCCGAGCAGCGGGTGGCGCTCGCCTCCTCCACCCGGGTCGAGTGGATCCTCGCCGACCTCGGCATCCTGTGCGCCGGCGGCGCCACGACCACCATCTACCCGCAGACCAACGCCGACGAGTCGGCCTTCATCCTCTCCGACTCCGAGAGCCGGGTGCTGATCGCCGAGGACGCCGCCCAGGTCGCCAAGGCGCTCGAGAGGCGCGCCGAGCTGCCCGAGCTGACCAAGGTCGTCGTCGTCGACCCGGCCGGCGCCGAGACGAGCGACTGGGTGATCACGCTCGCCGAGCTGGAGCGGCGCGGTGCCGCCTACCTGGAGCAGCACCCGCAGCTGATCAAGGAGCGGGTCGGTGCGATCAAGCGGGACCAGCTCGCCACCCTCATCTACACCTCCGGCACCACCGGCCGCCCCAAGGGAGTCAGGCTCCCGCACGACAACTGGGCGTACATGGCGAAGGCGATCGCCGCGACCGGCCTGATCAGCGCCGAGGACGTGCAGTACCTCTGGCTGCCGCTCGCGCACGTCTTCGGCAAGGTCCTCACCTCCGGCCAGATCGAGGTCGGCCACGTCACCGCCGTCGACGGCCGCGTCGACAAGATCATCGAGAACCTTCCGGTGGTGCAGCCGACGTACATGGCGGCCGTGCCGCGGATCTTCGAGAAGGTCTACAACGGCGTCGCCGCCAAGGCCCGCGAGGGCGGCCCGGCCAAGTACAAGATCTTCCAGTGGGCCGCCGAGGTCGCCCGCGAGTACGCCAAGGTCAGCCAGGACAACTTCCGCCGCACCGGCACCCACGCCGTGCCGTTCGGCCTCGCCGCCAAGCACAAGGTCGCCGACACCCTCGTCTACGGCAAGCTCCGCGAGGCCTTCGGCGGCCGGCTGCGCGCCTGTGTCTCCGGCGCCTCCGCGCTCGCGCCCGAGATCGGCTACTTCTTCGCCGGCGCCGGCATCCACATCCTGGAGGGCTACGGCCTCACCGAGTCCTCCGCGGCCTCCTTCGTCAACCCCGGCGAGGCCTACCGCACCGGCACGGTCGGCAAGCCGTTGCCCGGCACGGAGGTGCGGATCGCCGACGACGGCGAGATCCTGCTGCGCGGCCCCGGCATCATGGAGGGCTACCACGGCCTGCCCGAGAAGACCGCCGAGGTGCTGGAGACCGACGGCTGGTTCCACACCGGAGACATCGGCGAGCTCTCGCCCGACGGCTATCTGCGCATCACCGACCGCAAGAAGGACCTCATCAAGACCTCCGGCGGCAAGTACGTCGCCCCGGCCGAGGTCGAGGGCCAGTTCAAGGCGGTGTGCCCGTACGTCTCCAACATCCTGGTGCACGGCGCCGACCGGAACTACTGCACGGCCCTCATCGCCCTGGACGAGCTCGCCCTGCTGGACTGGGCGAAGGAGAACGGCCTGGAGGGCAGGCCGTACGCCGAGATCGTCGCCGCGCCGCAGACGGTGGAGATGGTCGACGGGTATGTGCAGCAGCTCAACGCAGGACTTCAGAAGTGGCAGACGATCAAGAAGTTCCGGCTGCTGCCGCGGGATCTCGACGTGGAGCACGGGGAGATCACGCCGAGCCTGAAGCTGAAGCGGCCCGTGGTGGAGCGGGAGTACAAGCACCTCATCGATGAGATGTACGCCGGTACCCGGGAGGCCTGACGCGGTTTCGAGGGGGTGCCCTGGGGCTGTCGGCGGGTGCGGGTGCGCCGTGGTTGCTCGCGCCCACGCGGCAGAGCCGCATGGCGGCACAGCCCCACGCCCCTGGGCAGGTTGAGCTCGACGGGCGTTCGAAAGTGGTCGTCTTCTGCCCACTTCAGTGACACACCGCTTATGGGCGCCCCCGGTCTGTCACCCTGGCCGCATGGACATGGCGGCCATACCGACGCAGCGGGAGAGCGAGCCCCGGGCCAGGGACGTGCGGGGCGGCACGACGCTGCCCGGAAGCCCCCTGGCACCGGGGTCCGCACGTGCCCTGGTGCGGGCCGCGCTGGCCGAGACGCCCGGAGTCCCGCCCCGGCTCGTCGACGACGCCATGGCCGTCGTCAGCGAACTGGTCACCAACGCCGTCGTACACGCCGGCACCGACGTCGAGGTCGACTGGCTGCTGGAGGAGACCGGCGCGTTCGTGGTGGAGGTCGGCGACCGGCATCCCTCCCGCGCCCCGCGCGACCCGCTCGGCGGCGAGGGGCCGTACGACACCCCCGAGTACGGGCGCGGCCTGCGGCTGGTCACCACGCTCGCCGAGTCCTGGGGCGTCACCTACCGCGCCGGCGCCAAGACCGTCTGGGCGCGGCTGCCCCCGGGCGGCGTCGAGGACCCGGACACCCCCGCCCCGGAGGCCGCCCTGGAGGTCGCCGAGGACCTGGCCCCGCAGCCGCACCGCGCCGGCGGCGACCGGGACTGGCTCGGCCGGGGCGCGCTGTCGTTCCTCGCCGAGGCCTCCGACCTGCTCGCCGGACAGCTGGACGAGAACCTGGTCACCGCCCTCACCGGCCAGCTCATCGTGCCCCGGCTCGCCGACTGGTGCGCGGTGTGGCTGGAGGACGAGGCAACCGTGCGCGGCGGCGCCACCAGCGGCCCCGACCGGGTCTGGCACGCCAGCGAATGCCGCATCGAGGAACTGCGGTGCGCCCTGGAGAAGGAGCCGCCCTGCCCGCACGAGGGGCTGCGCTCCGGCCCCGAGCCGTACCCATGGCCCGGCCATGCGCTCGGCCCGCAGGGCGCCGACGGCACGGCACTTTCGTACCGGCTGATCGCGGCCGGGCGGCCGCTCGGCACGCTGGTCATCGGCCGGTGCGGACTGCTGAGCTTTCCCGACGAGGTCACCGGGCTCGTCGAGGACCTCAGCCGACGCGTGGCCCTCGCCATCGGCGCGGCCCGCCAGTACGCCCGCCAGGCCACCATCAGCGCCGTCCTGCAGCGCGGCCTGCTGCCCGGCGCGGTCGCCGAGATCCCCGGCGTGAGCAGCGCGCTCGTCTACGAGCCCTGCGACAAGGGCGGCCCCAGCGGCGACTTCTACGACCTGTTCCCGGCCGGCCACGGTCGGTGGTGCTTCGCTGTCGGCGACGTCCAGGGCAAGGGCCCGGAGGCGGCGGTCGTGATCGGCCTCGCCCGCCCCTGGCTGCGCCTCCTCGCCCGCGAGGGGTACCGCGTCGCCGACGTCCTGGACCGGCTCAACCAGCTCCTCCTGGACGACGCCACCGAGGCCGCCGACGCCGCCGCCCGCGCCCTCGTCGCCGCCGGCGGCCGGCCGGTGGCCACCGGGGACGGCCCGCAGACCCGCTTCCTGTCCCTGCTCTACGGCGAGCTGACCCCGCACGACGGCGGGGTCCGCTGCACCCTCGCCTCCGCCGGCCACCCGCTCCCGCTCGTCCTGAGTCCCGACGGCACCGTGCACACCGCCGCCCGCCCGCAGACCCTGCTCGGCGTGGTCGAGGACGAGACCTACACCAGCGAGACCCTCGACCTGCGGCCCGGCGACAGCCTGCTGTGCGTCACCGACGGGGTGACCGAGCGGCGCTCCGGCTCCCGCCAGTTCGACGACGGCGACGGCCTCGCCCGCGCCCTGTCCGGCTGCGCAGGACTCAGCGCCGAACTGATCGCGGAAAGGATCCGGCGCCTGGTCCACGACTTCGGCGGGGGCCTGCCGGAGGACGACCTGGCCCTGCTCGTGCTGCAGGCGGAGTAACCCCGGCGGTGCTGGACAATGGAAGGCATGCCCTCCGCACTCCCCGACGGCGAGCCCGTCCCCGCCGACGGCGCGCTGCCCGCGCACGCGCTCGCCGGGGCCACAGGCCGCCCGCTCGGTTTCTACCTGCACGTGCCGTACTGCGCGACCCGCTGCGGCTACTGCGACTTCAACACCTACACCGCGACCGAGCTGCGCGGCACGGAGGGCGTGCTGGCCTCCCGCGACAACTACGCGGACACGGTGATCGAGGAGATCCGCCTCGCCCGGAAGGTGCTGGGCGACGACCCGCGTGCGGTCCGTACGGTCTTCGTCGGCGGCGGTACGCCCACGCTGCTGGCCGCGGACGATCTCGTGCGGATGCTGGGGGCGATCCGCGACGAGTTCGGCCTGGCGGAGGACGCGGAGATCACCACCGAGGCGAACCCGGAGTCGGTCGACCCGGCCTACCTCGCCACGCTCCGCGAGGGCGGCTACAACCGGATCTCCTTCGGCATGCAGAGCGCGCGGCAGCACGTGCTGCGCGTCCTCGACCGCACCCACACCCCGGGCCGCCCCGAGGCCTGCGTCGCGGAGGCGCGGGCGGTGGGCTTCGCGCACGTCAACCTCGACCTGATCTACGGCACCCCCGGCGAGAGCGACGACGACTGGCGAGCCTCCCTGGACGCGGCGATCGGCGCGGGGCCGGACCACATCAGCGCGTACGCGCTCATCGTGGAGGAGGGCACGCAGCTGGCCCGCCGGATCCGCCGGGGCGAGGTCCCGATGACCGACGACGACGTCCACGCGGACCGGTACCTGATCGCCGAGGAGGCTCTGTCCGCGGCGGGCTTCTCCTGGTACGAGGTCTCCAACTGGGCCACCTCCGAGGCGGGCCGCTGCCTCCACAACGAGCTGTACTGGCGGGGCGCCGACTGGTGGGGCGCGGGCCCCGGAGCGCACTCGCACGTCGGCGGGGTGCGCTGGTGGAACGTCAAGCATCCGGGGGCGTACGCGGCGGCGCTGGCCTCCGGCCGCTCCCCGGGGGCGGGACGGGAACTGCTGTCCGAGGAGGACCGGCGCGTGGAGCGCATCCTGCTGGAGCTGCGGCTGCGCGAGGGGGTGCCGCTGTCCCTGCTGAAGGAGGAGGGGCTTGCGGCTTCCCGGCGGGCGCTGGGCGAGGGGCTCCTCCAGGAAGGGCCGTACGAGGAGGGGCGGGCCGTGCTGACGCTGCGGGGGCGGTTGCTGGCGGACGCGGTGGTGCGGGACCTGGTGGACTGATCGCTCGGGCGGGTGAATCCCCCCGGAACGCGGGTTCGGTCCCTAACCTGGTTCGTAGGCTGCCGCTGACAGTACGCGGCGAATGTGGAGGCCACGGAGATGACCGCTGTGGACGAACGTGGAGTCGCAGAGTTCTTCGAGGGGTTCGAGCCGCCCGACGGACTCAAGGTGGAGCTCCTGCGGGGGGAAATCGTGATGATGGCCAGCCCGGACCTGGTCCACAACCTGATCGTGATGCTGCTCGGCAGGCAGATTCCTCTTGAGCGCTGGTACAGCCTTCAGACCCAGGACGTCGACATCATCGACGAAGCCAGCGAGCCCGTCCCGGATCTTGTAGTCGTCGCCCCGGAAATCCTGCCTGCTTCGGGGCGGCTCCTCCCGGCCAGTCTCATCACGATGGTCGTCGAGGTGGTGTCGAAGACCAGCGTCGAGAGGGATTACTGCGTCAAGCGCTCCATCTACGCGGCGGGCGGGATCCCCGTGTACCTCATCGCCGATCCGATCATGGCGCAGTGCGTCCTGCTGACGCGGCCCGAAGGCGATGGGGAGATGGCCGACTACAAGGGGCAGATCACGAGGAAGTTCGGCGAACGGCTGCGGCTTGAGGCGCTGGATGTCGAACTGGACACCAGCGGGTTCGGCACCCTCCCCAACGTCAAGCCCCACCGCTTCCCGCTGCCGTGACGAAGTCGATCAGTTCCTCCACCCGCCCCAGCAGCTCCGGTTCCAGGTCCTTGTAGGACCCCACCCGCTTCAGGATCGCCTGCCACACCGCCCCGGTGTTCTCCGACGGCCAGCCCAGCGCCCGGCACACCCCCGTCTTCCAGTCCTGCCCCCTCGGAACCGTCGGCCACGCCTCGATCCCCAGCGACGACGGCTTCACGGCCTCCCAGATGTCGATGTACGGGTGGCCCACCACCAGGGCGTGTTCGCTGGTCACCGACTCCGCGATCCGCCACTCCTTCGTGCCCGGCACCAGGTGGTCCACCAGGACGCCCAGCCGCGCGTCCGGACCCGGTGCGAAGGAGGACACGATCGCGGGCAGGTCGTCGACGCCCTCCAGGTACTCCACGACCACGCCCTCGATGCGCAGGTCGTCGCCCCACACCTTCTCGACCAGCTCGGCGTCGTGCCGGCCCTCGACGTAGATGCGGCCGGCACGGGCCACGCGGGCGCGGGCGCCGGGGACGGCGACGGAACCGGAGGCCGTACGGGTGGGCCGTACCGGACCGGAGGACGACGGGCGTACGAGCGTCACCACCCGCCCCTCCAGCAGGAACCCCCGTGGCTCCAGCGGGAACACCCGGTGCTTGCCGAAGCGGTCCTCCAGCGTCACCGTGCCCGCCTCGCAGCGGATCACCGCCCCGCAGAACCCGGTGCCGGGCTCCTCCACCACCAGGCCCGGCTCCGCCGGTACCTCCGGGGCGGGCTGCTGCTTCTTCCACGGTGGGGTCAGGTCGGCGGAGTACTGGCGCATTCGGATGACGATAGGAGAAGCCCGGGCCCGAGTGTCACGACACGCCGAAACGGGCCGCCAGCTCGTCGCGTTGCCGGCGCACGAACGCCGCGTCCACCACCGCTCCGTGACCGGGCACGTACAGCGCGTCCGCGCCGCCCAGGGAGAGGAGCCGGTCCAGGGCGTCCGGCCAGCGGGACGGCAGCGCGTCCGGACCGGCCTGTGGCTCACCGGACTCCTCGACCAGGTCGCCGCAGAAGACCACCTCCGGAGAGCCGGGGACCAGCACCGCGAGGTCGTGGGCCGTGTGACCCGGACCCACGTTCGCCAGCAGCGCCTGGCGGCCGCCCCCGAGGTCCAGCGTCCACTCGCCGGAGACCGGATGGCCGGGCGTCACCAGCGCGTCCACCGCCTCGTCCGCGTCGGCGACCGGCAGACCGTTCCGGACCGCGTCCATGCGCAGCTCGCCGCGTTCATGGGCGAACACCACGTCGACGCCCACCGCCCCGTACACCTGCGCCCCCGCGAAGGCCGCCGCCCCGAAGACGTGATCGAAGTGGGGATGGGTCAGCGCGAGATGGGTCACACGGCCGTCGGCGAGTTCCTCGGCCTGCGCCCGCAGCCGCGCGCCTTCGGCCACGCTCGAGCCGGCGTCCACCATCAGTGCCGTACCCTCGCCGAGGACCAGTCCGGCCGTGCAGTCCCAGCCGGGCAGCCGGCACCGGCCGACCCCCGCGGCCAACCGCTCCCACCCCAGCTCTTCCCAAGTCACCGTCATACCGCGACGCTAACTGCACGAGCCGCCGGGACCGCACCGACCTTGCCCTCGGTGTACCCGACAGCCGTACACTGGGCCCGGGAACGCTGGCACTCGCATGCGAAGAGTGCCAGGCGGACGAACCGCAGGACCGAGTGGAACCAAGGGGACGACGTGCTGGAGGTGCGCGCGGATGCTGAGTGAACGCAGGCTGCAGGTACTGCGCGCCATCGTCCAGGACTACGTCGGCACCGAGGAGCCGGTCGGGTCGAAGGCCCTGACCGAGCGACACAACCTCGGCGTGTCCCCGGCGACGGTCCGCAACGACATGGCGGCCCTGGAGGACGAGGGGTTCATCGCGCAGCCGCACACCAGCGCCGGGCGCATCCCCACCGACAAGGGCTACCGGCTGTTCGTGGACAAGCTGGCGGGCGTGAAGCCGATGACCGCGCCCGAGCGACGGGCGATCCAGAGCTTCCTGGAGGGCGCCGTCGACCTCGACGACGTCGTGGCCCGTACGGTACGGCTGCTCGCGCAGCTCACCCGGCAGGTCGCCGTCGTGCAGTACCCGTCCCTGACCCGGTCCACCGTGCGGCACGTGGAGCTGCTCTCGCTCGCCCCCGCGCGCGTGATGCTCGTGCTGATCACGGACACCGGCCGGGTCGAGCAGCGGATGGTCGACTGCCCGGCGCCCTTCGGCGAGACCTCCCTCGCCGATCTGCGCGCCCGGCTGAACAGCCGGGTCGCGGGCCGCCGGTTCACGGACGTGCCGAAGCTGGTCGAGGACCTGCCGGAGGCTTTCGACCCCGAGGACCGCGGTACGGTCTCGACGGTGCTCTCCACCCTCCTGGAGACGCTCGTCGAGGAGAACGAGGAGCGGCTGATGATCGGCGGCACCGCCAATCTCACCCGCTTCGGACATGACTTCCCCCTCACGATCCGGCCCGTCCTGGAGGCCCTGGAGGAGCATGTCGTGCTCCTCAAGCTCCTAGGCGAGGCGAAGGATCCGGGCGTGATGGTGCGCATCGGGCACGAGAACGCCCACGAGGGACTCAACTCCACCTCCGTGGTGTCGGTCGGCTACGGTTCGGGCGGCGAGGCGGTTGCCAAGCTCGGCGTGGTCGGACCGACCCGCATGGACTATCCGGGAACGATGGGAGCGGTACGCGCAGTGGCACGGTACGTCGGACAGATCCTGGCGGAGTCGTAAGTGGCCACGGACTACTACGCCGTTCTCGGCGTGCGCCGCGACGCGTCGCAGGATGAGATCAAGAAGGCGTTCCGCCGGCTCGCGCGCGAGCTGCACCCGGACGTCAACCCCGATCCGAAGACCCAGGAGCGGTTCAAGGAGATCAACGCCGCTTACGAGGTGCTGTCGGACCCGCAGAAGAAGCAGGTCTACGACCTCGGCGGCGACCCGCTCTCGCAGTCCGGCGGGGCCGGCGCGGGCGGCTTCGGGGCCGGTGGCTTCGGCAACTTCTCGGACATCATGGACGCGTTCTTCGGTACGGCGTCGCAGCGCGGGCCGCGCTCGCGCACCCGGCGCGGCCAGGACGCGATGATCCGCATCGAGGTCGAGCTGGACGAGGCGGCCTTCGGGACCACCAAGGACATCCAGGTCGACACCGCGGTCGTCTGCAACACCTGCAACGGCGAGGGCGCCGCGCCCGGTACGACCGCCCAGACGTGTGACATGTGCCGCGGCCGCGGTGAGGTCTCGCAGGTCACCCGGTCCTTCCTGGGCCAGGTCATGACCTCGCGCCCCTGCCCGCAGTGCCAGGGATTCGGCACCGTGGTCCCGACCCCGTGCCCGGAGTGCGCCGGCGACGGCCGGGTCCGCTCGCGCCGCACCCTGACCGTGAAGATCCCGGCCGGTGTCGACAACGGCACGCGGATCCAGCTCGCCGGTGAGGGCGAGGTGGGGCCGGGCGGCGGTCCGGCCGGTGACCTGTACGTCGAGATCCACGAGCTGCCGCACCCGACGTTCCAGCGGCGCGGTGACGACCTGCACTGCACGGTGACGATCCCGATGACCGCGGCGGCGCTCGGCACCAAGGTGCCGCTGGAGACCCTGGACGGCATGGAGGAGGTCGACATCCGGCCCGGCACTCAGTCCGGCCAGTCGATCCCGCTGCACAACCGGGGCGTCACGCATCTGCGCGGCGGCGGCCGGGGTGACCTGATCGTGCACGTCGAGGTGCAGACCCCGACCAAGCTCGATCCCGAGCAGGAGCGGCTGCTGCGCGAGCTGGCCAAGCTGCGCGGCGAGGAGCGGCCGCAGGGGCAGTTCCAGCCGGGACAGCAGGGGCTTTTCAGCAGGCTGAAGGACGCGTTCAACGGGCGCTGAACAGCCGCTCACGGAGTCCTGACGGGGTGCTTCGGCACCCCGTATGCCATTGGTTTATGCCATTGGGTGCCCGGATTCGGACTTGTTCAAAGGACGTGACAACATGCGGTCATGTCCTCCGCACTGACCGATCTCTTCCCCCACCCGATCGTGCAGGCCCCCATGGCGGGCGGCGTCTCCGTGCCGCAGCTCGCCGCCGCCGTCTCCGAGGCCGGTGGCCTCGGGTTTCTCGCCGCCGGGTACAAGACCGCCGACGGCATGTACCAGGAGATCAAGCAGCTGCGGGGGCTCACCAGCCGCCCCTTCGGCGTGAACGTGTTCATGCCGCAGCCCGAGTACGCCGAGTCCGGCGCCGTCGAGGTCTACGCCCACCAGCTGGCCGGCGAGGCCGCCTGGTACGAGACCGAGCTGGGCGACCCGGACAGCGGCCGGGACGACGGCTACGACGCCAAGCTCGCCGTACTCCTCGACAACCCGGTACCGGTGGTCTCCTTCCACTTCGGGGTGCCGGGCCGGGACGTGCTCGACTCCCTTCGCCGTGCCGGAACCTTCACCCTGGTCACCGCCACCACCGCCGAGGAGGCTCGCGCGGTCGAGCGGGCGGGCGCGGACGCGGTGATCGCACAGGGCGTGGAGGCCGGCGGTCACCAGGGCACCCACCGGGACCTCCCCGAGAACGACGGCTCCGGCATCGGGCTGCTCTCGCTGGTCGCGCAGATCCATGAGGCCGTGCGCATCCCGGTCGTCGCCGCCGGCGGCATCATGCGCGGCAGCCAGGTCGCCGCCGTGCTCGCGGCCGGCGCGAGCGCGGCCCAGCTCGGCACCGCCTTCCTCGCCACCCCGGAGTCCGGCGCCCAGGCCGTGCACAAGCAGGCGCTGACCAACCCCCTGTTCGCGCGCACCGAGTTGACCCGCGCGTTCTCCGGCCGCCCGGCGCGCGCACTGGTCAACCGCTTCCTGCGCGAGCACGGCCCGTACGCCCCCGCCGCCTACCCGGAGATCCACCACCTCACCTCGCCGCTGCGCAAGGCCGCCGCCAAGGCCGGGGACGCGCAGGGCATGGCGCTGTGGGCGGGCCAGGGCCACCGGCTGGCCCGCGAGCTGCCCGCCGGGGAGCTCGTGGAGGTGCTGGCCGCCGAACTCGACGCCGCCCGGACAGCGTTGTCGGCCAAGGGGGGCCTGCGATGACCGCGCCGGTGTTCGTCGTCGACTCGCTGGAGGGCGTGGGTCCCGGCTCGGTCGTCGACGTCACGGGCCCCGAGGGACGGCACGCGGTCTCCGTACGACGGCTGCAGCCCGGTGAGCACGTGGTGCTGACGGACGGCGAGGGGCGCGGGGCCGCCGGGGTCGTCGTCGGCGTGTCCGGCAAGGACCACCTGGTGGTGGAGCCCTTCGAGTTCCCGGTGGAGCCGGAGCCCAGCCCCCGTATCACCGTGGTCCAGGCCCTGCCGAAGGGCGACCGGGGCGAACTCGCCGTGGAGACGATGACGGAGACCGGAGTCGACGCGATCGTCCCCTGGCAGGCCGCCCGGTGCATCACTCAGTGGAAGGGCGAGAGGGGCCAGAAGGCCCTCGCCAAGTGGCGGGCCACCGCGCGCGAGGCCGGCAAGCAGTCCCGTCGGCTGCGCTTCCCTCAGGTCGCGGACGCGGCGAGCACCAAGCAGGTTGCCGCACTTCTCGCCAAAGCCGACTTCGCCGCCGTGCTCCACTCCGACTTCGAGCACGAGAGCGGGCGGCTGGCGTCCGCCGAACTGCCCACCGAGGGCGAGATCGTGCTGGTCGTCGGCCCCGAAGGCGGCGTCGCGCGGGACGAGTTGGCGCTCTTCGAGGGGGCGGGCGCGAAGGCGTACGTCCTCGGTCCCACCGTGTTGCGTACATCAACCGCCGGCACCGCCGCCGTGGCCCTGCTGCTGGGCCGCACCGGCCGCTGGTCCTGACACCTGGGGGACACCGTGGAACTCGCCCAAGTCCGGCTCCTGGTCACCGACTTCGCCGCCTGCTACCGCTTCTACGCCGACATCCTCGGCCTCAAGCCGCAGTCCGGCGCGACCGAGGGCCCGTACGAGAAGTTCAGCCCGCACACCGGTTCCGCGGGGATCGCGCTGCAGGACCGCGCGATGATGGCGGAGGTGCTCAAGGAGCTGGGGGACACGGTCACCGGTCACCGTTCGCTGGTGGTGCTCCGCGTCGACGACCTGGACGCCTACTGCGCGGAGATCACCGCCCGTGGTGCGGTCCTGGTGCACGGCCCCGCGCCCATGACCGACCGGATGAGGGTCGCTCACCTCAAGGACCCCGAGGGCAACCTGGTCGAACTCCAGCAGTGGCTGCTGCTGCGGGGGTAGCTCCGCTGGTTCGGCCGAGGGCGCGATCGGTAGTGCCGCGATGTGCTGTCCGGCGGCTGCGACGCCGTCGTGGTTGCTCGCGCAGTTCCCCGCGCCCCTTTGGGGCGCCCAAGTGGCCGTATGCGGCCTTCCCCGGTGCCCGTGCCGGTGGCACGCTGCCCTGCATGGGGGCTTTGCGAGGGAATCGGCGTGGAGTGCGGGTGGCTGCCGTGACCGGAATGGTCGTGGGAGCCGGTGCGGTCGTGGTCGCATGCCGGCCCGCCGATCTCAGCCCCGCCACCACCGCCTACACCACCGCCACCACCGCCAAGGCCAGGCTCGAACAGCAGCACATCGACGTCAGCTGGCTCACCTGCACCGGGCAAGACGGGGGCAGTTCGACGGGGAAGACGGGGAAGACGGGCAAGACGGGGAAGTCGCCCTCGCCCAGCGCGAGCACCGTCGTCTCCGTCGACTGCCGGGGCGAGACCAAGGACGGGCGGAAGATCACCGTCACCGGGAGGGTGACCAAGGCCGTCGACGGGGCGTGTGTCCGGGGGGATCTGACCGCCAGGGTCGGCGGCAGGCAGGTGTTCCACGTCAGCGGGCTCGGGGACTGCGGCGCCACGACGGGGCCGACGTACCAGCCGCCCACCTATCGGCCGGGAGGCGGGGAGCCCACCGTGACCGTCACCGTCACCCGCACCATCTGGTGCAAGGGCGACCCCACCTGCTGGCCCGCCGGGGGCAAGTGATCGGAACGCGAGCGGGACACACCGGTCACTGCGTACAGTGACGGAGTGACTCAGGGTGCCGCCTATCTCCGATACCCCCATGTGCACGGCGACTTGGTGACCTTCGTCGCCGAGGACGACGTATGGCTCGTGCCCCTCGACGGCGGCAGGGCCTGGCGGGTCAGCGTCGACAACGTGCCGGTGACCTCGCCCCGGATATCACCGGACGGACGGCACCTCGCGTGGACCTCCACCCGTGACGGCGCGCCCGAGGTGCATGTCGCCCCCGTCGACGGCGGCCCCGCCGACCGGCTGACCTACTGGGGCAACCGCCGTACCGAGGTGCTCGGCTGGACCGCCGACGGGCGGGTGCTCGCGCTCGGCGCGCAGGGCCAGGCCAGCTTCCGGCGCACCTGGGCGTACGCCGTCCCGCTGGACGGCGGACCCGCCGAGACCCTGCCGTACGGCCCGGTCGGCGACGTCGTCTTCGGCCCCGCCACCGTGCTGCTGTCCGCGCCGATGGGCCGCGAGGCCGCGCACTGGAAGCGCTACCGGGGCGGCACGGCGGGCAAGTTGTGGATCGACCGGGAGGGCGACGGGGAGTTCGTCCGGCTGCACGAGGACGTCGACGGGAACATCGAGCGGCCGGTGTGGGCGGGGGACCGGATCGCCTTCCTCAGCGACCACGAGGGCACCGGTGCGCTGTACTCCTCCCTCGCCGACGGCTCCGACCTGCGCCGGCACACCCCGCTCGACGGGTTCTACGCCCGCCACGCCTCGGGAGACGGCACCCGGATCGTCTACAGCTCCGCCGGTGAACTGTGGCTGCTGGACGACCTGGAGGGCGCCGAGCCGCGCCGGCTGGACGTGCGGCTCGGCGGGCCCCGGACCGATCTGCGGCCCCGCCCGGTGAACGCCGCTCGCTGGTTCGGCGAGGCGTCCCCCGACCACACCGCGCGCGGCAGCGCGGTCTGTGTGCGCGGCGGGATCCACTGGGTCACCCACCGCTCCGGGCCCGCCCGCGCCCTCGCCGCCACTTCCGGCGTCCGCGCCCGGATGCCGCGCGCCTTCCGCGCCGAGGGCGAGGAGTGGGTGGTGTGGGTGACAGACGCCGAGGGCGACGACGCCCTGGAGTTCGCCCCCGCGACCGGGACGGTACCGGGCGCCCCGCCCCGCCGCCTCGCCGCCGGACAGCTCGGCCGGGTCCTGGAGCTGGCCATGGCCCCCGACGGCAGCCGGGCCGCCGTGGCCGCGCACGACGGACGGCTGCTCCTCGTCGAACGCGAGACCGGCGAGGTCCGCGAGGTCGACCGCAGCGACGACGGCGAGGTCTCCGGGCTCGCCTTCTCACCCGACTCCGCCTGGCTCGCCTGGGCCCACCCCGGCCCCCGCCCGCTCTCCCAGCTGCGCATCGCCCACACCACCGACCTGTCGGTCACCGAGGCGACCCCGCTCCGCTTCCAGGACTACGCCCCCGCCTTCACCCTCGACGGCAAACACCTCGCCTTCCTCTCCAACCGCGCCTTCGACCCGGTCTACGACGAGCACGTCTTCGACCTCGCCTTCGTGGTCGGCGCCCGCCCGCACCTGATCACCCTGGCCGCCACCACTCCCTCGCCCTTCGGCCCGCAGCGCCACGGCCGCCCCTTCGAGACCCCGGACAAGGACGAGACCCCCGACAGCGAGGGCACCCCCGCCACCCGCATCGACCTCGAGGGCCTCGCCGACCGGATCGTGCCCTTCCCGGTCGAGGCCGGCCGCTACTCCACCCTGCGCGCCGCCAAGGACGGTGTGCTCTGGCTGCGCCACCCCGTGCACGGCGTCCTCGGCGCCGCCCGCGCCCACCCCGAGGACCCCGACCCGCACACCGAGCTGGAGCGCTACGACCTAGCCCAGCGGCGCCTGGAGCACCTCGCCTCCGACGCCGACCACTTCGAGGTCAGCGGCGACGGCAAACGCGTGCTGCTGTGGAGCGACGACCGGCTCCGGGTCGTCCCCAGCGACCGCCGTACCGGCACCGAGGACGACGGCGACACCAGCATCACCGTCGACCTCGCCCGCGTCCGGCAGACTCTCGACCCGGCCGCCGAGTGGCGGCAGATGTACGACGAGACCGGCCGCCTGATGCGCGACCACTTCTGGCGGCCCGACCTCGGCGGCGTCGACTGGACCGGCGTCCTCGCCCGCTACCGCCCCCTGTTGGCCCGCCTCGCCACCCACAGCGACCTGGTCGACCTGCTCTGGGAGCTGCACGGCGAACTCGGCACCTCGCACGCCTACGTCATCCCCTCCGGCGGCCGTGGCAACGGCCCCCGGCACGGTCTGCTCGGCGCCGACATCTCCCGCCACCCGGACGGAAGTTGGCGCATCGACCGGATCCTGCCCTCCGAGACCTCCGACCCGGACGCCCGCTCCCCGCTCGCCGCACCGGGTGTCGCCGTCCGCCCCGGCGACGCGATCATCGCCGTCGCCGGCCACCCGGTCGACCCGGTGACGGGGCCGGGTCCACTGCTCGCCGGCACCGCGGGCCACCCGGTGGAGCTGACCGTCTCCCCGGCGGGCGGCGGCGAACCCCGGCACACCGTCGTCATCCCCGTCGCCGACGAGGAACCCCTGCGCTACCACGCCTGGGTCACAGACCGCCGCGCCCACGTCCACGCCGCCTCCGACGGCCGCCTCGGCTACCTCCACGTCCCCGACATGCAGGCCCCCGGCTGGGCACAGATCCACCGGGACCTGCGGGTGGAGGTGGCCCGCGAGGGACTCGTGGTCGACGTCCGCGAGAACCGCGGCGGCCACACCTCCCAACTGGTCGTCGAGAAGCTGGCCCGCCGCATCATCGGCTGGGACCTCCCGCGCGGCATGCGCCCCACCAGCTACCCCCTCGACGCCCCGCGCGGCCCGGTCGTCGCCGTCGCCAACGAGTTCTCCGGCTCCGACGGCGACATCGTCAACGCGGCGATCAAGGCCCTCGGCATCGGCCCGGTCGTCGGCACCCGCACCTGGGGCGGCGTCATCGGCATCGACAGCCGCTACCACCTGGTCGACGGCACCCTGATCACCCAGCCGAAGTACGCGATGTGGCTGGAGGGGGTGGGCTGGGACGTGGAGAACCACGGGGTGGACCCGGATGTGGAGGTCGTACAGCGGCCCCAGGACTGGGCAGCGGGCCGCGACACCCAGCTGGACGAGGCGGTCAGGCTCGCACTAGAGGCACTGGAGGAGCAGCCCGCGAAGACTCCGCCGGGAATGCCGGCCTGATACGACTACGATGCACCGGTATTGATCACCAGCGTGAGGAGGCACACGCATGGCAGGCGAACCCCAGGACGACTGCCTGTTCTGCAAGATCGTCGCAGGGAGCATCCCGGCGACGATCGTCCGCGAGACAGACACCACCGTCGCCTTCCGGGACATAAACCCCCAGGCCCCCACCCACATCCTGGTGATCCCCAAGGTCCACTACAAGAACGCTGCCGAACTCGCCGCCGAAGCGCCGCAGGCAGCCGCCGACGTGCTCGCCGAGACCCAGGCCGTGGCCGACGAGGAGAAGCTCGACAGCTACCGCATCGTCTTCAACACCGGCTCCGGCGCGGGCCAGACCGTCTGGCACGCCCACGCGCACGTCCTCGGCGGCCGTGGCATGCAGTGGCCCCCCGGGTAACCCACCGTGTCCGTACGTGAATTGGTGGTCCTCGGCACCGCCAGCCAGGTCCCGACCCGGCACCGCAACCACAACGGCTATCTGCTGCGGTGGGACGGCGAGGGCATCCTGTTCGACCCCGGCGAGGGCACCCAGCGGCAGATGGTGCGCGCCGGGGCCGCCGCCCACGACCTGAACCGGATCTGCGTCACCCACTTCCACGGCGACCACTCCCTCGGCCTCGCCGGTGTCATCCAGCGGATCAACCTCGACCAGGTGCCGCACGAGATCACCGCGCACTACCCGCGCTCCGGGCAGCGCTTCTTCGACCGCCTGCGGTACGCCACGGCCTACCGGGAGACGGTCGGCATCACCGAGGCACCGGTCGCCGCCGACGGCATCCTCGCGGTGACCCCGTCGTACACCCTTCAGGCGCGCAGGCTGTCGCACCCGGTCGAGTCCTACGGCTACCGGCTGATCGAACCCGACGGCCGCCGTATGCTGCCCGACCGGCTCGCCGTGCTCGGGATCAAGGGCCCGGACGTCGGCCGACTGCAGCGCGAGGGCCGGCTGGGGGAGGTCAGGCTGGAGGACGTCAGCGAGGTGCGGCGCGGGCAGCGGTTCGCGTTCGTCATGGACACCCGGCTCTGCGACGGCGTGCACGACCTCGCGGAGGGCTGCGACCTGCTCGTCATCGAGTCGACCTTCCTGGACGAGGACATCGAACTGGCCGTGGAACACGGCCATCTGACCGCCGGACAGGCCGCCGCCGTCGCCCGGAACGCGGGCGTACGGCACCTCGTCCTCACCCACTTCAGCCAGCGCTACACCGAACCGGAGGAGTTCGAGCGGCAGGCGCGGGCGGCCGGTTTCGACGGCGAGCTGACCGTGGCGCACGATCTGCTGCGAGTGCCGGTTCCGAAACGGCGGTAGAAGATCCGTACGATGCTTTGATGCCCCTCCCGAAAGCAGAACTGCACCTCCACATCGAAGGCACCCTGGAGCCGGAGCTGGCGTTCCAGCTGGCCGCCCGCAACGGCGTCGAGCTGCCGTACGCCGACACGGACGCCCTGCGCAAGGCCTACCAGTTCGAGGACCTCCAGTCCTTCCTGAACCTGTACTACGAGCTGATGGCCGTCCTGCGCACCGAGCAGGACTTCGCCGACCTGGCGAACGCCTACCTGGCCCGCGCGGCCGCGCAGGGCGTGCGGCACGCGGAGATCTTCTTCGACCCGCAGGCCCACCTCGCGCGGGGCATTCCCATGGCCACGATCGTCGAGGGGCTGTGGCGGGCGCTGGGCCGCAGCGAGCAGAACCACGGCGTCTCCACCAGGCTCATCATGTGCTTCCTGCGCGACCTGTCCGCCGAGTCGGCTCTGCTGACCCTGGAGATGGCCGAGCCGTACCTGGACCGGATCACCGGCGTCGGCCTGGACTCCGCCGAGGTCGGGCATCCGCCGGTGAAGTTCCGGGAGGTGTACGAGGCCGCCGCCGCGCTCGGGCTGCGCCGGGTCGCGCACGCCGGTGAGGAGGGGCCGCCGGAGTACATCACCGAGGCCCTGGACGTGCTCGGCGTCGAGCGCGTCGACCACGGGCTGCGCTGTATGGAGGACCCGGCGCTGGTCGAGCGGCTGGTGCGGGAGCGGATCCCGCTCACCCTGTGCCCGCTGTCCAACGTCCGCCTGCGCACGGTCGACACGCTGGCCGACCACCCGCTGCCGGCCATGCTGGACGCGGGCCTGCTGTGCACGGTCAACTCCGACGACCCCGCGTACTTCGGCGGATACGCCGGCGACAACTTCGCGGCCGTCCACCGGACTCTCGGCCTGGGCGAGGACCGGCTGCGCGAGCTGGCCCGCAACTCCTTCCTCGCCTCCTTCCTGGAGGACGACGAGGAACGGCGGGAGCGCTACATCGCCGAGGTCGACGCGTACGAGTTCGGCGACGCCGTGTCGTAGGCGTGCCGGGCGGGCACGGCGGGCGACTCCACCGGCAGTTCCACGACCGGCAGGGGCCGCCTGCCCGCCCGCAGCGCCACCGCCGTCATCGGTACGGCGATCAGCAGCAGCCCGGCGCCGAGCACCTTCCCCATCACGGGGAAACCCGCGCCCGCCGCCAGCACACTCCCCGCCAGCGGTCCGGCCGCCGTCCCCAGTGACGCCGCCGAGCCGACCAGGACCGCCCAGCGGCCGCGCGGGTCGAGGGAGGCGGCGAGGCCGATGACGTACGACAGGACGACCGGGTACAGCACGTTCCAGGAGATCTCGCCCGCCGCGAAGGCCGGCAGGTCGGTCGCGGAGGCGCTGAGCGCGATGCAGCCCGCGATCAGCGCCGTACCCGCGCCGATGGGCACCGCCCGGCCCAGCCGGGGGCCGAGGGCGCCCGCTCCGACGACCCCGACGAGTCCGGCGCCGAGCGCGACCGCGAACACCGCGCCGACGGTGGCCTCGGTGAGGTGGGCCTGGTCGACACCGATCCGGCCGCTGACGCCCCACAGCGAGTTCTGGGCGAGGGACCAGCAGAGCATGGCGGCGGCCAGCAGCAGCCCGGCGCGCGGGCGGGGGAGGCGGCCGTGCGCGACGGCCGTGGGGGACGGTGCGGTACGACCGGACAGACGGCCGGTGAGCGGGAGAGCGGCGAGTGCCGTGAGCGCGAGGGCCGCGAGCGGCTGGCCGTGGCCGGGGCCGAGGTGGGGGATCGTCAGGTACAGGGCGCCGGCGAGGGCGGAGACGCCGAGCAGGCCGAGCGTGGTGACCCGGTGCGGGTCGCGGTGTGCCGCGATGCCGCTCGCGGCGACCGCCGTGACCGTGCCGGATCCGAATCCGCCGATGACCGCGCCCGCGACGACGGCCGGTACGAAGGCGGTGAGGGCGGCACCGCCGTAGCCGAGGACGGCGAGCGCGAGGCCGAGCCGGGCGAGCGCGCGGGGGCCGATCCGGTCGAGCCGGGAGGCCAGCAGGAAGCCCGCCGCCGCCGAACTCAGCAGCAGCGCACTGCCGATCGCCCCGGCCTGGGTGGCGGTGAGCGGAAGCCCGGAAGCGAGCCGGCCGACGGTGGTCGGCAGCAGATAGGGCGCGAGGTAGCCGGCCGTGAAAAGGGCGACGAGGGGCCAGGGCAGGGGGCGGGGGGCGGACACGGGCGTTCCAGGGCAGGCGAAAGGAAGGGCTTGGGGAAAGGGGAGAGCGACGCCTGTCGACGGACAGGAACATCCGAGGAAGTTGTACCAAGCACGATGTTCGGGGAAGAAGGCCGGGCGGTGCGATCTGCGTCACTTTCCGGTTTGCTCAGCCTGGGTCCGGGTAAAAGTCGCTAGGCTCGTTCTCATATATGGACACCATTCATAAAGAGAGATGATCGAGGCGGCTTCCTCTTCTTCGACGGGGCCGCCACCGCCGAGATCCGGGCCCGTGCCTCAAGGCCCTGCTCACCACCGGACTCGACCTCGTAGGAGCCTCCCTGTGACCATCCGTGACCTGACCATCGCCGAGGTGCGGCTGACGCCGATCCTGGTCGCCGACCCGCCGCTGCTCAACACCCAGGGGGTGCACCAGCCGTACACCCCGCGGCTGATCGTGGAGATCGTCACCGCCGACGGGATCACCGGGCTCGGCGAGACCTACGGCGACACCAAGTACCTGGAACTGGCCCGCCCGCTGGCCGAACGCCTCCCTGGGCGATCGGTCACGGATGTGAACGGCCTGTTCACGATCGACCTTGGTGTGGACGAGTCGCGGGTCCAGGGCGAGGTGGACGCCGGCGGGCTGCGCGGGGTGCAGAGCACCGACAAGCTCCGCCTCTCGGTGCTGTCCGCCTTCGAGGTCGCCTGCCTGGACGCCCAGGGCAGGGCGCTCGGGCTGCCCGTGCACGCGCTGCTCGGCGGCAGGGTGCGGGACGCCGTCGAGTACAGCGCCTACCTGTTCTACAAGTGGGCCGGCCATCCGGAAGGCGTGGCCTGCGAGCAGGACGACTGGGGGGCCGCCCTCGACCCGGCCGGAGTCGTGGCCCAGGCGCGGCTGTTCAAGGAGCGGCACGGCTTCACGTCCTTCAAGCTCAAGGGCGGCGTCTTCCCGCCCGACCAGGAGATCGCCGCCGTACGGGCCCTCGCCGAGGCCTTCCCCGGGCATCCGCTGCGCCTCGACCCCAACGGCGCCTGGTCGGTGGAGACCTCGCTGAAGGTGGCGAAGGAACTCGGGGACGTCCTGGAGTACCTGGAGGACCCGACGCTGGGCACGCCGGCGATGGCCGAGGTGTCGGCAGGGACGGACGTCCCGCTCGCCACGAACATGTGCGTGACCACCTTCGGCGAGATCAAGGAGGCCTTCACGCGCGATGCCGTGCAGGTGGTCCTCTCCGACCACCACTACTGGGGCGGGCTGCGCAACACCCAGCGGCTCGCCGCGATCTGCGCCGCCTTCGGGGTCGGGGTGTCGATGCACTCCAACACTCATCTGGGGATCAGCCTCGCCGCGATGACCCAGGTCGCGGCCACGGTCCCCGGACTCCACCACGCGTGCGACTCCCACTATCCCTGGCAGTCCGAGGACGTCCTCACCGAGCGGCCGGCATTCCGTGACGGGCGGGTCGAGGTCTCCGACGCCCCCGGCCTCGGGGTCGAGCTCGACCGGGACGAACTGGCCCGGCTGCACCGGCGGTGGGCCGAGGACGACGGCTCGCTGCGCGACCGCGACGACGCGGCCGCGATGCGGGTGGCCGAACCGGGCTGGCGGCAACCGGTGACGCCCCGCTGGTAACCCCCTGTGCGGCGGGCTGATTGGTGCACACTGGCCAGATCCGCACCATGCCAGGGAGCGCACCGTGACCGCCTCGCACACGATCACCGGAGAGGAACCGGAACACCTCACCCAGGCCGCGCGCTGTCAGGCCCGGGTCGACCCGCTCGCCGCGCTGCGCCGGCCCGGCGATCCGCCCTGGGACGTCTATCTGACGGGCACGGTCTTCCTCGACATCATCTTCACCGGCCTGGACTCGGCGCCCGTGCGCGGCACCGAGTCCTGGGCCCGGGGCATGGGCTCCAGCCCCGGCGGGGTCGCCAACATGGCCACGGCCCTGGCCCGGCTCGGTCTGAAGACCTCCCTGGCAGCGGCCTTCGGGGACGACCACTACGGCGAGTACTGCTGGGACGCGCTCGCCCAGGGCGAGGGCATCGACCTGTCGGCGTCCCGGACCGTGCCCGGCTGGCACTCGCCGGTGACGGTGTCCATGGCGTACGAGGGCGAGCGGACGATGGTCTCCCATGGACACGAGCCGCCGCCGGAGGCCGCGCTCATCCAGGAGGGGGCCGCGCGCTGCCCGGCACGCGCGCGTGCCGCCGTGGCCTCACTGACGCCCGGAACGCGCGCGCCGTGGATCGCGCAGGCCGCGCGCGAGGGGACCCGGATCTTCGCCGACGTCGGCTGGGACGACACCGGGGCGTGGGATCTCGCCGGGCTCGCCGATCTGGAGCACTGCGAGGCCTTCCTGCCCAACGCGGAGGAAGCGAAGCGGTACACGGGGACCGACTGTCCGCGGCTCGCCGCGCATGCCCTGACCGAGCATGTGCCGGTGGCCGTGGTGACGCTGGGGCCGGAGGGTGCGTACGCCGTGGACCGGCGGACGGGGGAGGCGGCGGAGGTGCCGGCGATCGCCGTGGAGGCGCTGGATCCCACGGGGGCGGGGGACGTCTTCGTCGCCGGGTTCGTGACGGGGTCGCTGGCGGGATGGCCGCTGGCGGACCGGCTGGCCTTCGCCGGACTCACGGCGGCGCTGTCGGTGCAGGAGTTCGGGGGCTCCCTGTCGGCGCCGGGGTGGTCGGAGATCGGGGCGTGGTGGCGGAGGGTGCAGTCCGTGCCGGGGCAGGAGCCCGCGGCGCTTCGCCGGTACGGCTTCCTGGACGCGCTCGTCCCGGAGGAACTGGACCGGCCGTGGCCGCTGCGCCGCGCGGTGCCCACCATCGGCTTCCGCCGGTCCGGCTGACGAGCGGCGGCCGGCTGAAAAGTGGCCCGGCGAAAAGCCCTACGGGCTTGTCTGTGCACCGTCGTACCCTGGAATCGCGAGGCCGCCCTCAGCTACGCGGCCGTGACGAGGAGGAAGCGCAGGCCTTCAGCGCCGGCCCATGACACAGACACCCACAGCTCACACCACCCCCGCGCAGGAGCAGGCGAGAGCGCAGTTCACCGTCCCCGCCCAGCACCCCATGGTGACCGTGCTGGGTTCCGGCGACTCCCTCCTGCGTGTGATCGAGAGGGCCTTCCCGGCGGCCGACATACATGTCCGGGGCAATGAGATCAGCGCGGCCGGCGCCCCCGCCGACGTCGCCCTCATTTCGCGCGTGTTCGACGAGATGATGCTGGTGCTCCGCACCGGGCAGCCGATGACGGAGGACGCAGTGGAACGCTCGATCGCCATGCTCAAGGCGAGCGAGAACGGGACGAGCGACGGCCCGGAGACCCCGGCTCAGGTGCTGACGCAGAACATCCTGTCCTCGCGAGGCCGGACGATCCGCCCGAAGACCCTCAACCAGAAGCGGTACGTCGACGCGATCGACAAGCACACGATCGTCTTCGGCATCGGCCCCGCCGGTACCGGCAAGACCTACCTGGCCATGGCCAAGGCCGTACAGGCCCTGCAGTCCAAGCAGGTCAACCGGATCATCCTGACCCGGCCTGCGGTAGAGGCGGGGGAGCGGCTGGGCTTCCTGCCGGGCACGCTGTACGAGAAGATCGACCCCTACCTGCGCCCGCTGTACGACGCGCTGCACGACATGCTCGACCCGGACTCCATCCCGCGGCTGATGGCGGCGGGGACGATCGAGGTCGCGCCGCTCGCGTACATGCGTGGTCGCACGCTCAATGACGCCTTCATCATCCTGGACGAGGCCCAGAACACGAGCCCCGAGCAGATGAAGATGTTCCTCACCCGCCTCGGCTTCGACTCGAAGATCGTGATCACCGGTGACGTGACCCAGGTCGACCTGCCGAACGGCACCAAGAGCGGTCTGCGGCAGGTGCAGGAGATCCTGGAGGGCGTCGAGGACGTCCACTTCTCCCGGCTGTCGTCCCACGATGTCGTACGGCACAAGCTGGTGGGCCGTATCGTCGACGCGTACGAGAAGTACGACGACTCGCACGGCACCCAGAACGGCATGCAGAAGGGCCGGGGCAAGTCCGGGCACAAGGGGAAGTAGACCAGCACGACCATGTCGATCGACGTCAACAACGAGTCCGGCACCGAGGTCGACGAGCAGGCGATCCTCGACATCGCCCGCTACGCGCTCGCGCGGATGCGCATCCACCCGCTCTCCGAGCTCTCGGTGATCGTCGTGGACGCCGACGCCATGGAGCAGCTGCACATCCAGTGGATGGACCTGCCGGGTCCCACCGATGTCATGTCGTTCCCGATGGACGAGCTCCGGCCGCCGTCCAAGGACGACGACGAGCCGCCGCAGGGGCTGCTCGGCGACATCGTGCTGTGCCCGGAGGTCGCCGCCAAGCAGGGGGCGGAAGCCGAGACGCAGCACTCCATGGACGAGGAGCTGCAGCTGCTCACCGTCCACGGGGTGCTGCACCTGCTCGGCTATGACCACGAGGAGCCGGACGAGAAGGCGGAGATGTTCGGGCTCCAGGCCGCCATCGTGGACGGCTGGCGGGCCGAGCGCGGGCTGACCGGGCCGTCCCCGGCGCCGACCGTCTCATAAGCGGCCCGTATGTCTCCGCAGATCGTGACCGGCGCGATCGCGCTGGTCGTCGTCGCCTGGCTCGCCGCCTGCGCGGAGGCGGGCCTCGCCCGGATCTCCAGCTTCCGCGCCGAGGAGGCCGTCAAGTCGGGCCGCCGCGGCAGTGCGAAGCTGGCCCAGGTCGCCGCCGACCCCACCCGCTATCTGAACGTGGCCCTGCTGGTCCGCGTCGCCTGCGAGATGGCGGCCGCGGCCCTGGTGACCTACGCCTGCCTGGAGGAGTTCAGCGCCACCTGGCAGGCCCTGCTGATCGCCATCGGGGTCATGGTGCTCGTGTCGTACGTCGCCGTCGGGGTGTCGCCCCGCACCATCGGCCGCCAGCACCCCCTCAACACCGCGACCGCGGCGGCGTACGTGCTGCTGCCGCTGGCCCGGATCATGGGGCCGATCCCGTCCCTGCTCATCCTCATCGGTAACGCCCTCACCCCGGGCAAGGGGTTCCGGCGCGGCCCGTTCGCCTCCGAGGCCGAGCTGCGCGCGCTGGTCGACCTCGCCGAGAAGGAGTCGCTGATCGAGGACGAGGAGCGCCGCATGGTGCACTCGGTCTTCGAACTCGGTGACACGCTCGTGCGCGAGGTCATGGTGCCGCGCACCGACCTGGTCACCATCGAGCGCTTCAAGACCATCCGGCAGGCCCTCACCCTCGCCCTGCGCTCCGGGTTCTCCCGGATCCCGGTCACCGGCGAGAGCGAGGACGACATCGTCGGGATCGTGTATCTGAAGGACCTGGTCCGCAAGACGCACATCAGCCGGGAGGCGGAGAGCGACCTGGTCTCGACGGCCATGCGGCCCGCCGCCTTCGTGCCGGACACCAAGAACGCCGGTGACCTGCTGCGCGAGATGCAGAAGGAACGCAACCACGTCGCTGTCGTCATCGACGAGTACGGCGGCACCGCCGGCATCGTCACCATCGAGGACATCCTGGAGGAGATCGTCGGCGAGATCACCGACGAGTACGACCGCGAACTCCCCCCGATCGTCGAACTCGGCGACGACCGTTTCCGGGTCACCGCCCGCCTGGACATCACCGACCTCGGCGAGCTGTACGGCCTGGAGGAGTACGACGACGAGGACGTGGAGACCGTCGGCGGCCTGCTCGCCAAGGCGCTGGGCCGGGTGCCCATCGCCGGCGCGTCCGCCGAGGTCGAGCTGCCCGACGAGCGTCGGCTGAAGCTGACCGCGGAGGCCGCGGCCGGACGCCGGAACAAGATCGTGACGGTCCTGGTCGAACCCGTCCCCGTGCCGGCCGCCGAGGAGGCGAACCCCGAGTGACGCCCGAGCAGTTGCGCGCCTTCTGCCTGTCCTTCAACGCGGTGGTGGAGGACTTCCCGTTCAATCCGGAGACCTCGGTCTTCAAGGTGCTGGGCAAGATGTTCGCCCTGACGAACCTGGGCGCGCGGCCCCTCACCGTCAACCTCAAGTGCGACCCGGAGGACGCGGTCCGGCTGCGCGGGGAGCACGAGGGGCTGATCGTCCCCGGCTATCACATGAACAAACGGCACTGGAACACCGTGACGGTCGACGGCGGGCTGCCGGAGCGGCTGGTGAAAGAGCTGATCGAGGACTCGTACGACCTCGTGGTCGCGGGGCTGCCCAGGGCGGAGCGGCTGCGGCTGGACCGGCCGTGACGGCCTTGTCAACGGTCCGCGCGGCCGTGTGGTGCACACGGCCGCGCGGAGCGAGATCGTTCAGACCCTGGACCGACCCCGGCTCCGGCCCTGGCGCAGGCCCAGTCCGACCAGGACGGCGGCGGCGAGGACGATGGCCGCATCCAGGGCGAGGACCGTGTGGACGCCGGCCAGCAGGTCGTCGGACGTGGTGGCCAGGACGCCCAGCAGCGGGATGCCGACCGTGATGCCGACCTGCTGGGTGGAGGTCACCAGACCGGTGGCCAGGCCCTGCTCCTCGTCCGGGACCCCGGAGGTGACGGTCAGGCCGTACGAGATGATCGCGCCCAGGTGGCACATGCTGGCCAGGGACACGGCCGCCGTGGCGAGCCAGACCGACCAGACGTGCGAGTTCAGCACGAGCAGCGCCGCGATCAGCGCGCCCTGGCCGGTCAGCGAGCCGACCAGCGTGCGGCGGGCGCCGAAGCGGCCGATCACCTTCGGGGCGAGCGTGCCGGCGACGGCCGACAGCACGCCCTGGACGCCGAAGACCAGACCGGTCTCGAAGGCCGACAGGTGCAGGATCTCCTGGAGGTACAGGGTCAGGACGAAGATGACGGTGGACATCATCGAGAAGGTCACCAAGCCGCCCACATTCCCCCAGGCCACCGTGCGGCGGCGCAGCATGGGAAGCGAGACGAGGGGAGCGGTCGTACGGGACTCCACGGCCGTGAACGCGGTCAGCAGGAGCACGCCGGCGACGAGCGCCGTGATGACGTCCGCGCGGCCGAAGCCGTGG
Source organism: Streptomyces sp. NPDC001393 (assembly GCF_053597455.1). Lineage (NCBI taxonomy): Bacteria > Bacillati > Actinomycetota > Actinomycetes > Kitasatosporales > Streptomycetaceae > Streptomyces > Streptomyces sp. NPDC001393. Next base: position 114,487 of record NZ_JBSFIH010000001.1, read on the forward strand.
TCGGCGGCCGTGGACAGGGCGTAGATCAGGGACAGCAGGCCGGCGGTGACGGTGACCGCGCCGGGCACGTCCAGGCGCGGCCGCTCCGGGGTGCGCGACTCCGGCAGCAGACCCGGCGCCAGCGGCAGCACGATCAGCGCGAACACCGACAGCAGGGCCATCGTGGAGCGCCAGCCGAGCGCGTCGGTGAGGACGCCGCCCGCGACCATGCCGACGGTGAAGCCCAGCGACAGCAGCGTGCCGGAGATGCCGAGGGCGCGGTCGCGGGCCGGGCCCTCCGGGAAGGTGGTGGTCAGCAGGGACATGCCCGTCGGGACGATCGCCGCCGCGCCGAGGCCCTGCAGCGCGCGCCCGGTGAGGAAGGACGCCGGGTCCCAGGCGAGGGTCGCCAGCAGCGAGGCCGCGCCGAACAGGGCCAGGCCGGTCAGGAACAGCTTGCGGCGGCCGTACAGGTCGCCGATGCGGCCGAAGAGGAGCAGGAAGCCGCCGGACGGGAGCGCGAACGCGGTGACCGCCCACTGCAGGGCCGAGCGGCTCATGCCGAGGTCGGTGCCGAGTTCCGGCAGGGCCACGTTCAGGACGGAGAAGTCCAGCGCGACCATGAACTGGGCGGCGCACAGGACGAACAGGACGAGCTTGTCACGCGTCGACAACCGGGGCGGCCGGGGGGTGTCGAGCGGTGTGCCCGTGGAGGTGGTGGTCTGGGTGGTGGTGTCGATCGCCATGGCAAGAGCTTCGGGCGAACGGAATACCGGTGGGGAGTCGGAACTTATGGTGGTGGTGACACCACCAGACAGACGGGGCCGTCACGACGGGGGAGGAGCGGTACGTGCCTGCTGCGGGGGCGATGAGGAGTCATCGGCGCGACGAGCTGCGGGAGTTCCTGATGAGCCGGCGGGCCCGGGTCAGTCCCGAGGAGGCCGGGCTGCCGGCCGGGGGCGGGCGACGCCGTACGCCCGGACTGCGCCGGGAGGAGGTCGCGGTGCTCGCCGGCGTGGGCGCCTCCTGGTACCAGTGGCTGGAGCAGGGGCGGGAGATCTCCGTGTCCCCGCAGGTGCTGGACGCCGTCGCCCGGGTGCTGCGGCTGAGCGACGCCGAGCGCCGGCATCTGTACCTGCTGGCCGGGATGAATCCGCCGGCGCCCGAGGTCGCGCCCGAGCAGAAGCGGGCCAACTGCGACGGGCTGCGGCGGCTGATCGACACCTGGATGCCGTATCCGGCGCACATCATGGACCTGTACTACAACTGCGTGATGTACAACGACGCGGCCGCGATCGTGCTCGGCATGCGGCCGGACATCACCCAGAACTGTCTCATCGACTTCTTCGTGGACCCGCTGTACCGGTCGCGCAGCCACAGCTGGGAGCGGAACGCGCGCACGGTCGTGGCACAGTTCCGGGCGGCGTGTGCGGCGCGTCCGGACGACGAGGGGTTCCAGGCGGTGCTCGCCGAGGTGAGCGAGGCCAGCGCCGAGTTCCGGGCGATGTGGGACCGGCGGGACATCGAGGACCAGGGGCAGATCCGCAAGGAGCTGGAGCATCCGCTGGTCGGGCTGCTGGTCGTGGAGTCGACGGCGATGAAGGTGCCGGCCCGGCCCGATCTGAGCATCGTGCTGCACACTCCGCTGGACGAGGCGAACACCGCGGCGAAGCTGGAGTGGCTGGCGTCTCCGGCGGGGCGGCGGGGCGCGATGTATCCCGTGGCGGGGTGACGAACCCCCTTGGCGGGGTGACGAGCCCCCCATGGCGGGGTGCGCGGGCTGTCGCTTCGTATGCTCTGGGCATGACCGAGAGCAACGCGCTTGACCCCGAGGACCGCAAGATCGTGACCCTGGCCCGTTCCGTGCGGGTCCGCAACGGTGTGCCGGAGGGGGCGGCCGTACGGGACGACACCGGGCGTACGTATGCCGCCGGGTCGGTCTCGCTGCCCTCGTTGAAGCTGAGCGCGCTCCGCACTGCCGTGGCCATGGCGGTGGCGTCGGGGGCTACGTCGTTGGAGGCGGCGGCGGTGGTGAGCGACGCGGAAGTCCTGCCGGACGAGGACCGGGCTGCTGTCGCTGACCTCGGCGGTGTGGAGACGCCGGTGTTGCTGGCCGGCCCTGACGGCGTTGTGCGGGTCATCGTTTCCGCCGGCTGACGTACCCGAGTACCAGCCGAACAAGAGGTCGGCTGGAATTCAACCTTGTTGGGTTCCTTCCCTTGCGCATCAATGAAGCCGTTACGCCCGACGGGTCGTCAGATCCGCACCCGCCCGTCGGTGTCCCCCCACATCGCACTCCCCACAGGGAAGGGAAGCGGATCCCCATGAGAGGCAAGCGCACGGCAACGGGTGCGGCACTGGCCGCCGGGGCCCTCGCGGTCACCGGACTGGCCTTCGCGCCCACTGCGGCCGCCGTCACCCCACAGTCGGCGACCATCACCGCGAGCTGCGGCGTCTTCGGCGGTGGCGCGGCCACGCTCACCGCCACCCAGAGCGGCACCTCGGCCACCATCACCCTCACCTCCTCCGCGATCACCGCGCCGGTCGCGGTCGCGCAGGACTCCATCTCCTCCACCCTCACCCTGGCCAAGGCCGGCGGCGGGTCCGTGGTGTTCAGCGGGACCAAGAACCCCGCCATGAACACCGGCGACGCCGTCAGTGTCGGCCCGCTCCCCGGCACCGTCGCCTCCGGTGACAGCCTGGACGCCTACGGCGGCTCGCTGACGATGGTGATCTTCGGGGTCACCGTGACGTGCACGGCGAACGGCCCGCAGTCGCCCGGCCCCTTCGTCTTCGACTGACTGAACTGAGCGATCTGTTCCGGATGCCGCAGAATCCGACGAGAACTGATGATCCGTCAGATTTCTGCGGCATCTCCATTGACTTCTCACCCCGGCTCCACATCAATGCCCCCTGTCGGCGCAGATGAGCCGCTGCGCCCGCAACCCTCAGGAGGGGGCCCCATGGGTTCGACACCCCCAAGACCACGAAGATCCCGACGGTGGCGCTGGGCGTCCCTGTTCGGGGCGACCGCGCTCGCGGTCACCGCGGGCGGCGCGCTGGCCGGTCCGGCCGGTGCCGCCGGCACGAACGTGGACTTCGCCACGCACTGCATCCCGCCCGCCGTCGCGGGCATCCCGCCGATCGACGGCACCACGACCGCGAACGTGTCGGTGGACAACACCAGTCCCAAGGTCGGCGACACCGTCACCGTGACCTACACCGTGGTCACCGCCGCCGCGAGCAACCCCACCGACCTCGCCCTGCCGGCCGACATCATGACCCCGACCGGGAAGGTGACCCTCGGCGGCGCCCAGACCGGGGACGTGACCGTCGCCGGGCCGAAGAAGAACCCGCCGGTGCCGGGGAAGGCCGCCTTCCCGTCCTTCTCCATGACCGGCACGTTCACCGTCACCAAGGCGGGGCAGATCACCCTCTCGCCCGGCGACTACAACATCCACACCAGCTACATCCTGGAGCTGGACACCCCGTGCACGGTCACCAACCCGCCCGCACCGGTGTCGCAGACCGTCACCGCGACGGACGGCACTCCCGCCAACACCCGTTCCATCTCGCTGAGTTCGGCCTCCGGTGACCCGGGTGCCGGTGTCATGGTCAACGGCACCAACTTCACGCCGGGCGCCACCGTCACCCTGGCCGGGCGGTCCGGGGACCGGCAGACGGCCGACACGGCGACCGTCACCGCGAACTCCCAGGGCTCCTTCAGCGGTTCCCTCGTCGTCAACGACAAGACGACGACCGGGATCGTGGCCTACGAGGGCGGCTCCTGGAGCGCGGACAAGGGCGCCGGGCCCGCGGCCTACGCCGTCAACGACAACACCCCCGTCCCGCCCGGCAGTCAGAAGCTGACCACCACCGTCAAGGCGGGCACGCTGTCCATGTCCCAGGCCGGGGACTCCGTCGCGCTGTCGGCGGTCGACTTCGGCAAGGGCGGGGCCTCGACCGGCAAGCTGCAGACGGTGACCGTCCAGGACTTCCGCGGCGGACCCGCGGGCTGGTCCCTGACCGGCAAGGTCACCGACTTCACCGGTCCTGGCGGCAAGATCGACGCGGGCAGACTGAGCTGGACGCCCGCGTGCGCGACCAAGGCCGGCAGCCCCAGCACCTGCAAGGCGGGCTCGGCGGGCAGTGTGGGTGCCTCGGGAGCGACCCTGGCGTCGACCTCCGACGGCACGCTCACCGGCGGTGAGTTCACCGTCGACGCCGCACTCTCCCTCAACGTCCCGGCGTTCACGGCTCCGGGCGCGTACTCCGGTGTGCTCACGCTGACGCTCACCTGAGCGTGCGGGCGTCCGCACCCGCCCGTTCCTTCGTCACTCCTCTGCGGGGGTCCGCACCCATGCGCAAGCTGTACGTCCTCCTCCTGGGCCTGATGCTGGCATGGCAGGCCGCACCCGCCCACGCCGCCGACAACGGCAGCTGGTCCGTCTACCCGGTCGCCTCGAAGATCGCCGCGCGGCCCTACTTCTACCTCTCCGCCGACCCCGGACAGACGCTCACCGACACGGTCGCCGTACAGAACAGGACCGGCAGGCCGCTCACCTTCCGGCTCTACGCGGCCGACGCCTACAACACCGCCAGGGACGGCGGTTTCGCCGTACGCGCCCTGAAGGAGCGCATGCTCGGGGTGGGCGCCTGGGTGCGGATCGCGAAGTCCCGGGTCACCGTCCCCGGGCACAGGACCGTCACCGTGCCCTTCACGCTGCACGTGCCTGAGGGGGCCGAACCCGGTGACCACCCTGGCGCGGTCGTCGCCCTGGACGAGCACGTCGACCCCGGCAGCGGCTCACCGGCCCTCGGGGTGCAGCGGGCGGTCGGCGCCCGAGTCTACCTCCGGGTCAGCGGGCCCACCCTGCCCGCGCTCTCCGTAGGGCAGCTGCACATCAGCCACCACCAGCCCCTCATCCCGGGCATCGGCACCGGCACGGCGACCGTCTCCTACACCCTGCGCAACACCGGGAACGTCATCCTCGACCCCAAGGTGGAGCTGAAGGCGCGCGGGCTGTTCGGCCGTACGCTGCTGGAGCGCGAGCTGACCCGGGTGCCGTCCGAGCTGCTGCCGGGGCAGTCGGTACGGCTCACCGAGACCTGGCGCGGGGCGCCGCAGCTCGACCGGGCGGACGTGACGCTGACGGCGAGCGCGCCCGGCACCCGGCAGTCGGCGAGCGCCTCCTTCCTCGCGCTGCCGTGGCTGGTCGCGGCGCTGGTGCTCGTCGCGGGCGCGGCGGTCGGGATGCTGCTGGTCAGAGCGCGTCGGGGCCGCGTTCGCCGGTCCGTACGCGGACGACCGTCTCCACGGGTACGGCCCACACCTTCCCGTCCCCGATCTTCCCCGTCTGCGCGGCCCTGACGATCGCGTCGATCACGGCATCGGCGTCCGCGTCCTCGACCACGACCTCGATCCGCGCCTTCGGCACCAGGTCGACCCGGTACTCGGCACCCCGGTACACCTCGGTGTGGCCGCGCTGCCGGCCGTAGCCGCTCGCCTCGGTCACGGTCAGACCGTGCACGCCCAGCTCCTGCAGGGCGGTCTTGACCGCGTCCAGACGGTACGGCTTGACGATCGCGGTGATGAGCTTCATGCCTGGGTGTCGACCTTCTGCGTGCTGATGCCGGTGAGGACGGAGTGGGAGACCGGGGCGCCGTGGCCCAGGACCCCGTGATCGTAAGCCGTCTCGGCGTGCACCGTAAGGTCCAGGCCGGTGTGCTCCTGCTCCTCGCTCGCGCGCAGGCCCATCGCCTTGTCGAGCAGCTTGCCCAGGCCGTACGTCACCGCGAAGGAGTACAGCGCGACGGCCACCACGGCGAGCGCCTGCCTGCCGAGCGGGGCGAGCCCGCCGCCGTAGAAGAGGCCTTCCGTACCGCCGGTCATCGCCTTCTCGGCGAACAGCCCGATCAGCAGGGTGCCGATGACGCCACCGACCAGGTGGACGCCGACGACGTCCAGGGAGTCGTCGTAGTTCAGCCTGAACTTCCAGCTCACCGCGTACGAGCAGACGACACCGGCGGCGATGCCGACGACCAGCGCGCCGAGCAGGGACACCGTGCCGCAGGAGGGCGTGATCGCGACGAGGCCGGCGACCGCGCCGGAGGCGGCGCCGAGCGTGGTGGGGTGGCCGTCCCTCTTCTGCTCGACGAAGAGCCAGCCGAGCAGGCCGGTGCAGCCGGCGGCGAGGGTGTTGAGGAAGGCGGCGGCCGCGAGGCCGTTCGCGCCGAGCGCGGAGCCCGCGTTGAAGCCGAACCAGCCGAACCAGAGCAGACCGGCGCCGAGGATCACCATGGGCAGGTTGTGCGGGCGCATGGCGTCCTTCTTGAAGCCGAGCCGCGGGCCGAGGACCAGGCACAGGGCGAGGCCGGAGGCCCCGGAGGCGATCTCGACGGGCATGCCGCCCGCGAAGTCGAGCGCGCCGAGCGCGTTCGCGATCCAGCCGCCCGGGCCCCACACCCAGTGGGCGATGGGAACGTATACGAGGAGCGTCCAGAGGGGGACGAAGACCAGCCACGCCGAGAACCTGGTCCGGTCGGCGACCGCACCGCTGATCAACGCGGCCGTGATGATCGCGAAGGTGAGCTGGAAGGTGGCGAACAGGAGCGTGGGGACGGTGCCGTGCACGCTGCCGGGGCCGAGATGCGCCATCCCGGCGTGCCGGAGTGAGCCGATGAGCCCGCCGAACGCGTCGTCGCCGAAGGCGAGGGAGTAGCCGGCCGCCAGCCAGACCACCGTGACCAGGGCGATCGACACGAAGCTCATCATCAGCATGTTGAGGACGCTCTTCGTGCGGACCATGCCGCCGTAGAACAGGGCCAGGCCCGGGGTCATCAGCAGGACGAGGGCGGTCGCGGCGAGCAGCCAGGCGGTGTCGCCTGTGTCGACGTGCGCGGCGGCGAGGGGCACGGGCGTCTCCAACGGGTGTGCGGGCTCGTCAGAGCGTCACCGGTGGGCGTTTCCGGTTGCGTACGGGTGTGTTTCCGTGACGTTTCGTTGCGCCGGGGTTACCGAAACCTCACGGTACGGCGGGGCCTCGTGGATCAGGGACAATGAACGGCATGAGCGTTCGTACCCAGTCATCCGAGCAGTCGGCCGAGGCCGTCCACCGTGCCGGTTTCGCCTGCTTCGTGGGCCGCCCCAACGCGGGCAAGTCCACCCTCACGAACGCTCTGGTCGGGCAGAAGGTGGCGATCACCGCCAACCAGCCGCAGACGACGCGGCACACGGTGCGGGGCATCGTGCACCGTCCGGACGCCCAGCTGATCCTGGTCGACACCCCGGGCCTGCACAAGCCGCGCACGCTGCTGGGTGAGCGCCTGAACGACGTCGTACGCACGACGTGGGCCGAGGTCGACGTGATCGGCTTCTGCCTGCCGGCGAACGAGAAGATCGGTCCCGGCGACCGCTTCATCGCCAAGGAGCTGGCCGGGATCCGGAAGACCCCGAAGGTCGCCATCGTCACCAAGACCGACCTGGTCGACTCCAAGACCCTCGCCGAGCAGCTGATCGCGATCGACCAGCTCGGCAAGGACCTGGGCATCGAGTGGGCCGAGATCGTGCCGGTGTCGGCGGTGGGCGCCAAGCAGGTGGACCTCCTGGCCGACCTCCTCATCCCCCTGCTCCCCGAGGGCCCGGCCCTCTACCCCGAGGGTGACCTCACCGACGAGCCCGAGCAGGTCATGATCGCGGAACTGATCCGCGAGGCCGCGCTGGAGGGCGTCCGCGACGAGCTGCCGCACTCCATCGCCGTGGTCGTGGAGGAGATGCTCCCGCGCGAGGACCGCCCCGCCGACCGTCCCCTCCTGGACATCCACGCCAACGTCTACATCGAGCGCCCCAGCCAGAAGGGCATCATCATCGGCCCCAAGGGCAAGCGCCTGAAGGAGGTCGGCATCAAGTCCCGCAAGCACATCGAGGCGCTGCTGGGGACACCGGTTTTCTTGGACCTGCACGTGAAGGTTGCCAAGGACTGGCAGCGGGACCCGAAGCAGCTGCGCAGGCTGGGGTTCTGAGTCCTTTTCCCACCCGCCCACCCGACTCGGTCGGCCGAGAGGTGGCCGTCACGGGGCCTGGCTGGGATGGGCGGTGATGTGGCGGTGCTTGTGTGCCCTGGCAAGTGCCTGATGGAGGTCGGTATCAAGTCCCGCAAGCGCATCGAGGCGCTGCTGGGCACGCCGGCCGCGCGGCGGTAGCCGCACATTGATGCACCTGGACCTGCATGTGAAGGTCGCCAAGGACTGGCAGCGGGACCCGAAGCAGCTGCGCAGGCTGGGGTTATGAGCCACCCGCATCGAGAGCCGAAGCAGTCGTTCGGACTCGGCTTTTGATCACTGCCCTCCCCGTACGTCGAGGACCACGCGCCGACCGCGGGTCTCGCCCTGTTCCAGGCTGCGGTGGGCCTCCGCGGCCGCGCTCAGGGGGAAGGACGAGACGGCGCGGGGGCGCAGGCGGCGGTTCGCGAGGAGGCGGTTGATGGTGACGGCGGCCTCGGCGAGTTCGCCGGTGGTGGCATGGGAGATGACGAACCCCCGGATGCTGCAGTCCTTCATGTAGAGGGCGCCTGCCGGGAGTTCGGGGCGCGAGGAGGCGCCGGCCAGCAGGACGATCCGGCCGCGCGGGGCGAGGAGCGGGACGGCGAGGCCGAGGTCGTTGGTGCCGCTGGTGTCGACGTAGAGGTCGACGCCGTTCGGGACGTGCTCGCGCAGGGCGTCCAGAAGGCGGTCGGAGCGGTAGTCGACGACCGCGTCGGCACCCAGGGAACGGCAGTGGTCCGCGTCGCGCGCGGCGGCGGTCGCGACAACCCGGGCACCCGCCTCGACGGCCAGGACCGTCAGCGCGCTGCCGACGTTGCCGGCGGCCCCGGCCACGACCACGGTCTCTCCGGGCCGCAGCTGCCCGTGCGTGAACAGGCCCAGGTAAGCGGTGGCCGCCGGGTGCAGCACGGCGACCGCGGTCCTCGGATCGACGCCCGCGGGCAGGTGGTAGAGACGGTCGGCGGGTACGACGGCCCGTTCGGCCGCGGCGCCCTGCCGTCCCTCGTGGCCGAGGCTGTTGCACCACACGGTGTCCCCGACGGCGAACCCGGGAGCCCCGGGTCCCGCCTCGGCGACCGTGCCCACCAGGTCGCGGCCGACGACGAACGGGAACGGCAGCGGCGTACGGAAGACACCCGACCGTACGAAGGTGTCGACGGGGTTGACGGTGGTCGCGGTGACGTCGACGAGGACATCGGTGGGGCCCGGGCTGGGATCGGGCAGTTCGCCGTGGTGAATGGCCTCCGGGGTGCCGAGCCGTTCGATGTAGGCGGCGCGCATGGCGAGTGGTCTCCCTTTCGAGGGCAGGGGCGTCAACGGGTCCTACGTTGTCGAGTGGATTGGACGGGGCCGGCGGGTCACGGTTTCCGGGGCACGGCCGGCGCACTCTCCGGCCCGCCGATGGCCAGCGCCGCGTCCACCAGCTCCGGTGCCGCCCCGAGGTACTGGACCGGATCGCACAGCGTGGTCAGCTGCTCGGGTGGCAGGGCGTCCGGGTGACCGGCGCGGGCGAGGTGCTCCGACAGCAGGTCGGACAGGGGCCGCCCGGAGCGTTCGGCGGCGGCCGAGGCGCGAGTGAGCAGTTCCTTGGCGGTCGCCCTGCCCAGGTGCGGGGCCAGTGCGGCGGCCACCCGCTCCGAGACGATGCGGCTGCCGGTCAGGCCCAGGTTGCGGCGCATACGGTCGGGGTGCACGCGCAGTCCTTCGGCGAGTTCGGCCGCGGTGTGGGCGGCGCCTCCGGTCAGCCGCAGGCATTCGCGCAGGGGCTGCCACTCCGCGTGCCAGACTCCGCCGGACCGTTCGTCCTCAGTCGTCAGACACCCCGTCAGGGTCGCGGCCAGCGAGGGAACTTGGAGTGCGGCGCTGCGGATCAGGGTGCTCAGGACCGGGTTGGCCTTGTGCGGCATCGCGGAGGACGCCCCGCGGCCGGCCGCCGAGGGTTCCGTGAGTTCCCCCACCTCCGTACGGGCCAGGGTCTGGACATCGACGGCGATCTTGCCGAGGGCGGCGGCCGTGAACGCCAGGGCGGCGGCGAGGTCGGCGATCGGGGTGCGCAGGGCGTGCCAGGGCAGGACGGGCCGGGCCAGACCGGTCTCCTCGGCGAAGGCGTCCGTGAGCAGGGTGAGGTAGTCGGCCACGAGGCGGGGCGGACCGTCGAGGCGGGCGTACTCCAGGTAGCCGGCGAGCGTTCCGGCGGCGCCCCCGAGGACGACGGGCAGTCCGTGGTCGAGCACGCAGGCCAGCCGCCGGTCGGCGTCCAGGACCAGCTGCCGCCAGCCGGCCGCCTTCAGTCCGAAGCTGGTGGGAACGGCGTGCAGGGCGAGCGTGCGCCCGGCCATGGGGGTGTCACGGTGGCGGGCGGCGAGGGCGAACAGGGCCCGTTCGGTACGGGCCAGGTCGGCGCGGATGATGCGCAACGCGCGGGCGGCCACCAGCATCGCGCCGGTGTCGAACACGTCCTGGCTGGTCGATCCGCGGTGCACGTACTCGGCGGCCACCGGGTCGCGTTCGGCCACCGCACGGGTGAACTCCCGCACCAGGCCGACGACCGGGTTGGCCGTCTCCCGGGCGGCCAGAGCCAGCGCCCGCAGGTCGAGTCGGCCGTCGCGGGCGACACCGGTGATGGCGTCGGCGGCTTGCTGCGGCAGCGCGCCCAGCCGTGCCTGAGCGCGGGCCAGCGCGGCCTCGGCCGCCAGCATGGCCTGGAGCCAGGCGCGGTCTGAGACCGCTGTCTCGACAGGGGTGCCGGCGCGCACGGGGGAGAGCAGCCCGGCGTCGAGCCCTGTCCAGCCGCCCGCATCGGCGGTCGGCTCCGTACGGTCATCCTGCACGGTGGACTGCCCCGCAGGGTCTGCCGGGTCGGCCGTCGGTATCGCGGCGGCACCGTTCATACGATCACCTCCAGGGTGTCCGCGGCGGTGCGGTGGCCGGCGGGCGCGTGCGGGGTGGTCGCGGGCTGGAGGGAGAGGATGGCGCGCGCGATGGCGTCGGAGTCGCCGAGGGTGACGGAGTCGACGCCGGGGCGGATGCCGGAGGCGGTGGCCCAGTGGACGGCCTCGGTCGGGATGCCGTACGCGTAGCGGCGCGGGTGGATCCGGCCGCGGGCGTCGACCAGACGGGAGGGGCGCGCGGTGACAGCCAGTCCGCCGGTGGTGTAGTCGCCGGCGGGGGATCCGACGCGGTGCGCGGTGGCCTGCTCGGTGTCCAGGAGGTGCCGCAGCAGCGGGTCGGCGGTGCGCAGCAGGTCCGCCTCGGGCAGCCGGGCCTCGATCAGTGCGCCGGCCCGTACGGGAGGTCCGGGCACGGCCGAGGACTCCGCCACGAAGGCGGCGCCCGCTCCGGAGGGGCCGCCGCCGTCGCCGGAGGCCTCCAGCCGTACCCGCGTCCGTGGCCCGAGCACCGTCAGCACTCCGGCCTCGATGAGCGCGGCCATTTCCTCGATGCGCGAGACCGGCGGGCCGATGGACAGGAAGGCGTTCAGCGGGGTGTACCAGCGGTCCAGGTCGTCGCGGTGGGAGGTGCCGTCCAGCCCGCTGTGGTCGACCGCGAGCCGGACCTCGTTGCGCAGATCGCGCAGGATGTCGAGGGCGGCCTTCAGCGGGCCGCTGAGGTTTCCGGCGCGGGCCGCGGCGACATCGGCGGCCAGGTGGCCCAGCAGCCAGTCGTGGAAGGCCGCGCGGTCGCCGAAGGTCCGGCCGCCGCACGGGTCGGCGAGCGCCTCCCAGTCCCAGCGGTCGGCCGCCTCGATGCCGTACGCGTCGAGCAGCTCGGCCGGATCGCCGTCCAGGGGCAGGGCCAGGAAGGCGTCGGTGAACGCGGCGCGCTCCGCGTCCCGGCCGCGCGCGGTCAGCAGGGTGCCGTAGTAGACGCTCTCCACTTCCCGGGAGATCAGCGGCCACAGGTCCCGGCGCAGGTGCACGGCATCGCCGCGGGCCGCCGACCGGGCCCGCAGGTCCGCGATGAACTCGGGGGTGAGCAGGCGCGGGTGGTAGCGGCCGGTGGCGCCCTTCTCGTTCTCGCCGCGGGCGTGGTACGGGACGCCGCGCCGCGAGAAGGCGTACAACCGGGGTTCCCTGCCCGAGGGTTCGTAGACGAGCCGGTCGCCGTGCCGGGTGAAGGTGCCGCCGCGGCCGGCCGTCAGCAGCGCCATGTGGTCGAAGAAGTTCAGCCCGAGGCCGCGCAGCAGGACGTTCTGCCCGGGGGCGAGGGCGCTGAGGTCCAGGTCCGCGGGGTTGGCGGGCGGCAGGTAGGTGAGGTGGTGGATGCGGGCGAGGCTGGCGGTGCGCGCCTCGGCCGGCGTGGGACGGGCGGGGACATGGCCCTGGCAGAGGACGACGGCGTCGAGGTCGTCGAGCCGGGTGCCGTCCTGAAGGCGCAGGCCCTGGGGGCCGTCGGCGACGCCGTGGGTGTCGGCCAGGGCGACCGCGCGCGAGCGGTGGACGCGCACGGTCACCTGCGCGGGCGCGCCGGCGACCGCGCGCCGGAAGCAGTCGCGCAGGTAGTGGCCGTAGAACGCGCGGGTGGGGTAGGAGTCGGGGCCCAGTCTGCGGGCCTCGGCCAGGGTCTCGGGCGGGTAGTCGCCGGCCTCGCCCAGCAGGGCCAGGGAGGTGGCCCACTCGTGCAGGCTCGGGCCGGGCTCGACGGGGCCCGCGACCCGCACGCTGTCGTCCGTGTAGACGGTGATCTGCGAGGCGACCGTGTTCATCAGCAGGTGCCGGGACTGGTCGGTGCGCCATACCTGGCCCGCGCCCGCCGGGGCCGGGTCGATGACATGGACGGTGACGGGGCGTCGGCCCGAGGAGCGTCGTGCGTAGGCGCACAGCCGTTCCAGGACGGACAGCCCGCGCGGTCCGGCGCCGACGATGGCGATCCGGAGGGGGCCGTCGCCCGGGGTGCGGCGCTCGCCGTCGCCGGGGAGGTTGCTGATGCTGTTCATGCTGTCTCCGAACGGTGGAGGAGGAGGGAACGGGGGATTCAGCCCAGGGCGAGCGCCGGGGCGGTGGTGATCGGCGCCGGGGTCAGCAGCCGGGCGAGTGCGTCGGAGACGATGCCCAGGCCGCCGGGCGTGAGCAGCGATTCCGGGTGGAACTGGACGGACGCGAACGCCGGGCCGCGCAGGGCGTGCACCTCGCCGGTCTCCGGGGCGCGGCAGACCTCGACCGGGCCGGCCGCGAGCGGGTGGGTGAGCAGGTCGCTGTCGTGCACGGCGGCGAAGGTGTTGTAGAAGCCGACCGGCTGGCGCTGTCCGAAGTAGTCGATGCTCTCCTGCTGGCCCTGGTGCGGACTGTCCCTGCGGACGACGGGCAGTCCCAGCAGGGTGGACAGCACCTGGTGGCTCAGGCAGACCGCGAACGTGGGTCGGCCGTGGGCGAGCTGACGCAGGGTCAGTGCGCGCAGTGCCGCGATCTTGGGGTGGTGGATGTCGCGCGGATCGCCGGGCCCGGGCCCCAGCACCGTGAGGTCGTACGCCGAGGCGTCGACGTACGCGTCGTGGTCGCGTACCGTCACCGTCGCACCGAGCGAGCGGATCTGCTGGGCGAGCATCGCCGTGAAGCTGTCCTCCGCGTCGACCACCAGGACCCTGCGGCCGGCCACCGCCGCGGTCACGGCGTTGCGTTCCTCCGGCCGGGCGAACCAGTACGGCGCCAGGCGGGCGTTGCGTCGCTCCAGGGCCTGGCGCACCTGTGGGTGCGCGGCGAAGCAGCGGGGCCGGACCGCGGGGGACGCCTGGGCGGAGGCGGAGGGGCCGGCGGCGGCGTGGGCCGTGGCATGCGCTGTGGCGATGGTGGCGGTGGTGGTGGTCCGGGAGGCGGAGGGCGCGAACGCCCGCCACAGCGCCTGCGTCTTCGCTCGTGTCTCCGCCGCCTCCGCCGCCGGGTCCGAGTGGCGTACGAGGGTGGCGCCCGCGCCGATCTCCAGCCGTCCGGCCGCGTCGATGTCGGCGGTGCGGATGAGGATCGCCGAGTCCAGGGTCGGGCCGTCCGCGTCCCGGCCCAGCAGGGCGATCACGCCGCTGTAGTAGCCGCGGCCGCGCGGTTCGTGCCGGGCGATGACCCGGCAGGCGCTGGCCAGCGGGGAACCGGTGACGGTCGGGGCGAAGAGGCCGGCGCGCAGGATGTCGGCGGGCGCCGCCTCGCTGCGGCCCTCGATGACGTACTCGGTGTGCGCCAGCCCGGACATCTCCTTGAGGTACGGGCCGTGCACGGTGCCGCCCTCGGGGCACACCTGGCCCATCATCTTCAGTTCCTCGTCGACGACCATGTAGAGCTCGTCGCGCTCCTTGGCGTCGTCGAGGAAGGACAGCACACCGGGCAGGTCCGGTCCGGCGGCGGGATAGCGGTAGGTACCGCTGATGGGGTTCATGACGACGGTGCCGCCGCGCTGGGACATGTGGCGTTCGGGGGTGGCGCCGATGAAGGTGCGGTCGCCGGTGTGGACGAGGAAGGTCCAGTAGGTGCCGCGCTCGCGCTCCAGCAGCCGCCGGAAGGCCGCGGTGACCGGCCGCAGGGAGGGGGTGCCGAGTTCGGCGACCAGGGAGCGGCGGATGACGAAGTTGGCGCCCTCGCCCTGCCCGATCTCGTCCTCCAGGACGCGGCGGACGGTCGCGGCGTACGTTGCGTCGTCGGGTTCGAAACGCGGCGTGGACGGCTCGGGGGCGTCCTCGGGCAGGCAGGCGATGACCTCCTCCAGCGGCAGCCGGTGGTGGGTGTGCGGGACCAGCGCGAGCACCGGCTCGCCGTCGTCCTGGCAGGCGAAGCCGCGTTCGGTGATCTGCCGGTAGGGGATCAGCGCGAGGCTGTCGATCACCGGTGCGGCGGGACGGGCGGCGGCGCCGCGCGGGGGCCGGGGCAGGTCGTCGAGCCGGTCCAGCCGCTGGACGTCACCGATCAGGAGGTCCACGAGCCCGGGCCCGCCGGTCTGGGGGCGGTACAGGAGGGCGAACGGGGGAAGGGCGGCGCGGAGCAGGTCCGCGAGCCCTCCTTCGAGGGCCGGCGCCTGGTGCGGGGTCATGTCATCTCCCTTTCGTGGCGGGCGCGTTCAGCGCGCGGCGGTCGCGAGGGCGGGTACGGTGGCGGGTACGGGGTGCAGGGCGGCCAGGACGTCGGCCGTGGTGGGGGTGGCGGCACAGCGCTCGGCGGCGTACGTCAGGGCCTGGACGTGGTAGTCGTAGGAGAAGTCGGCCACCGCGTCGGCGACCAGGAACGGCTGGATGTCCCGGGTGAACGCGTCGCAGGCCGTCATCAGGCAGCCGACGTGCGCGTACACGCCGCAGACGACCAGCTGGTCGCGGTCGGCGGCGGCCAGCCGGTCCGCCAGGTCGGTGCGGGCGAAGGCGCTGTAGCGCCACTTGGTGAGCACGGTCTCGCCCGGCCGGGGCGCGAGCTCGGCCAGGATGCTCCGGTCGGCCGCGTCGGCCCGCATCCCCGGTCCCCACACGTCCATCAGCAGTCCGCGCTCGGCGGGCGTCATGCTGCCGGGCTGCGCGGTGTAGAAGACCGGCATCCCGGCCCGGCGGGCGGCGTCCAGCAGGGCCCGTACGTGCGCGGTGACCGAGCGGCGGGGCTCGGCGTCCGCGGCGTACGGCGCGAGGAAGTACTCCTGCATGTCGTGGACGAGCAGCGCCGCGCGGGACGGGTCGGGCCGCCAGCCGACGGCCTGAGCCGGCCAGGCGTCGCGCCCGGGGAGCGGGTAGGCGGGGATGGGGGCGATGGACATGGTGGGTCCTCCCGGTGCGGAGAGAAGGCGGCAGAGAAGGCGGCGGGGCGAGGGAGAAGGGCGGCCCGGTGGGGAAGAAGGGGGCGGCCCGGTGACGAGAAGGGGCTCGGCGGGCCGTCAGGCGCGCAGTGACTGTCCGCCGTCGACGTAGATGTCCTGCATCGTGATGTGCCGGCTGCGATCGGAGGCCAGGAAGGCGACGGTCTCCGCGACGTCCTCGGGGGTGGCGAGCCGGCGCAGCGGGATGCCCAGCCGGTACGTGGCCGGGTCGCCGTCGATCACCTTCTGCCGGGCGTCGGGGCCGTGCCACAGGGCGTGCTGCATGGCGGTGTCGACGGAGCCGGGCGCGACGACGTTGCACCGCACACCGGCGGCGGCCAGTTCCAGGCCGAGGCACTTGGTGAAGATCGTCGAGGCGGCCTTGGAGGCGGCGTAGGCGGCCATGTTCATCCGCGGCAGCGCGGCCGCGTTGGAGGCGACGGTGACGATGCTGCCACCACCGCGGGCCGCCATCCGTCCGGCCACCGCACGGGAGACGAGGAAGACGCCGGTGGCGTTGCAGCGCAGCACCTCCTCCCAGGTCTCCTGGGTCAGCGCGGCGATCGGGCCGGTGCGCAGGATGCCCGCGCAGTTCACCGCGATGTCGACCGGACCGAGTCCGGCCTCGATGCGGTCCAGGGCGGACTCGACGGCATCGGCGTCACGTACGTCCAGCTCGACCGCCATGTGCCGGGCGGCTCCGGGCAGTTCGGCGATCGCCTCCTTCAGCGCGACGGGATCGGTGTCGCTGGCGGCGATCCGGGCGCCGTCCTCGGCAAGCCGGCGGACGACGGCGCGGCCGATGCCGCCCGCCGCGCCGGTGACCCAGGCGACGCGTCCGTGCAGTTCCATGCGGTGCTCCTCGGGGTGGGCGGGTACGGGCCGCGCGGTGGAGGGACCGGTCCGTACCCCGTCGGCGGGCGGGTACTTCAGGCCGGCGAACCGGCGAGCGAGGCCGTCTCCTTCGGCTCCCGGGCGAGCGAACCGGCGAGAGAGCCTGCGAGAGAGGTCCTCTCCTTCGGCTCCTCGGCCGCCGCGGCGAGCATGCGTCCCAGCTCCAGCCGCTTGATCTTGGTGGTGGCGGTGTGCGGCAGATCGTCGATGCGCCACTGCACGGGATCGGCCATGTCCGGCAGCCCGGCCGCCGCGGCCTTCCAGGCCGCCAGGTCCAGCGGCCGGTCCTCCCGCGTGCACACCACCGGCACCGGCCGGCCGTCCGCGCCCCGTACGACGATGACCTCGGTCAACTCGGGCAGCTTCGCCAGCAGCGTGTCCTCCGCGGTCAGGGTGGAGCCGAAGCCCTCGATGACATCGACCTCGCGGTCCAGCAGGTACAGGCGGCCCAGCCGGTCGCGGTAGCCGACATCGCCCATCCGCCACCAGCCGTCGGCGGTGACCTGCCGTGCGTAGCGCTCCGGTTCGCCGAGGAAGGTCACCGCGCGGCCGTCGCTGCGGACGTCGATGTAGCCGGGGTTGTCGGGCGTGACGGGCCTGCCGTCGCGGCTGACCACCCGGACCTCGGTCATACCGGGGAAGGGGACGCCGACCCGGCGCCCGCCGGCGTCCGCGGCCTGGCGGCGGGTGAAGCAGGAGGCGACGACGGGCCCGGTCTCGCTCTGCCCGTAGAGCTGGACGAACAGCGGGGCCGTACGGCGGGAGGCGTGCAGCAGGCGGTGCACGGTGCGCGGGTGGATCGCGTCGAAGGTGCTGGAGAAGTACTTGACGCGGGCCAGCGGGCCGCGCGGATCGTCCGCCAACTCCTCCCACTCCATGAAGGAGTTGGGGTGCGCTTCGAGGATCCCGGGCCGCAGCCGGGCGAAGAGGTCGGCGGTGTGCCGCGGCGAGGAGTCCTTGAGGACGAGCAGCGGGAAGCCGCGGTACAGGGAGATGGCGATCGCGCTGATGACCCGCGAGTGCACGAAGGAGACGTGCATGGCCACGGTCTCGCGCCCCCGGACCAGGGCGACCGCGGAGGCCTGCGGCCGGTAACGGGCCTGCAGCGTACGGCTGGTGTGCACGGCGAGCTTGGGCAGGCCGGTGGTGCCGGAGGTGTGCGTCACCAGCGCCGGGTGGTCGGCCGGCAGGGTGACCGGGGCGACCCGCGCCACGCCGGCCAGGTCCGTGAGCGCCGTGGCGCCGGGGTGGTGGCCCGCGGCGAGCAGCACGCTGGTCGCGTACTCGTGGACGGTGTCGGGGAGTTCGCGCTCCAGCTTGCTCTGGTCGGTCAGCAGGTGGGCGGGGGCGGCCCGGCGCAGCAGCTCGGCGACCGACGCGCCGTCGAGCTTCGGGGACAGCAGGACGGGTACGCCGCCGATCCGGGAGACGGCGAAGGCCAGCAGGGGGATGTCGAAGCCGTCGGACTTGTGCAGCACGACGCGCTCGCCGGAGCGTACGCCGGCCGCCCACAGCCGGGCGGCGAAGTCGTCGACCAGATCCGCGGCCTCGGAGACGGTCAGCCGGCGGCCGCGCTCGGGGGCGATGTCCAGGTCGTGGTCGAGGGTGATGACGTTCGCCGGGTGCTTGGCCGCGGCCCGGTCGAGTATCGTGCCGAGACCGATTCCCTTGTTGCCGATGCGCTGCAGAAACATGGTGCTTCCTTTTTTCGGAACGGGCGGACGGTGGTGCGGGGAATTTCCGGGTGGTGCGGGGAAGTTCTTCGGGGCGAGCGGGGAGGTGTTTCAGGGCGGGGTGGCCGCTATTCGGCGCTCATGAGCCGGGCAATGCGCTCGACGGTCTTCCGGAGGTCCTTCTCGATCTTCACCTGCCATTCGCGGATGAACTGCGCCCGCTCGGCACGGCACATGTCCGCGGTGATGCCTTCGATGCCCTCGGTGGCCCGGCCCATCCGGAAGTGGTGGGTGAGGACGGTGCCGCCGGGGGTCTCCGCGAGGTCGAAGCCCCAGACGCTCTCCTGTGCGTGGCCCGCGCTGTCGCGCATCGCCCAGCGGAAGGTGCGGCCCGGCTCGGCCGCGGTGACCTCGGCCTCCGTGGTCCACTCGCCGCGGACGACCGGGGCCCAGCCGACGACGTCGGCGGCCCGGTGGTTGGTGCCGCGGAACACCGAGCCGACCTTCGCGGGCGTTCCGTCGACCCAGCTGCCGCCGGTGCACTCCGGGCTCCATTCGCCGCTGCGGGGCAGGTCGCTGACCATGCCGTAGACCTCGGCGGGAGGCGCCGGGACGAAAATCTCGGCACTGGCGCGGAAGGTTTCCTGGGCTTCGAGCATCGTGTTCGTCATGGGAAAGAAACTCGCAGCATTTCCCGGGGTGCGCGATGCTTTCGGCCCAGTGCCCAAAGGATGGGAGAGGGGTGGGACACGGTACGGCGATCCGTCGAAGGGTTCGGATACCGGAGAACCGCGTTCTGGAGCAACGAGAAGCCCCGGCACGGGCTTGCGCCGCGTACCGGGGCCATGAGACGTGCTTAAAAGGAGAACGTGCGTAAAAGGAGAACGTGCGTAAAAGGAGAACCTGCGTGGAAGGAGAATGCGCGTAGAAGGAGAACGGCGCAAGGGGACAATGCGCGGTACCGAAGGCGGAGTTACTCCTTGCGGCCGCGACCGGTCACCGTCAGGAACGCCAGCGCGACGACGGCAAGCACCGCGCCCAGGCCGTACGCGGCCGCCGGCCCGTGGGCCAGCGCCAGGCCGCCCAGGCCCGTACCCGCACTGATGCCCAGATAGATCGCGGAGGAGTTCAGCGACACCACAAGCGGCGCCTCGGACGGCGCGGCGGCGATCAGCCGGTGCTGCTGCGGCGGGGTCTGCGACCAGCTGCTGGCGCCCCACAGCAACACGAGGAGCCCGACGGCGAGTTCGGTTCCGCCGCCGTGGGCCGCGATCCCGCCCAGCAGCGCCAGCGAGCCGCCCATGGCGACGTACGCGCCGGTCAGCAGTCGCACGGCACCCCAGCGGTCGGTGACCACTCCGGCCAGGAGGTTTCCGAGCACCGCCCCCAGCCCGTACAGGAACAGCATCAGCGTGCCGTGTGCGGTGGGGACTCCGACCGCGTGCAGGGTGGGAACGGCATAGGCGTAGACGGTGTAGCAGGCGGCCATGCCCAGCACGGTGAGCGGGAGCACGGCGAGCACTCCGGGACGGCGCAGCGCGTCCAGCCGGTCGCGCAGTGGCACCCGGGGGTTGCCGGGCAGCCTGGGCATGATGGCGGCCACGCCGACGCCGGCGAGCAGGCACAGCGCGGCGACCAGCGCGAGGGCGCTGCGCCAGCCAAGCCACTGGCTTGCCACACCGCCCAGCGGCACACCGAGTGCGGTGGCGATGGTCAGCCCGCCGATGACCACCGCGAGGGCACGGGCCCGCTGTTCGGGGCGGACCAGGGCGGCGCCGACCGCCCCCGCGTTGGGTGTGTACGCGGCGGCGCCGACTGCGGCGAGGACGCGGGTGACGAGCAGCACGGAGAGGCTGGGTGAGAGCGCCGAGCCGAGGTTGGCGAGGGCCAGCACGCCCAGCGCGCCGACCAGCAGGGTGCGGCGCTCCAGGCGCGCGGTGAGGGTGGCGACGACGGGCGCGAGCAGCGCGTAGGCGATTGCGAAGACGGTGATCGCCTGGCCGGCGGCGGCCTGCGAGACGTGCAGCCCCGTGGCCATCGAGGGCAGGAACGCGGCCAGGACGAAGGCGTCGGTGCCGACCGCGAAGGTGCCGAGGGCCAGGACGAGCGTGGAGGTGAGACCGCGGCGCGGCGGCTCGGGGGCCGCGCCGCCGGCCTGTGCCGACTTCGGCGGCCGGGTGGCCGCGGACGTGGTGGACATGACGGTACTCCTGCGGGTGGGGGGGACATCTCCGGGACGGGGCGGACACCTTCCCGGATGGGACGGACACCTGCCCGGATGGGACGGACACCTGCCCGGATGGGACGGACACCTTCCCGGATGGGGCGGATGCGCCCCAGCATCCGCCCGGCGCCGCCGTCCGCGCGATGTATTCGACGCAGCGCCAAAACCAGCGCTCCATGCCCTGGCGCAACGGCGCAGCATTCGACCAACGGCCGAACAGATCGCGGGAATTGACCGGGCTCGCCTAATGTCCAGGGCATCGGACGAGCCGGTCGCCCCACCGGTCACCGATCACCACATTCCCCTTTCTTCAAAGCCACCCCATTCCCTCCCTCCCCAGCCCACACCACACCTGTACCCAGGGGGACCCATGCCCGGTCGGTTTCCACATCAGAAACGGCACGCGATCATCTCCAGCGTCTCTTCGGACTCGCACACCTGGAACCTCGTCTTCCTTCAACTACTGCTGGAGGAGAACGACTTCGAGGTGACCAATCTCGGCGCCTGCGTACCGCCCGACATGCTCACCGAACGCGCCCTGGAGCTGCGGCCCGACCTCATTCTGCTCTCCAGCGTGAATGGCCACGGCGGGCTGCAGGGCGCCGATTACGTCAGGGAATTGAAGAGCCGTGAGGAACTCGCCGACACCCCGGTCGTCATTGGCGGAAAGCTCGGTGTGGCGGGTGAAGCGGACCGCAATCTCGTTCCCGAGCTGCTGGACGCCGGCTTCGACGGCGTGTTCGTCGGCGACGAGGCCGTGCCGGAATTCCTCCGCTACGTCGAGAACCTGAGCCTGGTGACGGCGGCATGAACAGCCCACCCGTCGCCTTCGGTCGTTACGTCGCCGAGCGGGCCGCCGCGGGCTCCCTGGTCGTCCAGCCCCGCCTCGGCTTCGCCACCACGGCCCGGATGCGCGCCGCGCTGGAGGCCGTACGACGTGCCGACGCCGACACCGTCGGCACGCTCACCCTCGACAGTTACACCCGCGTCAACGACCACGCCGCGGCGGCCCGCGCCCTGGCGGCCGGAAAGGACCTGAACGGGTTTCCGCTCGTGGCGCACGGCGCCGACCGCACCCGCGGAATGCTGGACGGACTGGCCGGCCCCGGCTTCCCGGTTCAGGTACGGCACGGTTCCGCACAGCCGCTGCAGATCTTCCGGGCGCTGCTGGACTCCGGTCTGGACGCGACCGAGGGCGGCCCGGTCTCGTACTGCCTCCCCTACAGCCGCGTGCCCCTGCGCCAGGCGGTCGCGGCCTGGGCGGAGTGCTGCCGGCTGCTCGCCGACGGCCCCGGCGACGGGCGCCCCGGGCACCTGGAGAGTTTCGCCGGCTGCATGCTGGGCCAGCTCTGCCCGCCTGGCCTGCTGGTCGCGCTCGGTGTCCTGGAGGGCCTCTTCGCCCGTGGGTACGGCGTGCGCAGCCTGTCGCTGAGCTACTCCCAGCAGGTGCACGCGGGCCAGGACACCGAGGCGCTGCGCGCCCTGCGGGCACTGGCCACGGAGTTCCTGCCGGATGTGGACGTTCACCTGGTGGTCTACACGTTCATGGGGCTCTTCCCCAGGACCCCCGCCGGGTCCGCCGCGATCCTGCGGGACAGCGTCGACCTGGCCAGGGCCGCGGGCGCCGAGCGGCTGATCGTGAAGACGGCGGCGGAGGCCATGCGCATCCCGACCGTCGGCGAGAACGTCGAGGCCCTCGAGTCGGCCGCCGCCCGCGCCCGCGAGGTGCCCGCGCAGCGGCCAGAGGACGGCGCGGACCTGGCGGACAACGAGACCTATGCCGAGGCCCGCACCCTCGTCGAGGCGGTGCTCGACCTCCATCCGGATGTCGGGACCGCACTCGTCACGGCCTTCGCCCGCGGCCTGCTGGACGTGCCGTACTGCCTGCACCCGGACACCGCGCAGCGGGCCCGCGCCCGCATCGCGCCGGACGGCCGGCTGCGCTGGTCCGATCCGGGCCGGATGCCGCTGCCGGCCGCCGTGATACCGGCCGCCGAGCGGCTGCGCCGGGTGGGCTCCGCCGAACTCCTGCAGATGCTCTCGCACAACCAGCGCGCCTACGACGGCATCACCGACACGTACGACCGCACCGCCGACACCCACGATCACCTCCCCACCCGTCCCACCCTCCGAAAGGCAACGGCCCTCGCATGACCACCGACACCACCACCGAATCGACGGCGTCCCCCACCCTCGCCGCCGTCCGTGCCCGCGGCCGGCTCCGCGTCGGCGTCTCCACCGGCATCAAGGGCCTGTCCTGGACCGATGAGCAGGGCGTACGCCGGGGTCTCGACGTGGACACCGCCCGCGCGGTGGCCGCGGCCGTGCTCGGCGACGCCGACGCCGTCGACTACGTCGAGCTGACCCCCGAGCAGCGGATGCCCTCCCTCGCGGACGGCTCGATCGATCTGCTCAGCTGCAACGCCACCTGGACGCTGACCCGCGAGTGCGGGGCCGGGGCCGTGTTCCTGCCCACCACCGCCTACGACGGCGGCGCGTTCATGGTCAAGAAGTCCACCGGCATCACGAAGGCCGCCCAGCTCGCGGGCCGCAAGCTGGCGGTGCTCGGCGGCACGAGCAGCGCGGCCAGCCTGGACGCCTACTACGGGCCACAGGGCCTGGAGGTCACCGCCGTCCCGTTCGACACGCCCGCCGAGGCCCTGGCGGCGTACGCCGACGACAGTGTCGACGGCTACGTCTGCGACCGCATCGTGCTGGCCGGTGAGCGCACCCGGATCGGCGACCCGGACGACCACGTCATCCTGGAGGAGACGATCTCGAACGAGCCGATGGGTCCCGCCGTCCGCGACGACGACCCGGCCTGGCTGCGTATCAACCGCTGGGTGTTCTTCGCCCTGGTCACCGCCGAGGCGGAGGGCCTGACCGCGGCCGGCGTCGCGGCCGGCACCCCATCGGCGCTGCTGGACCGGCAGGCCGGGCTGGGCGCCGCCGCCGGTCTGCCCGCCACCTGGATCCAGGACGCCGTCGGCCAGGTCGGCAACTACGGCGAGATCTACGACCGCAACCTCGGGGCCGCCTCCGGCCTGGGCATCCCGCGCGGCCTCAACGACCTGTGGCTCCGCGGCGGCCTGATCTACGCCCCGCCACTCGCCTGATCCACAGGGCCGGCTCGCTTGGTCCACGGGCCGTGGCCGGCCTGGTCCAGGGGCTGCTGCCCGCCTGATCTACGGGCCGGCTCGCCTGGTCCACGCGCCGTGCCCGGCCTGGTCCATGCGCCGTGGCCGGCCCGGTCCGGGGGCTGCCGCTCGTCTGGTCCACGGGGCTGGCTCGCCTGGTCCACGCGCCGTGGCCGGCCCGGTCCAGGGGCTGACGCCCGCCCGGTCCACAGAGTGTGGCTCGCGCTTGGGCCACGGGCCGCCCCCCATCTGCTCCACTCGCCATCGCTCGCCCGCTTACGGCCGTACCGACCATCCACCGACCGTCCATCGGCCGTGGCCGTCCCCTCCGGTCACGGCCTGTCTCCGGAGACCCGACTCACCTGGAGTTCCCACCATGCAACCCCCCTCCGCTGCCCGGCCCTTGCTCCAGATCGGTACCGCCATGGCCGGCTGGGGCACCATCGGGGCCTTCGTGCTGGCCAGCGGCCAGCCGTCCTTCAACGTGGCCTTCGTACGGTGCCTGCTGGGCGCCGTGGCCATCGCCGTGATCTGCCTGGTGCGCGGCGACTTCCGCGACACCAACCTCACCAGGCGCAACCTGTCCCTGATCGTCGGCGGCGGTGTCTGCCTGGTCTTCAACTGGGTCTTCCTGTTCACCGCGTTCAAGCTGACCTCGATCACGCTGGCCACCGTGCTCTACCACACCGAGCCGTTCTTCGTGCTCTTCATGGGCGCGCTCGCGTTCAAGGAGGCCGTCACCGGGCACAAGGTCGCCTGGGTGGTCCTCGCCTTCGTCGGCCTGGTCGCCACCACCGAGATCTGGAAGCTCAGTTCGGACGACCTCGGCGACGGCTATCTCCTCGGCATGGGCTGCGCCACCGCCGCGGCCGTGCTCTACGGCATCGCCACCGTCACCGCCAAGCAGGTCAAGGGCGTCAAGCCGCAGCTCACCGCGCTGATCCAGTTCACGGTCGGCGTGCCGCTGCTGCTGCCCTTCGCCGACCTCGGCTCGCTGGCGCACGCCGGCAGCCGCTGGGGCTGGCTGGTCCCGATCGGGCTCTTCCACACCGCGCTGCTGTACTTCCTCATGTACTCCGCGGTGCCCAAACTGCCCAGCGCCACCATCGCCGTGGTCGCCTTCGTCAACCCGGTCGTGGCCATCCTCTCCGACCTGGTCTTCTTCGGCCACCACCTCTCGCTGGGCGAGGGCGTCGGCATCGTCCTCATCACTGTGGCGAGCCTGGGCGTCACCCTCGGCTGGCGCGCCTACCCCGTGAGGAAGTCCACCCCGCCCGCCGAGTCCTCTTCTCCGTCTTCCTTCTCCTCCGCACCCACCGCCTCGTCCACGTCCTCCCCTTCCCCGGCACCCGCCGTCGCCGTCGACACCAGGAGCTGAACCACCGTGACCGCCACCCTTCCCGAGACCGGCGCCCGCCCCGTGACCGGCGCCCCCCGCATCGCCCTGGTGGGCGGCACCGGGGCCGTCGGCCGTACCTTCCTCGAACTCATCGCCCAGCGCGGCTTCGAGACCTCCTCGATCCGGCTGATCGCCTCGGCTCGTTCCGCCGGCCAGGTGCTGCCCGTGCCCGGCGGCGCGGAGGCCGTCGTAGAGGACCTCGGCACCTGCGACTTCTCCGGAGTCGACCTGGCGTTCTTCTCCGCCGGTACGCCCATCAGCGCCGAGCACGCCCCACGTGCCGCCGCGGCCGGCGCCCTCGTCGTCGACAACACCAACGCCTTCCGCATGGACCCGGACAGCCCCCTCGTCGTCCCCCAGGTCAACGGGCACCTCCTGGCCGAGCGCCCGAAGAGCGGCATCGTAGCCAACCCCAACTGCTCCACCATCCCCCTCGCCCGGCTGCTGAAGCCGATCCAGGAGCGCTACGGGCTGCGCCGGGTGACCGTGTCCACGTACCAGGCGGCCTCCGGCGGCGGGCAGAGCGGGATCGACGAGCTGCGCGCCGACACCGCCGCCCGGCTTGCCGACCCGGCCGCGCCGGCTCCCCAGAACAGCCGCTTCGGTCCGGGCCTCGCCTTCAACGTCGTACCCGCCATCGACCGCTTCCTGGAGCACGGCGGCACGCTGGAGGAGCAGAAGATGCGCCAGGAGTCCCGGCGCATCCTCGGCCTCGACGGCCTCGACCTCACCGCCACCTGCGTCCGCGTCCCGGTCGTCAACGGTCACTCCGAGGCCGTGGTCATCGACACCGAACACGCCGCGGACGCCGCCGAGATCGCCGCGCTCCTCGCCGCACAGGAGGAGGTGCGGGTGTGGACCGAGGGCTTCCCCACACCCCGTACGGTCACCGACCAGCCCGATCTGGTCCACGTCGGCCGGGTGCGGACCGACCCGGAGAACGCGAACCGCCTCCTGCTGTGGCTGGTCGCCGACAACCTGCGGATCGGCGCCGCGCTGAACGCCCTGCAGATCGCCGAGAAAGCTGTTTCCCACGGCATCGTCGGAGGTGCGCTGTGAGCCTGCACGTTCTGAAGTTCGGTGGATCGACCTTCCCGTCCACGCACCAGTACCGGTCCATCGCCCGCTATCTGCGTCGCCGCATGGCGCGTGGCGAGCAGCTGGTGATCGTCGCCAGCGGGATGCAGGGCGCCACCGAGAACCTCCGCTCGCTGGCCACCTCCATCGACCCCGGGGTGGGCACCGCGGCCCTGCACGGTGTGCTGCCGCTGGCCGACACCACCGGCGCCGGTCTGCTGCGCATCGGCCTGGAGCGCGAGGGCGTGCCCGCCACACTGCTGCACGGCCACCGTACGGGCCTGGTCACCGAGGCCGTCGAGGACCGCGCGGCGCCGCTGCTGCGCACCGAACTCGGCGAGATCAAGGACCTGTTGGACCGCGGCATCACGCCCGTGCTGCCCGGCGGGCAGGGCGCGGACGACCAGCACCGGCCCACCTGGCTCGGGAAGAACAGCTCCGACCTGAGCGCGGTGGCACTGGCGGGCGCCCTGGGCCTGCCGGAGGTGGAGATCTTCTCCGACGTGGAGGGTGTCTACTCGGCCGACCCCTACATCATCGACGCCGCCCGTCCGATGCCGCGGATCGGCTACGAGGAGATGATCACGCTGGCCGGGCACGGTGCGAAGGTGCTGCACCCGCAGGCCGTACGGACCGCCCAGCGGCATGGCGTCCGCATCGTCTGCCGCCTCAACTACGGTGACTTCACCTCGGGTTCGGTCATCGGCGACACCGGTGGTGTGCGGGCCGTGGTGGTCGACCTGCGCTCGGTGGTGGCGTCCTTCCCGGACGCGGCCACGGCCGACGCGGCCTACGAGCGCCTGCTCGCCGACGGCGCCCAGGCCCACCGGCCGCAGGTACCGGGCCGTCACCTGGCGGCCGTCACGGGCGGCTTCTTCGACGTCGGCCGCGCCCTGGCGGACGCCGGGCTGCCGGTCTCCATCGGTAGCGAGCGGCTGGTCACGGCGGTGCGCGACGGCGTGGCGACGATCCATGTGGCGGACGACGAGCAGGCGGCGCGCCGGCTCGGCGCCGAGCTGCACGACGAGCTGACGACGGCGCGGGCCGGGCGGGAGAGGGAGGCGCTGGTCCGGGCCTGAGGCAGGACGGTTCGGGCCTGAGGCAGGACGCACGGTGGCCCCGGGGCGTGTGCCCCGGGGCCACCGTGCGTCGGCGGAGGATGCAGGCCGCGGCCCGCGACGCGGGACGGCTCAGCCGTGGCCCGCGGTCAGCAGTTGCGAGCCCAGCTCCGTCAGCAGATGCTCCACCTGCTTGCCCCGCCGGTGCGTGACGATCAGCCCGGCCCGGCGCAGTGCGGCGGCATGGCTGGAGGCGGTCGCCGCCCCGACACCGAGCCGGCAGGCGAGCTCCGTCGTGCTGCAACCGGTGCCGATGGACGTCAGGGCGTCCGAGCGGGCGCGGCCCAACAGGGCGGCCAGCGGCGTCGGTTCGGTGGCCGCGCGGGCCTCGTCCCGGGTGGCCCGGACCGTGCACGGGTACCGCAGCACCGGCAGCTCGCCGCCGCTGAGCACCGTGGGGTGCGCGGCCACCGCGCTGGGCACCAGCAGCAGCCCGTCCACGCTGTGCTGGGGCGGCTGCACCGCGGGACCCCGGCCGCCGCCCTGCGCCGCGTACGGGGGCGGGGAGACGTACAGGATCTGGTCCGCGTAGGCGATCCGGTCGTGCAGCGTGTCCAGCAGCCGGGCCGCCCCGTGCCGGGCGAGTTGATGCGCGCGGCAGGCGACATCGTCCTCCAGCGCGCGGCGGTGTGCGGGCCAGTCCTCGGCCAGCCACAGGCCGAAGGCGGCGCGCAGCGCCTCGATCAGCTCGCCGATCTCCTCGACGGGCACCGACGGGGGGCCGTCAGTCCTGTCGTACGCGAGGACGGCGGGCTCCGGGCCGAGGGGTTCCGGACCGCCTGGCGAGGGCCCGTAGGCGCGACCGGAGTAGGTGCTGTCGAACGGGCGGCAGCCCTCGGTCATCCTTGCCCGCAGCGCCTCCAGTTCCTCCTCGAAGCCGGGGCAGCTGGTGCGGTCCAGCAGTGTGGGAGAGAGCAGCCTGGCCACCGGCCAGCGGACCGCGCGCAGGGCGGCGGTCAGCCGCCGCACCGTCGCCTCGGTCCGCGCGTCGCGCCGGGGGGCCTCACTGCGGTAGGGGCGGGCCGGCCCCGGTCCCGCGGCCCCCGCGTGCCGGGCGGCCTGGGCGAGCAGTTCGTTCATCGGCGAGACCATGAAACGGGTACGGGACAGGGCGGCGCCGTCCAGGACGAGCGCGGCGCGCAGTCCGGTGCCGAGGTGCTGCCCCCCTGGCGCGAGCGGGGCGCGGGACGAGCCGGTGGAGAGGTCCATGACGGTCACGGGTGCCTTTCGGGATGCGTAAGGACGAGTAGCGATGAGTGGGGATGAGGGCCGGGTGGAGCCCCGGGGTAATCACATTCCTTCTGGAAGGTATGTTTTTGGCCCACAGGGCGGCCCCGGACGGTCGGCTGTCGGGTGATACGGCCGCATGACTGTGCCGCCTGGCCGGTGCGGCTCAGGTGACCGGGCCCGGACCGCCCGCGCGCAACGACGCCAGGAACGCCCACAGTGCCTCCCGCCAGCGGGCCGGTTCCTTCCCGATGGCGGGCCAGCCGGCGAAGACCGCGCCGTAGACCATGGCGAGCAGCACCTGGGCGGCCACCTCGGGCCGCCATTCCGGCGCCAGCCGGCCGAGCCGGTGGGCACCGCGCAGCTGCTCCAGCAGGCAGTGGTGCACCTCCTCCAGGAGGTTGGGTGTCCCGCCGCCACGGCGCCCGCTGTCCGCGGCCAGCCGCAGGGCCGCCCGGATGCGTGGGTCGTCCAGCTGCCGGGCCAGGGCCAGCATCGTGTCGTGCAGGGCCTGTTCGGGGCCGGCGCCGGGTGCCTCGGCCGTGGCGCGCAGCGCGTGCCAGCGCTCGGCGGCCTCGCGCTCCAAGGTCTCCGCGAGCGCCTCCTTGGACGCGAAATGCCCATAGAGCGCACCCTTGGTCGTGCCCAGGCGGTCGGCCACGGACTGCAGGTTGGTCCGTGCGTATCCGTGCGCCGCGATCTCCTCGGCCGCCAGCTCCAGCGCCCGCTCTCTGGTGCGCCGAGCACGTTCCTGCCGCGCCATGCGCCCTCCCTTCCGTTCCGTGCACTCGTCCGTACTCTCGCCACTGGGATGAAACATACCTTCCGAAAGGAATGTTTTCAGCTTCGAACGATACGGGCCGCACCGGGCCCGCATCGCGGCGCCCCCGCTACCGGGGGCCGCCCGAGGCAGGCACGCGTGGCCAGCCCCGGTGTGCGGCATGAGCCGCCAACTCCGGGTCGTCGCCCACGACATGGGGACGCCCCACGGCTTGCAGCATCGAGAGGTCACTGGCGTGATCCCCGTAGCCGTAGGCCCGCTCCGCCGGCAGCCCGTACCGCTCCAGCAGTCCGGCCACCGCCTCGCCCTTCGCCGCGCCGACCATCGGCCGCCGCACCTCCCCGGTGAGCAAGCCGCCCTCCGTGACCAGGAGTTCGGTGGACAGGACCTCATCGGTGCCCAGATCACGGGCGATCGGCTCCAGCATCGGCCGCGCCGACCCGGAGACCAGCACGACCGCGTCTCCCGCTGCCCGATGCCGCCGCAGCGCCTCGACGGTCGCGCCGACGAAGGCGGTCGGCCCGGTGCGGTAGCCCTCGTACCACTGGCGGGCGGCGGCGCGCAGCTCCGCCAAAGGGACCCCGGCGTACCGCCGGAAGTGCGCGCGATTGCGTGCGGCGCGGTCCGGTCCGCCGTCCGGGACGGCCGCCGTACCATGGCGCTCGGCCGCACCGGAGGCCACCCAGTGGTCCCAGAACGCGAGCATGCTCTTCGCCGTGATCAGCGTCTCGTCGACGTCGAAGAAGGCGATCCCCCGCGCGCGGGACAGCGTCCCCGTACCCGCGCCTGAGCCCGCACTCGTCCTCGTGCCCGTCATCGGCCCTCCGCCCTGTCCCGGGCGCCCGCGCCGCCCGCGAACACGGCATGCGCGTACGCCCCCGCCGCCGCTTCGAAACTCACCGCCGGATGGGCCGCCACCGCCGCCGCATCGCGCCACCGCCGCTGCACCGGATCGTCCTCCGCGAGGCCGCCGGCGCCCAGGGCCCGCCACAGCCGTTCGGTCTCGGCCGCGCACAGCTCCACCGCCAGCGCCGCGTCCCGCCGGTTCGCGGCCACGGCGAGCGGGGTCGCCTCGGCGTGGTCCGCCCGGTGCGCCGCCTGTTCCAGCAGCAGCTGAGCGGACTCGATGTGCGCGGTGCTGCGGGCCAGCACCTGCTGCACCGCACCGCTGTCGCGCGCCGCCCGCCCGTCGGCCCCCGTCCTGCCCGCCATCCGGATCTCCCAGTCGCGCACCGCGCCCCGCGCCGCGCCCAGGGCCGGCGCCGCGAACATCAGCGCGGCGACCATCGCATACGGCACGCGGTGGCAGCGCGCCGCCCCCGGCCGTACCCGTCCCAGGTCGGCCAGCGTGAAGGAGCGGTGCTCCGGTACGTAAACCCCGTGCACGGCAACCGAGTTGCTGCCCGTACCACGCAGCCCGAGGGTGCGCCAGGTGTCCGCGACGGTCACTGCCGTCCGCGGCACGGCGAAGACGCGGTGCCCGGCCTCCCCCTCGCCGGGCGTCCTGCTGGCCAGCAGCACCCACTGCGCGTGGTCCACTCCGCTGGCGTACGCCCAGCTGCCGGTCAGCCGCCAGCCACCCGGCTCGGGTAGGGCCTCGCCCTGCGGCGGTACGACCGAGGCGGCGATCCGCACATCCGGGCCGTCGGCCCACACCTCGCGCTGCCCGGCCTCGGGCAGATACGCGGCAAGCCGGCCGTGCGCCGCGTACAACGCCGCGCACCACGCGGTCGACGCGCAGGTCTCGCCCACCGTGGCCACCGCCTCCAGCAGCTCGGCGAACCCGCCCGCGCGGCCGCCCCGTTCCACGGGGACGAAGTGCCGGGCGAAGCCGGCCCGGCTCAGGGCGGCGGCCACCGCGGCGGACAGCCGACGCCGGCCGTCCAGGGCACCGCGGTCGCCCGCCGCCGCCGCGATCACCTCGGCGTACGACAGCGTGCCGGGCGCGGGGTCAGCCGTCCGCCCGTCCGGCTGCCGGACCGGCTGGGGCATCCTCACGTCGAGCATTCCGGCCGTCGGCATCAGGCACCGCCCACGGGGATGCGGGCACCGGTCAGTTCGGCGGTGGCGAGGGTGCGCTCCCCCTGGACGGCGGTCAGGCGCAGGGCTCCGTCGCCCGGCCGGCCCTCGGCCAGGGTGATCCACACCGGTGTGTCGAGCTCGCCGAAGGAGTCGAACGTGATGGACGCCGAGATCGCCTCCCAGCTCTCCGGGTCGCTCGTCGCCCCGGCCGAGGCCGCGCGGGCCGCCTGCCGGAAGGCCTCCAGCAGCGCCATCCCCGGGATGTGGTCGCAGGCGTGGTCGAAGAGCACGGGGTGCCCGAGGTCCAGCCGCAGCTGCCACCGGCCCCCGGCCGCCGCGCCCTGAGCGTCCCTCAGTACGGAGTCGCGGTCGGCGCACCCGGCTCCCGCACGTACCGGCACGTGCCCGGCCGCGCCCGCCACCGCTTCGTCCAGCGTCGCGTTGGAGTGCACGGTCGTCCCGCCGGTCCGGCGCCGCAGCGCCGCGTACCGCCGGCGCTCCATCGTGGTCCAGCGCATTCCGGCCCGGCCGATCCGCACCCCGCCGGCGTACACCTCGACCGCCATGCGCGTGCCGCGCCCGGCACGGGTGCAGTCGATCTCCAGCATCACGGGGGCCGCCTGCGCGCCGCCCGGCGGCAGCGGCGCCTCCAGGGCGAACTCCAGGTCGCACAGGACGAACGCGCGATCGCGCGGCACCTCGTGGAAACGATGCGAGAGGTAGATCGCGGCCTGCCGGACCGCCTCGGCGAGCAGCAGCGGGTCACCCGCGGGCCGGTCGCCCCGGTGCCCGAGGAAGCGGTCGCGGGGCCAGCGGACCGCGACGGTGAAGCGCGCCTCGGCCACCTGGACGGCGTCGCCCAGCAGGACCTCACCGGCCGCGGCCTTGTGCACCAACTCCTTGGGGACATGCGTGCGTTCCGCTATCATCCGGCCCGCGCTGCGGATCGCCGAGGCGGACTGCAGCGTGCAGCGCGCGCCCCTCGGCGCCCTGGACCTGAATCCCCCGCAGGTGCGAGCCGCGTGCGTGCCGCCATGCGCACACTGGTGGTATCCCCCCGGCCCGGTGAGCGCGTCCCCCGCGACGACCACGGCACTGACATCCATGTTGAGCTCCTCCCCAAGAGGGAATCGCCGATGCCCAGCGACGTGCGACCACATCGGAGCGCATACGTACGCGTGCGCACGCATCCCCCGATGCCTCAGCACGTCCTTGAGCAGCGGATTCCTAGATCACAAGGACGATCGCGGGTCGAAAATATACCTGCGGGAAGGTATATTGCAAGGGTCGCCCAACAGGCGGCGCACGATGCGACAGAGGAGAGAGCCACCACCCATGACTCGGACCCCGTCCGCTGCGCAGACAGCGTCAACTTCCTTTCCCAGCAAGAAGATCGCCGCCGCCCGAGGCCCCGAGCCACGCCAGGACCGCGCCGTGCGGACCAAGGCGATCGTGCTGAAGGCGGCCGCCGAGCTGTTCGCCGCCCACGGCTTCCGGGAGACCTCCGTGAAGGACGTGGCCGAGGCGGTCGAGATGACCAAGGGCGCCGTCTACTTCCACTACCCGAACAAGGAAGCCCTCGCCGTCGCCGTCGTGGAGGAGCACTACGCCCAGTGGCCGCGCCTGCTTCAGGAGGTCCAGGCCGAGCAGCTGTCGCCCCTGGAGACCGCGATCGCCATGCTCGACCGCGCCGCCCTCGCCTTCCGTGACAACGTCATGGTCCAGGCCGGGGCCCGCCTCCAGATCGAGCGCCTGCAGATCGACGCCGAACTCCCGACCCCCTACGTGGACTGGACCAACCTCCTGCACTCCCTCCTGATCCAGGCTCAGGAGCAGGGCCAGCTCCGCTCCGACGCCGACCCGGCCGCCGCCGCCCGCGCCCTGGTCGCCGGCTTCTTCGGGATGCAGCACATCTCCGATGTCCTCCACCAGCGCACCGACATCGAGGACCGCTGGCCCGAGGTCCGCGACCTCTTCCTGCGCGCCCTGCGGGCCTGACGAACGCGGCCCGGCTCATTCCACGCCCCGTATCCGCCCCACCAGCACCGCCCCCGCCAGCCCGATCGCCGCCGCCGCCAGGTACAGGACCCGGTAGCCGCCGAGGTAGGTGACGATCGGTGCCGCCAGCGCGGGGGCGGCCACCTGGGGCAGGGCGTTGGCCACGTTGATGACGCCCAGGTCCTTGCCCCGGTCCAGCGCCGTCGGCAGGACGTCCGTCATCAGTGCGAAGTCGACCGAGGTGAACACGCCGAAGCCGACGCCGAGGACGGCCGCCGCCACGATCGCGCCGGGCCAGGTCTGCCAGCCGGCCAGGGCCGCCGTCGCCACCGCCATCAGCACGCCCGACCAGACGACGAACGGCTTGCGCCGGCCCACCCGGTCCGACCACACCCCGCCCGCCACGACGGTCGCCATCAGCGTCAGGCTGTTGACCGCCGTCAGCACCAGCACGCCCTGGCCGGGATCGGGGCGGTGCAGGCGGTCGCGGAGGTAGTACAGCAGGTACAACAGCACCAGCGAGTTGCTGAGGTTGATCAGGAACCGGGTCAGCCAGGCCCAGCCCAGGTCGGGGTGGCGGCGCGGGCTCAGCCAGAAGCCCGCGAGGAAGCCGCGCCAGGACCAGGGCGGGCGGTCCTCGGGCGGCAGCCGCAGGTCGTCGTAGCGCAGGACGTACGGCAGCACGCCCGCCGCCGTGAACACCGCGCACGCGGTGTACCCGGCCCCGGTCCCACCCACCACGGTCGCAAGGCCCGTCCCGCCGACCACGCCCAGGATCTGCGCCGCGCCCAGCCAGCCGCCCACCGCGCCGCGTTGGCGCCGGGGCACCCGGTCCGGCACGGCCGCCGTCACCGCCGCGAACGCCGCGTTCAGCGTGAGCTGCACCAGGCACCAGCCCAGCGCCATGGACCACACCCCGCCCGCCCGCGCGAGCAGCAGCAGCGACAGCGCGCCGCCCGCCGTCCCGGCCACGATCCACGGCGTACGGCGGCCGGGGCGGGCGGTCGTACGGTCGGACAGGGCGCCGAAGAGCGGGTTGGCGAGCAGGGAGACCACCGCGCCGGCGCCGGTCACCCAGGCCAGCATGGTCTCCTTGGACATCCCGGAGCCGGGCGCGAAGTCCTTCGCCTGGGAGGCGAGCAGGATCTGCAGCGGGCCGAACCAGCCGACCCAGATCGCCCCGTTGGCCAGCGACAGGGCGGCCGTCCAGCCACGGCCGACGGGTTCTACGGGTTCGGCGAGGGCGGCGGCGAAGCGGCCGACCGTGGTCATCTCTGCGCCCGGAGCACGTCCCGGAACCAGTGGTAGGAGGCCTTCGGGGTGCGCCGCAGCGTCGCGTAGTCCACGTGCACCAGGCCGAAGCGGCGGGCGTACCCCTCCGCCCACTCGAAGTTGTCCATCAGGGACCACACGAAGTAGCCGCGCACGTCCACGCCGGCCTCCAGCGCGGTGTGCAGGGCGCGGATGTGGGCGTCCAGGTAGGCGATGCGGTCCTGGTCATCGAGGCCGTCGTAGGAGCAGCCGTTCTCGGTGATGACGATCGGCGGGAGTTTGTCGCCGTAGGTCTCGCGGAAGCCGCACAGCAGCTCGGTGAGGCCTTCGGGAACGATCGGCCAGCCGAAGTCGGTCACCGGCCGGCCCTCGATCTCCCGCACCGAGAACGGCAGTTCGGCGGGGAGCGCCAGGCCGCCGTACTCGCTGTCGGTGCCGCCGGGTGCCCCCACCCGCGTCGGCGCGTAGTAGTTGATGCCGTACCAGTCGACCGGTTCGGCGATGACCTTCAGGTCCGCCGTGACGTCCCCCGGCATCAACTCGCCCATCCCGTCCGGGTATTCGCCGAGGATGACCGGCTCGGCGAACAGGCGGTTGAGTAGGACGTCGTAGAAGCCGGCCGCCTCGGCGTCGGCCGGTTCGGCGGAGGCGGGCCAGGTGGGGCCGTGGGAGTTGGCGATGCCGATGTCCCTCGCCCCGGCCGCGCGCAGGGCCCGTACCGCGAGACCGTGGGCGAGGAGCTGGTGGTGGGCCACCGGGAGCGCGTCGAAGAGGAGCCGGCGGCCGGGTGCGTGGGCGCCGAGGGCGTGGCCCAGGAGGGTGTGCTCGGCGGGCTCGTTGAGGGTGATCCACTGGGTGACGCGGTCGCCGAGCCGCTCGGCCACCACGGAGACGTACTCGGCGAACCGTTCCGCCGTGTCCCGCTCCAGCCAGTCCAGCGAGGCGGGCAGGTCCCAGTGGAAGAGGGTGGGCACGGGCCGTACGCCCGCCGCGCACAGCTCGTCCACCAGGCGGTCGTAGAAGTCCAGGCCGCCGGGGGAGTTGACCCGGGGCCAGGAGACGGAGAAGCGGTACGCGTCCACGCCGAGGCCGGCGAGGAGGGCCACGTCCTCCCGGTAGCGGTGGTAGTGGTCGCAGGCCACCGCCGCCGTCGTACCGTCCTTCACTCGCCCCGGTTCGGCCGTGAACACGTCCCACACGGACGCCTCGCGCTCGTCCGCCGCCCCCTCGATCTGATGGGCGGAGGTCGACACACCCCACAGGAAGCCGGCCGGGAACCGAGGTATCGGATTGCCTGCGTCAGTCGCCATGCCGGGATCATCCTTACCCCCGGTAACGTAAGTCAACGCCCCGGCGGGAACCGGCGCTCACGCCCCCTCCTTCAGCACCCGGGACACCAACTCCCGCTGCTCCTCGGTGAGTCGGGGATCGGCCGCGTACACCGTGCGGCCGTCCACGGTGATCTCGTAGCGGAAGCCGTCGGGGACGCCCGCCGGCGGGGTGCCGTGGCCGGACGCGAGGACGCGTTCGGCCAGGGTGTGCCAGGCGTCGGCGTCGGGCCGGGCCGCGGTGTCCACCTCGGCCCGGCGCTCGATCCCCGCGAAGCCGCCCGTGCGCCGTACTCGGATACGCATGGGAACTGTCTAGTACGGAACTACAGCGTCCGCACCCCGACCTGTTCCCACGCCTTCTGCACGGCCTGGAGCTCGTCGCCGGCGCCGTACCGCTCCCGCGCCGCCTTCACCGTCAGCGTGGCGAAGTCGGCGAACTGGGCGTCCGTCTTCAGCGCGCCGCCGGTCAGCACGTCGTACCAGATCTGCCCGGCCTTCTCCCAGGCGTGGCCGCCGATGGCGCTGGCGACCAGGTAGAAGGCGTGGTTGGGGATGCCGGAGTTGATGTGCACGCCGCCGTTGTCGCGGCCGGTGCGGACATAGTGGTCCATGCTCGCCGGCTGCGGGTCCTTGCCCAGGTTGGGGTCGTCGTAGGCCGTGCCCGGGGCCTTCATCGAGCGCAGCGCGGTGCCGTGCACGTGCGGGGCGAGCAGGCCCGCGCCGATCAGCCAGTCGGCCTCGGCGGCGGTCTGGCCGAGGGTGTACTGCTTGATCAGCGAGCCGAACACATCCGAGACCGACTCGTTCAGCGCGCCGGACTGCCCGAAGTACTCCAGGTTCGCGGTGTGCTGGGTGACGCCGTGGGTCAGCTCGTGGCCGATGACGTCGACCGGGATGGTGAAGTCGAGGAAGATCTGGCCGTCGCCGTCGCCGAACACCATCTGCTCGCCGTTCCAGAACGCGTTGTCGTAGTTCTGGTCGTAGTGGACGCTGGCGTCCAGCGGCAGCCCGCGGTCGTCGATGGAGTGCCGGCCGTACGCCTTCAGATACAGCTCGAAGGTGGCGCCGAGGCCCGCGTAGGCACGGTTGACGGTGGCGTCCGACACCGGGTCGGAGCCCTCCGCGCGCACCTGGGTGCCGGGCAGGTCCTGGGTGTGGTGGGCGTCGTAGATCGTGCGGTGCGGCTGGTCGGCGGCGGTGCCCTGGGGCGCGGCGACGGAGGGCGCACCGATGACCGTGGTCAGGCGGCGCTTGGTGCGCTGGTAGGCGTCGTGCTCCAGGGACCGGCGGGCCGGGCCGGAGAGCGCGGCGTCCTCGGCCTGCGCGAGCCGGTCGAGGACGTGCGGCGGCACGATCGTGCAGAAGACGGGCTCGAAGCCCCCGTTGGTCGTCATGCCCGCACCATTGCACTCTGTGACGCCGGTGTCACTAGAGGCCACCATGATTAGTGAAATACCGGGACAGGGAACGCAACGCTCCGTGACGCTGTGGTACGCCCGCTGTGGTGCGGCGCACTATTTATCCACTTTCTAGTGGGTTTATAGGTGCGGTCCCGCATACTGGGACACGCCCCCCGCGCCGGGGCGGCTCGGCTAGGCTGCGGAGCATCATGCGTTTCGGGCTGCTTCTCCTTAGCTGCCGCGGCGAGGGCCTGTAGACATAGGCCGACTCCCTCCCCGCGGAGCTTGGTGTTGCGTCGTCGGCCGTCCACCGGACCCGCACCCGCGGAACCTTCGAGGAGCCACGCAAACATGGCCAACCGCCAGCAGCCCAGTTCCATGCCGATCCACAAGTACGGCCGCTACGAGCAGGTGGACATCCCGGACCGCACCTGGCCGGAGCAGCGGATCACCGCCGCCCCCCGCTGGCTCTCCACCGACCTGCGCGACGGCAACCAGGCCCTGATCGACCCCATGTCGCCCGAGCGCAAGCGCCGCATGTTCGACCAGCTGGTGAAGATGGGCTACAAGGAGATCGAGGTCGGTTTCCCCGCCTCCGGCCAGACCGACTTCGACTTCGTGCGCTCGATCATCGAGGAAGAGGGCGCGATCCCCGACGACGTCACGATCTCCGTACTGACCCAGGCCCGCGAGGACCTGATCGAGCGGACCGTGGAGTCCCTGAAGGGCGCCAAGCGGGCCACCGTCCACCTGTACAACGCCACCGCCCCCGTCTTCCGCCGGGTGGTCTTCCGCGGCTCCAGGGACGACATCAAGCAGATCGCCGTCGACGGCACCCGCCTGGTGATGGAGTACGCCGAGAAACTGCTGGGCCCCGAGACCGAGTTCGGCTACCAGTACAGCCCGGAGATCTTCACCGACACCGAGCTGGACTTCGCGCTGGAGGTCTGCGAGGCGGTCATGGACGTCTGGCAGCCCGGCCCCGGCCGCGAGATCATCCTCAACCTGCCCGCCACGGTGGAGCGTTCGACCCCGTCCACGCACGCGGACCGCTTCGAGTGGATGCACCGCAACCTGACCCGCCGCGAGTACGTCTGCCTGTCCGTCCACCCGCACAACGACCGCGGTACGGCCGTGGCGGCGGCCGAGCTGGCCCTGATGGCCGGCGCCGACCGCGTCGAGGGCTGCCTGTTCGGGCAGGGCGAGCGCACCGGCAACGTCGACCTGGTCACCCTGGGCATGAACCTGTTCTCCCAGGGCGTCGACCCGCAGATCGACTTCTCCGACATCGACGAGATCCGTCGTACGTGGGAGTACTGCAACCAGATGGAGGTCCACCCGCGCCACCCGTACGTGGGCGACCTGGTCTACACGTCCTTCTCCGGCTCCCACCAGGACGCCATCAAGAAGGGCTTCGACGCCATGGAGGCCGAGGCCAAGGCCAAGGGCGTCACCGTCGACGACATCGAGTGGGCGGTGCCGTACCTGCCGATCGACCCCAAGGACGTCGGCCGCTCCTACGAGGCCGTCATCCGCGTCAACTCCCAGTCCGGCAAGGGCGGCATCTCCTACGTCCTGAAGAACGACCACAAGCTGGACCTGCCGCGCCGGATGCAGATCGAGTTCTCCAAGCTCATCCAGGCCAAGACCGACGCCGAGGGCGGCGAGATCACGCCGAAGGAGATCTGGGCGGTCTTCCAGGACGAGTACCTGCCGAACCCGGACAACCCGTGGGGCCGCATCCAGGTGAAGACCGGCCAGTCGACCACGGACACCGACGGCGTGGACACGCTCACGGTCGAGGCGACGGTCGACGGCGAGGACACCGTCCTGACCGGCTCCGGCAACGGTCCGATCTCGGCCTTCTTCGACGCCCTGGAGTCCATCGGCATCGACGTACGCCTGCTGGACTACCAGGAGCACACGATGAGCGAGGGCGCCTCCGCGCAGGCCGCCTCCTACATCGAATGCGCGATCGACGGCAAGGTCCTGTGGGGGATCGGCATCGACGCGAACACGACGCGTGCCTCGCTGAAGGCGGTCGTCTCGGCGGTCAACCGAGCGGCCCGCTGACCACTCCCGACCAGGAGTTTCGGGGCCCCGACCGCTGTATACGGCGGCCGGGGCCCCGGCTGTTATCGGCCACGGGGCCGGTCAGGTCACAGAAAGGTCTCGTACGGGGTACTGACTCAGCCTTGGTGATGTGGCTAACATCACGCCAGCGCCGCGATGTTGCGGCGTCGTTACGGAGGTGCGACGTGCTGCCAGTACGGGGACGAGACGGCCGGACCCTGCGCTTCCTGGGTACGCGCACCGCATGGACACCGATCGGGGACGGCGAGTTCTACTGCCCCGGCTGCGGCGGCGACCGCAACTACCAGCGGCTCACCGGCCGCCGCAGGCTCACCCTGCTCGGCGTTCCCCTGCTGCCGCGCGGCACCGCGGGCCCGGTCGTGGAGTGCGCCGCCTGCCGCCAGCAGTACGGCACCGACGTCCTCGACCATCCCACCACCCGCCGCTTCTCCGCGATGCTCCGCGACGCCGTGCACACCGTCGCCCTCGCCGTGCTCGCCGCCGGCGGCACCGCCTCCCGTACGACCCTGGAGACAGCCGCCGCCACGGTCCGCGCCGCCGGCTTCGACGGCTGCACCGAGGACCAGCTGGCCGCCCTGGTCGAGGCCCTCGCCGCCGACACCGGCCGGGTCCTGGGAGCCGAGTGCGGCACCAGCCTGACCATAGAGCTGCACGAGGCCCTGGACCCGCTCGCCCCGCACCTCGCCCCGGCCGGCCGCGAGTCCCTCCTCCTCCAGGCCGCCCGCATCGCCCTCGCCGACGGCCCCTACACCCCCGCCGAACGCGACGCCCTCACCACGGTCGGCGCGGCCCTGACCATCTGCGCCGACGACGTGACCCGGCTGCTCGCGGCGGCACGGACGCCGTCCTGATACTCCCCCGGGAGTAACGGCGCGTCCCGGTCACCCCCGGCAGTAGCGCCGAACTCGCCTTCACGCCCGACGAACGGCATCCCTTTCGCCGGAAGTCTGGAAGCCGTATCCAGACATCCGCAGTGGAGGGAGGCCCGCGCCATGGAATCCGTGGGGGCCGGGAGAAAACAAGGGAGCCGGGGCCTGCCCTGGCTGGTGCTCGGGCTGTGGGCGGTGCTGCTGGCCGTCGCCGCGCCGTTCGCCGCCAAGCTGGCCGAT
Organism: Streptomyces sp. NPDC001393; assembly: GCF_053597455.1. Classification (NCBI taxonomy): domain Bacteria; kingdom Bacillati; phylum Actinomycetota; class Actinomycetes; order Kitasatosporales; family Streptomycetaceae; genus Streptomyces; species Streptomyces sp. NPDC001393. The sequence goes on from NZ_JBSFIH010000001.1 coordinate 155,020, forward strand.
GTGCAGCACGACCGGGCCACCGACTATCTGCCGGCGTCCGCCGACTCCACCCGGGCCGCGAAACTCCAGGACCGGCTGCCCGGCGGCGAGACCACCGAGCTGGTCCTCGTCTACCACCGGGCGACCGGGCTCACCGCCGCCGACCGGACCACGGCCGCACGGCAACTGAGCCGGATCGCCCACCGCCACACCCTGACGGCCGGCACCCCGCACGGCATCCCGTCCGCCGACGGCACCACCCTCATGTACCCCGTCACCAGCAACGAGCCCGGCACGGACGAGAAGAAGCGGAACACCTTCGTCGACGACGTCCGTCACGTCGCCCACGACCAGGGCGGGTTGAGCGTCCAGGTCGGCGGTCCGGCCGCCCTGGCCACCGACGCCTCCGGCGTCTACGCCTCGCTCGGCGGCCCCCTGCTCTACACCACCGTCGCCGTCGTCGCGCTCCTGCTCGTCCTCATCTACCGCAGCCCCCTGCTGTGGCTGGTCCCGCTCGTCGTCGCCGGCGTCTCCGACTTCCTCGCCCGCGCCGCCGCCTACGGCCTCAACCAGGCCTTCGGCACCACCGTCTCCGGCCAGAGCGCCGGCATCATGACCATCCTCGTCTTCGGCGCCGGCACCGACTACGCCCTGCTCCTCGTCTCCCGCTACCGCGAGGAGCTACGGCGCCACGAACGGCCGTACGACGCGATGCGCGCCGCCCTGCGCGGCTGCGGGCCCGCCGTCCTCGCCTCCTCCGGCACGGTCGCCGCCGGACTGCTCTGCCTGCTCGCCGCCGACCTCAACTCCAGCCGGGGCATGGGCCCGCTCGGCACGGTCGGCGTCCTGTGCGCGCTCGCCGCGATGCTGACCCTGCTCCCGGCCCTCCTGGTGCTGCTGGGCCGCCGGGTGTTCTGGCCGCTCGTGCCCGCCTACGGCAGCACGCCCAGGGCCCGCCGGTCCCTGTTCGCGGCGATGGGCTCCTCGGCCGGGCGCCGCCCGCTGACCGTCCTCGCCTCCGGCGCCGTCCTTCTCGGCGCGCTCGCGCTGGGCACCCTGAACCTGCCCGGTGCGATCAAGCAGCTGGACACCTTCGTGCACCGGCCCGAGTCCGTGACCGCCATGGAGACGGTGGCCAGGGCCTACCCGGAGCGGTCCGCGCAGCCCATCGAGATCATGACCCCGGCCGGGCGTGCCGACGCCACCCTCGCCGTGGTCAGGGGCACCCGGGGCGTGGCCGATGCGCGGCAGGGCCGTACCGGCGGGGGCTGGACCGAGATCACCGTGACCGCCTCCGCACCGCCCCAGTCCGACGCCGAGACCACCACCATCGAGGCCCTGCGGCACCGGCTGCCCGGCTCCCACGTCGGCGGGCCCAGCGCCCAGCAGCTCGACCTGAAGGACACCGGCGCCCGCGACCGCCTGGTGGTCGTCCCGATCGTCCTCGCCTCCGTGCTGCTGATCCTGGTCGTCCTGCTGCGCTCCCTTCTCGCCCCGCTGCTCCTGGTCGCCGCCGTCGTCGCCGTGTGGGGCGCCGCCCTCGGCCTCGGCGGGCTCGCCTTCGGGCCGCTGTTCGGCTTCCCCGGCACCGACCCCGGCCTCGGCCTGCTGTCCTTCGTCTTCCTGGTCGCGCTCGGCGTCGACTACGGCATCTTCCTGATGCACCGGATGCGGGAGGAGTCGGTCAAGGGCGCCGAACCGGCTGCGGCCGCGCTGATCGCCCTGCGCACCACCGGCGGGGTCATCGCCTCCGCCGGGCTGGTGCTCGCGGCCACCTTCGCGGTGCTGACGAACATGGGCCTGGTGCCGCTGGTCGAGCTGGGCTTCGTCATCGCCGTCGGCGTCCTGCTGGACACCTTCCTCGTCCGCACCTACCTCGTGACCAGCGCGAGCGTCGCGCTCGGGCGCCGGGTGTGGTGGCCGGGCCGGCTGTCCCGGCCGGCGCCGGACGCCGACCGCACACCGGAGCCCGTGGGCGCATAGCGGAAGATGAACCCCGTGCAGGCAACCGTCACGAACCTCGTGCAGGCGACCATCGCCGCGTCCCGGCCCGGCCGGACCCTCGCCGCCCTGGATCCCCGGCGGCAGGACGCGCTCCTGGCCGCCGGGCTCGCGGCGCTCGCCTCCGGCATCGCCGTCACCGTCGGCAGCGGCCGGCACCCGGACGCGCTCGGCTGGGCCCTGCTGCTCGGTCTGCACGTGCCGCTGGCCTGGCGCCGGCGGGCCCCGCTCACCGTGCTCGCGGTCATGATCACGCTGATCGCGACCTACCACCAGCTGGACTACAACCACTCGGCGCCCACCGCCGCCTCGATGGTCGTCCTCTACACGGTGGCGGTGACCCACGGCCCCCGGCGCACGGCGTTCATCGGCACCGCCGTCGTCACGCTGATGCTGCTCCTGAAGATCCGACACGGCATGGCCGGGGTCCAGGTGAGCTTCCAGATCACCGGCTGGATCGTCTCCATGCTGGTCCTCGGCGGCTACATCCGCGTCCACCGGGAGAACGCCGCCGCGGCCGTGGAACGCGCCGAACGCGCCGAACGCACCCGCGAGGAGGAGGCCCGGCGCCGGGTCGCCGAGGAACGCCTGCGCGTCGCCCGCGACCTGCACGACCTGCTCGCCCACACCATCACCCTCATCGGCGTGCAGACCTCGGTCGCCGCGCACGTGCTGGAGGCCGACCCCGAGCGGCTGGACCGGACAGCCGTCGCGAAGGCCCTCGACGACATCGCCGAGACCTGCCGGACCGCCCGCGGCGAGCTCCGTACGACCCTGGAGGTGCTGCGCGACCCCGGCACCCCGGACGCCCGCGGCCCGCTGCCCGGCCTCGACGGCCTCGCCGAACTGGCGAAGTCGGCGGGCGCCCGGGTGGAGCTGGCCGTGCGGGCCGACGGGGTGCCGCCCGCCGTCGGCGCCGCCGCCTACCGGATCGTGCAGGAGGCGCTCACCAACGCGGTACGGCACGGCGACCGGGCCGACCTGACCGTGCGCGTGGGCGTGTACGAGGAGCAGGGCGGCCTGCGCGTCCAGGTCACCGACGACGGAGTGGGCGGCGCGGCCGGGGCCGGTGCCGGCCCGCCGGGATTCGGGCTGGTCGGGATGCGGGAGCGGGCCCGCAGTGTCGGCGGCACGGTCGAGGCCGGACCGCGCGCCGACGGACCGGGCTTCGAGGTGAGCGCCGTACTGCCGCTGCGGGAGAGGGCGGGGGAGCAGGGATGATCCGGGTGCTGCTCGCCGACGACCAGACCCTGGTGCGGGCCGCGTTCGCGATGCTCGTGGAGTCGGCGCCGGACATGGAGGTCGTCGGGCAGGCCGGCACCGGGCGCGAGGCCGTCGACCTGGCCGGCGCCGAGCGCGCCGACGTCGTCCTGATGGACATCCGCATGCCCGGCCTGGACGGCATCGAGGCGACCCGGCTGATCGCCGCCGACGAGGACCTCGCCGGGGTCAGGGTCCTGGTGCTCACCACCTACGACACCGACGAGCACGTGGTGGAGGCGCTGCGGGCCGGTGCCTCCGGGTTCCTGGTGAAGGACACCCGTCCGGCCGACCTCCTCGACGCGATCCGCACGGTCGCGGCGGGCGAGGCACTGCTCTCACCGGGGCCCACGGCACGCCTGATCGAGCGGTTCCTGCGCAGCCCCTCGGCGCCGGTGACGGGCGGCCCCGAGTGCCTCTCGGACCGCGAGCGCGAGGTCCTGACGCTGGTCGCGCGTGGCCTCAACAACACCGAGATCGCCGAGGTGTTGGGGCTGAGCCCGCTCACCGCCAAGACTCACGTCAGCCGGATCATGGGCAAGCTCGGCGCTCGCGACCGCGCCCAGCTGGTGATCGTCGGTTACGAGTCCGGGCTGGTGATTCCTGGGACCATGGGCGGGTGACCCCGAAGAGCCGCACCCTGCTCACCACCCTCGCGCTCCTCACCGCCCTCACCGCCGGCCTGCCCGCGACGGCTTCCGCCCGGGCGATCCCCGGCTGCGTCTCGTCGGTGCCGTATGTCTCCGGTCAGGGGGGCTACGCCGCCTACCGCATCCCCGCGGTCGTGGAGACGGGGTACGGCACCCTGCTGGCCTTCGCCGAGGGGCGGCGGGACGGTCTCGCCGACACCGGGGACATCGATGTCGTCCTGCGCCGCTCCACCGACGGCGGCTGCACCTGGGGCCCGCTGACGGTCGTGGCCGACGGACACGGGGACACCCGGGGCAACCCGGCGCCGGTCGTGGACCCGCGCACCGGTGACGTCGTCCTGGTGACCTGCGCCAACAGCGGGACGGCGACGGAGGACCGGATCCGGCGCGGTGCGGCGCAGCGCCGGGTGTTCGTGCAGCGCAGCCGGGACGACGGCCGGCACTTCACGCCCCCGGTGGACATCACGGCCCAGGTGAAGCGGCCCGGCTGGCGCTGGTACGCCACCGGCCCCGGCCACGCCGTCGCCCTCACCCGGGGCCCGCACGCCGGCCGCCTGCTGGTCCCCGCCAACCACTCCGTCGCCCCGCCCGACGGCTCCTCGGGCCCCGGATCCCGGTACGACGGCGGGCACGCGCTCTACAGCGACGACGGCGGCCGCACCTGGCACCTCGGGTTCGTGACCGACACCCGCGACGGCGTGACCAATGTCAACGAGACGACCGCCGCCCAACTCCCGGACGGCAGGCTCTACTTCAATGCCCGCGACCAGTACGGCACCGCCCCCGGCAACCGCCTCGACACCTACTCCGGCGACGGCGGAACCACCCTCGACCGCCCCTACGCCGTCCAGCCCACCCTGAACGACGTCCCGGTCGTCCAGGGCAGCGTCCTCCAACTCCGCGGCCGCCGAGCCCCGTTGCTGTTCTCCGCCCCCTCCGTACCGACCGCCCGCCGTGCCCTGGCGATCTGGTCCAGCACGGACCACGGCCGCACCTTCACCAGGCTGCGCACCCTCTCCGACCGCCCGGCCGCCTACTCCGACCTGGTCCAGCTCGCCCACGACACGATCGGCGTCCTGTACGAGACGGGGAGCGAGCAGGCGTACGAGACCCTGGAGTTCCGCAGACTGACCCTGTCGGGGGACTAGAGCAGTCCCGCCGCCGCCAGGAACTTCCCCACCCTCTCCGTCTCCTCCCCGGACAACGGCACCTGCGGCTCAGCCGTCACCGCACAGTCGATGACCCCCCGCAGATGCAGCGCGGCCTTGAACGCCCCCAGCGCCGACGAGCTGCCGCCCATCCGTGCCGGGTCCCCGGCCGTGACCATGCCGAAGAGCGCGCACAGCCGCTCCTGCTCCACCCGCGCCCCCTCCCAGTCACCCGCCCGGCACATCCGGTACAGCCGGACGTACCCGTGCGGGTCGACGTTGGCCAGCCCCGGCACGGCCCCGTCGGCGCCCAGCGCCAGCGCGGAGTCCACGATCAGCTCGGAGCCGGTCAGCACGCTGAACCCGGGGTGCGCGCGGGCGCCGGTGACGATCTCGCGGAAGGCGCCCAGGTCCCCGCTGGAGTCCTTGATCCCGGCCAGTACCTCGTCGGCGGCCAGGCCCAGCACCACGTCGGCGGGGAGCTTGGTCTGCACGGCGACGGGGATGTCGTAGGCGATGACCGGCACCGGCGACGCGGCGGCGATCCTGCGGTAGTGGTGGACGATCTCGGAGCGATGGGTGCGGGCGTAGAAGGGCGCGGTGACGACCACCGCCTCCGCTCCGGCCGCCGTCACCGCCGTGACGTGGTCCAGGACGCGCGGCGTGGTCATGTCGATGGCGCCGGCCAGGACCGGCAGCTGACCGCCCACATGGGCCACGACCGCCTCCACGACCTGCCCGCGCTGCCGGTCCGTGAGGAACGCGGCCTCGGACGTGGACCCGAGCAGGAACAGCCCGTGCACCCCGCCCTCCATCAGATGGTCGACCAGCCTGAGCAGCGAGGGCACGTCCACCTCGCGCTCCGGTGTCAGGGGCGTGCAGACGGGCGGGACGACACCGGTGAGCGGGGTGGGGAAGGGCATGTCAGGGCTCCTGGCGTGCTGGGTCTGCGAGGCCTGCCGGGTCTCGGGTCGGATCCTCCTCCTCGACAGGATGGTGGCACCGGTAGCGGTGTCCGGGCCGCGACGCGGCCGAGAAGTCCGGCATCACCTCGGCGCACACCCCGTCCGCCCGCCGGCAACGGGTGCGGAACGGGCAGCCGCTCGGCGGCCGGGTCGCGGACGGCACCGGGCCGGTCAGCGGGATCGGGTCGATGGGGTCCAGCAGTCCGGGCGTGGCGGAGAACAGGGCACGGGTGTACGGGTGCCGGGCGGCGTCGGTGACCCGGCCGGCCGGGGTCTCCTCCACGATCCGGCCCAGGTACATGGTGATCACCCGGTCGCTCATCCGCCGTACCGTCTGGATGTCGTGCGAGACGAACACCAGGGCCAGACCGAGGCGTTCCTTCAGGTCCAGCAGGAGGTTCAGGATCTGGGCGCGGACCGACACGTCCAGGGCGCTGGTCGGCTCGTCGGCGACGACCAGCGCCGGGTCGAGGGCGAGGGCGCGGGCGATGGCCACGCGCTGCCGCTGCCCGCCGGAGAGCTGTCCGGGCAGTGCGTCGGCCAGGGCCCGGGGGAGGCCGACCAGGGCCATCAACTCCCGTACCCGGTCCTCCCGTTCGGCCCTGGTCCCGCGGTCGTGGACATCGAGCGGGTCGCGCAGGATCCGCCGTACGGTCAGCCGCCGGTTGAGCGCGGTCGACGGGTCCTGGAAGACCATCCCCACGCCCGCGCCGACCGTGGCCCGGCGCTCTGCGGGCGGCATCGTCCACAGGTCACGGCCCTGGAACGCCACCGACCCCGAGACCGGCCGCTGGACGCCCACCAGCACCCTGGCCAGCGTCGACTTCCCGCACCCCGACTCGCCGACCACGCCCACCGTCTCCCCGGCGGCCACGGTGAGGTCGGCGCCGGTCAGGGCGTACACCCGGTCGCGCCTGAGCAGTCCGCCGGTGCGGGCCTTGTGCACCACATGGGCGCCCCGGACCTCGATGACGGCGTTCACTGGAGAGCCTCCTGAACGGGTACGGCCGGATGATGGCAGGCGGCCGTGTGGGTGGCCGTACCGGCGAGCACGGGTGCGCGGGCGTGGCACACCTCGCTCGCCAGCGGGCAGCGGTCGGCGAAGCGGCAGCCCGCCGGGAAGTCGGCCGGGGCCGGTACGACCCCCTTGATCTGTGTCATCCGTTCCTCGGCCGACTCCAGCGACAGCACGCTGCCGAGCAGACCGCGCGTGTAGTGGTGGGCCGGCGCCGCCACCAGGTCGGCGGTCACCCCGCTCTCCACGATCTGGCCGCCGTACATCACCACCACCCGGTCGGTGACGTCGGCGACCAGCGCCAGGTCGTGCGAGACCAGGATCAGCGCGAAGCCCAGCTCCTCGCGCAGCCGCAGCAGCAGCTCCATCACCTGGGCCTGCACGGTGACGTCCAGGGCGGTCGTCGGCTCGTCGGCGACGATCAGCCGTGGGTCGCGGGAGAGCGCCATGGCGATGAGCACGCGCTGGCGCTGCCCGCCGGACAGCTCGTGCGGATAGCTGCGCAGGGTGCGCTCGGGGTCGAGCCCGACCAGCTCCAGCAGCTCCCTCGGGCTACGGCGGCCCCCGCGCCGGACGAGCTGCCTCAGCTGGGCGCGCACGGTCATCGCCGGGTTCAGCGAGGACAGGGCGTCCTGGTACACCATCGCCATCTCGTGCCCGAGCAGCCGCCGCCGCACCCGCATCGGCTCGGCGAGCAGGTCCCGCTGCCGGAACCGCACCTGGCCGCCGATGCGCGCCTGTCTCGGCTGGAGCCCCATCACGGTGAGCGCGGTCAGCGACTTCCCGCAGCCCGACTCGCCCACCAGACCGAGCACTTCACCGGGGTGCACCTCGAAGCTGACACCGGCGACGATGTCCACGCCCCGGTGCCGGTCCGGGAAGCCGATGGTGAGGTTCTCCACGGCGAGCACCGGCTGACCGGAGGAGTCGGGGCGGGGCCGGGCCCGGGAGCGCAGCCGCCGGGCCGCTTCGGTGAGGCCGGGCAGCTCGAGCACCTCTCCGCTGCCGGGCTCCGGCGCCTGCAGCCGGTCCGAGGGCGTCTCCACCTCCATGGGCGCCGGTGCCGCCCATGCGTCGGACACGCCCTCGGAGAGGATGTTCAGCGACAGCACGGTCAGCAGGATCAGCAGCCCGGGGAAGACGGTCGCCCACCAGCCGCCGGTCAGCACCATGTTCTTGCCGTCGGCGATGACGCTGCCCCAGGACGGGTCCGGGGGCCGCACCCCGGCGCCGATGAAGGACAGCGACGCCTCGAACACGATCGCCTCGGCGACCTGCACCGTGCAGAACACCAGCACCGGGGCGGCGCAGTTGACGGCCACGTGCCGGACCACGATGTGGGGCGTGCGGGCGCCGATCACCCGTTCCGCGGTGACGTAGTCCTCGCCGTACTGGTCGAGGACGTTGGCGCGGACGACCCTGGCCACGGGCGGCGTGAACAGGAAGGCGATGGCACAGATCAGCACGCCGATGCCGCCGCCGAAGACCGCGACCAGGACGGCCGCGAGGGCGATCCCGGGGAACGCCATCACCACGTCCAGGCAGCGCATCAGCGTCTCGTCGACCGCCTTGCGGGAGGTGGCCGCGACCGCCCCGATGACGGCACCCACGACCAGCGCGAGCGCCGTCGCCCCCAGCCCGATCGCCAGCGACCACCGGGCGCCGTACATCAGCCGGCTCAGGATGTCCCGGCCGAGGCTGTCCTGCCCGAGCCAGTGCGCGGCGGACGGATGCCCGCTGCCGCCGACGGGGTCCTGCTGGTCGAGCGGATCATCGGGCGCGAGCAGCGGGGCGAGTACGGCGACGAGGATGACGAAGGCCAGGAAGCAGACGGCGACCTTCGACGGAAGGGGCAGCCGGCGCCGGCCCCGCAGCCGCACGCCGCCGGGCCGGGACAGCCGCTCGGCAAGACTCGCGCGCGTGACCATCAGCCCGCCCTCAGACGTGGGTTGACCAGCAGATACAGGATGTCGATGACGAGATTGACGACGACGAACCCGGTGGCGGTCGTCAGCACCACCCCCTGCACCACGGCCGGATCGCCGTTCTGCACGGCGTCGATCATCAGCTTGCCCATGCCGGGCAGCGAGAAGATCGTCTCGATGACGACGGCTCCGCCGAGCAGATAGCCGACCCGCAGCCCGAGCACGGTCAGCGGATTGACCAGGGCGTTGCGCAGGACGTTCCGGCCGACGACGACCCACGGCGGCAGCCCGCTCCCGATCGCCGTCCGCACGTAGTCCTTGTCCAGCTCCTCCACGACCGAGGTGCGGACGATCCTCGTCAGTTGCGCGGCGACCGGCAGGGAGAGGGCGAAGGCGGGCAGCGCCATGGTCCTGAGCCAGCCGGTGACCGAGTCGGCCGGGTTGGTGTAGCCGCCGGTCGGGAACCAGCCCCGGTCCACCGCCAGGTACTGGATCATCAGCAGCGCCAGCCAGAAGCCGGGGGCGGCCACGCCGACGAGCGAGACCACCCGGATGACCTGGTCCGGGATCCGGTCCCGGTACACGGCCGCCGTGACCCCGCCCGCCAGCGCCAGTACGACCGCGACGGCGAGGCCGAGGAAGGTCAGCTGGAGGGTGAGCGGCAGTGCGGTGGTGACCTGGTCGGCCACCGGGGCCCGGGTCAGGGCGCTGGTGCCGAGGTTCCCGTGGAGGAGGTCGCCGACGAAGTGGACGTACCGGACGGGGAGCGGATCGAGCAGGCCGTTCCGCTCCCGGAAGTCGTGCAGCTGCTGCGGAGTGGGATTCGCCCCCTGGAAGAACGCGGACGCGGGATCGACGTCCGAGAACCGCATCACCAGGAACACGAACAGCACGATCCCGAGCATCAGCGGCACGAGCAGCGCGACACGGCGGAGCAGGATCCGTACGACGGCCGTCATGCCGTCAGACCCACTTGGCCTGGAGCAGGTTGATGCCGGGGTAGGGCTGGGCCCTTATGCCCGTGAGTTTGCGGGGATCCCAGGCGGTCATCAGCTCGTTGTGCACCACCGGGTAGAGCACGGCCTGCTCGGCGACGACGTCGATGTAGTCCTGGACGATCGCCTTCTTCTTCTCCGGATCCGGCTCCCGGGTGGCCCGGTCCATGTCCTTGAAGAGCCGCTGGGCGACGGGGTCGCCGGCCCACCGGGTGTATCCCATCCACAGGTTCTGCGGCCCGTAGTTGTAGTGCATGATCAGGTCGGCGTCGAGCCCGAACTGATTGGGATTGGAGGCCGCGGCGACGACCTGGTAGTCCTGCTTCTGGTCCATCTTGGTGAACACGGCCGTGGTCTCCTGCGGCGCGAGGGTGGTCTCCACGCCGATCGCGTCCCAGGAGGACTTGATGGTCGGCAGACAGTCCACGATCCAACTGACGTTCACAGCAAGGAGGTTGACCTTGAGGCCGCTGACCCCGGCGGCTTTCAGCAGAGCCTTCGCCTTGCCCGGGTCGTAGTCGTAGACGGTCTTGGCCCGCCGGTAGGCGGGGTTGCCCTCGTTGAGGAACGAGGAGGCGGGCTTGCCGTGCCCCTTCAGGGCGACCTGCACCATCTTCTCGGTGTCGATGGCGTAGTGCAGCGCCTGCCGCACCCGCACGTCGTCGAAGGGCTTGTGCCGGGTGTTGAACATCAGGAAGAGGTTGTTCATCCCGGCGCCACCGGCGACCTTCAGGCCCCCCTGCTCCAGCCGCGCGATGTTGGCGTACGGGATGTTGTCGGCGATCTGTGCCCCGGCACCGCTCCCCGAGATCTTCGCGACCCGCGGCGCGGCATCCACGATGGTCAGCCAGTTCATGCGCTTGAAGGCGGGCGGGCGGGGCCCGTTGTAGCCGGCGTACGCCTCGAAGGTGGTGTTGGACTTCGGGTGGTGCGCGGTCTGCCGGTACGGCCCCGAGCCGACGGCCAGCCCCCTGATGGCGTCGTCCCAGGCGCCGGGCCTGGAGAAGACGTGCTTCGGCATGATCTTGGCCAGGGTGAGCCGGGAAAGCCCGTCCGGGAAGGGGAACTTGAGCACGAGCTCGACGGTGCGCGAGCCGGCCTTCCTGACACTGCCGAGCCAACTGGCGAAGAACCCCTTGGCGAGGGTCTGGGTGCCGGGGTCGAGGATCCGGTCGAAGACGAACACGACGTCGTCGGCGGTGACGGGCCTGCCGTCGTGGAAGGTCGCGCCCGAGCGCAGGGTGAACCGCCAGGTGGTGGCGTTCGGGTGCGTCGGCACCTCAGTGGCGAGCGCCGGATACGGCACCCGGGTGATCGGGTCGGTGTCCAGCAGCCCCTCGTAGACATGGTTGTTGGCCGCCATACAGAACGCCGAGGCCGTCTGCGTCGGATCCCAGCTGCCGTCGTTGCCGTAGCCGATCACGGCGGTCAGCGTCCGGTCCTTGCCGGTGCCGCCGCTCCCGGTGTCGTTCGTGGACTGCGGCCCGGAACAGGCGCTCAGCGCGGGCGGCAGGGCGGCGGCCAGACCGAGCGCACCGACACCCTTCAGGAAGGACCGGCGGTGCGGGGCGGGCACGTCAGGGCTTACGTCGTCACGCACGGGTCCTCCAGGGAGGGTGGAGATACGACGTCCTACGTCCGGTTCGGTCAGCGTGACCATAAAAGCGCCGATAGGGGCGGTCAAGGGGGCGCACGCGAAGAGGGGCCCCGGCTCCCGTTCGGGTGAAGATCAGCCGGGCCGCACTGTGAGCAGCGACTCATCGACCGGTCGAACCCCGCCTGAACTGGGGCCATTCATCATCCGCATCAATCTTGCGGACCCCGTATTGGTGTATGGAGCACTTATCTGCCTGTACTGACCCGGCACAACACGCACCAAAACGGGGATGACGGGAATGTACGAAGACCTTCTGGCGGCCGAACTCGACAAGCTGCGCACCCACGGGCAGTACCGCGAGTTCGTCGACATCAACCGGCGGGCCGGGGAGTACCCGAGGGCGCTGCGGCGCGCCGCCGACGGGAGCAGCCACCAGGTCACGGTGTGGTGCAGCAACGACTACCTGGGCATGTCCCAGCACCCGAAGGTGCTGGACGCCATGCACCGGGCGGTGGACGAGTACGGCGCCGGATCGGGCGGTTCGCGCAACATCGGCGGCACGCACGCCCATTACGCGCGGCTGGAGTCCTCGCTCGCCGACTGGCACGGAAAGGAAGCCGCCCTGGTGTTCCCCACCGGGTACGGCTCCAACGACGCGACCCTGCAGTGCCTGCTGCGGGTGCTGCCGGATCCGTACGTCGTCTCGGACGAGCTGAACCACGCGTCGATCATCAACGGCATCCGCAGCACCAAGGCCGCCCCGCCGGCCACCCTCCACTACGTCCGCCCGCGCACCAACCCGCACCCGCACGCCGCCACGCTGGAAGACGCCCTCCTCACCCGGGCGGCGCCGCGGTCCCGGCAGCCGGCGCGGGCCGGGAAAGCCGCCGCCTGACCCGCGTCCCGGCGAGGCCGGGCGTGAGTGAGGTGACGGTCACCCGTTCCCGCTCGATCGCCTGGAAGGCCGTATCCGGTGCCGGGTCGTCGAGGAGGACCACCCTGCCACCCGCCGCGAGCGTGCCGAGGATGCCGGGACCAGCCTCGGCGGTGGGGGGCCCGACCGTCTTCAACATATTGTTTAGCGGCGTCTGCGGGGGAGGGCGTGGGTGAGAATGGGCCCATGACTCTGTTCCGCGACGACGGCATCGTGCTGCGCACCCAGAAGCTGGGTGAGGCGGACCGGATCATCACGCTGCTCACACGCGGTCACGGGCGGGTACGGGCCGTGGCCCGGGGGGTGCGGCGGACGAAGTCGAAGTTCGGGGCCCGGCTGGAACCCTTCTCCCACGTCGACGTGCAGTTCTTCGCGCGCGGGAGCGAACTGGTCGGGCGCGGGCTGCCGTTGTGCACGCAGAGTGAGACCATCGCGCCGTACGGTGGCGGGATCGTGACCGACTACGCGCGGTACACCGCCGGGACGGCCATGCTGGAGACCGCCGAGCGGTTCACGGACCACGAGGGGGAGCCGGCGGTGCAGCAGTACCTGCTGCTCGTCGGGGCGCTGCGCACCCTCGCCCGGGGCGAGCACGCGCCGCATCTCGTCCTCGACGCCTTCCTGCTCCGTTCCCTCGCCGTCAACGGCTACGCCCCGAGTTTCACCGACTGCGCGAAGTGCGGCATGCCCGGACCGAACCGGTTCTTCTCCGTGGCCTCCGGCGGCTCCGTCTGCGTCGACTGCCGGGTGCCCGGCAGTGTCGTACCGTCGCCGCAGACCCTGGTGCTCCTCGGTGCGCTGCTTACGGGAGACTGGGAGACGGCGGACGCGTGCGAGGCGCGGTACGTCCGCGAGGGCAGCGGGCTGGTGTCCGCCTACCTGCACTGGCATCTGGAGCGCGGGCTGCGTTCGCTCAGGTACGTCGAGAAGTAAGAGGGAGACGAGAAGCACATGGTCGTACGCGGGATCCTGGGGCGCCAGCGGCGCGAGTACAAGGCGCCGGAGCCGCACCCGTCCGGTGCCCGCGCGCCCAAGCTCCCCGGCGAGCTGGTCCCGAACCACGTGGCCATCGTCATGGACGGCAACGGCAGGTGGGCGAAGGAGCGGGGGCTGCCGCGGACCGAGGGGCACAAGGTCGGCGCCGAGCGGGTGCTGGACGTGCTCCAGGGGTCGATCGAGATCGGCGTCCGCAACATCTCCCTCTACGCCTTCTCCACCGAGAACTGGAAGCGGTCGCCCGACGAGGTCCGCTTCCTGATGAACTTCAACCGCGACTTCATCCGCAAGACGCGGGACCAGCTCGACGAGCTCGGCATCCGGGTGCGCTGGGTGGGCCGTATGCCCAGGCTGTGGAAGTCGGTCGCCAAGGAGCTGCAGGTCGCCCAGGAGCAGACGAAGGGCAACGACCTGCTCACGCTGTACTTCTGCATGAACTACGGCGGCCGGGCCGAGCTCGCCGACGCGGCGAAGGCGCTGGCCGAGGACGTGGCGGCGGGGCGCCTCGATCCGTCGAAGGTCAGCGAGAAGACCATCCAGAAGTATCTCTACTACCCCGACATGCCGGACGTGGACCTCTTCCTGCGGCCCAGCGGCGAGCAGCGTACCTCCAACTACCTGCTCTGGCAGAGCGCGTACGCCGAGATGGTCTTCCAGGACGTGCTGTGGCCCGACTTCGACCGCCGTGACCTGTGGCGGGCCTGCGTCGAGTTCGCCTCCCGCGACCGGCGGTTCGGCGGTGCCGTCCCGAACGAGGAACTCCTCGCCATGGAGGCCGCGATGAAGGGCGACGAGTCCACCTCGTAGCCACCCCCGGTTCACCCGGGCTGCCGAGGATGCGGGGGCATGAGACGTCTTCCGCCTGTCCTCGCCCTCGGCGCCCTGCTCCTCACCGCGTTACCCGCGCACGCCGCCGACGGCCTCGCGCCCCGCGAGAGTTACGGCACCAAGGCGCCGTACGAGCCCGAGCAGAGCGCACAAACCTACCAGCGGCCCCCGGCCGGTTACGCCGCCGTCTTCACCGAGAACGTCTCCCGGCACGGCTCCCGCGCGGCGACCGGCAGCGAGGACGGCGACCTGATCCTCGGGCTGTGGGACAAGGCGCAGGCCGAGGGCCAACTCACCAACAAGGGCGAGGAGTTCGGGCCGACGGTGCGGGCGCTCACGGCCGCCATGGAGAAGGTCGGGTACGGCAACCTCAGCGGGCGCGGCCGGCAGGAGATGCGGGACACCGCGACGCGCATGGAACAGCGGCTGCCCACGCTGTTCGAGGACATCGCCGACCAGGGCGAGAAGATCGACGTGGTCAGCTCCGGGCAGGGGCGGGCCGTGGACAGCGCGGGCGAGTACACCGGGGCCCTCGCCGCCGCCGACCCCGTGCTGAAGCCGCTGATCGGTCCCACCCGCACCGACAAGGACCTGCTGTACTTCCACAAGGCGGCGGGCGGGGCCGCCTACCGCGACTACATCGCGAACGACCAGCGCCTCAAGGACACGCTGAACGCGATCACCGACCAGCCCAGGACGCACGAGGCCGCGCGCGGTGTGCTGCGCCGGATCTTCAAGGAACCCTTCGTCGACGGGATCACCGACCAGGTCGGCGCCGCGCAGGCCGTCTACAACCTGTACGCCATCGCACCGGCGATGACCGAGGAGAGCCCCGCCCCGGACGGCAAGGGCTGGGACATGGACCGCTACATCTCGCCCGCGGACGCCTCCTGGTTCGGCTACCTCTCCGACGCGGAGGACTTCTACGACAAGGGCCCGGGGTTCTCCGACAGCGACATCACCTACAAGATGGCCGGCGTCCTCCTGGACGACTTCTTCCGGCAGGTCGAGGCCAAGCGCGCCGGCACCAGCGACCTCGGCGCCGAGCTGCGCTTCACCCACGCCGAGGAGATCATCCCGCTGGCCGCGCTGATGGGGCTGCCGGGCAGCACGAAGCCGGCGACGCCGGGGGAGCCGTACACCTACGCCGACAACCCCTGGCGGGGCGCGTCGGTGGCGCCTCTGGGCGCGAACATCCAGTGGGACGTGTACGAGAAGGACGGCCGTTACGTCGTCCGCATGCTCTACAACGAGCGGGAGGTCCCCTTCAGGGCGGGGTGCCGTCCGATCGCGGAGGGCAGCGCCTTCTACGACATCGACGAGCTGGAGCGCTGCTTCGGGCGCGGTTGATCACCGTACGGGGACCGGCTGTACGATTCCGCCTCATGGTCATGGACATGGGGCGGGACGCCGGACAGGGCGTGGTCGAGCTGGCCTACCAGCCGACCGTGGACGACTACACGGCGGCCCTGCGGGAGCGTCGGCGGGTCAGCAAGGCGGGACGCAGGCAGCGCCGGACGGCTGTGGTGGCACTCGTCTGCGGCGCTGTGGGCATCGCGATCGGGCTGACCCAGGGGCATGTACCGCTGTTCCTGATGATCTGGTTCCCCACCTTTGGCGCCCTGCTCCTGCTGTCGCCCTGGTTGCAGGCCCGCCAGCTTTTCCGTCTCGCCGAGCGCCACGGCGCGCACCGCGTGACGGTGACCGAGGCCGGGCTCACCATGACCACCCAGAACGCCTCCACGACGGTCAACTGGGTAGCGCGGCCGCGTTACCGGGAGAACAAGGAGGTGTTCGTGCTGTTCGGCGACGACAAGAACGCGGCATGCCTGACCGTGCTGCCCAAGCGTGGCCTCGCCGGTCCCGCCGATGTGGACAGGTTGCGGGCGACCCTCGACCGCAACCTGCGGCGCGCCTAGGAAACTCAGATGTCCTGAGCCGCGCAGTCAGCACAGGTGCCGAAGATTTCGACCGTGTGTGCCACGTTGACGTAACCGTGTTCCGCCGCGATCGCCTCCGCCCACTTCTCCACGGCCGGTCCCTCGACCTCCACCGCCTTGCCGCAGACACGGCACACGAGGTGGTGATGGTGTTCGCCGGTGCTGCAGCGGCGGTAGACCGACTCCCCGTCGGACGTGCGCAGGACGTCGACCTCGCCGGCCTCGGCGAGGGACTGCAGGGTGCGGTAGACGGTGGTGAGCCCGACCGAGTCGCCCTTGTGCTTGAGCATGTCGTGCAGTTCCTGCGCGCTGCGGAACTCCTCGACCTCGTCGAGGGCCGCCGCCACGGCTGCACGCTGGCGGGTCGCGCGGCCCTTCACGGGCGGTCCAGCGGTCGTCACCGTTGTCTCCTCACGTCTCGCTTCTGCCCGGGCGGCCATTGTGCCAGCCCGGGCTGTCAGCAGTCAGACGCCGATCTTGCTCCCGGCCTCTCGGGTGGCCGGAATCGAGCACTCTGCCGGGTCTCCGGCGGGCCCGGCCGCGGCCGCCGCGCGGGCGCGTCGGCGGGCCAGCGGCGTGGCCAGGGCGGTCAGGGCGACGAACGCGGCGATGGTCAGCAGGACGATTGTCGCGCCGGGCGGCACGTCCTGGTAGTACGAGGTGATCGTGCCGCTGACGGTCACGGCCACCCCGAGCGCGACCGCGATCACGAAGGTCGCCGTGAAGCTGCGGGTGAGCTGCTGCGCCGCCGCGACGGGTACGACCATGAGCGCGGACACCAGCAGCAGGCCGACCACGCGCATCGCGACCGTGACCGTGACCGCCGCCGTGACCGCTGTCAGGAGGTTCAGTGCGCGTACCGGCAGGCCGGTGACCCGGGCGAACTCCTCGTCCTGGCTGACCGCGAACAGCTGGCGGCGCAGGCCGAGGGTGACCAGGACCACGAACGCGGCGAGCAGGCAGATCGACACGACGTCCGACGGCGACACCGTCGACAGCGAGCCGAACAGATACGTCGTCAGGTTCGCGTTGGAGCCGGTCGGCGCGAGGTTGATGAACATCACGCCGCCGGCCATACCGCCGTAGAAGAGCATCGCGAGGGCGATGTCGCCGCGGGTCCTGCCGTACCAGCGGATCAGTTCCATCAGGACCGCGCCGAGGATCGAGACGGCCGTCGCCATCCACACGGGGGACGTCGACAACAGGAAGCCGAGGCCGACACCCGTCATCGCCACGTGCCCGATGCCGTCGCCCATCAGGGCCTGGCGGCGCTGGACCAGGTAGATGCCGATCGCGGGCGCCGTGACGCCGACCAGGACGGCGGCGAGCAGCGCCCGTTGCATGAAGGCGTAGTTCAGGAAGTCCATCAGCTCAGCAGTCCCGTCCGCAGGGGTTCGGAACCCGCGGGTGCGTGCGGGTGTACGTGGTCGTGGCCGGGGAGCGCGTGCTGGCCGACGGCCTGCGTGGGCGGGCCGTCGTGCAGGACGCAGCCGTCGCGCAGGACGACCGCCCGGTCGATCAGGGGCTCCAGGGGGCCCAGCTCGTGCAGCACGAGCAGGACCGTCGTACCGGAGTCGACCTGCTGCTTCAGCGTGCGGGCGAGTACCTCCTGGCTGGCCAGGTCGACGCCGGCCATCGGCTCGTCCATGATCAGCAGTTCGGGCTCGGCGACGAGGGCGCGGGCGATCAGCACGCGCTGGTGCTGGCCGCCGGACAGGGCGTTCACCGAGTCCTTGGCGCGGTCGGCCATCCCGACCAGCTCCAGGGCCTGGTGCACGGCTTCCCGGTCGGCCCGGCGGAAGACGCCGAAGCGGGTGCGGGACAGGCGCCCGGACGACACGATCTCGGTGACCGTCGCGGGCACGCCGCCCGCCGCCGTCGTGCGCTGCGGTACGTAGCCCACGCGCGCCCAGTCGCGGAAGGCGCGCCGCTCGGTGCCGAACAGCTCGACCGTGCCGCCGCTGACCGGGACCTGGCCGATGATCGTGCGGATCGCCGTGGACTTGCCGGAGCCGTTGGCGCCGAGCAGCGCGACGACCTCGCCGCGGCCGACGGTGAGGTCGATGCCGCGCAGCACGGGACGCGCGCCGAGTTCGGCGGTGACCCCGCGCAGGGATATGACGGGTTCGCTGGTCATCTCGTGTCCCCTCACTTCGCGCCCAGTGCCTGCCGGAGCGCCTTGAGGTTGGCCTCCTGGACGGAGAAGTAGTCCTTGCCGCGGGACTTGGCGGTGATGCCCTCGATCGGGTCGAGGACGTCCGTCTTCAGGCCGGCGTCGTTCGCGATGGTCTTCGCGGTCCTGTCGCTGACGAGCGTCTCGTAGAAGACGGTGGAGACGCCGTCGGCCTTGGCCAGGGTCTCCAGGTCCTTCACGCGCGCGGCGCTGGGCTCGGACTCGGGGTCGAGGCCGTTGATGGCCTCCTCGGTCAGGCCGTAGCGCTCGGCGAGGTAGCCGAAGGCGGCGTGGGTGGTGATGAAGACCTTGGTCCTCGTGTGTGCCAGGCCGTTCCTGAACTGCGCGTTCAGGTCGTCGAGCTGCTTGACCAGGGCCGTGGTGTTCTTCCGGTAGTCGGCGGCGTGCTTCGGGTCGGCCTTCTCGAAGGCCTTGCCGACGCCCTCGGCGACCTGGGCGTAGCGCACCGGGTCGAGCCAGATGTGCGGGTCCTTGCCCGCGGACTCCTCGTTCTTGTGGGTGTCGTGCGCGGCCGCGTGGCCGCCGACCTCGTTGCCGTGCTGCTCCAGCGTGGTGAGGGAGGCCGCGTCGATCTTGGTCTTGACCGGGGACTGGGCCACCGCGTCGTCGACGGAGGGCTGGAGGTTCTTCAGGTAGAGGACCGCGTCGGAGTCCTGGAGCGAGGCGATCTGCTTGGGGCTGATCTCCAGGTCGTGCGGCTCCTGGCCGGGGGAGGTGAGACTGGTGACGTGGACGTGGTCCCCGCCGATCCGCTCGGCGAGGAAGGCCATGGGGTAGAAGGACGCGACGACGTCGAACTTGCCGGTGTTCGCCGCCTCCGCCCTGTCGCCGGAGCAGGCCGTGAGGGTGCCGAGGCCGAGGGCGGTCACGGCGGTGAGCGCGGCGGTGGGTATGAGGCGTCGTCGTGCGTTCATGACAGTCATTTTCAACAAATATGGAAACCGTTGTCAAAAAAGACCGGTAAGGGGCCGGTGAGAGCCCGGGAGGCGGGCCGGGGGAGGGGGCCGATTTGGTCCGGGGGGAGCCTGCGCCGGTAACCTGAATCATTCGCTGGAAGCATCTCGCTTCAACGCCCGTCGTCGTAATGAAGAGAGCACCGTGGCCGCCGACAAGATCGACACCATCGTCAGCCTGAGCAAGCGCCGTGGCTTCGTTTTCCCGTGCAGTGAGATCTACGGCGGACAGCGTGCCGCCTGGGACTACGGACCGCTGGGTGTCGAGCTCAAGGAGAACATCAAGCGCCAGTGGTGGCGCTACATGGTGACGTCGCGCGAGGACGTGGTCGGTATCGACTCGTCCGTCATCCTGGCCTCCGAGGTCTGGGTCGCCTCCGGCCATGTCGCCACCTTCACGGATCCGCTGACCGAGTGCACCGCGTGTCACAAGCGGTTCCGCGCCGACCACCTGGAAGAGGCGTACGAGGAGAAGAAGGGCCACGCCCCGGCGAACGGCCTGGCCGACATCAACTGCCCGAACTGCGGCAACAAGGGCCAGTTCACCGAGCCCAAGCAGTTCTCCGGTCTGCTCTCGACGCACCTCGGCCCGACCCAGGACAGCGGCTCCGTCGCCTACCTGCGCCCCGAGACCGCCCAGGGCATCTTCACCAACTTCGCCCAGGTGCAGACCACCTCGCGCCGCAAGCCGCCGTTCGGCATCGCCCAGATGGGCAAGTCGTTCCGCAACGAGATCACGCCGGGCAACTTCATCTTCCGTACCCGCGAGTTCGAGCAGATGGAGATGGAGTTCTTCGTCAAGCCGGGCGAGGACGAGAAGTGGCACGAGTACTGGATGGAGCAGCGCTGGAACTGGTACACGGGCCTCGGTCTGCGCACTGAGAACATGCGCTGGTACGAGCACCCGAAGGAGAAGCTCTCCCACTACTCCAAGCGCACCGCCGACATCGAGTACCGCTTCCAGTTCGGTGGCTCGGAGTGGGGCGAGCTGGAGGGTGTCGCCAACCGGACCGACTACGACCTCGGCGCCCACTCCAAGGCCTCCGGCCAGGACCTCTCCTACTTCGACCAGGAGGCCGGCGAGCGCTGGACGCCGTACGTCATCGAGCCCGCGGCGGGTGTCGGCCGCACCATGCTGGCCTTCCTGCTCGACGCCTACGTCGAGGACGAGGCGCCGAACGCCAAGGGCAAGATGGAGAAGCGGACGGTGCTGCGCCTGGACCACCGTCTGGCCCCGGTGAAGGTGGCCGTGCTGCCGCTGTCCCGCAACCCCGAGCTGTCCCCGAAGGCCAAGGGTCTCGCCCAGGCGCTGCGGCAGCACTGGAACATCGAGTTCGACGACGCCGGCGCGATCGGCCGCCGCTACCGGCGCCAGGACGAGATCGGTACGCCGTACTGCGTGACCGTCGACTTCGACACGCTCGAGGACAACGCGGTCACGGTGCGTGAGCGTGACTCGATGAAGCAGGAGCGCGTGTCGCTGGACCAGATCGAGGGCTACCTCGCCGGCCGTCTGCTGGGCTGCTGACGTCCCCTGAGGTTGCCGTTCCGGGGGCTCCGCCCCCGGACCTCCGGCCTGCGCCCACCCCCACCCGACTCGGTCGGCTGGAGGGTGGGCGTTCTGCATTGTGGGAACCCTGCGTCACGACCTGGCCGCCGCCATCCCCGCGCCGTCCATGTAGTCCCGGACCCGCGTGAGCAGGCCGTCGTGGACATGCAGGACCAGGAGGCCCGGGACGCTGAACGAGGCGCCGGTGGCCGGCAGTGTGCCCAGTACCGTCTGCTCGGCGACGAGCACTCCGGGCTCCATGGTCTCGTAGGTCGCGACCCTCCTGATCTCCTCCACCCGGGCGGGACTCGCTCCCCAGGCCGCCCGGTACCCCGCGCGCACCGCCTCGCGCCCCTCGAAGCGCGAGGGAAAGCCGGGGGAGGTGAAGGGGAACTCATGCACCGCGTCCATGGCGTACAGGTCGGCGAGGTCGTCGGCGGACATGTCGAGCATGGCGCGGTAGTAGCGGTCCAGCACCTGGCGTGGGGTGCGCGGGGCGGGTGACTGAAGGTCGTCCGGCACGGGTCGCTCCATTCGCTCAACGGGCGTTGACCCAGCCAGCCTAGGAGTCGGCCGCCTGTTCGGTCAACGGCTGTAGAGTGAACTCATGTCAGCCCCTCACCAGACCCGCGCCGAACGCCGCCGCGCCACCGAGGCGCGCATCCTCGACCGTGCCCGGGAGCTGTTCGCCGAGAAGGGGTTCGACCGCACCACCATCCGCGCCGTGGCGACCGCGGCGGGCGTCGACCCGGCGCTGGTCATGCAGTACTTCGGCTCCAAGCGCGAGCTGTTCACCCGGGCCGTGCAGGCCGTTCCCGCGCTGCCGGCGGCCACCGACGCCGACGCGCTCGTCGACCAGTTGCTGACCACCCTCGGTCTCAAGCTGGGCGGCCTTCCCGAGGGCACCCTGGCGATGCTGCGCTCCATGCTCACCGACCCGGCCGCCGCCGAGCAGGCCCGCGAGGCCCTGGGCCGGCAGGTCGAGGGCGTCGGCGGCGCGCTGCCCGGGGCCGAGGACCGCGAGCTGCGCGCCGCACTGCTCGTCACCGCCTTGCTGGGCGTCACGATCGGCCACCAGCTCCTCGGCCTGGCCCCGCTGCGGAACGCCCCCGCCGACCGCGTCGCCGCGCTGCTCCGGCCGGCGATCAAGGCCCTGGCGGAAGAACCCCTGACATCTATGGAATGACAGATATTGAAATCTGTCAGCTGTCATGGCACGGTGGAGCCATGACGATGCGAACCCGAACCCTCGGAACCACCGGCCCCCTCACCTCCGCGCTCGGCCTCGGCTGCATGGGCATGTCCGCCCTCTACGGCGACGCCGACCGCGCGGAGTCCGTCGCGACCATCCACGCCGCCCTGGAAGCGGGCGTGACCCTGCTGGACACCGGCGACTTCTACGCCATGGGGCACAACGAGATGCTCATCGGCGAGGCCCTGCGCACCGCCCCGCCCGCCCTCCGCGAGCAGGCCCTGACCAGCGTGAAGTTCGGCGCCCTGCGCGACCCGGAGGGCAACTGGAGCGGCTACGACGGCCGCCCCGCCGCCGTGAAGAACTTCGCCGCCTACTCCCTGCAGCGCCTCGGCGTCGACCACATCGACGTCTACCGGATCGCCCGCCTCGACCCGGACGTGCCGATCGAGGAGACCGTCGGCGCGATCGCCGAACTGATCGAGAAGGGGTACGTCCGGCACGTCGGCCTGAGCGAGGTCGGCGCCGAGACCATCCGCCGGGCCGCCGCCACCGCCCCCGTCGCCGACCTCCAGATCGAGTACTCGCTGATCAGCCGGGGCATCGAGCAGGACATCCTGCCGACCACCCGCGAACTGGGCATCGGCATCACGGCGTACGGCGTGCTCTCGCGCGGGCTGATCTCCGGGCACTTCTCCCGCGACCGGCAGCTGGCCGCGAACGACTTCCGCGCCCACTCGCCCCGCTTCCAGGGCGAGAACCTCCAGCACAACCTGAACCTGGTCGAGGCCCTGCGCAAGATCGCCGAGCAGAAGGGCGTGAGCGTCGCGCAGATCGCCATCGCCTGGGTGCTCTCCCGTGGGGAGGACATCGTTCCGCTCGTGGGGGCCCGTACCCGGGAGCGGCTGAGCGAGTCGCTGGGCGCGCTGGACGTCACCCTGGAGGCGGCCGACCTGGCGGCGATCGAGGAGGCCGTGCCGGCGGACGCGGCGGCCGGCGACCGCTACCCGACCGCGCAGATGGCACACCTCGACAGCGAGCGCTGACCATGGCTGCAGGTACGGTCTAAGGCATGGCACCGCCCTCTGAGACCCTGACCGCCGAACGCATCCTCGAAGCCACCGAGGAGGTGCTGCGCCGCCACGGCCCGGCCAAGGCCACCGTGGTCGACGTGGCCCGCGCGCTCGGCGTCAGCCACGGCAGTGTCTACCGGCACTTCCGCACCAAGGCGGCCCTGCGCGAGGCGGTCACCAAGCGCTGGCTGGACCGGACGTCGGCGAAGCTCGCCGGGATCGTCGTGGCGGACGGCACGGCCGAGGAGCGGCTGCGGGCCTGGCTGGCGGCGCTGTTCGAGGCCAAGCGGCACAAGGCGGGCGACGATCCCGAACTCTTCGCCACCTACACGGTGCTGACCGACGAGAACGGCACGGCGGTCGGCGAGCACATCGCCGACCTGACCGGCCAGTTGACCCGGATCATCGCGGACGGAGCCGGGTCGGGCACCTTCCCGGTGCCCGACCCGGCCGCCGCGGCCCGAGCCGTCTTCCAGGCCACCGGCCGCTTCCACGACCCCTGCTACGCCCGGGAATGGACGGCTCCCGGAGTCGACGAGGAGTTCACGGCCGTCGTGGACCTGCTGGTGCGGGGCCTCAGCTCACCGTCACGGTGACCGGCGAGGAGTGGAACGTGCCGGACCTGGTCGCCACCCGCACGTGATGGGTGCCCTTGGCGGTGAAGGTCCGCTTGATCGTGTAGCGGCCGTTGTTGCCGACCACCGTCCGGTAGTTGAGCGTGGCCCACTTGCCGTTCACCAGGTGCTGGAGCACCAGCGTGGAGCCGCGTCTGACGCCCGTGGCCCGGCCGGTGAACACCACCGTGTCCCCGACCTTGATGGCCGTGCGGTTGGCCGCGACGGTGATCGAGCCCATCACGGTCGGCATCCGCGACGGTTTCATGGTCGGCCTGCCGGTGCGGGTCACCGAGGGCCTGGCGGTCGGCGTCCGCGTCAGCGAGGGCCTGGCGGTCGGCGTCCGCGTCAGCGAGGGCCTGGCGGTCGGCGTCCGCGTCACGTTCGGCATGCCGGTGCGGGTCGTCGTGGGGCTGGGGGTCGTCGTGGGGGTGGGGGTCGGCGCGCTGGGCGCGGCGAAGGCTCCGGTCGTACCGCCGGAGAGCAGCGCCACGGACAGAACACCGGCGCCGAGCGCGCGGCCGTAGCGGTGGTGGCGGAGTTCGGAGTTCATGGTCATCTCCTGTCGATCGCTCGATCGGACGTCTCCCAGGCTGCGCCGACTTCGCTCCGTCGGCCACTCGAGACGCTGCGTGTCCGCCCTTCGATCAAGCAAATGCGCAGGTCAACCCCGGGTTTCCCGGGTTCGTCGACGCCCGCGCGCTCAACGGGAGGGCTGCCGGGCCGCCGCCGGATCCACCGTCGCCTGATGGGCCTCGGCCAGATGCTCCTCCGCCTTCAGCCACGGCAGGAACTGGGCTCCTCTGCGCCAGCCGCACGTGTCGCATCGGATCGTGCGCTGCACCCCCGTGCGCTGGACCCGGACGACGTGCTCCCGGCCGTGCTGGTCCCAGCGGCTGACCTTGCTCGTGCTGTTGTCCTGCGCCATGACGCCTCGCGCCTCCTCGGCTCCTGTGGCACACCCGGCCGGGACAGGAGTGTGCAGCAAGACGAACATCAACAGGGGGAGCTTCACGCGGAGTTGTCCAAGCCGTGGCCCGGCCCCGGCCGCCTCACCCGACCTCGCGCGGCAGCCGCAGGCTGAGCAGCCCGGTCAGCACCACCCCGGCCAACTGCACCAGCAGCGTGGTGACCAGCGCGTCCCGCATGCCCAGGCGCGGCACGAGGGTGAGGAACAGGGTGCCGAGCGTGGCCACACCGAGGGCGAGCGCCGACTGCTGGGTGGTGACCATCACACCGCTGCCGACCCCGGCCCGGGCGGGCGGCACCTCGGACATCACGATCCGGAAGACATTGGGCAGTTGGAGCGCCTGCCCGGCACCGGCCACGGCGGCGCCCGGGAGCAGCGAGCCGAAGTCCAGGTGCGGCCAGTCGCGCCAGGCGGCCAGCACGATCAGCAGCACGCCCACGCCCTGGATCACCGAGCCGGCGGTGACGACCCGGGTGCCGTGACGGGCGGTCAGCCGGGGCCCGGCGAGGGAGGTGAACAGGAACACCACCGCCATCGGTGAGAGCGCGAGCCCGGCCGCGACCGGACCGAGCCCGGCGCCCTGCTGCAGCGCCAGCGCGATGACGAACATGAACCCGCTGAAGCCGATGGAGAACGGCAGGATCAGGACCAGACCGCGCCGCAGCGAGGCCAACGCCAGCAGGCTCGGCGGCACCAGCGGCGTCCGCCCCGCCCGGTCCGCCCGCCGCTCCACGGTCCAGAAGGCGCCGGCCGCGAACGGGAACGCGGCCAGCGACAGCCAGGTCCACAGCGGCCAGCCCGCGGCCCGGCCCTCGGTGAGCGGGGCGAGCAGCGTCAGCAGGGACACCGCGAGCAGGACCGTGCCGGGCCCGTCGACGGGCTCGGGGTGCGGCGAGGTGGTCTCGGGCACGACCCGCACGGCGAGGGCCAACCCCAGTACGACCACGGGCACGTTGACGAGGAACACCGCGCGCCAGCCGGTTCCGGCGACATCGGCGGAGACGAGCACCCCGCCGAGTATCTGCCCGGCGACCATGGACAGTCCGGCGGTCGCGCCGTACAGGCTCATGGCCTTCGCGCGGCGCGCGCCGCGGGTGGTGGCCTGGATGGTGGCGAGCACCTGCGGCAGCATCGCGGCGGCCGAGGCGCCCTGCGCGACCCGTGCCGCGACCAGGCTCCAGGCGCCGGGCGCAAGACCGCAGGCCAGCGAGGTCAGCCCGAACGCGGCCATCCCGCCGAGGAACAGCCTGCGGCGCCCGAACAGGTCCCCGAGCCGCCCGCCGAGCACCAGCAGCACGGCGTACGCGACCCCGTACCCGGCCACCACCAGCTCCAGCACGGCCTCGCTCGCGGCGAGATCGGTGCCGATGGCCGGCAGGGCGACATTGACGATGAAGAAGTCGACGAGCGGCAGCGCCGCGGCCAGCAGTACGGTGAACAGTCCTGGCCCGCCGAGTGCGGGCGGTGCGGCTGTCGCGCGGACGGCCGGTGTGGTGACGGTTTCACTCATGTCCCCGAGCCTGCGCCACCGCGCAGACTGGTACCAGAGTGTCCTGATCCTGGTACAAGAACTACCTGGCAACAGGATGAGGGGGCGGGCACCCTGGAACCATGACCACCATGGCCACGGACCGCAAGACGTCCGCCCCGCAGCCGCCGACCCGTGGCTCGGACATCCGCCGGCACGAGCTGGCCGCGTTCCTGCGCAGCCGCCGCGAGCGCATCAGCCCCGAGCAGGTGGGCCTGCCGCGCGGGACCCGGCGCCGTACGCCGGGACTGCGCCGGGAGGAGGTCGCCCAGCTCTCCGCGGTCGGCGTCACCTGGTACACCTGGCTGGAACAGGCCCGCGACATCCAGGTCTCCGTGCAGGTCCTGGACGCACTCGCCCGTGCCCTGATGCTGGACGCCAGCGAACGCGCCCACCTCTTCCAGCTGGCCGGCACCACCGACCCGACCCCCGCCGCGAGCTGTGCGAGCGTCACCCCGGCCCAGCGCGAGCTGCTGCGCCGGCTGGAGCCGATCCCGGCGTGCATCCAGAACAGCCGGTACGACATCCTCGCCTACAACCTCACCTACGGCCGCCTCCTGTGCGACCTGGACGCGATACCGGCGGAGGACCGGAACTGCATGCTCCTCGTGTACACGAACAAGGACTGGCAGTCCTCGGTCGTCCACCTGGAGGAGACCCAGCGGCTGATGGCCGCCCGCCTGCGCGCGTCCATGGCCGGCCACCTCGGCGAGCCGGCCTGGAAGATGCTCCTGAAGCGGCTGACGGCGGAGTCTCCCAAGTTCCGGGAGAACTGGGAGCGTTACGAGGTGGTCGCGGCCCGCACCAAGACCAAGGAGTTCCTCAACGCCCACGTCGGCCACCTCAAACTGGAGCACACGGACCTGTGGCTGAGCCCCGAACACGGCCCCCGCATGGTGACGTACACCCCAGCCGACGACCAGACCCGTGAACGCCTGGAGAGGCTGTACGACATCGCCTGCGCGGCCGGCGCCTGAGACAACCGGGGAAGAGGGGGACCGACGGCGCCGCCCCCGCACGGGAGCGCTCAGCCGCGGTTCGAGGTTGCCACGGTCTGGCGGATCTCCGAGGACTTGAGGGTCTCGGCCGCGCGTTCCGCCGTGCGGTGGGCCCAGCGGCCGCTGGTGAGGAGGCCGAGGAGGAGGACGGCCAGGCCGCAGGCGGTCAGGATCCACCAGCCGGGGCGGGCCGCGGAGACGAAGGCCTGCTTCATGGGCGACGAACCGATCCCGGAGGCCAGGACCGCGCCGACCACCGCCACGCCGAGCGTCTGGCCCAGTTGCCGGCTCGTGGAGGCGACCGCGGCGGCGACGCCGGCCTGGGTGCGCGGCATGCCGGAGACGGCCGTGTTGGTGATCGGCGCGTTCACGAAGCCGAAGCCGATGCCGAACAGGACGTACCCGACGAGCAGGCCGGTGTTCGACGTCTCCGCCGCGAAGGCCGCGAAGAGGGCGCCGCTCGCCGTCATCGCCGTACCGGCGACCAGCAGCGGCAGGCGGGGGCCGCGGCTGCCCACCAGGCGGCCGGACAGCGGGGCGCACAGGAAGGTCGGCGCGGCCATCGGGAGCATCCACAGGCCCGCGTGCAGGGCGTCGAGGCCGCGGACGTTCTGCAGGTAAAGCGTGGACAGGAAGAGGAAGCCGCCCAGCGCCGCGAACGCGCTGATCGCGATCACCGTGGCGCCGCTGAACGGAGCCGAGCGGAAGAAGCGCAGGTCGATGAGGGGTTCGGCGCGGCGGGGCTCGTAGGCGAGCAGGGCGAGGAGGGCCGCGAAGGCGATCGCGAAGAAGGGGGCCACCGCGGTCGGGCCGTTCTCCGGCGCCGCGATGATCGCGTACGTCAGCGAGCCGAACAGGGCGATGACCAGGAGCTGGCCGACGGGGTCGGGGCGGCGGGCCTTCGGTGCGCGGGACTCGGGGACGAAGCGGAGGGTGAGCAGGAGGGCCGCGAGGCCGACCGGGAGGTTGATCCAGAAGATCGAGCGCCAGCTCACCGACTGCACCAGCAGGCCGCCGACCAGCGGACCGGCCGCCATCGATATGCCGACCACCGCACCCCAGACGCCGATCGCGCGGGCCCGCTCCCGGGCGTCGGTGAAGGTGTTGGTGATGATCGACATGGCGACCGGGTTGAGCATCGAGCCGCCGACCGCCTGCACCATGCGGAACACCACGAGCAGGGTCAGGCTCGGAGCCACGGAGCAGAGGACGGAGCCGATGGTGAACACCGTCAAGCCGGTCATGAACACCCGCTTGCGGCCGATCCGGTCGGCCGTCGAGCCGGCCAGCATCAGCAGCGAGGCGAGGACGAGCGTGTAGGCGTCGATGGTCCACTGCAGGCCGGAGGTGGTGGCGTGCAGATCGCGCTGCAGGGACGGCAGCGCCACGTTCAGCACGGTGTTGTCCAGACTCACGATCAGCAGGCTCATGCAGCAGATCGCGAGCACGAGAAGACGACGGCGGTGGCTCAACTCGGGCATGGACTCATCGTACGCCTACTTCGATAGTGCGTCTAACTAATAGTGTTCCTAAATAGGGCCCCTAAATGATGTGCGGTACACGATCATCGCGGTCGCCCGGCCGGGCTGTCGGCGCAGTGAGGGACAATGGGTTCTTGCCCGTGCTGTACGTCCGTCCCGGAGTCGTCTGATGACCCACCCGCTGTTCATTGGCCCGCACGCCGTGACACCGCCCGTCGTGCTCGCCCCCATGGCGGGGATCACCAACGCGCCCTTCCGCACGCTGTGCAGGGAGTTCTCCGGCGGTAAGGGGCTGTTCGTCAGCGAGATGATCACGACCCGGGCGCTGGTCGAGCGCAACGACAAGACCATGCAGCTGATCAGGTTCGACGCGAGCGAGCAGCCGCGTTCGATCCAGCTGTACGGCGTCGACCCGGCGACCGTCGGCAAGGCCGTCCGCATGATCGCGGAGGAGGACCTGGCCGACCACATCGACCTGAACTTCGGCTGCCCGGTCCCGAAGGTGACGAGGAAGGGCGGCGGCTCCGCCCTCCCCTACAAGCGGAACCTGCTGCGGGCGATCCTGAAGGAGGCCGTGACCGGTGCCGGTGACCTGCCCGTCACCATGAAGATGCGCAAGGGCATCGACGACGACCACATCACCTACCTCGACGCCGGCCGCATCGCCGTCGAGGAGGGCGTCACGGCCATCGCCCTGCACGGCCGTACGGCGGCCCAGCACTACGGCGGTACGGCGGACTGGGACGCCATCGCCCGCCTCAAGGAGCACGTCCCGGAGATCCCGGTGCTCGGCAACGGCGACATCTGGTCGGCCGACGACGCGCTGCGGATGGTGCGGGAGACCGGCTGCGACGGGGTGGTCGTGGGCCGCGGCTGCCTCGGCCGCCCGTGGCTGTTCGCGGACCTCGTGGCGGCCTTCGAGGGGCGTAAGTCCTTCGCGCGCCCCACACTGCGCGAGGTGGCCGACGTCATGGTGCGGCACGCGACCCTGCTCGGCGAGTGGATCGGCGACGAGTCCAAGGGCGTGGTGGACTTCCGCAAGCACGTCGCCTGGTACCTGAAGGGCTTCGCGGTCGGCTCCGAGATGCGGGGGCGGCTCGCGATCACCTCCTCGCTGGCCGAACTCCGCGCGGGACTGGACGAGCTGGACCTCGACCAGCCGTGGCCGGCCGGCGCGGACGGGCCGCGCGGCCGTACGTCCGGCAACAACCGGGTGGTGCTGCCGGACGGCTGGCTGAAGGACCCCTACGACTGCGCGGGCGTCAGCGAGGACGCGGAACTGGACACCTCCGGCGGCTGATCAGTCCTTCTTCGGGTGCGGTGTCGAGCCGAACGCCGTCAGGAAGCGGTCGCGGAACGCGCTCATCTTCCACACCGGGGCGTTGTGGGCGGGACGCAGACCGTCGGTCCAGTTCCAGCTCGAGATCTTGTCGAGGAGCTTCGGGTCCTTGGCGACGATCGAGACCGGGACGTCACGGCTGGCGTGGTTGCCGCTGGCGTGGGCGTTCGGCTGGTGGTCGCCGAGGAAGACCAGCACGGTGTTCTCGTTGCCGTAGCGCTCCAGCCACTCGGTCAGCGCCGTCACCGTGTACTGGACGGACTTGCCGTACTCCTCCTTGGTGTGCGTGTCGTCGGTGAGGGTGTAGGTGGACGGGTGGCCCGCCTTCTCGATGCCGTTGAAGACCGAGCCGTCGCCCAGCTGGTTCCAGGGGACCATCTTGGGGATCGGCGCCCAGGGGGTGTGGCTGGAGGTGAGGATGAGCAGCGACATCCGGGACTTGCCGTCGGCCGGCTTCTTGCTGTGCACGCGGTCCTGGTACTGCTGGAGCGTGTACTGGTCCGGCATCGTCGACCAGCTGAACTTCGGTCCCTTGTAGCCGAGTTCGAAGGCGTTGTAGACCTTGTCCAGGCCGTACCACTTCTGCTCCGGCCAGGCCTTCTGCACGCCCGGCATGACGCCGACGGTGTCGAAGGCTCCGGTCTTCTTGAAGGCGTCGGTCAGGCTCATGTGGTCGCTGGCCATGACCGTGCGGTAGCGCTGCTGGTCGCTGATCCACAGCCCCGACATGGTGGTGGAGTGGCCGAGCCAGCTGCTGCCGCCGTAGGTCGCCGAGGTCAGCCAGCCGCTCTTGGCGTGGAAGCCGGCCTTGGCCAGCGCCTTGGTGCGGGCGTCGAGCGTGCTGTCCACACCGGGCGCCATGAGCGGGTCCTCGATCGCGCTGCGGCCGTAGCTCTCGATGAACGTGAAGATCATGTCCTTGCCGCGCAGATCCGGGACCAGCTGGCTGCCCGGGGTGTTCCCGAAGGCGTCGACCTTCGCGACCTTCTCGAACTCCGCCTCGTCCTTGAGCGTGGCCCTGATCAGGTGGGCCTGGGCCTTCAACGCGGTGGCGGTGCTGTCGGAGGCGAGCGGCACGCCGGACAGCTGGAGGCCGAGGGAGGAGCAGGTGATCCAGACGACCCCGGCGATCAGCGTGCCCCGGGTGGCGATCGCGGTGTGCCGGGCGAGCAGATTGCTCAACCGGACCATGGCCAGCGCCAGCAGCACGAAGAGGAGCAGGACGACGATGATCACCCCGGCCACGGCCGCGAGGGTCTTCGTACGGCCGAGCGAGTCCTCCAGGTACGACTCCGCGTCGCCGAACAGGCTCCAGTCGAGAACGACGTTGAAATCACGGCCCAGATACTGCTTGAAGCCCATGTCGAGCGCGTTCAGCACGGTCATCGCGCCCAGCGCCACCCCGGACACGGCCGCCAGCACCACCCGCGGCCGGCGCGGCAGTGCGATCATCACGGCCGCGCCGATCACGGCTTCCGCGGGAAGCCGCACGAACTGGTCGGGCGCCAGCTGGTCGACGGAGTTCGGCATCACCAGCGCGGCGATGACCAGGGCGGCGGCCAGGACGGTCACGGTGACGGACAGGGCCTGGGCGGCGGTCGGATGCTCCTCCCGCCGGCGCCGTACCCACGCCCTGCACGCGGTCCAGGGGCGCGGGAAGGGGCGGCGCGGGCCGGGTATGGGTACGGCGGGCTGCTCCGGCTCGGCTTCTTCTGCTTCCGCTACGGCTGATTCGCGCGTGCTCATGTCCTGGGACAACCCGGCGTCCTTCCCTACGAGACCCGTCCAGAGTTCCGTACGGTCATTGCGCGGGGCCCGTTCAGGGTACTGAGCAAACACCGGGCAAATACGGTCCCCTAAGCCCCGCCCACCGCCGTCAACAGGGCGAGCGGTGCCGCGGCGGACCGCGCCTCCCGCACACACGCATGCGGATAGGGGACCGGCTCCGGATGGGTGTCCCTCCCGTACCCGGCCAGCACCTCCGGCAGCCGGCACCCCGCCACCGTCGCCGCATCGACCAGCGAACGCGCCACCGCACGGGCCTCGTCATGCAGCCCGTACCGCGCGAGACCGAGCGTGATCAACGCGTTGTCGTGCGGCCACACGGAACCCCGGTGATAGGAGAGCGGGTGGTACGCCGCCTGCCCCGCGGCCAGCGTCCGCACGCCCCACCCGGAGAAGAAGTCCGGCTCCAGCAGCCGCCGTCCCACCACCTCGCCGTACTCCTTGTCCAGCAGCCCGGACCACAGCAGATGCCCGGCGTCGGAGGCCAGCGCGTCGATCCGGCGGCCCTCGCCGTCCAGCGCGAGCGCCGGGAACGACTGCTTTGGCATCCAGAAGTCCTGCTGGAAACGGTCCCGGAGATCGGCGGCGGCCTGCTCCAGCAGCGCACCGTAGGTCTCGTCGCCCCACACCGTCCGCGCCAGCCACGCCGTGCGGCGCAGCGCGTCGTAGGCGTACCCCTGCGCGCCCGCCGCCATCACCGCGCCGGTGGGCCGGGTGCCGTCGGCGCAGCAGATCGCGCCGGGGGAGTCCTTCCAGTTCTGGTTGGCGAGGCCGCCCTCGTCGGCGCGGTAGACAAGGTAGCCGCGCGTGGTCAGGCCGCCGTGGTCCAGCATCCAGCCGACGGCGGCACGCGCGTGCGGCTCCAGGCGCGCCGCCGGGCCGGTGTCCCCGGTCTGCTCGACGTACGCGCCGAGCAGGATGAGGAACAGCGGGGTCGCGTCGACCGAGCCGTAGTACCGCCGGAACGGCACCTGCCCGAAGTGCGCCAGCTCGCCGTGGCGTACCTCGTGCACGATCTTGCCGGGCTGGGCCAGCGGGGACTTGCTGCTGCCGGTCGCCTGGGTCGCGGCGAGCGCGGGGAGCGTGGCGGCGGCCAGTTCCGGGCGGTACGGCAGCGCGAACAGGGACGTGAGCAGGGCGTCCCGGGCGAGGAGGGTGAGGAACCAGGGGGCGCCGCCGGCCGGGACGCGCAGTGCCTCGTCGTCGGGCCCGCGCGCCGGCACCTGGAGCGCGGCCAGGTCGGCCAGGCCCCGCACGCAGGACGCCGCCAGTTCCGGCCAGCCGGTCGGGAAGGCCACGCCCTCCACGAACTCAGCTTCCCGCGCGCGGAGTTGCTCGTGCACGGCCGCCGGGTCGCGCGGCACGCGCAGGGCGCGCTTCTCGCCGTGCGGCCGGGCCATCACCCGGAGCACCAGCTCGGTCGTGCCGTGCGGCGCGAGGTCGAGGGTCCACACCAGGCGGCGGGCGCCCGTGCCGGTCTCCTCCACGGCGTCGGGCGCCGGGTCCGCGGTGATGGTCGTACGGGACTGCCATTCGGCGCGCCGGTAGGTGAACTCGATGCCGTCGTCGAGGACTTCACGGGAGCGCACGGCGCCGGGCTTGGCGTAGGTGCGGTGGTCGGAGCGGAGTTCGAACTGGTCGGTGAAGTCGGCGTCGGCGGTGATGGCGAGCCGGACCGTGGTCGGCACCGGGCGGTTGCTGGTCACCCGGAGCGATTCGGCGAACGAGCTGTCGCCGACGGCCTGTCGGCGGAAGAGGGTGTGGGCCGGAGGCTCCTGCCGGCCGCCACGCGGGACCAGCACACAGCAGGCCGCGTCGCCGTCCGTGACCGGGGTGAGCACCTCGGGCACCGCGCCGTCGACGGTGAGCTGCCAGCGGCTGAGGTGCCGGGCGTCCCGTACGAACAACCCGTCCGGGGAGCCGCTGCCCCGGACCCCGCTGATGTCGCCCCGGTCGCCCACGGCGGCGAACGTCGCCCCGTGCACGAGCAGATGATGCCGGTCCGTCATCGCCGGTGCCCTCCTTCGTCACTCCTGTCGAACGTGCCGCCGCCCGTGGGGGACACGGTGTGCCCGGGGGGCTTGGAAAGCTCTTTGTGCAGGCCTTTGTGCAGGCCGTCGTGCAGCTCTTCGTGCAGCTCGTGGTGCAGGTCGAGGGCGAGCGCGGCGGTCCAGCCGAAGCCGGTCGCGCCGCAGGCCTCGCCGGTGTACGGGTCGACGTACTCCGCGAAACCGGTGGCCTCGGCGAGCTCCAGCACGGCCGCGCGCAGCGCGTCGGCCCGCTCCCGCTCGCCGTGCGCCCGCAGGCCCCGCTCCAGCAGCCAGCTCGTGTTGAACCAGGCCGGGCCGCGCCAGTACCGGTGCGGGTCGAAGGCCTCGCCGAGGAGGTCGTAGCTGGGCACGAGCCGGGTGCGCCCGCCGAGCCCGAAGTGCGGCCCGCACAGCGTCCGCACCAGCGCTGCGGCGATCTCGCGCGGCAACTCGGGGAGGATGAGCGGAACGAGTCCGGAAACACCGCGCTCGGGGATGAGACCGGGGCCGGCTTGTTCGGGGGTCGGGTCGGCGGTGCTGCGCTCGGGGACCGGACCGGAACCGCCCCGCTCGCGGTTGGGGTCGGCGGTGCTGCGCTCGGGGACCGGACCGGAACTGCCCCGCTCGCGGTTGGGGTCGGCGGTGCCCCGCTCGCGGTCCGGGCCGGAACTGCCCCGCTCGCGGCCCGGACCGGACGCGGCCCGCTCGTGGATCTGCCTCCCGCCCAGCGCAGCGTCCCGCAGGTCCCGGCACAGGAACATCCCGTACGCCGGGTCCCACAGCCGGTCCACCAGGACCTGGGTCAGCCGTTCGGCGCGGGTGTGCCGTGCGGTGCCGGCCGCGCCCAGTTCCTCGGCGATCCGGGCCAGCGCGTGTTCGGAGGCGATGAGCAGGGCGTTGAACGCCGGGTCCTCCACGGCGAACTCCCCGCTGCCGTCGGCATAGCCCGCGTCCCGGTAGTCGGCGGCCAGCCGCACGTACCGTCCGTAGTCCAGATCCGTCGGCCGGTCCTCCGGCGCCCCGTGGGCGAGGTCGGCGCGGCGGAAGGAGCGGGCCGGGGCCGGGGTGATCCGGGCCAGCGGGGCGTCCCAGCAGGGGCTGTTGTCCATGCCCTGCTCCCAGGGGTGGACCACGGACACCAGCCCCGCGCCGCCCAGGTCCCGGCGGTGCAGCAGATAGCGGTGCCAGGCGGCCAGCCGCGGGTACACCCGGGCCAGGAAGCCGCGGGCGTGCGACAGCCCGGGGTCGGCGAGGTGCACCAGCCAGGCCGCGAGCGCGTGTACCGGTGGCTGCACGATCCCCGACGTCTGTACCGTGCGCGGGGCGCCCGCCCTGCGACCGGCGGTGGAGGAGCGCCAGAAGTCGGGGCTGGGGAAGTAGGCGTCGAGGGGCACGGAGGGGTTGAAGACGATGTGCGGGACGCGCCCGTCGGCCCACTGGGCGGCCAGCAGCGTCTCCAGCTCGGTCTGGGCCCGCAGCGGCGACACGTGCCTGAGGCCGATCGCGATGAACGCCGAGTCCCAGGACCACTGGTGCGGATACAGGCTCCGGGAGGGGACCGTCGAGCCGCCCGTCCAGTTCGCGTCGAGCACCTGGGCCGCCCGGAGGTGCAGGGGCGTGCCGGAGACCGGCGGACCACCCGCGGTCTCGTACGGCGAGGGCTTCGCGGGCTCCGCGGGACGGACGGTGAGCTGCGTGCTGCTGCGATCCACTCGGGGCTCCCCGAAGACGAAGACGCCCGGCCGGGCCGACCGGGTTTGGTGTTAACCGTCGTAGAGTTACGTCTATTTAACACGCAAAACCCAATATGTAATGCAGGCTTGAGGAACACAAGGGGGTGCGCATGACCGAACGTCCGGGAAGAGTCGGAAGGGCCGGCGGTCCGGCCGCTGCCGGAGAGCTCCTCGAACTGGTCCGCAGCGGACGGGCGGTGACGCGTGGTGCGCTGCAGCAGGCGACCGGACTGTCCCGGGCGACCGTCGGCCAGCGCCTGGACCGCCTCTTCCGGGCCGGCTGGCTGCGCGAGGGAGCCGGCGGCCCGGTCGGCTCGCCGCTCGGCGGCCGCCCCTCCATCACCCTGGAGTTCGACGACTCCCACGCCGTCGTCCTCGCCGCCGACCTGGACACCCGGCACGCCCGCGCGGCCGTCCTGACGCTGACCGGCGAGATCCTCGCAGAGCACTCGGGGACGCTGGTGATCGGGGACGGCCCGGAGGCCGTACTGTCCGAACTGGGCCGCTGGTTCGGCGAGTTGCTGGTGAAGGCCGGGCGTCCGGCGGCGGAGGTCTGCGGCATCGGGCTCGCCGTGCCCGGCCCGGTGGACACCGCCACCGGCCGGGTGGTGCAGCCGCCGATGATGCCGGGCTGGGACGGCTACGACATAACGGGCCGCCTCTCCCGCGCCTTCGCCGAGCACACGGGCGCCCCGGGCGTCCCCGTCCTGGTCGACAACGACGCGAACCTGATGGCGTACGGCGAACAGCGCGCCGGACACCCCGACTGCGCGGCCTTCGTCCTGGTCAAGGTGTCCACGGGCATCGGCGCCGGGGTGGTCGTGGACGGCTCGATCTACCGGGGCGTCGACGGTGGCGCCGGCGACATCGGGCACATCCGGGTCGGCGCGGACGCGCTGTGCCGCTGCGGTTCCCACGGCTGTCTCGCCGCCGTCGCGAGCGGGGGCGCCGTGGCCCGGCGGCTGGCGGAGAGCGGGGTGCCGGCCGCCTCCGGCGCGGACGTACGGGATCTGCTGGCCGCCGGGCATCCGCAGGCGGCGGCGCTGGCCCGGGAGGCCGGTCGGCGGGTCGGTGACGTGCTGGCGACGGTGGTGACCCTGTTGAACCCCGGGGTGCTGATGATCGCGGGCGATCTGGCCGGAACCCCCTTCCTCACCGGCGTCCGGGAACTCCTCTACCAGCGGGCGCTGCCGCGTTCCACGGCCCACCTCGATGTGGTGACCTCCCGGCTGGGGGAGCGGGCCGCGCTCATAGGAGCGGGGGCCCTGGTCGTCGAACACCTCTACGCGCCGGAGCGCGCCGAGGAGCGGCTGCGGGCGCTCGGCGTCTGACCCGGCCGGTGACAGGGGTCCGACGTGGCCGTTCCGGGCGTGTGACGTGGGTGTTTCCGGGTACCGGGAAGCGGTCCGCATGGTGAAATCCGGCGGGCTGTGGCAGCGTGATTCTCGCCACCCTTGATAAGGCTTGCGCTCAGATGAGCGGATCATGGGCGACTGCACTTCTCCAAGGGGTGGCACTGGGTGCCACCCCTTGATCGTTCATCGATCGAAATCAGACGTGCGGGATAGCCGCTCATCTGAGCAGAATGCTCGGGGTTTGGAGGTTCTTGCATTCAAGAAGTGAACACATCTGATGGTGCTGGCTTGCCAAGCCTTGACTTTCGATCCGCTGGCGGACGACTGGTTACGGGCTCATGACGCACAAGTGGACGTACCCATGCGCCTTCGATCTGGGTATGTTCCTCGCCGTCAGGGCAGCCACCGTGGCCTCAAGGAGTCGAGACCCGTGTCGGAAAACAAAGAACCCCACGTAGTGAAGTTCGTTTACGACTTCACCGAGGGCAACAAGGACCTCAAGGACCTCCTCGGCGGCAAGGGCGCCAACCTCGCCGAGATGACCAACCTCGGTCTCCCGGTCCCTCCCGGCTTCACCATCACCACCGAGGCCTGCAAGGTCTACCTGGAGAGCGGCGAGGAGCCGGCGGCACTGCGTGACGAGGTGAGTGCGCACCTCGACGCCCTCGAGTCCCGCATGGGCAAGAAGCTCGGCCAGCCCGACAACCCGCTGCTGGTCTCCGTCCGTTCCGGCGCGAAGTTCTCCATGCCCGGCATGATGGACACGGTCCTGAACATCGGCCTCTCCGACAAGTCGGTGCAGGGCCTGGCCAAGCAGGCAGGCGACGACCGGTTCGCCTGGGACTCCTACCGCCGCCTGATCCAGATGTTCGGCAAGACCGTCCTCGGCGTCGACGGCGACCTCTTCGAGGAGGCCCTCGAGGCGGCCAAGGAGGCCAAGAAGGTCACGGTCGACACCGACCTGGAGGCCGCCGACCTGAAGAAGCTGGTCACCACCTTCAAGAAGATCGTCAAGAAGGAGGCCGGCCGGGACTTCCCGCAGGACCCGCGCGAGCAGATGGACCTCGCCATCAAGGCGGTCTTCGACTCGTGGAACGGCGACCGGGCCAAGCTCTACCGCCGCCAGGAGCGCATCCCGCACGACCTCGGTACGGCCGTCAACGTCTGCTCGATGGTCTTCGGCAACCTCGGCCCCGACTCCGGCACGGGCGTCGCCTTCACCCGTGACCCCGCCTCCGGCCACCAGGGCGTCTACGGCGACTACCTGCAGAACGCCCAGGGCGAGGACGTGGTGGCGGGCATCCGCAACACCGTCCCGCTGGCGGAGCTGGAGTCGATCGACAAGAAGTCGTACGACCAGCTCATGCAGATCATGGAGACGCTGGAGAACCACTACAAGGACCTGTGCGACATCGAGTTCACGATCGAGCGCGGTCAGCTGTGGATGCTCCAGACCCGGGTGGGCAAGCGCACCGCGGGCGCCGCCTTCCGCATCGCGACCCAGCTGGTCGACCAGGGCCTGATCGACGAGACGGAGGCGCTCCAGCGCGTCACCGGCGCCCAGCTGGCCCAGCTGATGTTCCCGCGCTTCGACGAGGACGCGAAGGTCGAGAAGGTCGCGCGCGGCATCGCCGCATCCCCGGGCGCCGCGGTGGGCCGGGCGGTCTTCGACTCCTACACGGCCGTGAAGTGGTCCCGCTCGGGCGAGAAGGTCATCCTGGTCCGCCGTGAGACGAACCCCGACGACCTGGACGGCATGATCGCGGCCGAGGGCATCCTGACCTCGCGCGGCGGCAAGACGTCCCACGCGGCCGTGGTCGCCCGTGGCATGGGCAAGACCTGTGTCTGCGGCGCGGAGGAGCTGGAGGTCGACACCAAGCGCCGCCGCATGACGGTCCCCGGCGGCCACGTCGTCGAGGAAGGCGACGTGATCTCCATCGACGGCTCGAGCGGCAAGGTCTACCTGGGCGAAGTCCCCGTGGTCCCCTCCCCGGTGGTGGAGTACTTCGAGGGCCGCATGCACCCCGGCGCCGACGACGCGGACGAGCTGGTCGAGGCGGTCCACCGCATGATGGCCTTCGCCGACCGCAAGCGCCGGCTGCGGGTGCGCGCCAACGCCGACAACGCCGAGGACGCGCTGCGCGCCCGCCGCTTCGGCGCCCAGGGCATCGGCCTGTGCCGCACGGAGCACATGTTCCTCGGCGAGCGCCGCGAGATGGTCGAGAAGCTGATCCTGGCGGACACGGAGGAGGAGCGCGAGGCGGCCCTGTCGGACCTGCTCCCCCTGCAGAAGAAGGACTTCGTAGAGCTCTTCGAGGCGATGGACGGCCTCCCGGTGACGATCCGTCTCCTGGACCCCCCGCTGCACGAGTTCCTCCCCGACATCACGGAACTGTCGGTCCGCGTGGCCCTGGCCGAGTCCCGTCAGGAGCCGCACGAGAACGAGCTCCGCCTGCTCCAGGCGGTGCACCGCCTGCACGAGCAGAACCCGATGCTGGGCCTGCGCGGCGTGCGTCTGGGCCTGGTCATCCCCGGCCTCTTCACGATGCAGGTCCGCGCGATCGCCGAGGCGGCGGCGGAGCGCAGGTCCGCCAAGGGCGACCCGCGCGCGGAGATCATGATCCCGCTCGTCGGCACGGTCCAGGAGCTGGAGATCGTCCGCGAGGAGGCCGACAAGGTCATCGCGGAGGTCGAGGCCGCGACCGGTACGGCGCTCAAGCTGGCGATCGGCACGATGATCGAACTCCCGCGGGCGGCGTTGACGGCAGGCCAGATCGCCGAGGCGGCCGAGTTCTTCTCCTTCGGCACGAACGACCTGACGCAGACGGTGTGGGGCTTCAGCCGCGACGACGTCGAGGCGAGCTTCTTCACCGCATACCTGGAAAAGGGCATCTTCGGCGTCAGCCCCTTCGAGACGATCGACAAGGACGGCGTCGGCTCCCTGGTGAAGTCGGCGGCGGAGGCGGGCCGGCGTACCCGCCCCGACCTCAAGCTCGGCGTCTGCGGCGAGCACGGCGGTGACCCCGAGTCCGTCCACTTCTTCCACGAGGTCGGCCTGGACTACGTCTCCTGCTCCCCCTTCCGCATCCCGGTGGCCCGCCTGGAGGCAGGCCGCGCGGCGACGCAGTCGGCGGGCAGCGACCACCGCTAGGCCCGTCCGGGCCGGTTGAACCCCGGAGCCGCCGCTGGTCCCCGACCCTCACCGATCGGCGACGGCTCCGGCGCACGAAGAGGAGAGGCGGCACCCTGTGCGGGGGTGCCGCCTCTCCGGCGTTTCTGGTACGAGGAGCGGCGGCTTTCGGCCGCTGTCTGGTTGTCGATCACCTGATGTGGTGGTGATGGGGAGGGTAGATCGTTTCTTTGCGTTTTCATAGCGTTACAGTCCGTGATCGCGCGGTGGCTGTCGGAGCCACCGGCGATGACGGAGGTACCAAGATGAAGAAGGCGTTGACGGGCTTGGCGGCGGCCGGTCTGATCCTTACGGCTGGGGGGACGGCGGCTGCGGCGTGGTCCGCGGCGATTCCTGTGCTCAGGTCGGGAGGCGTCGAATTCGCGGAGGGCCAGTACAAGTTCAATCCCGCGGGAGTGAACCATGGCGCCTTCGAGTGGTCCGGCAAGCTCCGCGACGCGAATGGCGATGACGGCCACAACGTCTACATGCAGGTCCGCGTCGAGGGCCACGACTGGGTCCGGTACGACGGCAAGCAGAAGCGGTCGGTGTGGATGCATCACTCCAATTGGGACGGTGCTCAGCAATACACCAAGAACGCCTACCTGCGTGCCTGCCGCGACCGGGGAAGCCTCCGTCCGGACAACTGCTCTCCCGGGCAGCACTTCGTCAACCACCAGGACTAGTCCGAGCATCCAGAGCCCGGATCCCCGCATCCGGGCTCGCACCCTCCCTAGGGGAACGCCATCAATACGTCAGAAGTCCTGTCCGCGGCGGACGTCGACCTCTTCTACGGTGACACCCCCGCGGTCCGGAACGCGAAGATCTCCCTTCGTCGCGGCGAGGTCGCGGCGATCACCGGGCAGAGCGGCTCGGGCAAGTCGTCGTTGCTGTACTGCCTGGCCGGAGTGCTGCCCGTCGCCCGCGGTGAGGTCCGATTCGAGGGGCGCGTCCTCACTGAGCTGCCCGACGAGGAACTCAGCACCCTCCGCCGCGAGCGCTTCGGGTTCGTCTTCCAGTACGGCGAACTGCTCCCGGAGCTGACCATCGAGGAGAACACAGCCCTACCTCTTCGCCTGGCCGGACAACGCAAGGCCCCCGCCCTCGCCGCCGCGGGCGAGGTGCTCGGTCGGCTCGGCCTCGCGGATCTGCGGCGCCGTCGGCCCTCGCAGGTGTCCGGAGGGCAGAACCAGCGCGTCGCCGTCGCCCGGGCGCTGGTCCACCAGCCGGCCGTTGTGTTCGCCGACGAGCCCACTGGTTCCCTCGACAGTGCCAACGCCGCGGCCGTACTGGAGGAGTTCCTCGCGCTCGCGCGATCCCAGGGGACGGCCGTCGTACTCGTCACGCACGACCAGCAGGTGGCAGCTCGAGCAGATACTCGCTACACGATGTGCGACGGCGCTCTCGCCTCCCAAGGCCGGGAGACGACGTGAGAGAACTGATTCTCGGGCTGCGCCTGCTCCTGGGCAGTGGCCGAGGGAACCGGGTGAGGTTCCTCCTCATGGCCTTGGGCAGCGCAATCGGCGTGAGCTGCCTCGCCGTAGTCCTGACCATTCCGGGGATCCTGGCAGCCCAGGACGCTCGCATGGCCGCACGCCAGCCGACCTGCGCCAGGGACTCACAGGCACACTGCATCGGTTGGCAGGGGGCCCCACGGGAACTGACCAGGACGGACCCGCTCGGCTCCCGGCCCATGACCCGCGTCTTCATCGCGTCCGGTACCAAACACATCGAGCCGCCACCGGGGTTGGTGGCACTTCCGCGTCCGGGTGAGATCGTCCTGTCTCCGCGGTTGCACGAGGTGCTTCATGGGGATCCAGGGCTCGCCCAACTCCTCCCAGGGCGGGAACGCGGGCTTATCGGTGCCCAAGGCCTCGCACATCCCGATGAGTTGTACGCGTACATCGGCGTCTCCCCGCACAAGCTGAGGGTTGCCGACGTCGTGACGCTCTTCGGCGAGCCCGATCCGCCGAGCCCCACGGTGGAGAAGTCGACCCTCGGCATCGTGCGGTTCACGCTGGCCGGTGTCGTACTGCTGCCACTGGCGGTCTTCCTCTCGGTGTGCGCCAGGCTCTCCGCAGCCGTTCGAGCACGGCGGTTGGCCGCACTGCGCCTTCTCGGCTTGAGCGCGAAGGCTGTTCAGCGGGTCAATGCGGCCGAGACGGTGGCTGCCGTACTGCTCGGTGCCGTGGTCGGCCTCGGAATCTACGAGTTGACCAACCAAATGATCAGCCGTGCGGGCCTCCCTGGCTTCAAGTGGTATCCGAGTGATGGTGCCCTCAGTCTCTCGACCATCCTCGTCTGTCTGCTCGGCTGTCCTGCCCTCGCATGGTTCGTGGGGCGGGCGAGTGCCCGGAAGGCGGCGGCGAACCCGCTGGCCGTGCGACGCAGTGCCGTGCAGAAACCGCTCACCAAGTGGGGCTTGCTCCCACTCGTTCCTGGGCTGGGTGTCGTCGTCGGGTACTGCGTGGCGGGTGCGACGGGCCACGCGCCGCGGGACACCTCAGTGTCCGCCGTCCTCATGCCATCAGCCGTCGTACTGGTTGGTGCCGGTCTCGTACTGACGCTTCCGTTTCTCTCACAGGTCCTTGCCCGTAGGGTGGCCCACTCGAGCGGCTCGCTGTCCCTGGGCCTCGCCATGCGCCGCAACGAGGCGGAACCCGGTGGTGCCCTCCGCGTGGCGACCGGGCTGATCCTCTTGGTGTACGCGGCCTCGCTCGTCCAGGGCGTCCTCATCGAACTCGACCAGGTTTCCAGGCACAACTCGCCCGCGCAGATCTACAGCATCGAACTCGACGGTGTGACGGCCGAGCAGCAGCACGCTTTGGAAAGCATCAGGGGCGTTCGGGGGCATGCCATCCGATTGAGCTCATGGACGGAGCCCCGCGTCGACTCGTACCAACCCGTTCTCGACGCGGTGATCGCCACATGCAGCCAGTTGCGAGAGTCGGTGTCGAAGGTCGACGGCTGCGTCGATGGCCGTCCCGTCCGGCTGTTGGACGTGGCCAACGGATCTCCTCATGACGACGTCAAACCGGGAGAGACCTTCCGCTTCCACTTCTGGAAGGACGGACACCGCCGCCTCCAGCCACTGAAAGTCCCGCAGGACGTCCTCCGGTACCGCGACTGGGACGACATCCAGGCGATGGACGCGGACCTCCTCCTGCCGCCGTCCTTCGTCCCCGCCGGTTATCGTCCTGACGGCGCGACCCTGGTCCTGGTCAGTGACTCGGACCCCGCAACCGTCCGAAACGTACTGGACGGAATCGGCGGCGTCGATCCCACGATCGCCGTGGACCCCTACGGTATCAACGTCACCGCCCTCCAGCAGATCGCCGTCGTCAAAACCCTGCTGGCCATCGGCATGGTGCTCGGCCTGATCATCGGTGTGGCCGCCTACCTGGTCGCGGCCACGGACCGCGCCATGGAGCGGAAGCCGCAGGTCACGGCTTTGGCCTTGCTCGGTGCGCGGCCCCGCACCCTGCGGGCCGCGCAGGTTGCGCAGGTCGTGGTGCCGTTGGCCGTAGGGCTCGTATTGGCCGTCGTCACCGGCAAGGCCGCCGAGTCGAGCTACCTCGTCACTGGTGGCGGTGCGATCTTCTGGGACGGGAAGGGCGTGCCGTTGCTGCTCGCCTGTGCGGTCGGGGCGGTAGCCGTAGCCGCCCTCGGCTCGCTGCCGCTCGTCGGGCGGCGGATCGATCCGGAGTTGATTCGGCGGGACTGAGGGGACAGCGGAGTTGGGGCAGTACTGGTGTGGTGCCGCCCCTCTCCGTCCTCGTCGACCGACATGGCAAGGCCCGCCCATCCGCCACGAGGGAAGCAGACGAGCGGGGCCGGTTGGCGGGGGCGGGGTCAGGTGGTGTACTCCAACTCCTTCACAGCTGCCTGTCGCAGGGACGGGGCAAGGCCGCCGAGGTCGAGGCCTTCGAGATAACTCACCAGTTCCTGGCGGGCTTCCTGCACCCGTTCGGTGAGCGTCGGCCCGTGGATGTCACCGGGAAGGATGATCCGGCGGAAGCGCGGGTCGGCGATGATGCCCTCGACGAGCTTCTCGGCGAGCCACACAGGGGTGCGCTCGCGGATGGCGAACGTCAGGTGGACGCTGTGTTCGGCGGCCCCGGCCGCGTGCGGGTTGTGGACCCAGCCCCGGGGCAGGAGAAGCGATTGCCCGGCATGCAGGTCAACCTCCAGGTCCGGGCCGGCGGCTTCCCAG
The DNA here is from genome assembly GCF_053597455.1 of Streptomyces sp. NPDC001393. Taxonomy (NCBI): domain Bacteria; kingdom Bacillati; phylum Actinomycetota; class Actinomycetes; order Kitasatosporales; family Streptomycetaceae; genus Streptomyces; species Streptomyces sp. NPDC001393. The sequence continues at coordinate 199,429 of NZ_JBSFIH010000001.1, forward strand.
TCGGGGATGTAGTTGTCCCGCCAGACCCGCCAGGACTCGTTGTAGTCGCGCATGGGGGCCCCGACCGCGGGCCGCCACAGTTGCCAGCGCTTGATGCCCGCCGTCTGCACGATGACGGCCATCTGCTGGTCCCAATGGTGCCGCAGCCCCTGGTTGCCGGGAGGGGTCAGGAAAGCGTGGATGTAGTTGCTGTAGCCGGTCTCCCGCTGGATGTTCCGTGAGACGCGCGCCATGAACGGGATGACCCGCTGGAGGTTGCCCAGGCGGAGCGTGAACCCCTTCTCATACAGCTTGCGGAGCTTCGCCGGATCCGTGCGGCCGCCTGCCATGTAGGCGTTCTGGTTCAGGGATGGTCCGGGCGCCTTGACGACGGCGATCTCGCTCACCGGCACACAGCCTGTGTCGACGTAGTCGTGGAGGTAGGCGGCGGTGACCGTCTCGTCGAGGGCCGTCCTGCCGCGCTCGAAGACACGCGGCTCATCGGGCCACTCGGTCAGCAGTTCCGTCACGCCGTTCTCGGGCAGTAAGAGGCTCAGCGACATGGCTTGTCCTTCGGTTCAGGAGGGCGGCAGCGGGCACGCCAACTCGGGGTGATGGCGGTTCGGGCAGCACACGACACTGGTCGAGACGATGTTCCCGGAGCGGTTGTAGTAGGCCCACGTCACATCGACGCCGACTGGCAGGACATCGGTGGCGTAATCGCGCTTCGTGCCCAGGCCGGCGTACGCCTGCCTCCCGTCCTCGCGCTCGAACGGAGGGTTGGCGAGGTAGTGCTTCGTCATCCACTCCAGCGCCACCGCCGGGTCGGTCCATGTGCGGTCGACGGAAGCCTGGTTGCGCTTCAGGAGCCAGTGCCCCGTCATCATGGGCGGCAGGTTCGACGTCGGGAACTCGGCGGCGACCTCTCGGTACCGGGCGAGCGCTCGCTCGGCCAACTTGTCGTCAGTCGCCAGCGGGGCGGGAGGGTCAGGATGCGGTGGGCGCCGGTTGCCTTCCTTGTGGTAGCTCTCCGGTGTCCCGATCCAGGGACCGTACCCGTGATAGTGCCCTGACCAGCTCATTTGTGCCCTTCTAGGGAGTGCGGGCCGCCCCGCGTGCGGAGCGGCCCGCGTGTGGGTGCTGTGGAAGGGGGGCCAGATTAGAGCTTCAGACCCCGCTGGGCGGCGTAGCCGACGACGAACGTGTCGAGCTCGCCCTGAGTGAACCGCAGCTCCTTCCCCGCGCCCTCCGGCTTGCTGTCACGCAGGACGTACGCCTCGGTGGTGCCGGGGATCTGACCGACCTCGACGCAGGACTCGTGCTCGCCCTGGAGGTTGCCGCCGCAGAACTTCTGGAAGCTCGCTGCCTCGATCGGGAGGCCGTAGATGCCGCTCATGGAACACTCCTTCTGGTGCATCCGTGCGCGCGGAGACCGTTTCTCCGCGCTCTGGCGGTGTTGCTGGCCCGCCCCAGGCTCGACCTGTCCAGGGTTGGGGGCCTGGGGCGGTGTCTTGCAGACCCGCCCCGTCGGCGTCTTGCGGGACACCGACGGGACGGGCGTCATGGGGTGCGGCCCTGACCCGGAGCGGCCGCCATGGGGGTGGCGTCAGCGCGGCTTCCTCGCGAGCACCAGGGCGAGGACCGGGGCGGACACTGCCGCCACGTACACGAGCAGCCCGGTGATCGTCTTCACGGCTGCTCGCCCGTCGGAGCCTGGCAGTCCAGCAGCTCGTAGTGACGGCACAGAGCGTTGAGGGAGCGGGCGAGCTTGCGCGCCACGGCCACGCGGACGGCCGGCGTGCATCCGTCGCCGACCCGCAGCTTCCTGTTCGCCTCGTCAACGCAGGCAACCGCGCAGTACCGGCGGACGCTGTTCTTGGGCAGCCGCCTGGCCTTCGCTTCGACCTCGGGGATGAGTTGCGCCAGGTGGCCGCGCAGCATCGTGGTGAGGGTGTCCAGCTCAGTGGGGACGGGCGGGAGTGTGTCGGGTCCGTCGTCCGGCCCGAGCAGTAGGGCCGCGGTCTCGCGCATCGTCGCGATGTCGACCATGCCCATGTCGTTGTCCTGCTTCACAGCGGTGCTCACCGGCTCACCGCCTGCCCAGCCTGGCAGCGCGGGCACTCGCACGGCGGGAACGCGGTGTCCATGCCCACGGGCAGCGGCTCGTTGCCGAACGCCACGGTGACCGTTCCGCGGTCCCGGGTGATCGTGCCGTAGCGGTCCACGGTGTAGACCCGCATCGTCATGCCACCCTTGGGGGAGGTGTCGGGTGAGGCTGTACCGTTCATCATGTTGACGCTCCACGCAGCGTTGGCCATGCCCCGGGACCGTTCGCGCGGTCGCCGGGGTCCGTGCATCGAGCGTCCTCCCCAGCGTTAAGTCACGGGATGACCGGCAGGGGTTACCGAGGCGGTAATACACTCGTTGCTGATTCGGTACGGCGCGACGATGCGCATACGATCACTCCGGAAGTTGGCCCCATGGACGCCGCCACCCCCGGCCCGCTCGCACCCGAAGTCCTCGACAGAGACGACCTGAAGCGAGCCCTGGCAGAGCACGACTTCGCCGCAGCCTTCACCCTCATCAAGAAGTGGGGCGGCCTGTCGCAGAACCGCATCGCGTCCGCCTGCCAACTCACCCCCGGCAAGGTCTCGACGATCATCAGCGGTCAGCAGCAGGTCACCAGCTTCGAAGTGATCTGCCGCATCGCCGACGGGCTGCGAATCCCGGGCCGGATGGTGGGACTTGCCGAACGCCCCTGGGAGAGACAACCCGAGGCTGCAGACTCGCGGCCTCAACAGCCTCCAGCCGCACGGTTATCAGATGACGCGCCCTGGCGCTCCACTGCGACCGTGCACCTGGCCGCAGACCTGACCAGGAGCGATCTCGTGATGGACCGCCGCGCAGTCACCCGCGCCCTCGCCGGCGCCGCCCTGTCCGGCGCCGCCCTCCTCGACTCCCTCGAGGGCTGGCTCCAGCCTGCACCGGCATTCGAGAACGGCCACCGCAGGGGCCGCATCGGCATGCGGGAAGTACAGGAGCTGGAAGCGACGGCGCGCGCCTTCCGAGCCTGGGACCACCGGTTCGGCGGAGGCCTGCGCCGCAAGGCCGTCGTCGGCCAGTTGAACGAGGTCGCGAGCCACCTCGAAGAGCACCAGGCGCCGGACGTCGAACGAGGCCTGTTCCGGGTGATGGCTTACCTCGGAGGCACGGCCGCGACGATCGCGTGGGACTCGGGCCTCCAGCGGCAGGCCCAGTCCTACTACCTGCTCGCGCTGCGTGCGGCCCACGCCGGCGGCGACGCCGTCTTCGGTGCCAACGTGCTCGCGGGCATGGCCCGGCAGATGTTGTACCGGGACCGGCCGCATGACGCCCTGGAACTCATGCACCTGGCGCAGAAGGGTGCGGGCAGGCAGGCCGGTGCGCGTCTGCGCGCGATGCTGCACACGCGGGAGGCTTGGGCGTACGCCGCGATGGGACGCCCGTCTGCCTTCAGGCGCGCCACCGACGAAGCAGCCGAGGCTCTCGCCGACGCCGGAACCGAAGAAGAGCCGTATTGGATCGCCTACTTCGACGAAGCCGAGCTGGCGGGCGTCACCGGCGGCCGACTTCTCGACATGGCCCGGCAGCACCCCCAGGAGCACGCCGAGCCAGCCGCAGACTCCATCCGTCAGGCTGTGAATCAGCGCGGCCCCGAAGCAGGCCGCAGTCACGCCCTTGACACGATCGGCCTGGCAGAGTGCCACTTCCTCATGGGCGACGTGGCTGGAGCCGTCGACCACACGCGGCGCGCCGTTGAAGCCGCCGCTCGCACCCAGTCCGCCCGCGTCCGCACCCAGCTCGGCCAGCTGTACCCGTACACCGTCGGCCGGGCGGCTTCGCAGCGCGTCACGGAAGCCCGCACAATGATCCGCGACCTGCTGTCAAACTGAGGGAGAACCGTGACCAGGATCGCCGTCACCGGGCACATGGACCTGACCGACTCCAGCGTGCCTCTCGTACGTGACGCCCTTGTGGAGACGCTCAAGCCGTATGCTGCGGGCGGAGACCTGACCGGCGTGTCGTGCATCGCCAAGGGCTCGGACTCGCTGTTCGCCGAGGCGGTGCTCGAACTCGGCGGCCGCCTGGTCGTGGTCATCCCCTCGAAGGACTACCGGCAGGCGAAGGTCAGGCCTGACCACGCGGAGACGTTCGACCGGCTCATGGCGGCCGCCGCCGAGGTCCTGGTCCTGGACCACGAGACCGCGAACCGCTCCGCATACGAGGATGCCAACCGCACGGTCCTCCGCCGTGCGGACCGGCTCGTCGCCGTCTGGAACGGCGAGCCGCCATCCCCCCAGGGCGGCGGCACGGCCGACACCGTCATCGAGGCCCGCGAAGCCGGTCTCCCGGTGGACGTCGTGTGGCCAGAGGGTGCGGCACGGCAGCGCTGAAACGCGTCACCGCGTGAGACGGATGCTGCGCGGCTGCCACCGTTCGCGGACGATGACGCCCTCCTTCTCCAGCTGCGTCAGGTGGTGCACCGAGCCGATGCTGCTGAGCCCCACCTGCTCGCCGGCTGCCGTGGCCGTAGCCGCCCTCGGCTCGCTCCCCCTGGTCGGTCGCCGTATCGACGCGGTGCTGATCCGGCGGGACTGAGAGGCGTGGGAGTCGCTCGGGGCGGTACCCGGTGGTGGGTGCCGCCCCTTCGGCTCTTCTGTCCCCCGCTCAGAAAGCGCCCTGCACGTTCACCGGGCCGACCTGGAAGATGCCGGAGCAGATCGTCCACGGCGCCGGGACCAGGGTCGCGGTGCGGGAGGCCGGGGGGTAAATCCGCAGGTAGGTGCCGGTACGGAGGCAGGGGCCGCCGACCGGGCCGTTGGTGGTGCGGACGACCGCCGACGCCGTATGGGCGGGGGCGAGGGTGACCGTGTCGTAGGACCGGCCGCTGCGGGTGGCGGCCGGGCCTGTCTGGTGGTGCGCGGTGTCCAGGACGCTGACGCCCGGGTAGCCGCGCAGGGCACAGCTGGTCGTGCTCGTGTTGGTGAACCGGATCGACCAGTACAGCGACCCCGCCGCGCCTTCCTTGCGGCCCATCGAGAGGTACAGGTCGCCCACGCCGCAGGTCCGGGCGGCGGTCGAGGTCCGTTCTGCCGCCGGGGTCGCGCTCCACGCGGCTCCCGCGGCCGTGAGGCGCAGGAGAGCGGCTGTCAGTACGGCCGCCGGGCCGCGCCTGGGGAGTGTCCGGAGGAATCTCAGAGGATTCGGATACTGAAACATGACACATCCGCCTCCATCGGGCGAAAGGGTGGATGAAGGTCACTGTGTTGGATGCACCCCGGGCCGGAAAAGTTGTGCCCGTCCCTTGTACCCATGCCTCCGGGGCACCTGACACACGGCCGCAACGCCCCTTTCGTAATCATCGCGCATGGTTGATCGTTGGGCCGTGCATCGATGACGAGGACGACGACCGACGTCAGGGGGCGCCGACGATGACGATGAGCCGTAGGGCACTGCTGGTCGCGGGAGCCGGGGTGGCGGCGGCAGGGGCCGGATCAGTCGCCGGCTGCGGGTCCAACACCGGGCGCGGGGGCGGGGACGGCAAGGGGACGGAGCTGTCGCAGTGGTACCACCAGTACGGTGAGGCCGGTACCGAGCAGGCCGTCGAGCGCTATGCGGGCGCCTACCGCAAGGCGCGCGTCAGGGTGCAGTGGCGGCCGGGGAACTACGACCAGCAGACCGCCGCCGCCCTGCTCACCGACTCCGGGCCGGACGTCTTCGAGGTCAACGGGCCGACGCTGGACCAGATCCAGGGCGGGCAGGTCGTCGATCTCACCGATGTGCTCCAGGGCGTCCGGGGCGACTTCAACCCGGCCGTGCTCGCGCCCAAGACGTACGACGGCCGGGTCTGGGGCATCCCGCAGGTCATCGACATGCAGATGCTCTACTACCGCAAGAGCCTGCTGCGGGACGCCGGGGTCCAGCCGCCGGACACACTGGACGCCCTCGTGGACGCGGCGAAGAAGCTCACCAGCAGCAAGGTCAAGGGCCTGTTCCTGGGGAACGACGGGGGAGCCGGTGTGCTCGGCGGCACGCCCCTGTACGCCGCCGGGCTGCAGCTCGTCACCGCGGACGGCAAGGTCGGCTTCGACGATCCCGCCGCCGCCCGCACCCTCGGCAAGCTGCACCGGCTCTACGCCGACAAGTCCCTCCTCCTCGGCGCGCCCGCCGACTGGTCCGACCCGTCCGCCTTCATCCAGGGGCTGACCGCGATGCAGTGGTCCGGGCTCTGGGCGCTGCCGCAGATCAAGAAGGAGCTGGGGGACGACTTCGGTGTCCTGCCGTTCCCGAAGGACGGCGGTCAGGGGAAGCCCTCCGTGCCCGTCGGGGCGTACGGCGCCGCCGTGAGCGCGCGCAGCAGGCACAAGGAGGCGGCGAAGGAGTTCGTGCGCTGGCTGTGGGTCCAACGCACCGACTACCAGGAGGACTTCGCGCTGTCGTACGGGTTTCACATCCCGGCCCGGATCTCCCTCGCCAGGAAGGCCACCGCGCTGCGGTCCGGCGCCGCCGCCGACGCCGTGCGCTTCACCACCGACCACGGCTACGCCCAGCCCCTGCTGTGGACGCCGGCCGCCCAGACCGCCTACCAGGACGCGCTCAGCCGGATCATCACGAGCGGGGCGAGTCCGGAGGGCGAACTGCGGGCCGTCGTACGGAAGGTGAGTGCGGAACTCGCCCGGGTGAAGAAGGTCTCGTGAGGCGCCGCAGGACCCTCTGGTTCTGGGTGTTCGTGGGGCCGTTCGCGTTCGGGCTCGCACTGTTCACCTATGTTCCGCTGCTGTGGAGCGTGGGCCTGAGCTTCTTCGACGCGCACAACACCGTCACGCCCACGCACTTCGTCGGGCTGGACAACTACACGGCGATGCTGGGGGACGACGCGTTCGTCGGCAGCCTGCGGACCTTTCTCCTCTTCACCGCCTTCATCGTGCCGGTCACCTATGTCCTCTCCCTTTCGCTCGCGCTGATGGTGAACCGCCTCGAACGCGCCCGGGCCTTCTTCCGGTCGGTCTTCTTCCTTCCGGCCGCGTGCAGTTACGTCGTCGCCGCGCTGGTGTGGAAGATGTCGATCTTCAACGGGGTGCGGTTCGGGCTCGCCAACACCGTCCTCGGATGGCTCGGCCAGGATCCCGTCGCCTGGCTGGCCGGCACTGATCCGCCCTGGTACTGGCTGGTCATCGTGACCGTACGGCTGTGGCTGCAGGCCGGTTTCTACATGATCCTGTTCCTGGCCGGGCTGCAGCGGATCGACCCGGTGCTGTACGAGGCGGCCGCCGTGGACGGGGCCCGGCCGGGCTGGACGGTGCTGCGGCACATCACCCTGCCCCAGCTGCGGGCCACCTCGGTCGCGGTGGTGCTGCTGCTCGTCATCAACGCCTTCCAGGCCTTCGACGAGTTCTACAACCTGCTCTCGGACGCCCGGGGTTATCCCCCGTACGCCCGGCCGCCGCTGGTCTACCTCTACTACACCGCTCTCGGTCAGGGGCAGAACCTCGGGCTCGGCAGTGCGGGCGCGGTGATCCTCGCGCTGATCATCGCGGTCGTCACGGTGGGGCAGGCACGGTGGCTGCGGCTGGGAAGGACGGACGCCGATGGATGACGCCCTGGTACGGGCCGGGCGGGCGCTCCGGCTGGTGCTGCTGATCGCGCTCGCGCTGGTCTTTCTGATCCCCTTCTATCTGCTGGTGCGCAACGGGCTGTCGAGCGAGCAGGACATCACCTCGCCCGGATGGACGTTCTTTCCGGGCGAGGTGAGGTGGGGAAACGTCCGGGAACTGTTCGACGATCCCTCCGTCCCGTTCGCCCGCTCGCTGCTGAACTCCGCGCTGATCGCCGTCGCGACCACGCTGGGCACCCTGCTCCTGGCGTCCCTCGCGGGCTACGGCCTCGCCCGCATCCCCTACCGGCACGCGAACAAGGTCTTCTACGGCATCCTCGGCACGCTCATGGTCCCGGCCGCCGTCACCTTCGTGCCCAGCTTCGTGCTGGTGTCGTCGCTGGGCTGGATCTCCACCTACCGGGGGCTGATCGTCCCGACGCTGTTCTCCGCCTTCGCCTGTTTCGTGTTCCGGCAGTACTTCCTCGGTTTCCCGCGGGAGTTGGAGGATGCTGCACAGGTCGACGGGCTCGGCTACTGGCGGACGTACTGGCTGGTGGTGGTGCCGAACGCGCGGCCGGTGTTCGCGGCGGTCGGGACGATCGTGTTCCTCGGCGCGTGGAACTCCTTCCTGTGGCCGCTGGTGATCGGACAGGACCAGAACGCCTGGACGGTGCAGGTGGCCCTGTCGTCGTTCACCACGTCCCAGGTCGTGCGGCTGCACGAGCTGTTCGTCGCCGCCGCCGTGTCGATCCTGCCGCTGCTCGTCGTGTTCCTGTTCTTCCAGCGGTGGATCGTGGCGGGGGTGGAGCGGTCGGGGATCGACTGACCTCCCTTCGGCCACGGCGGGCTTGGTCGCGCTCCAGCGCCCTCAGACACAGTCGGAACTACGCCGCGCGCACCTCGTACGCGGCCACCCGCACCTCCTCGTCGTCCAGGCACTGGCCGCTGACCAGGTCGAAGCGCTGCTTCAGCAGGGGCGAGGCGACGAACGGGCGGCCGGCGTGGGTGCCGGTCAGGCCGCGGGAGAGGACGGCCGCGCCGGTGAAGGGGTCCCGGTTGTCGACGGCGTACAGGCGGTCGGCGCGGTCCCGGAACAGGGCCACCTGGCGGCCGTCCGGCAGCAGGGCGGCCACCCCGCGGCCCGGGGTGAGCGCGCTCAGGTCGCAGGCCGTGAACCAGTCGTCGTCGGCGAGCCGGAGCTGGACCTTCAGGTCGGTGGTCTCGACAGCCAGGGTCATCGGGCGCTTCCTTCCAGGACGTCGTCGGCGGGCCGCAGGCCGATGGACAGCAGCGGCAGGTCGGGCTTGATCTGGTCGCGCTCGGGGACGAACGCGACGACCGGGTCCGGGGTGTCCGGGGCGTTCACGAAGGACACGAACCGGGCGAGCTTCTCGGGGTCGTTGATGGTCTCCGCCCACTCGTCGCGGTAATGCGCGATGTGGGCCCGCATGAGCTGCTCCAGCTCGTCGCAGATGCCGAGCGAGTCGTGCACCACCACGTCCCGTACGTGGTCCAGGCCGCCCGGGATCCGCTCCAGCCACACGCTCGTGCGCTCCAGGCGGTCGGCGGTGCGGATGTAGAACATCAGGAACCGGTCGATGAGGCGGACCAGTTCGGCGTCGGACAGGTCCTGGGCCAGCAGGTCCGCGTGGCGCGGGGTGGCGCCGCCGTTGCCGCCGACGTACAGGTTCCAGCCGTTGGCGGTGGCGATCACCCCGAAGTCCTTCGACTGGGCCTCGGCGCACTCGCGCTGGCAGCCGGAGACCGCCGACTTCAGCTTGTGCGGGGAGCGCAGTCCGCGGTAGCGCAGCTCCAGGTCGATCGCCATCCTGACCGAGTCCTGGACGCCGTAGCGGCACCAGGTGGAGCCCACGCAGGACTTCACCGTGCGCAGCGACTTGCCGTAGGCGTGCCCGGACTCGAAGCCCGCGTCCACCAACCGGGCCCAGATCAGCGGGAGTTGCTCCACGCGCGCGCCGAACATGTCGATCCGCTGGCCGCCGGTGATCTTCGTGTAGAGGCCGAAGTCGCGGGCGATCTCACCGATCGTGATGAGACCCTCGGGGGTGATCTCGCCGCCGGGGATGCGCGGCACGACCGAGTACGAGCCGTTCTTCTGCAGGTTGGCCAGGAAGTGGTCGTTGGTGTCCTGCAGGGCCGCCTGCTCGCCGTCCAGGACATAGCCGCTCGCGCCGATCGCCGGGGCGAGCGAGGCGATGATCGAGCCGACGGCCGGCTTGCACACCTCGCAGCCGTCGCCGCCCTGGGCGCCCTCGCGGCCGTACCGGTCCAGCAGGTCCTGGTACGACGTGATGCGCAGGGCGAGGACGATCTCGTACAGCTCCTCGCGGGTCTGGGAGAAGCAGCCGCACAGGCCCTTGTCGACCTCGACGCCGGACGCCTCCAGCTCGGCGTTGACGAGCTGGCCGAGCACCTTGACGCAGGAGCCGCAGCCGGTGCCGGCCTTGGTGCACTTCTTCACCTCGGGCACGGTGGTGCACGTGTGCTCCGTCACCGCGCCGCGGATCGTGCCCTTGCTGACGTTGTGGCAGGAGCAGATGATCGCCTCGTCCGGCAGGGCGGACGGACCGAGCTGGGCCCCCGAGTCGGCTCCGGCGGGCAGGACGAGCGACTCGGGGGAGATGGGCGGCACCGAACCGGTCAGGGCGCGCAGGGTGCCGTACGCCTCCGCGTCGCCGACCAGGATGCCGCCGAGCAGCGTGCCGTCCGGGCCGATGACGAGCTTCTTGTACAGGCCGGTGCGGGAGTCGGAGTAGACGACGTCCAGGCAGTCCTCGGTGGTGCCGTGCGCGTCACCGAAGGACGCCACGTCGACGCCGAGCAGCTTCAGCTTGGTGGACAGGTCGGCGCCGGTGAAGGACGCCTCGTCGGAGGCGATGGTGGCGGCGGCCGTCTCCGCCTGCTCGTAGCCGGGCGCGACCAGGCCGTACACCCGGCCGTCCGCCGCCAGCGCGCACTCGCCGATCGCGAACACATGCGGGTCGGTGACCGTACGGCACTGCTCGTCCACGGTGATGCCGCCGCGCTCGCCGACCGCGAGGCCGCAGTCCCGGGCCAGCTGGTCGCGGGGGCGGACGCCGGCGCTGAACACCACCATGTCGGTGGCCAGTTCGGAGCCGTCGGACAGCTTCATGCCGGTGACCGCGCCGGAGGCGTCCGTGACGATCTCCTGCGTGCCCACGCCCGTGTGCACGCTCAGGCCCATGCCCTCGATGGTCCGCAGCAGCGCCGCGCCACCGCCCTCGTCCACCTGCACCGGCATCAGGCGCGGCGCGAACTCCACGATGTGCGCGGTCAGTCCGAGCCCCTTCAGCGCACCGGCCGCCTCCAGGCCGAGCAGACCGCCGCCGACCACGGCGCCGGTCGTCGCCCTGGTCTTGGCGTACTCCTCGATGGCGAGGAGGTCCTCGATGGTCCGGTAGACGAAGCAGCCCTCGGCGTCCTTGTTCGGGACCGGCGGCACGAAGGGGTAGGAGCCGGTGGCGAGGACGAGGGTGTCGTACGCGAAGACCCGGCCGGACCTGGCGGTGACCTTCCTCGCCTCGCGGTCGATCGTCTCCGCCGGGTCGCCGACGTACAGCTCGATGCCGTGCGTGTCGATGAACTCCATGTCCGTCATGGAGAGGTCCTCGGGGGTCCTGCCCGAGAAGTACGAGGTGAGGGCGACGCGGTCGTAGGCGGGACGCGGCTCCTCGCACAGCACGACCACGCGGTGCGTGGCGGTCAGGCCGCGCTCGGCGAGCGCTTCGAGGAAGCGCTGGCCGACCATGCCGTGGCCGACGAGCACGATCGTGGGGGTGGCCCCCAGGGCGGTGGTCATCAGGAGCCTCCATCATTGGTGAGCAGGTGGAGCAGGGGCCCGCCGTCGGAGGGCAGCGGCTCTGCTCCCTCCCAGGCGCGGGCGAGCGCGCCGACGGTGCCGAGTTCGCCGACGAGGACCCCGCCGACCAGGCGGTCGTCACGGACGACGACCTTGCGGTAGGTGCCGCGGGTGGCGTCGGCGAGCCGTACCACGTCGTCGCCGGGGCGCGCCTCGGTCTCGCCGAACGCGGCCAGGTCGAAGGGGGAACCCGGGCCGTTGAGGGTCAGCCGGGTCAGGGAGCGGGTGCCGGTGTACCGGGCCGCGGGGTCGCCCGCGAGCAGTTCGGCGAGCGCGTCGGCCTGTTCGAGCGCGGGGGAGGCCAGGCCGTAGACCCTGCCGTCGTGCTGGACGCAGTCGCCGACGGCGTGGATGTGCGGGTCGGAGGTGCGCAGTTCGTCGTCGACGAGGATGCCCTTGTGCACGGCGAGACCGGCCTGTTCGGCGAGTCCGGTGCGTGGCCGTACCCCGCAGGCGAGGACGACGAGATCGGCGTCGAGGGCGTAGCCGTCGGCCATCTCCACCGAGCGGACCGCGCCCGCGACCGAGCGCACGTCCCGCACCCGGCACTCGGTGTGCACCTCGACGCCCAGGCCGGTGAGGTGCCGCAGCACCAGCCGGGAGGCGTCCGGGTCGAGCTGGCGTTCCATGAGCCGCTCGGACTGCTGGGCGAGGACCACCTGGGCGCCGCGCACGGCGAGCGCGCGGGCGGCGGAGACGCCGAGCAGGCCTCCGCCGACGACGACCGCGCGCACCCCCGGCCGGACCGCCTTGGCCAGCCCCAGGCAGTCGTCCATCGTGCGGAACGCGTGGACGCCCTCCGGGAGTTGGTGGTCCGGGGTGAACAGACCGCGCAGCGGCGGCAGCACCGGGTTCGACCCGGTGGCGAGCACCAGCGTGTCGTATGCGATCGAGGAGCCGTCGGCGCAACTGACGGTCCGGGCGCCCCGGTCGATGCCGGTGACCTGGGCGCGCAGCAGGCCCTCGGGCGCCGGCAGGCCGATCACCTCGGGGGCGTACCGCCCGGCCAGCACCTCGGCGAGGAGTACCCGGTTGTACGGCGGGTGCTCCTCCTCGCCGACGAGCAGCGCGGGCGTGCCCAGCTCGCCGAGCCGCTGGGCGAGCCGTACGCCCGCGAGGCCGGCGCCGATCACCACCACACGCGTATTCGAGGTCATGCCGTTGAGCGTGCGGCGTGGACGTTACCCGGCCGCATCACGTCTGTTTCCCGTGAGGAACGCTGCGCTCAGCGACACCGTGCAGGGCGTGTGAGGGGTCCGTGCGGGGGCGGAGGCGGGCTGTGAGGCCGGGGTGTGCCGGGGTGGGCTCAGCCGCGGCTGCCCGTCAGATGGGCGAACACCACCACGTTGCCCTGGTAGCCGGTGGCCTTCGAATAGCCGCCGCCGCAGGTGATGACGCGGAGCTCGGGGCGGGGCGCCGCGCCGTAGACCTTCTCGTCGGGGAAGTCGTGCGCCGCGTACACCTCCACTGCGTCCACGGTGAACACGGCCACGGAGCCGTCCCGGCGGTCCACCTCGATGCGGGCGCCCCGTTTCAGCGCGCCCAGGTCGTAGAAGACCGCGGGACCCTCGGCGTTGTCGACATGGCCGGCGACGATCGCGGTGCCCGTCTCGCCGGGTATGGTGCCGGCCTCGTACCAGCCGGCCAGGTTCTTGTTCTGGGCCGGGGGGACGTCCAGGCTGCCGGAGCGGGTCAGGGCCAGGCCCATGAGCGGGGCGTTCACGCGGATCGCGGGGATGCGGATGCGGGTCGGGGTGGAGGGGACGAGGGCGGGCGCCGTGAGCCGCTCGTCCCGCTGGTCCGGGCGTCCCTCGGCCGCGGCGGGCTGGGGCGGCGTGTGCGTCCCGGCGCCGCCGCCGAGCAGCCACACCCCGGAGCCGAGGGCCACGACGGTGACCACGGCTATCGCGGTGTCGCCGAGCCTGGCGCGCCCGTCACGCCTGGTCCTGCTGCGCATGCGAAGCCCTCTCCCGGGGGCGGACCCCGAAGACGGGGGGCCGCACCCCGTAACGCCGGGGGCCGTGCCCCGTGATCCGGGGGCCGGACCCTGGAAAGCCGGGGGCCGTGCCCCGTAAAGCCGGGGGGCCGGACCTCCGTAAGCCGGGGGCCGGACCCCGTGAATCCGAGGCCGGTCTCCGCGGGCCGGCGGCCGGACCCCGCAAACCGGGGGCGAACCCCCGAACGCCGGGGCCGTACCCCGAACTCCGGGGGCCGGACCCCGTGAAACGGAGGCCGGCCCCATAAGCCAGGGGCGAACCCCGAACACGGGGGCGAACCCCCGAGCACCGAGGGGCGAACCCCCGGAGACCTGGGACGGATCCCCGGAGACCCGGGGCGGATCCCCGGAGACCCAGGGCGGATCCCCGAGGGCCTGGGACGGAGCCCCGGGGACCCGGAGCGGATCCCCGACGGCCCGGGGTGGCCCCTGGAGGCCGGGGCGGGCCCCCGGAGGCCGGAGCCGGTCTCATGGGCCCCCTCCCCCTCCGGGCCGCGAGGGGCGTCGGACCCGGAGGGGGCGGGATGTGGCGGTACCGAGTGACGGACAGCGGAGGGTGTCCGTCAGAACCCGTCGCCTCTCGCCCGGCGATGCAGGAGCCAGGTACCGCCCGCGGCGGCGACGGCCAGCGCCGCCACACCCGCCGCGGTCTGCACGGGATCGGCGCCGAGTGCGCCGCCGACCCCCGTCTTCACACTTCCTCGCGGCTGCACCTGCTCGTGCGCCGCGCTCAGGGCCACCACCAGGTCGCCGGTCACCTGCCGGCCGCCCTCGGCACACCTGGCGACGATCTCGTACGTCCCCGGCTGCGCGCTCTCCGGCACCTGGAACTGCCCGATCGCCTCGCCGTTGTGCGAGCTGGGCGCCAGCGTGAAGGCACCGGAGCCCACCGCGCTCGCGTCCCCGGCCGCCGAGCCCCGGTCGCCGCACGCGGCGGTGTTCACCGTGACCTGGCTGCCGGGCGCCACGCTGGAGGGGTACACGTCCAGGCTGCCGGTGCCGGCCCAGGCGGGTGCCGCGGCCACCACGACGAGCGCGGTACCGGTCAGCAGACGGGCGGTGCGTCGCATGGTGCCTCCCGGGGTTCGCGTCTCGGTCCGTCCGTTACCGAGGTAAGTCGCAGTCCGGGAGTTCCACTTCCTGAGGGTTCGTCAGAAATTGCGGTGAACGGGTGGCGCCCCGACCCCCACGCGGCCTGGCCCGTGCGAAGTCGGAGCAGGTCACATGGGGTGTGCGGGCCTGGGAGGGATCGGTGCGAAAAGGACACGAATGGCCGCGCAACCCGATCAGCCGTGTGCGCGGCTCGGGAGACCGTGGGTGCGGATCAGTTCACGTTGACCGCGCTCCAGGCCGCCGCCACCGCGTTGTACTCCGTGCTGCCCGCGCCGTACAGGTCCTTGGCGGCGTTCAGGGTCGCCGTGCGGGCCCCCGCGTAGTTCGTCGAGGAGGTCATGTAGACCGTCAGCGCCCGGTACCAGATCCTGCCGACCTTGTCCCGGCCGATGCCGGTGAGCGTGGAGCCGTTGTACGTCGGCGAGTCGTAGCTGACGCCGTTGATGGTCTTCGGGCCGCTGCCCTCCGCCAGCAGATGGGCGAAGTGGTTGGCGACGCCGGAGGAGTAGTGGACGTCGAGGTTGCCGACCGAACTGCTCCAGTAGTCCGCCGAGTTGCCGTCCTTCGACGGCTTGTCCATGTAGCGCAGGGCGGTGTGGCCGAAGCCGGACTCCCCGGAGTAGGTCAGCGCGGCGGTCTTCGACGTCACCACGGTCCGGGCGACCGGGTTGCCGAGCGAGTCCAGGCCGACCGCGTCGGTGCGCCAGGCGAGCTTGGGGGTGCCGTGCAGGGCGTTCACGGCCAGGTCGGCGGCCTTGGTCGCCGAGACCTTCGGGAGGATCGACGCGAGGGACATCTCGCTGCGGGTGGCTCGGTCCGCGCTGCGGTAGGCGCCGTCCGGGGCCAGGTGGACCACGAAGTCGCCGCCCAGCACGGGCAGTCCGTGGTACGTGCGGTCGTAGCGGACGTGCTGGGTGCCGTCCTTGTCCACGATCACGTCACGGACGCTGGTGTTCTCGGCGGAGGTGAGGCCCAGGCTCGCGCCATGGGCCAGCGCCGACGCCGCGTGCTGGATCGCGGTGGCCCGGGTCGGTCCGGCGTCGGCGTGGGCGGCGAGGGAGAGGGCCATGGTCAGCAGTTACTTCATGGAGATGTGTGAGGAGCCCAAGGGGGTACAGAATCGTTCCCGTGATCACCGAGGAGCCCGAGGGACGCGGCACCCCCTTGCCCTTCTTCGTCTACGGCACCCTCCGCCCCGGCGGGGCCAACCACGACCTGTTCCTGCGGGGCCGCACCGCCTCGGAGGAACCAGCCCGCCTGCCCGGCGCGACGCTCTACGACGGCCCCGGCTACCCCTACGCCGTGGAGCGCCCCGGCGCCGGGATCCGGGGCGAACTGATCATGGCCCGCCCGGAGTCGTACGCCGAACTGCTCGCCGCCCTGGACCACTTGGAGGAGTACGCGCCGGACGACCCGCGCAACCTCTACGAGCGCGTCGCCCGCGACGTCATCCGCACCACCGACGGCACCACCACCCTGGCATGGGTCTACCTGGCCGCCCCGCGGGTCGCCACCGAGCTGCTCGCCACCGGCACCCCCATCCAGGGCGGCGACTGGCTGTCCCGGCGCTGACCGCGCGGATCTCGGTCAACCGGACGCCGTCCAGGGAGGGATCTTGCCCCGCGGAGCGGTCCGCACTACTCCGGTGGCCCCACGACCTCCACCCGCACGGCGCACGACTTGAACTCCGGCATCCGGGAGGTGGGGTCGAGGGCCGGGTTGGTGAGGGTGTTGGCGCGGCCCTCGCCCGGCCAGTGGAACGGCATGAAGACGGTGTCCGGGCGGATGGCGGAGGTGATCCGGGCGGGCGCGGTGGCCCGGCCCCGGCGGGAGGTCACGGCCACCGGATCGCCCTCGGCGGCGCCGATGCGGGCCGCGAGGCGCGGATGCAGCTCCACGAAGGGGCCGGGCGCGGCCGCGTTCAGTTCGGCGACCCTGCGGGTCTGCGCCCCCGACTGGTACTGGGACACCACCCGGCCGGTGGTCAGCAGCAGCGGGTACTCGGCGTCCGGTTCCTCCGCCGTGGCGCGGTGTGCCACGGCCGCGAACCGGGCCCGGCCGTCGGGTGTGGCGAAGCGGTCCTGGAAGAGGCGGGGGGTGCCGGGGTGGAGCTCCCCGTCGGTGTCCCGGGGGCACGGCCAGAACACCCCGCTCTCCTGCGCCAGGCGCCGGTAGGTGATCCCGGAGTAGTCCGCCGGGCCGCCCGCGCTCGCCCGGCGGAGTTCGTCGAAGACCT
The DNA here is from genome assembly GCF_053597455.1 of Streptomyces sp. NPDC001393. Classification (NCBI taxonomy): domain Bacteria; kingdom Bacillati; phylum Actinomycetota; class Actinomycetes; order Kitasatosporales; family Streptomycetaceae; genus Streptomyces; species Streptomyces sp. NPDC001393. The sequence continues at coordinate 216,290 of NZ_JBSFIH010000001.1, forward strand.
CCTCCGCGTCGGTCGGGAAGCCCTTCTCCACCCCCAGCCGGGCCGCCAGCTCGTGCAGGACGTACAGGTCGCTGCGGACCCCGGGCGGCGGGGTGACGGCCCGGCGGCGCAGCAGGACCCTGCCCTCCAGGCTGGTCGTCGTGCCCGTCTCCTCCGCCCACTGCGTCACCGGCAGGACCACGTCCGCCAGTTCCGCCGTCTCCGACAGGACGACGTCACAGACGGCCAGGAAGTCGAGGGACCCGACCCGCTCCTCGATGTGCGCCGCGCGCGGCGCCGACACCACCGGGTTGGAGCCCATCAGCAGCAGCGCCCGGATGTCCGTGCCGAGGGCGTCGAGGAGCTCGTACGCGCTGCGCCCGGGACCGGGCAGGGTGTCCGGGTCCACGCCCCACACGCCCGCCACATGCGCCCGCGCCGCCGGGTCGTCCAGCTTGCGGTAGCCGGGCAACTGGTCGGCCTTCTGGCCGTGTTCGCGGCCGCCCTGCCCGTTGCCCTGCCCGGTCAGACAGCCGTATCCGGACAGCGGGCGGCCCGCCCGGCCGGTCGCCAGGCACAGGTTGATCCACGCGCCCACCGTGTCCGTGCCCTTGGACTGCTGCTCCGGCCCGCGGGCCGTCAGCACCATCGCGCTCTCCGGCTCGCAGAACAGCCGTACGGCTTCCCGGAGTTGGGGAACGGACACCCCCGTGATCCGCTCCACGTGCTCCGGCCAGTGCGCCATCGCCACCGCCCGCGCCTGCTCCCAGCCGGTGGTCCGGTCCCGGATGTACTCCTCGTCCGTCCGCCCCTCCGCCACCACCAGGTGCAGCAGGCCGAGGGCCAGGGCGAGATCGGTGCCGGGGCGGGGGGCCAGGTGGAGGTCCGCCTGCTCGGCCGTCCTCGTCCGGCGCGGGTCCACGACGATCAACGTGCCGCCGTTCTCCCGCAGTTCGGTGAAGAAGCGCAGCGACGGCGGCATGGTCTCCGCCAGGTTCGAGCCGACGAGGATCACGCACCCGGTCTTCGGTATGTCCTCCAGAGGGAAGGGCAGGCCGCGGTCCAGGCCGAACGCCTTTGTGCCCGCCGCCGCGGCCGACGACATGCAGAACCGGCCGTTGTAGTCGATCTGCGAGGTGCCGAGCACCACCCGGGCGAACTTCCCGAGGGCGTACGCCTTCTCGTTCGTCAGCCCGCCCCCGCCGAACACGCCCACGGCGTCGGCGCCGTACTCCTGCCGCGTGCTCCCGAGCCGCTCGGCGATCAGGTCCAGCGCCGCCGCCCAGCTCGCCTCGACCAGCCGGCCCCCGGACCGCACCAGCGGCGAGGTCAGCCGCACCCCCGGCGACAGCACCTCGGCCGCCGTACGGCCCTTGCCGCACAGCGCGCCCCGGTTCACCGGGAAATCCGTCCGCTCGGTCACCCGGGCGCCACCCTGCGGCAGGGGCGTGACATTCATCCCGCACTGCAGGGCGCAGTACGGGCAGTGGGTGGGCGTCGAGGCGATCGTTTCCATGCCGCCAGCGTGCGTCGGGCGTGTTACGGCCCCGACCGCTTCCCGTTACACGCCCGGCACGGCGACCTCCCCGCCGCACCGGTGACGCCGTGAGGTCCCTACTGCCGGCTCAGCGAGCGGCTGACACCCGCCGCGATCGTCGTCGCCAGCACCCAGCCGGTGACGATCAGCAGATACGACAGCCACTGGTACCACCCGAGCGGCGCGTACGCCCCCTCCTGGCCGAAGTCGATGATCGGCAGCAGCAGGTCGAGGGTGTAGAAGAGCGGGTTGAACGCGGGCGCCTCGGACGGCTTGAGCGCGGGCGGATGGTGCAGGGCGAAGGCGAGCGTACCGGTGCACAGCAGGAGCAGCAGCCAGCCCGCGGCCCGCATCGGGCGGAAGCCGTAGCCGACGGCCGTGTCCTGGAGCCACCCCCACAGCCGGGCGTACGGCGGCAGGGTACGGCGGTGGCGGCGGAGCTTGGCCAGCTGCACGGTGCGCGCGGCGGCGTCGTCGCCGACCGTGCGGTAGGCGGTGGTCAGCTGCTCGTACGGGTGGGGAAGAAAACCGTCCGGCTCACGTTCCAGCAGGGGAAGACGCTGCTCGGCCGGGAGGTGCGGGGTCAGGACGCGATAGCTGAGCCCGTCGAGCTGGACCTGCCCGGGCCACACCTCGGGGGGCACATGCAGCAGGTCGAGTTGAGCGCGGCGCAGATTGACGGATCCCTCGATGGGCGCGGCGTCCCGCAGCCACAGCTCGCCGATGACAGCGCTGCTGGCGCGCAGGGCCTGGCCGCCCGGGTTGGAGAGCCGGGCGTGGGCGAGGTTGAGCTGACGTGGAATGCGGGCACCGGCCAGATTGACCCGGCCGCGGGTCCGCAGCCGCATGGCGTGCAGATCGGTGCCGACCGCCAGGACCTCGGCGTGCAACGCGGATCCGCCGGGGGCGTTCAGCTCCGCGTCGTTGAGATTGACCTGCCCGCCGACGACCGCCCCGTTCACATGGACCCTGCCGTGCGCGACCAGCTCCGGGGCCCACACGTCCGTGCCCACCTCGGCGTGGCCCAGCTGGAACACCGGCTCCTCGGGGACCTCGCCGGGCCTGCCGAGGTGGGCACCGTTCGCGAAGAGCGCCCCGGACAGCTTCGCGCCCTGAAGCCGTACCGGCCCCGTGATCCGGCAGCAGGTGATCCGCACGACCCCTTCGGCGCGCAGGTTCCCGGCCGTCAGCCCCGGCAGCACCGAGTCGCTCAGGACCAGTGCGACGACCTTCGCCGCGTACAGATCGAGCGCCTCCTCGAAGTGGCAGAGGCGCAGCCGGACCGGATGGCCGACGGTGCCGTACTTGAGGTCCAGCCGCCCGGTGATCCGCGCACCCCACACCTTCAGCCCGGCGATCCGCCCCTCCCGCACCGGCCCGCTGAGCAGCAGCTCCCGCAGCACCTCCGCCCGCAGCGTCCGCTCCGGACCCCATGAGCCGCCCTGCTCGGGGTCCTCGTCCTCGCTCTCCCGGAAGTCGACCCCCTCGCCGAGCGGGAAGGCGTCCCACACCCGGCGCTCGGCCGGCGTCAGGTCCGTGATCTCCATGCTCAGTCCCGCGCCCCCGCCAGCGCCTTGGTGACCCCGTTCTCCCGCGGCCCCAGGAACGTCGGATCCGGGTGGAACACCGCGTCCAGCACCGCCTTGCCCGCCGCGAACACCTCGCGCGTCCCGCCGTAGTACCAGGTCACGTCGTGCTTGTCGGCCACCCCGACCCCGTAGGAGTCGACCCCCGCCGCCTCGCACAGCGCCACCGCCCGCCGGATGTGGAAGCCCTGGCTGATCAGCGCCGCCCGGTCCACGCCGAAGATCTTCCTGGCCCGCACACAGGAGTCCCAGGTGTCGAACCCGGCGTAGTCCCTGACGATCCGGTCGCCCGGCACCCCGTGTTCCGTGAGGTAGGCACGCATGGCGTCGGGCTCGTCGTAGTCCGTGCGGCTGTTGTCCCCGGTGACCAGGACGACCTTGACCCGCCCCGCCCGGTACAGCTGCGCCGCCGCGTCCAGCCGGTGTGCGAGGTACGGCGACGGCTCCCCGTTCCACAGCCCGGCCCCGAACACCATGGCGACCTGCGTCCGCGGGGCGTCCGCCGTCGTGCGCAGCCGGTCCGCCGTGGACACGAACAGCCAGGTCACCGGCAGCAGCGCCAGCACACACCCGGCCATCACGGCCTGCACCAGCCGCCGCTGCCCCGTGCGGGTGCGCGGCAGCCGGGGTCGACGGATCTTCACAAGGCCCCCCAGGGATCGGTTCCGACCGGTTCCGACCATTCAGGACGCCGGCGGCGGCCGTCCGGTTCGCCTCACATCGAGCATCCGTACGACGTGAAGCAGCGGAAAACCCTCGTGACGGCCCGGCAACGGCCACGCAACCTGCCGCCGTCAGGATCCTTGCATGACGGCGTCGCATCCTCCCCGGTCCGAGTCCCGCGTCCACCTCGACAGCACGGCGCACCTCATGAACAGCATCGGCAGCCAGCTCGCCGTCCGGCTCCGGCTGGTCTCCCCGCTCGGCCACCGCCGCACGGCCCCGCCCGCCCTGGTCCTGGTCGCCCACGGCAGCCGCGACCCGCGCGCGCTGGAGACCGTACGGACGCTGGTGGACCGGGTGCGCGAACTGCGCCCCGGCCTCCCCGTCCACCTGGGCCACATCGAGCTGAACGCCCCCCTGCTCCCGGACACCCTCGCCGCGCTCGGCGACGCCCCGGCCGTCCTGGTTCCGCTGCTCCTCTCCCGCGGCTACCACGTCAAGCAGGACATCCCCGAGATGGCCGCCGCCGCACCGGCCCCCAGCCGCCTGGCCGCGCCGCTCGGCCCGCACCCGCTCCTGGTGGAGACCCTCTACGACCGGCTGCTCGAGGCCGGCTGGCCCACGGCCATGGACCCGGTCACCCGCCGTTCCAGCGCGGTCGTCCTGGCCGCCGCCGGCTCCCGCGACCCCGACGGGGCGACCGACACCCGCCGCACGGCCCGCCTCCTCGCGGACCGCCTGGGCGTGCCGGTGGTCCCCGCCTACGCCTCGGCGGCGACCCCGACCGTCCCGACGGCGGTACGCGCCCTGGCGGCCCGCGGCCGGCACCGGGTGGCGATCGCGTCGTACTTCACGGCGCCGGGACGTTTCGCGACGCAGTGCGCGCAGGCGGCACCATGGATAGCCGCGGCCCCGCTGGGCGCGCACCCGGGGATGGCCCGGCTCATCCTGCACCGGTACGACCAGGCGAGGGTGATGGGGCAGGCGGAATTGGCCTCGGCTTGATGCGAGCTGTGGCGGAAACACCCCAGGGGCGCGGGGCTGTATCGATATGCGGCTCCGCCGCGATGGGGGTCCCCCCGGGTCCGAGCGAAGTCGAGGACTTGGGGGGAGCGACCGGCCACAAGGCACCCGCACACGCCACACAAGCGAACCCGGCAGATGACTGGGCGCCCGGCACCACCCTTTTGTCACTGCCGACGCTTACTGTCGAATCATGGAAGGCGCACCCAACGGAACCTACGACCCGGCCTCAGCGGAGCGTTACGCCCCCGAACCGGACAAACGGCCCGGCCGCACCGCCTTCCAACGCGACCGCGCCCGCATCCTGCACTCCGCCGCCCTGCGACGCCTCGCCGGCAAGACCCAGGTCGTCACCCCGGGAGCCCACAGCCAGGTGTGGGACGCCAGCCCCAGAACCAGGCTCACCCATTCGCTCGAATGCGCCCAGGTGGGCCGGGAGCTGGGCGCGGCCCTCGGCTGTGACCCCGACCTGGTGGAGGCCGCCTGCCTGGCCCACGACCTCGGTCACCCGCCCTTCGGCCACAACGGCGAACAGGCCCTGAACGCCTTCGCGGACGACATCGGCGGCTTCGAGGGCAACGCCCAGTCACTCAGACTCCTCACCCGCATCGAACCCAAGCGGTTCACCCCGGAGGGTTCCGTCGGCCTCAACCTCACCCGCGCCACCCTCGACGCCGCCACGAAGTACCCCTGGCCCCGCGGTGCCCACCCCACCGACCCGGCGTCGAAGAAGTTCGGCGTGTACGAGGACGACCGCCCGGTGTTCGACTGGGTCAGAGCGCACGCCCCCGGAACCCGCACCTGCTTCGAGGCCCAGGTCATGGACTGGTCCGACGACGTGGCGTACTCGGTGCACGACGTCGAGGACGGACTGCACGCCGGACACATCGACCCCAACTGCCTGCACGCCGAACCCGAGCGGCGGGCGGTGTTCGAGGTCGCCGTCGGCCGGTACGTCCCCGCCGGAACCGATCCGGAAGAACTCTCCGCCGCCCTCGACCGGCTCCAGGACGAGGAGTGGTGGCCGCACGGCTACGACGGCACGGCGGTCGCCCAGGCCCGGCTGAAGGACGCCACCAGCCAGCTCATCGGCCGGTTCTGCCTGGCCGCCGAGGGCGCCACCCGCGCCGCGTACGGCACCGGCCCGCTCACCCGCTACGACGCCGAACTCGTCGTACCCCGCGAGGCCCGCATGGAGTGCGCGGTGCTCAAGGCGGTCGCGGACCGGTATGTGATGCAGCGCGCCGAGCAGGAGCGGCTGCGCGCGGACCAGCGGGTCGTCGTGGCGGAGCTGGCGGAGGCGCTGACCGCCCGCGCACCGGACGGACTGGATCCCCAGTTTCGGGCACTCTTCGACGGGGCAGGCGACGACCACGCACGCAAGCGGGTGATCGTCGACCAGATCGCCTCCCTCACCGACGCCTCCGCGCGTTCGCTGCACGCGAGACTTACGGGGCATATGTGAGTGGAACATGACCGTCCGTGGCCTGATCGGGTCACTCCCTCTTCCCGCAGCACGGCGTGTGCGGGACGCTCGCATGTGGCGGCACCCTTACGAGGAGGCATCAAGTGGTCGACGCGGATCAGACATTCGTCATCGTGGGGGGCGGTCTCGCCGGCGCGAAGGCGGCCGAGACGCTCCGGGCGGAGGGCTTCACCGGCCGGGTGATACTGATCAGTGACGAGCGCGACCACCCCTACGAGCGACCGCCGCTGTCCAAGGGCTATCTGCTCGGCAAGGAGGAGCGAGACAGCGTCTTCGTGCACGAACCGGCCTGGTACGCGCAGAACGACATCGAGCTGCACCTCGGCCAGTTCGTGGACCGCATCGACCGCAGCGCGAAGACGGTCCGCTTCGGCGACGACGGCACCCTCGTCCGCTACGACAAGCTGCTGCTCGTCACCGGCGCCGAGCCGCGCCGGCTGGACATCCCGGGCACCGGCCTGGCGGGCGTGCACCATCTGCGCCGCCTCGCCCACGCCGAGCGACTCAAAGGCGTCCTCACCGCCCTCGGCCGGGACAACGGGCACCTGGTGATCGCGGGCGCCGGCTGGATCGGCCTGGAGGTCGCGGCGGCGGCCCGCGAGTACGGCGCGGAGGTCACCGTGATCGAGCACGGGCCGACCCCGCTGCACGGCGTCCTCGGCCCCGAGCTGGGCGGGGTCTTCGCGGAGCTGCACCGCGAGCACGGCGTCCGCTTCCACTTCGGGCGGGAGCTCACCGAGATCGTCGGCCAGGACGGCATGGTCCTCGCGGTCCGCACCGACGACGGCGAGGAGCACCCGGCGCACGACGTCCTCGCCGCGATCGGCGCGGCGCCCCGCGTCGGTCTCGCGGAGGCGGCGGGCCTGGAGATCGCCGACCGGGCGCACGGCGGCGGGATCGTCGTCGACGAGCGGCTGCGGACGTCCGACCCGGACATCTACGCGGCCGGTGACGTGGCGTCCTTCCCGTTCGACCTCTTCGGCACGAGCGTCCGGGTCGAGCACTGGGCGAACGCCCTGAACGGCGGACCGGCGGCGGCACGATCGATGCTCGGCCAGGACGTGACCTACGACCGTCTGCCCTACTTCTTCACCGACCAGTACGACCTGGGCATGGAGTACAGCGGATGGGCGCCGGCCGGGTCGTACGACCAGGTGGTGATCCGGGGTGACGCCGGGAAGCGGGAGTTCATCGCGTTCTGGGTGAAGGAGGGACGCGTGCTGGCCGGGATGAACGTGAACGTGTGGGATGTCACAGAGCAGATCCAGAAACTGATCCGCTCCAAGGCCCAGGTGGACACGGAGGCCCTGGCCGACCCGCACGTCCCGCTGGACAGCCTCGCTTCCTGAGGACCGGGACTGTCACACCACCCCCTTAGAATTCACGCGTGGCAGGACGGATCAACGACGAGGACGTGAAGGCGGTACGGGACGCGGTCCCGATCGACGCCGTGGTCTCCGAGTACCTCCAGCTGCGCAGCGCGGGCGGCGGCAACCTCAAGGGCCTGTGCCCGTTCCACGACGAGAAGTCGCCGTCCTTCCAGGTCAGCCCCAGCAAGGGACTCTTCCACTGCTTCGGCTGCCAGGAGGGCGGCGACACCATCACCTTCGTGATGAAGGTGGACCACCTCTCCTTCTCGGAGGCGGTGGAGCGGCTCGCCGCCCAGGCCGGCATCACCCTGCGCTACGAGGAGGGCGGGTACAACCCGGCCCACCAGCGCGGCGAGCGCATCCGCCTGGTCGAGGCGCACAAGATCGCCGCGCAGTGGTACGCCGAGCAGCTCGCCACCGGCCCCGAGGCCGAGACCGGCCGGATCTTCCTCGCCGAGCGCGGCTTCGACCAGGCCGCCGCCGTCCACTTCGGCGTCGGCTACAGCCCCCAGGGCTGGGACCACCTCACCCGCTACCTGCGCGGCAAGGGGTTCAGCGACAAGGAGCTGATCCTCTCCGGCCTCGCCCAGGAGGGCCGGCGCGGGCCCATCGACCGCTTCCGGGGCCGTCTGATGTGGCCGATCCGGGACATCGGCGGCGAGGTCGTCGGCTTCGGCGCCCGCAAGCTGTACGAGTCGGACAACGGCCCGAAGTACCTGAACACGCCCGAGACGGCGATCTACAAGAAGAGCCAGGTCCTGTACGGCATCGACCTGGCGAAGCAGCACATCGCCAAGACCAGCCGGGCGGTCGTGGTCGAGGGCTACACGGACGTCATGGCCTGCCACCTCGCCGGTGTGACGACCGCGATCGCGACCTGCGGTACGGCCTTCGGCGGCGAGCACATCAAGATCCTGCGCCGGCTGCTGATGGACAACGGCTCGGCTCGCGTGATCTTCACCTTCGACGGCGACGCGGCCGGACAGAAGGCCGCCCTGCGCGCCTTCGAGGACGACCAGAAGTTCGCCGCCGAGACCTACATCGCCATCGCGCCCGACGGCATGGACCCCTGCGAGCTGCGCCTCGCCAAGGGCGACGAGGCGGTTGCCGACCTGGCCGAACCCCGCACCCCGCTCTTCGAGTTCGCGCTGCGCCAGGTAGTGAGCCGCTACGACCTGGACACCCCGGCGGGCCGGGCCGCCGCTCTGGACGAGGCGGCGCCGATCGTCGCCCGCATCAAGAACAGCGGCGCCCAGCACGAGGTCGCCGTCGAACTGGCCGGTCTGCTCGGCATCCTCGACACCCAGTTCGTGGTCCGGCGCGTGGCCCAGCTGGCCCGCTGGGCCCGGGAGGGGAAGGGCGCGCAGCAGCAGGGCCGCTCACGCCCCGCCGACCAGCAGTGGGCGGCGGCCCCGCGCCAGGCGGCCTCCGGCCCCGCCCTCACCCTGCGCAACCCTGTCTACGCCGCCGAACGCGAACTGCTCAAACTCGCCCTCCAGCGCCCCGAACTGGTCTCCCCGGCCTTCGACGCCTACGGCGTGGACGAGTTCACCGCGCCGCCCTACGCGGCCGTGCGCCAGGCGGTCGCGGAGGCGGGCGGTGCGGAGTACGGCGTCCAGGACCCGCAGGAGTACCTGGTCCGGGTCCGCGAGGCCGCGCCCGACGACACCGTCCGCGCGATGGTCACCGAGCTGGCCGTGGAGCCGATCCTGCGCCGCACGGTCGACGAGACCTACGCCGGCACGGTCCTGGTCCAGATCCGCCGCCGCGCCGTCGAACGCCGCATCCACGACATCCAGTCCCAGCTGACCCGCCTCGCCACCGGCGGCGACCCCGCCCAGCTGGCCGCCGTACAGAACGAGATGTGGGTGCTGCAGCAGTACGACCAGGCGCTGCGGGAGCGGGGCGCGGAGGCGCTGTGAGGGCAGCCCCGCGAGGTCACGCCTTCGTGGCGGGTGGCTCGACGCCGAAGTGGTTCAGTACCGCCTTCTGACCGGCGACAAGGGCACGCAGCACCCTGCCCTGCGCCTGCTGTCCTGCCACCAATGTACGGAGCAACTCCGCGTCGGCACGCCGCTGGTCGCGCGCCGTTGCCGCGTCGATCTCCGCCGTGGCGGCGAGGTGCCGCGTGCCGGCCTGCTGCTTCTCCACCTGGTCGAGCAGCGTCTCCAACTCGTCCATGCGCCGCCGCAGCTCCTCGATCCCGCTCAACCCATCCCTCTTTCACGTCGGTGCGGTCCAGAGCCCGCATATGCCAGTCGGATGGTCCAACGAACTGAGTAACCGACCGGTCACGGACCGGACGCAAAAAGTCACCGCAAGCCCCTCGTGGCGGGGATGTGTCTTACCCCACACTGGGGGCGGTGCCCGAGTCCGCGGAGCGCAGGCCGTCGACTCTCCGCTCCCGAAGAACCGCTGCCGCACACCTTCAGCAGCGATCATCCTGGAGGTCGCCCCCGTGCAGACCCAGACCCTCACCCAGACCGACAGCGCCACCAGTGCCACCAGTACCACCAGTACCACCGGTACGACCGCGGACGAACCGGACGCGGAGTTGGACGTCCTCGTGGCCGTGCCCCCGCAGAGCCGTTGCGCCCGCCACCCGGAGGCGGTACCCGCCGAGCCCACGGAACCACCGGCGGAGGCGCTCGTGGAGGAGCCCGAGGAGCCCGACGAGCCGCTGGAGGCCGCCGAGCGCGTCGAGACGCCGGTCTCGGCCCGGGCCGACACCGGCGGCCCCTCGGCCGATCTGTTCCGCCAGTACCTGCGCGAGATCGGCCGCATCCCGCTGCTCACCGCCGCCGAGGAGGTCGAACTCGCCCGCCGCGTCGAGGCCGGCCTGTTCGCCGAGGAGAAGCTGGGCAACGCCCCTGATCTGGACAGCGAGTTGGCCCTCGACCTGGACCGGCTGGTCGTCATGGGGCGCATGGCCAAGCGGCGGCTGATCGAGGCCAACCTGCGGCTCGTCGTGTCCGTCGCCAAGCGGTACGTCGGCCGCGGCCTGACCATGCTCGACCTGGTCCAGGAGGGCAACCTCGGGCTGATCCGGGCGGTGGAGAAGTTCGACTACGCCCGCGGCTACAAGTTCTCGACGTACGCCACCTGGTGGATCCGCCAGGCCATGTCCCGGGCCCTGGCCGACCAGGCCCGCACCATCCGCGTCCCGGTGCACGTGGTCGAGCTGATCAACCGGGTCGTCCGGGTCCAGCGGCGCATGCTGCAGGAGCGGGGCTACGAGCCGACGCCCGAAGAGGTCGCCGCCCACCTCGAACTGCCGCCCGAGCGGGTCACCGAGGTGCTGCGGCTGGCCCAGGAACCGGTCTCGCTGCACGCCCCGGTCGGCGAGGAGGAGGACGTGGCCCTCGGCGACCTGATCGAGGACGGGGATGCCGCGAGCCCCGTGGAGTCGGCGGCGTTCCTGCTGCTGAGGGAGCACTTGGAGGCCGTCCTCTCCACCCTCGGCGAGCGGGAGCGGAAGGTCGTCCAGCTCCGCTACGGCCTCATCGACGGCCGGCCCCGCACGCTGGAGGAGATAGGCCGGCTCTTCGGGGTGACCCGGGAGCGGATACGGCAGATCGAGTCCAAGACCCTGAACAAACTCCGGGACCACGCCTTCGCGGACCAGTTGAGGGGCTACCTGGACTGAGCGGGGGCCGCCGGCGCCGGCGGCCCCCTCGCGGCTAGTCCACCTCGGCCACGGCCTGCGCGAACTGGGCCTTGTACAGCCGGGCGTACGCACCGTCGGCCGCCAACAGCTCCGCGTGCGCGCCCTGTTCCACGATCGACCCGTTCTCCATGACCAGGATCGTGTCCGCGTCCCGGATCGTCGACAGCCGGTGCGCGATCACGAACGACGTCCGCCCCGCCGCCAGCTTCGCCATCGCCTTCTGGATGAGCACCTCGGTCCGGGTGTCGACCGAAGAGGTCGCCTCGTCCAGGACCAGGATCACCGGGTCGGACAGGAACGCCCGCGCGATGGTGATGAGCTGCTTCTCACCGGCGCTGACGCCCGTGCCCTCGTCGTCGATCACGGTGTCGTACCCGTCGGGCAGGGTGCGGATGAACCGGTCGGCGTGGGCCGCCCGTGCCGCCTCCTCGATCTCCCCGCGGGTGACCTCCCGGGACGCCCCGTACGCGATGTTCTCCGCGATCGTGCCGCCGAACAGCCAGGTGTCCTGCAGCACCATGCCGATCCCGGACCGGAGTTCGTCCCGGGACATCTTCCGGATGTCGACCCCGTCGAGAGTGATCCGGCCGCCGGACACGTCGTAGAACCGCATCAGCAGGTTGACCAGCGTGGTCTTGCCCGCACCCGTCGGACCGACGATCGCCACCGTGTGACCGGGCTCCACCGCGAGCGAGAGGTCCTCGATCAGCGGCTTCTCCGGGTCGTACCGGAAGGACACGTGCTCCAGCCCGACCCGGCCGCGCAGCTCCTCCGGCCGCTCGCCCGGCACCGGATCCGCCTCCTGCTCCTCCGCGTCCAGGAGTTCGAAGATCCGCTCGGCCGAGGCGACACCGGACTGCACCAGGTTCGCCATCGACGCGACCTGCGTCAGCGGCATCGAGAACTGCCGCGAGTACTGGATGAACGCCTGGACGTCGCCGATCGACAACGCGCCGGACGCGACCCGCAGACCGCCGACGACCGCCACCAGGACGTAGTTCAGGTTCGACACGAACATCATCAGCGGCTGCATGACACCGCTGTTGAACTGCGCCTTGAACGCGGCGTCGTACAGCGCCTCGTTCTGCTCGGCGAACTGCTTCGCCGACTCCTCCTGCCGGCCGAACACCTTCACCAGGGTGTGCCCGGTGTACATCTCCTCGATGTGCGCGTTCAGCTTTCCGGTGGAGCGCCACTGCTGCACGAAGTGCGGCTGCGAGCGCTTGCCGACCCGGGTGGCGACGACGAACGACAGCGGCACGGTGACCAGCGCGACCAGCGCCAGGATCCAGGAGACGTAGAACATCATCACGAGCACGCCGATGATGGTCAGCAGCGAGTTGATCAGCTGGCCCATCGACTGCTGCAGCGTCTGCCCGATGTTGTCGATGTCGTTGGTCGCACGGGAGAGCACCTCGCCGCGCTGGCGCTTGTCGAAGTACGACAGCGGCAGCCGCGACAGCTTCGTCTGCACGGACTCGCGCATCCGGTACATCGTGCGGTTCACGGCCCGGTTGACGAGCCTGGTCGCCACCGCCATCAGCAGGCCGGCCACCAGGAACGTGCAGAGCGCGAGCAGCAGGACGTTCCCGACGGCACCGAAGTCGATGCCCTTGCCGGGCGTGAAGTCGGTGCTCTTCAGCATGTCCGCGATCGAGCCCTGACCGTGGGCCCGCATCCGGTCGAGGACCTGCTGCTTGGTGACCCCGGCCGGCATCTGCCGGCCGATGATGCCGGCGAAGACCAGGTCGGTGGCCCGGCCGAGGATCTTCGGGCCGATCACGCTGAGGGTCACGCTGACGACCACGCACAGCAGCAGGCCGTAGATCGTGAGCCGTTCCGGTCTGAACTGGGCGACGAGCCGTTTGCCCGACCCCTTGAAGTCCATCGAGCGCTGGTCGGGGCCGCCCCCGGCCATCATGCGTCCCATGGGCCCTGCCATCAGGCGGCCTCCGCTTCCGTCAGCTGGGAGAGCACGATCTCCCGGTAGGTCTCGTTGCCCGCCATCAGCTCCCGGTGCCGGCCGGAGCCGACCACCCGGCCCTCGTCCAGCACGATGATCCGGTCCGCGTCCCGGATGGTCGCCACCCGCTGGGCGACGATGACGACGGTCGCCTCGGCGGTCTCGCGGGCGAGCGCGGTGCGCAGGGCCGCGTCGGTGGCGTAGTCGAGCGCGGAGAAGGAGTCGTCGAACAGGTAGATCTCCGGCCGCTGCACCAGGGTGCGCGCGATGGCGAGGCGCTGGCGCTGGCCGCCGGAGACGTTCGTACCGCCCTGCGCGATCGGCGCGTTCAGGCCGCCCTCCAGCTTGCTCACGAAGTCCTTGGCCTGCGCCACCTCCAGCGCGTGCCACAGCTCCTCGTCGGTGGCGTCCGGGTTGCCGTAGCGCAGGTTGGTGGCGACCGTCCCCGCGAACAGGTACGGCTTCTGCGGCACCAGCCCGACCGTCCGCGCGAGCAGCAGGGGTTCGACCTGCTGCACGTCCACGCCGTCGACCAGGACCTCGCCCTCGGTGGCGTCGAACAGCCGCGGGACCAGCCCGAGCAGGGTCGACTTGCCGCTGCCGGTGGAGCCGATCACGGCCGTCACCTCACCGGGCCGGGCGACCAGGTCGATGGACTTCAGCACCGGCTCCTCGGCCCCCGGATAACGGAAGCCCGCACCCCGGATCTCCAGATGCCCGTGGCGGCGCAGCTCGGTGACGGGCGCGGCCGGCGGCACCACGCTGGAGTCGGTCCCGAGGACCTCCTCGATGCGCTCGGCGCACACCTCGGCGCGCGGCACCATCATGAACATGAAGGTGGCCATCATCACGGACATGACGATCTGCATCAGATAGGCGAGGAACGCGGTCAGGTCGCCGATCCGCATCCCGCCGCTGTCGATGCGGTGCGCGCCGAACCACACGACCGCGATCGACGACAGGTTCACCACCGTCATGACGATCGGGAACATCAGCGCGAGCATCCGGCCGGTGGCCAGCTGCATCTCGGTCAGCTCGCCGTTGGCCTTCCCGAACCGGCCCTGCTCGTACTCGTCGCGCACGAAGGCGCGGATCACCCGGTTGCCGGTGATCTGCTCGCGCAGCACCCGGTTGACCGTGTCCAGGCGCACCTGCATCGAGCGGAACAGCGGGCGCAGCCGGCGCACGATGAGCGTGACGCAGATCGCCAGCACCGGTACGACGGCGACGAGCACCCCGGACAGCGGCACGTCCAGGCCGAGCGCCAGCACGATGCCGCCCACGCACATGATGGGCGCCGACACCATCAGGGTGAACGTCATCAGGGCCAGCATCTGGACCTGCTGTACGTCGTTCGTCGTACGCGTGATGAGGGAGGGTGCCCCGAAGTGACCCACCTCACGCGCGGAGAAGGACTGCACCCGGTCGAAGACGGCGCCGCGCACGTCCCGGCCGAGCGCGGAGGCGGTCCGCGCGCCGTAGTACACGGCGCCGATGTTGCACACGACCTGCGCGAGCGAGATACCGATCATCAGCGCGCCGAAGGACAGGATGTAGTCCGTGTCGCCCTTCACGACACCGTTGTCGATGATGTGCGCGTTCAGGGTGGGCAGGTAGAGGGTGGCGCAGGTCTGCAGGAACTGCAGCAGCACCAGGACGGTTATGGATTTTTTGTAGGGCCTGAGATAGGTCCGCAGAAGTCGTATGAGCACGCTGGGTCTCTCGGAGTCGGCGGGGAGGGGCTGGTCGGTTGCCCCTGGCCCCTATCGTCGGGCACTCCACCCGCGTTACCTCAACCGATTAATCCGACAGTGGACCAAGGACCGACGGTGCCTCGGCCGCCGGCCCTACGTCTCACACGCGGAACGCTCCCGGGTGGGTCTGCTCCCGCACCGCCGTGAACTGCTGCCGCACCGCCTGGCCCACGGCCAGCTCGTCGCCCGGCTCCAGCACCTGTGCCGCCGCGCCCTGCCAGGCCGGCGGGGTGCGCGGATCGAGTGTGCCCTGCGACACACCGAGCGCCCAGGCCGCCTGCCGGGCCGCGCCGATCGCCGCGTAGTCCGCGGGCTGCGGTACGACGACCTGCACGCCGAACAGCGAGGGCGCCGAGGCCTGCACGGCGGGCAGCTCGGCGGCCGGGCCGAGCAGGAAGATCCGCCGCACGTCCACGCCCCGCCCGCGCAGCACGTCCAGCGCGTCGCCGAGCCCGCACAGCATGCCCTCGAACGCGGCCCGCGCCAGATGCTCGGGCTTCATCGACTCGCGCCTGAGCCCGGCGAGGGTGCCCGCGGTGTGCGGCAGGTTCGGCGTCCGCTCACCCTCCAGGTACGGCAGCAGGACCAGCCCGTGGGAGCCCGGCGTGGACTTCGTCGCCAGCTCGGACAGGCTCTCCAGGTCCGGCAGCCCGAGGAGTTCGGCGGCCCCGCGCAGGGTCCGTACGGCATTCAGGGTGGTCACGACCGGCAGGTGCATGCCGGTGGCGTCGGCGAGCGAGGTGATCATCCCGGACTGGTCGGCGAGTGCGTCGGGGTGCACGGCCATCACGGACCCGGAGGCACCGAGGGACACGACCGCGTCCCCCAGCCCGATCCCGAGCCCGAACGCGGCGGCCATGGTCTCCCCGGTCCCCGCGGAGATCAGCAGCCCCTCCGGAGTGGTACCGGCCGCGTCCGACGGGCCGATCACCTCCGGCAGCATCGCCTGGTGCCCGAGCGCCAGCTCGACCAGGTCGGGCCGGTAGGCGCCGGTCGCGGCCGACCAGTACCCGGTCCCGGACGCCCCACCGCGATCGGTGGTCCTGCGCACGGGCCGTCCCAGCAGCTGCCAGACCAGCCAGTCGTGCGCCTGGAGCAGTACGGCCGTGCGGCGGGCGTTCTCGGGTTCGGTCTTGGCGAGCCAGCGCAGCTTGGTGACCGGCTGGGCGGCCGACGGGACGCACCCCACGGCCTGCGCCCAGGCCTCGCGACCGCCGAGCGCGTCGACGAGGTCCGCCGCCGCGACCTGCGCCCGCTTGTCGCCGCCGACCAGCGCCGGACGCACGGTGTTGCCCTGGGCGTCCAGAGGTACCAGTGCGTTCTGCTGCGCGGAGACGCCGATCGCCTGCACGCCCTCCAGCAGGCCGCCCCCCGCGGCCTCGCCGAGGGAGAGCAGCCAGGCCTGCGGATCCACGTCGCTGGGACGCCCCTCCATCGGATGCGGGGCGTATCCCTGCCGCAGTACGGCACCGGTGTCCGCGTCGCAGACCACGATGCGAGTGAAATCAGGCGAGCTGTCCAAGCCGGCGACTATCCCCATGCACCGAATTTTGCAGCATTCCTGCGCGTGCGGTGTCCGAGGGCGCCCAAGGGGGTGCCTGTCAGGTGTTGCTCGTGCCCCAGTCGTCCTCGGGCGTGCCGTTCAGGTTCCGCTCGCGCAGGGAGCGCACCCGCTGGGCGACCGTCTCGGGAACCCGGTCGCCGACCTTGTGGCTGACCGTGTGGAAGGCCTTGCCGGCGTACTGGCGGCCCTGCTGGGCGGCGGTCTCGGCGGTGTTGCGCACGGCCGGGTTCTGCGCGATCCGCTGGGCGGACTTCTTCAGCTGCTCGTAGCGCTCGCGTCCGGCCCTCGTGCCGAGTACGTAACCGAGGGCCAGTCCGGCGACGAACGTGAGCCGGTAGCGCATGGCTGCCACCCTTCCCTTGCCTGGGTCTGCTGGAGCGACGTGGGCGCCGGGGGAACCGATTGGCGGAGCACCCCCCTGCTTGCGCTAATGTATGTGTCGCAGCGAGCGCCCGCCCCCTGGCGAATACCCAGGTAGGTACGTTCGATGCAATCGAGGCGATCCTCCGTAGCTCAATTGGCAGAGCAGCCGGCTGTTAACCGGCAGGTTACTGGTTCGAGTCCAGTCGGGGGAGCTTCGGTCCTCCGTAGCTCAATTGGCAGAGCAGCCGGCTGTTAACCGGCAGGTTACTGGTTCGAGTCCAGTCGGGGGAGCGCGATGAACGAGGACCCCTTGGGGGTCCTTTTTCATGCCCGCGGGAACCGCCGCGCCTGCGCCGATGTCCTCAAGGTCACGAGCAGCACGGAAGCCGACCATCCGAGAGCAGGAGATCGTATGAGCGGCTATGCTGCGGCAGACGGCGCGCACACTTGTACGCGACACGCCGCTATGGGGCGGTAGCTCAGCCGGTTAGAGCAGCGGACTCATAATCCGTCGGCCGTGGGTTCGAGTCCCACCCGCCCCACCAAGAGCAGGTCAGAGAAACGTTCTGACCTGCGGAAATGCCCAGTTGCTGCTGGGGCTGTGACCTGCGGTGATGCAGTGGCTGCAGAGGCAGCAGGTCGCCGCGGAAGCGGGGCCAGGGGACATGCAGGGGACGCGGGGGCTCTGAGCCGGAGTGCGAGGCGCCCGCGTGGCGGGGTCGACGGGCCGGGAGAGCGTCACCGAGGCAAGTCGGCGACGGTGGTGTCCCGCCGATCCGGGTCGACCGGGGTCTTTGGGCTCCCTGATGTGCCGCTCCGCGGTTGAATAGCCGGTGTGGCACGGAACGTTGTGGGGTTCGGCGAGGACGATCTGCGGGCGCTGGCCGGGGCTCGGTCGTTCGAGCGGGGGCTGGGTTACCTGGACGCGGTGAACGGTCTTGAGGTGGGGGAGAGTTCGGTCACCGCCGTGGTGCACGGTACGGATGTCTACGAGGTGGAGCTCCACTTCGACGGGGACGAGGGGATCTCTGGGTGGTGCGACTGCCCGTACGGACAGGAGAGCAACTTCTGCAAGCACTGTGTTGCGGTCGGGCTGACCGTGCTGCAGCGGGCCACGGTGATTCCAAGCCAGCGAGCCGAAGCGCGGGCACGAGCTTCCGGCTTGGAGGCGTGGCTTTCGGCGCTGTCACGTGACGAACTCCTGGCGCTGGTGCGGGAGCAGATCGCCGAGGACCGGGAACTGCGTCGGCGCTTGGAGCTGCGAGCCGCCGCTGCTCGTTCCGACTTCGGTGCGGTCCGGGGCCGGATCATCGCGCTCATCGATCCTCGGCCGTTCGCCCGGTACGGGGACGTCGGGTACGCGGATGCCGCGGGGTATGGGCGGCAGGTGGACGAGGCGGCGGCCGCGCTGCGCGCTCTGACCGCCGACGGGCAGGCGGCGCAGATGGTCGGTCTGGCACAGGAGGCGCTCCGGGTGCTGGGGGAGGCGTACGGGGAGATCGACGACTCCGATGGGGTGGTCGGGCAGGCCGCTGCCGCGGTGGCCGAGGCCCATCTGGAGGCCTGCCGAGTCGCCCGCCCTGATCCGAAGCGGCTGGCCGAGTGGCTGGCCGGCTCGGTGCTCGATGACAGTACCGACGTGACGGACCTGGATCCGCTCGACTACGCCGACGTGCTGGGGCAGAGCGGACTGGCCCGCATGCGGCAGCTGGCGACCGAGGCATTCCGGCGCGGGCCGTCCGGCTGGGCGGCGCGGTACCTGATGGAACGCCTGCTCAAGGCGGAGGGCGATGTCGACGCGCTGGTCGCGCTGCACGCGCAGGACCTCGACCCGTCCGGCGCCACACATCTGCTCATCGCCGAGGAACTGGAATCGGCGGGCCGCTCGGACGAGGCACTCGCCTGGGCGGAGCGGGGGCTGCGGGACTGCGCCGCCGAGACACACATCGACGGTCGTCTGGTCGACCATGTGTGCGCCCGGTACGCGAAGGCGGGGCGGGCGGACGACGTGGTCGCGGTGCGGCGGGACCGGTTCCGTGTCGAGCGGTCCCTGGCCGCCTACCGGCAGTTGCGCTCCGCCGCCCGGGCCGCGGACTGCTGGGAGGCTGAGCGCGCTGCGGCGCTGGCCGCCTTGGAGGAGGACGCCCGTCGTGCGCGCGGCGGCCGGCACGGCGGGCCCCTGCTGATCGACGCGTTGCTCGACGACGGCGACCTGGACGCCGCCTGGCGGGAGGCCGTCGGCCGCGCCGGCGACCAGCAGTGGGAGCAGCTCGCCGACCTGTCGCGCCAGACACGCCCGGCCGAGGCGCTCGGCGTGTACCTGCGGCTGGTCGATCGATCGAAGGAGCCGACCGGGGACCGCGCCTACGAGCACCTGGCACGGCTGCTGCTGGGTGCACGTGAGTGCCATCGTGCCCTGGGGACCGAGGAAGCGTTCACCGCACATCTCGCCGGCCTGCGGGCGGAACTGAAACGCAGGCGCAAGCTGATGAGCATCCTCGACCGGCATGGGCTGTGAAGGGGCGGGCCCGGCGCCCGCCCACTGCGTGCTGGACGGCGTATGTCAGTCCTTGAGATCGATCAGTCCTTGAGATCGATCGTCCTTACCGGCTGTCCGGTCGTACGGGCGATCGTCTCGAAGTCGCGGTCGTAGTGGAGCAGTGTCAGCCCCGCCTCTTCCGCGGCAGCGGCGACCAGCAGGTCGACGGGGCCGGCACTGCGGTGCTCGCCCTTGGCGGTGAGCAGTTCCTGGACGACGCGTGCGCGCCGGTAGATGCCGTCGGGCACGGGGCACCAGGTGTAGTGGGCGTTCAGCGCGCGCTTCACGCGCTCCCGGTCCGCTGCCGAACGGGCTGAGTAGAGGACTTCCAGTTCGGTGATGTCGCACAGGGCGACGAGTCCCGCACCGATCCTGTCGTCCCACTCGGCCGTGGTCCGGCCGAGCATGACGCGGGCGAGGGCGGAGGTGTCGATCAGGTAGTCGGCGACGGTCACGCATCTGCTCCTGCGTCACGGACACCGTCCCCGCCGGTCGGCCGGTATGTGCTCTTGTCGAGGAGGACGTTCATGTCCAGTGCGCCCTCGGCGACCAGCTCGCGGGCTTCTGCCAGCGCGCGCAGTCGCCGGTAGCGAGCCGTAACCTCCCGCAGGGCGGTGTTGATGGTGTCGCGCTTGGTCGTGGTGCCGAGTTCCTTGGCCGCGGCCTCCAGTGCCTCGTCGTCGAGATCGATCACGGTGCGGCTCATGGCGCTCCCTGTGTATACGTAGTCGTATATCAATATACATGATCCTTGATGTCTGAGCGAGGGCTGAGGACGGGGGCCGCGATTGCCGTCGCAAGCACCGATTGGGAAGAATGCCGGGACGATGACGTCACGCCCTGTCGAACCGGACCGCGCCGGCCCCGCCGAGGCCGCCCACTCTGCGGGGTCCTCCACAGAGACCCCGTACGCCCCCTTCGCCCACCTCACCGCACCCAACGCCACCCTCTACCGCCAGGTGATGCGCGTGTTCCTGACGGCCAAGGAGCGGTTCGCGGTGCATCTGCGGCCCGAGGACGTGCACGCCGCGCTGCCGCCGGAGCACCGCCCCGCCGGCCCCGACGCCGTCGTCAAGGCGCTGGACAGCCTCGTCGGATGGGGCAATCTGCGGGCGGATCCGGACACCTCCCGGGTCACCGCGGTCGAGGACTTCTACCGCAGACGCTTCATCTATCAGCTCACCCAGGGCGGCGAAGCCGCCGAGCAGGCGCTGTCCGTGTACGACGAGGCGCTGGGGCGGCGCGGAGCACTCCAGGCGGTGGCGCTGCACGACATCGTCACGCACCTGCGGGCGCTGCTCGTGCTCGCCGCGGAGGAGGAGCCGGACGCGGCCAAGGCGCACCTGGCGCTGTCCGCGCTGACGGGTCGGTTCGAGGCGCTGGCGGAGAACGCGCGGGCGTTCATGGGGTCGCTGCAGCGCACCATCGACCTGCACGGCGTCGAGGTGGAGGTGTTCCTCGCCTACAAGGACCGGCTGATCCAGTACCTGGAGCGGTTCATCCAGGACCTGATCACGCTCGGCGGGCGGATCGCCCTGCTCATCGCGGAACTGGAGGACCGGGACAGGGTGGGCCTGCTGCTGCGGTTGGCGGCCGCGCGGGAGGCGGCCGATGCCGCTCCGGACGAGGCGGACACCGCCGAGGCGCAGGCGTACGAGCGGTGGGCGGGGCGCTGGGCCGGACTCACCGCCTGGTTCGTGTCGGCGGACGGCCGCGAGTCCCAGGCCCGCCTGCTGCGCAGCCGCGCACTTGGTGCGATCCCGCAACTCCTGGCGGTCGTACGGCAGCTGAACGAGCGGCGGGCCGGGCGCTCGGACCGGTCGGCGGACTTCCGCGCTCTGGCGCGCTGGTTCGCCGAAGCCCCGGACGACGACGCGCGGCACCGGCTGTGGCGCGCCGCCTTCGGCCTCTACTCCGCCCGTCATTTCACCGTCGACGCCGATACCCTCGCCGACCGCGCGGCGCGTCCGGTACCCCCGGCCACCCCCTGGGCCGAGGCCGAACCGCTGCGGATTAGCCCGCAGTTGCGCCGTACCGGTAGCTACGAGCGGCGCGGCAAGCCCCGCAGAGTGCAGGACCGCTCCGAGCAGCGGCGGCAGCTGGCCGAACTCGCCGCGAAACAGGCGGAGGAGATCGCTGCCGCCCGCGCCCGGCTGGCCACCGACGGCACCACCCGGCTGTCCGCGCTCGGCGAGCTGGACCCGGTGGCCTTCGCCCTGTTCCTCCGGCTGCTCGGCGACGCCCTGGCCACCTGGCGGCCCGGCACGACCACGACCGCGGCGACCAGCAACGACGGCACGATGGAGATCCGCCTCACCGCTCTCGACGACGGGACGAAGGCTGAGATCCGCACGCCGGGCGGGGTGTTCCGGGGCCCCGACCACAGCGTTGAGATCACCGACCTCACACAGGGCATCCCTGCTCGGGAGGTGCGATGACCACTTCCCTGGGCGAGGTGCTGGACAACCGGCGCACCGCCGAGTTCCACAAGGCCGCCCGCGCCCTGTTGAAGGAGCCGCTGCTGCTCGCCCGCGGCCCGAGTGCCGACGCCTACCGCCTGGTCCGCCGGTACGCCGCCGAGCTCCGCGACTGGTTCGACCGCAACACCGGCTGGTCGCTGCGGTTGGACGCGGAGTCCGCGCGGTTGCGCAGGACGCCCGGGACCCTGGCCGACGCGACCCACCCGGCGCGCGAGGCGTCCCGCGCCGGAGTGCCGTTCACCCGCCGCCGCTATGTCCTGCTGTGCCTGGCGCTGGCCGCACTGGAACGCGGGGAGGCCCAGATCGCGCTCGGCCGCCTCGCCGAACAGGTGGTGCTGGACGCCGCCGACCCGCATCTGGCCGCCGCCGGCGTGGAGTTCACCCTGGAACGGCGCGACGAGCGCCTGGACCTCGCCGCCGTCGTACGGCTGCTGCTGCGGTACGGGGTGCTGCGCCGGGTGGCCGGGGACGAGGATGCCTACGTCAGCGGGGCGGGCGACGTGCTCTACGACGTGGAGCGCCGCGTCCTGGCCGGGCTGCTGGCCGCCCGCCACGGCCCGTCACTGATCGACGCGGTCGGATTCGAGGAGCGGCTGGGCGCACTCACCGCGGAGAGCGCCCTGGACAGCGACGAGCTGCGGTTCCGCGCGATCCGCCAGAAGCTCACCCGCCGACTCCTCGACGACCCGGTGCTGTACTACGACGAGCTGACCGACGACGAGCTGGTCTACCTCACCCGCCAGCGCGCCTTCCTCACCGCACGCGTCAGCGAACTGACCGGCCTGTTGCCCGAGGTGCGGGCCGAGGGCATCGCCATGGTCGACCCCCACGACGACCTCACCGACGTACGCATGCCCGAACAGGGCACCCACGGGCACGTCACCCTGCTGCTCGCCGAGCACCTCGCCGCCGCGGACGGCGAGGTGAGCCGGACCGAACTGGAACTGCGCGTGCGCGAACTGGCGGCCGTCCACGGCGCGTTCTGGTCCAAGAGCGCCAAGCAGCCGGGCGCGGAGGGTGAGCTGGTCGAGCAGGCGCTGGCCAGACTGAGCGCGCTCGGCCTGGTCAAGCGCACGCCCGCCGGCGCGACCCCGCTGCCCGCGCTCGCCCGGTACGCGGTTGGCGAGACCGTCGTCGTCGAATCCTCAAGCCGCCCCCAGCGAAAGGCACCACGACCGTGACGGCCCTGCCCCAGCCCACGCCCGGCCGGTGGCGGCCGCTGCGCCTCGGCCTGGTCGACCTCTTCTACTACGACACCGAGGAGTTCTGGTTCCGCGACGGCCGCCTGCTGCTGCGCGGCAACAACGGCACCGGCAAGTCCAAGGTGCTCGCCCTCACGCTCCCGTTCCTGCTGGACGGCGACCTGTCGCCGCGCCGGGTGGAGCCCGACGCCGACCCGGGCAAGCGCATGGAGTGGAACCTGCTGCTCGGTGGGGAGCACCCCCACCCCGAGCGGCTCGGATACACCTGGATCGAGTTCGGCCGCGTCGACACCGACACCGGACAGACGCACTTCCGTACCCTCGCCTGCGGGCTGAAGGCCGTCGCGGGCCGCGGCGTCGCCCGCCACTGGTACGCCGTCACCGACCAGCGGATCGGCCAGGACCTCAGCCTGCTCGACGCGACCGGCACCGCACTGTCGCGTGACCGGCTCGCGGAGGCTCTCGCCGGGCACGGCATGGTGTACGACACTGCAACGGCGTACCGACGGGCCGTCGACGAGGCGCTGTTCGGCCTCGGCGAGCGACGCTACGCCGCCCTGGTCGATCTGCTTATCCAGCTGCGCCAGCCGCAGCTGTCGAAACGGCCCAACGAGGCCGCCCTGTCCCGTGCCCTGACCGAGGCGCTGCCCCCGATGGACCAGGCAGTGATCGCCGACGTGGCGGAGGCGTTCCGCTCCCTGGACGAGGAGAAGGACGAACTGCGCGCGGCGAGCGAGGCCGAGCGGGCCGCCTCCGCCTTCCTGGACCACTACCGGCGCTACGCCCGGGTCGCAGCACGCCGCCGCGCCCGGCTGCCCCGAAGCGAGCACGCTCGCTACGAGCAGCTGCACCGCGACCTGGCCCAGGCCCGGACCGAGCGGGAGCAGGCCGAGGCGGACCGGGAGGCGGCGGCCGGGCGGATCGCGGAACTGGAGGAGACGGCCACGCGGCTGAAGGCACAGCAGGCCGCGCTGCGCGAGGGCCCCGAGATGCGCAGCGCTCGGGAGCTGGAGCAGGCGGCGGCCGAGGCGCGCCGCAGTGCCGAGGATCTGAAGCGCGCCGAGGCCGACCGCCAGGACGCAGCCCAGGCGCACACCCGGGCCCTGGGCCGGCTCGGCACGGCCGAGCGACGCCTCGCGGCGGCCGAGGACCGCATCCGGGACCTGGCCGCGCGCGCCCGGGACACGGCCGCGGCGGCTCGCATCGACGAAGCGCCGCGCACCGACGGGGCGCCGGAGGCCGAACTGCGGCGGGCCGCCGAGGAGGCGGTGGCCCGCAGACGGCGCACCATTGAGCATGTGGAGGAACTGGCGGACCGCACCGACCGGGCCGCCGCCGAGCGGCGCTCCGCCGCTCGCCGCCTGGACGAGGCCGAGACCGAGGCGGGACACACCGCACGGCGGCAGGCCGAGGCGGAAGAAGCCGCCGAGGCGGCGGGCACGGACCTCGTCGCCCGCGTCCGCGCTCACCTGGACGCCTGCGAGGAACTCGCCGTCCCCGATGCCGCCGGGCTGCTCGACGCGACCCAGGACTGGGTGACCCACTGCCAGGGCCCGTACCCGGCACGGGAGGCAGCCGGTCAGGCCCATCGCGCACGCGCGGCACACCTCGCCGATCAGGCCGCCGTCCTCGGACAGGAACTGGCCGGCCTGAAGGCCCGGCGTGCCGAGGCCGAGCGGGAGCTGGCCGAGCTGGAGGCGGGCGGCCAGCGCGGGCCGGCGGCTCCGCACACCCGTACCCCTGGCCTGCGTGAGCAGGTCCCGGGCGCGCCCCTGTGGCGGCTGGTCGAGTTCCGGGACCATGTCACCGCCGGTGAACGGGCGGGTCTGGAGGCCGCGCTGGAGGCGTCCGGGCTTCTGGACGCCTGGGTGTGCCCGGACGGTACCGCCCTGCGTGCGGACGGGCACGACATCCTGCTGTCCCCGCTGTCACCCGCGGGCCCGCTGCCCGACAGCACGCTCGCCGACGTACTCCGCCCGGCCGTGGACCACGGCGATCCCCGGGCCGCGGCGGTCGGGGAGCAGACCGTCGCCCGTCTCCTGACCGGTGTGGGGCTCGGCTCGGGATGGGGGTCCCCCCGCTCGAGCGAAGTCGAGAGTGGGGGAGACACCTGGGTGAGCGCGGACGGTCGCTTCCGCGTCGGCGCGCTGACCGGCAGCTGGTCGAAGCAGGTCGCCGTGTACGTCGGTGAGGGCGCCCGCGAGGAGGCCCGCCGGGCCCGTATCACCGCCCTGCACGGCGAACTCGCCGCATACACCGAGGACCTGGCACGCCTCGACGCGGAACGCGCCACGGTCGCACGGCGACGCGGCACCCTGGACGCCGAACTGACCGGCCTGCCGGACGACGCAGCCCTGCGCCACGCGCACGCCCTCGCCGCCGCGGCCTCCGACACCGCCCACCGGGCTCGGGTCCGCCGTGACGAACGCGCCGCCGAACTCGCCGAGGCATCCCGGCAGGAGGCCGAGGCCACCACCGAACTCGCCGATACCGCCGCCGCGGTGAACCTGCCCACAGGCCGGGCGGACCTCGCCGCCGTCCGCCAGGCCCTGAGCGACCACACCGTCGTCCTCGCGGGGCTGTGGCCCGCGCTCGGCGAGCGCGCCGACGCGGCACGGGCCCTTGCCGACGAGCGTGCCGAAGCCCAGCGGGCCGGGGAGAAGGTGGCGGAACTGGCCCGGCGCGCCGAGGAGGCGGCCCGCATCGCCACCGCCGCCGACGAGCGTCACGCCACCCTGCGCTCCACCGTCGGCGCCGCCGTGGCCGAGCTGGAGCGGCGCCTCGCCGACACCGCCGACGCGCTCACCGCGTGCGACCGCGAGCAGCGCCGGGCCCGCGAGGACATGACGGCCGCGGACCGGCGCGCCCACCTGGCACTCGGGCACATCGAACGCCTGGAGGTGGACGTCCGCGAGGCCACCGCGGCCCGTGCCGTGGCCATCGCCGCACTCCAGCGGTTCGCGGCCACCGGGCTGCTCGCCGTCGCCCTGCCCGAGACGGCCGTACCGCCCTTGGACGCCGGATCCTGGGCGGCCACCCCGGCCATCGCGCTCGCCCGCGCGATCGAGAGCGACCTGTCCGCTACCGACGACTCCGACGGCGCCTGGCAGCGCGTGCAGAAGCGGCTCAGCGAGGAGTACAAGAAGCTCCAGGACGCGCTCTCCCGGGGCGGTCACAGCGCCTCGGCCCGGATGACCGAGGATGGCATGGTCGTCGAGATCGTCTACCAGGGCCGTACCCGGGCCGTCCCCGACCTCGCCGAGGCCCTCGCCGTGGAAGTTGCCGAACTGACCCGCATCCTGTCCGCGCACGAGCGGGAGATCCTCGAAACCCACCTGCTGACCGAGGTCGCCGGCACCCTGCAGGAGCTGATCGGCGCCGCCGAGCGCCAGGTGCAGGCCATGAACGAAGAACTGAAGGAGCGGCCCACCTCCACCGGCATGCGACTGCGGCTCGTCTGGCGCCCCTCGCGCAAGGCGCCAACGGGTCTGACGCAGGCTCGCGAGCGGCTGCGCCAGTCCGCCGACGCCTGGACGGCCGAGGACCGGGCCGCAGTCGGCGAGTTCCTCCAGGCCGAGATCGCCCGCCGGCAGGCCGACGACACCGCGGGCAGCTGGCTGGAGGTGCTCACAGGGGCCCTCGACTACCGCGCCTGGCACGAGTTCGGCATCGAACGCCACCAGCACGGCAAGTGGGTTCCCGCCACCGGGCCCGCCTCCGGCGGCGAGCGCGTCCTGGCCGTGAGCGTGCCGCTGTTCGCCGCGGCCTCCTCCCACTACGCCACGGCCGCCCCCCGCGCCCCCCGGCTGGTCACCCTGGACGAGGCCTTCGCCGGCGTCGACGACGACTCCCGCGCCAAGTGCCTTGGCCTGCTCCATGCTTTCGACCTGGACGTGGTGATGACGTCCGAACGTGAATGGGCCTGCTACCCGCAGGTCCCCGGCATCGCCATCGCCCAGCTCTCCCGTGTCGACGAGATCCCGGCGGTCCTGGTGACCCGCTGGGAGTGGGACGGCACCGCACGGGGCAGGGGCAGTGAACCGGGTCGCCCGACGGGAGGCATCCCCGAGCAGACCGGTCCACGGGCGATTCCGGAGGTGGCCGGAAGCGAGGACGCCGCGTGGGCATGAGCGAGAGGGGCACCAACGAGCGGCAGGACATCAGGGAGTGTACGAGCACCCCCCGGCGGCTCGCCGCACCCGTCGACCGCGACCGGCTGACCCGGTTGCTCGGCGGGGCCGACCTCGCCTGGCTGATCGACCGCGTACGCCACCGTATGGCGCGGGACGAACGCCTCACCGGCTCGGTCACGCTGACCGCCCCCACCTCCGCGCAGCGGGCCGCCGTCGAACGGCTGCTGGGCCGCGCGCCCGGCGCAGGGCGTGGGCTGAGCGTTCGCCTCGAGGCCGTGGACGCCGTCCTGCGCCGCTCCGGCGTCAGCCCTGACGGGCTGGGCGCCGCCGTCACCGCCCTCACGGGACCCGTCACTCGGCTGGCCGACGTACGCGAGCGGGAGGAGCGCGCCTGGCGGGAGGCGTACACGCCGCTCGATGAACTCGTCCGCACTGACAGGCCCCAACTGGACGACTGGGCGGAGAGGGTCGTCTCGGACGGCCTCGTACGCCGGCTCGCCCGCACCCCACAGGTGGCGAAGAACCTGCTGGACAACGCCGCCCAGGCCCTGCGTCGGCTGCCGGTCGATCCCGCCCTGTCCCTGCCCGTCTTCTCAGGCGCCACCTTCGGCGACGCTCACGCCCTCGACGACGGCACCCCGCTCGCCACCCTCGTCCTGTCCGGCATCCGCGCGCTGACCGGCTTCCCGGACGGCAGCGGAGCCGACTGGCGCCGCGAGGCATGGGCGTCGGCCGGGCTCCTCAGGGACGCCCTGTCCGCCACGGTCCTGACCCTCGGCCTCCGCGGCTCCCCCGCCCTTGACTGGTCGGCCGACGAAAGCGAACCCGCGGTCCTGACGCTGCGGCAACTCATCCGGCACCCGCCACGCACGGCACCCGCCGTTGTCCGCGTCTGCGAGAACCCGGCCGTCCTGGCCACCGCCGCCGACGCCCTGGGCACTGCCTGCCCGCCCTTGGTCTGCCTCCAGGGTCAGCCCTCGGCCGCCGCCCTCACCCTGCTGCGCCACCTGCACACCCAAGGAAGCACGTTGCGCTACCACGGTGACTTCGACTGGGGCGGCCTGCGCATCGCCTCGGCCCTGCTGCGCCGCATCCCCTGGCACCCCTGGCGTTACACGGCCGCCGACTATCGCA
The DNA here is from genome assembly GCF_053597455.1 of Streptomyces sp. NPDC001393. Lineage (NCBI taxonomy): Bacteria > Bacillati > Actinomycetota > Actinomycetes > Kitasatosporales > Streptomycetaceae > Streptomyces > Streptomyces sp. NPDC001393. The sequence goes on from NZ_JBSFIH010000001.1 coordinate 244,733, forward strand.
GCGCGGTCGCCGCCGCCTCACTGGCCCCGCGCCTGACCGGCACGCCGACCACCGCCGCGTGGGACCCGGACCTGCCCGCGGCCCTCACCGAACTCGGCGTGCGCATCGAGGAGGAGACAGTGCTCGACGACCTGCTGGCCGACCTCGGCCACTGAGCGAGGGCGAGCCAGGGGACACGCAGGGGACGGAAGGACCCGGAAGAATCAGGAAAGCCGACGCAGAGCCAGAGCAGCCAAAGGTCTCTGACCTGCGGCTACAGGGAGATCGAGGCAATACCGGGGACTGATCGGAAGATCATGAAAGGACTCATAATCCGTCGGCTGTGGGTTCGAGTCCCACCCGCCCCACCAAGAACGGGTAATAGAATCGTTCTGAACTGGGGAAACGCCTGCGGCGGCGCGAAGTGGGGGCCGGTGTGGCCCCGTTCGCGCCGCCGTGTGGGACGTCGGGGTGCGGCCTCAGGCGGTCGGCACCTTCACGGGCTCCTCACCGCTCAGGGGCTCCTCCTCGACGCGCGGCAGACACCGGTCGAGCCAGGACGGCATCCACCAGTTCGCCTTGCCCAGGAGTTCCATCGCGGCCGGCACCAGCACCAGCCGCACGATCGTCGCGTCGACGAGCACCGCCACCGCGAGCCCGAGGCCGATCTGCTTGACCGCCACGTCGGGCGTGGCGACGAAGCCGAGGAAGACCAGGAACATGATCGCCGCGGCGGCGGTGATCACGCGCGCGGTGACCACGAGGCCCCGGGTCACGGCCGTGGAGTTGTCCGCACCGCGCAGCCACACCTCCCGGATCCGCGACAGCAGGAACACCTCGTAGTCCATCGACAGCCCGAACAGGATCACGAACAGGAAGACGGGCACCCAGGTCGTGACGGGCATCTTCTCCGGGAAGCCGAACAGCTTCCCGGCCCAGCCCCACTGGGCGACGGCGGTGAGCACGCCGTAGGAGGCGGTGACCGACAACAGGTTCATCACCGCCGCCGTCAGCGCGATCACCACCGACCTGAACATCGCGAGGATCAACAGCACCGACAGCACCACGACGGTGGCGATCACCCAGGGGAGCCTGCGCCCCATGAAGTTGGCGAAGGTGACGTTCCCCGCGTTGGGTCCGGTCAGGTACGCGTGCATCCCGGTTCCGGCGGTCGCTCGTGGCAGCGTCGTTGTATTCAGCGTGTTGACGAGCGCGTTGGTCTCCGGGGCCTGCTTCTGCGTCGTGGGGTAGGCGACGATCATCAGGGCCTCGCCGTCGGAGGAGGCGACCGGCGGTGTCACCTCGGCCACGCCCGGCACCGTCCGCAGCGCGCTGACGATACGCGCGCCGTCCGAGGCGGCGGCGTCCGGTCGGGGCAGCTTCGCCGCCACGATCAGCGGGGCGTCGAACCCGGGGCCGAATCCCTCGGACATCGTCGCGTACGCCTTGTAGCCCATCGAGTGACGCGGCTGGGTCGAGTCGTCCGGCATCGACAGCTTCATGGCCAGCGCGGGCGCGGCCAGGGCCAGGATCACCACCGTGGAGGCGGCCACCGCCGTCACCGGGCGCCGCTGGATGAGCCGTGCCCACCGCTCGGCGGGATGCGGTCCGCTCTCCACCGCGTCCGGAGCCTCGCCCGCGGCGGGCCGCCGGCGGCGGAGCGTGAAGCGCGACGGCCTGGCCAGCCGCGTCCCGCTGAATCCGAGGAGTGCGGGCAGCAGCGTCAGCGAGGCCAGCACGGTCATGGCCACCGTCGCGGAGGCGGCCACCGAGACGCCGTTCATCAGCGATTCGCGCAGCACCAGCAGTCCGAGCATGCCGATCACGACCGTGGCCCCCGCGGTGAGCACCGAGCGGCCGGCCGTACGCATCGTGGTCACCGTCGCCGTCTCCGGGTCGGCACCCGACCGCAGTTCGTCGCGGAACCGCGTGACGATGAACAGCGCGTAGTCCACACCCACGCCGAGGCCGATGCCCGAAGCGATGATCGCGGAGTAGGACGGTGCCGGGAAGAGGTGGCCGAGCAGCGCGAGCAGCGACAGGCCGGTGCCGATGCCGAAGAGGGCGGTCGCGACCGGGAGCCCCATGGCCAGCAGCGAGCCGAAGGCGATGAGCAGCACGATCATGGCCGCGACGACACCGAACGCGTCGGAGGATCCGCCGCTGGGCGTGTCGATGGTGTCCACGACGTCTCCGGCGAGGGTGAAGTCCACCCCGTGGCCGGAGGACGCGGTCGCGCTGTCCATCATCTTCTGGACCTCGCCGGTGGGGATGGACGCGCCCGGTTCGTCGAACTGCACCGTGGCGAACGCGATGTGCCCGTTCCGGGAGACGTGCGTGTAGGGGTCGCTCACCTCGGTGACGTGCGGCGCGCCGCGCAGCGGTGCGATGGCCGTGCCGACGCGGGAGCGCACCGAGGCGTCGGTGACGGGCGCCGTGGACTTGATCGCCAGTGTGAAGCGGTCACCCGACTGCTGGTGGAAGTGCTGATCGAGCAGCGTCTGCCCGGGATCGCTGGTGTTGAAGTCGTTGTCGGGGGCGGCGCCGTACAGCTGCCACAGCGTGACCAGGCACGCCAGCGCGGCGATCCAGGCCATCAGTGTGATCCAGCGGTGACGGAAGCAAGCGCGGCCGACGATTCCCAGTGTCGACATCGTGATCTCCTACGAGCCTCGAAGTCGCGTTGCGTGCCGCAAGGCGGACCGGCCCGGTCGCATGGAGGGAGAGAGGAACCTGCCGGGAATCAAACTAGGTCTGACCTAAATTTATGTCAAGCCTAATCTTCGGCCCGCCCTAAAGTTGGGGTATCGTGGCAGCGTGACGACAGGACTGCGGGAGCGCCGGAAGCAGGAGGCCCGGCGGGCGATCTCCGGTGTGGCGATGGAGATGTTCGCGGCCAAGGGCTTCGACGAGGTGACGATCTCTCAGGTCGCCGAGGCGGCCGGGGTGTCGAAGATGACCGTGACCAACTACTTCCCGCGCAAGGAGGACCTCGTCTTCGACCGGGCCGAGGTGATCATCCGCAGCCTGGCCGACGCGGTCGCCGCCCGGGCGCCCGGCGAGAGCCTGCTCACCGCGATCCGCCGGGACTTCGCCGAGCGGATCGCCGAAGGTGACGTCACTCTCGGCGTGCCCACGCCGACGTTCGCCCGCATGGTGCAGAACAGCCATGTGCTCACCGCCCGGAGGCGGGAGATCGCCGACCTGTGCGAGCAGGCGCTCGGCGACGCCATCGTCACCGAGACCGGTGTGGACGACCCGCAGCAGCGGATCGTGGCGGCCCAGCTCGCCTCGGTGCACCGGGTGCTGTTCGCGGAAGGCGCCAGGCGCATCCTGGACGGCCAGTCGCGGGACGTGATCTGCCGGATCCTCGCGGAGGCGGCCCGCCGGGCCTTCGACCTGCTCGAGCCGTCGCTGGGGGGCTACGGCGTCAAGGCCTGAGTGGGTCGGGTCGGGACCTGAGGGGCATCAACAGGCGGATGTCCGTGCATTTCTGACGGTATGTCATGTGGTCCGGGAGGCCCCCGGCTCGGTCCGCCGGCGTGTTCGTCCCTGCCGTCGACCGTCTCGTCCCCGCTGTCGACCGGCCCGATCCGCCGTCAGCCGCCCGGTCGGCGCGCCGGCGGCGGTGTGTCCCTGCGGACCCGGTGGGAGGCGGTGGTTCAGTCCGCCCGCTCGGAGGAATCGGGCCGCTGCGGGTGGCCGTACGGGCGCCGTACGACGGGTATGTCCTGGCGGAGCACGCGCAGATGCGCGTCCGTGAGCGCCTTGCCGGGGTAGATCGCGAACTCGCGGTTCAGGCGATCGCGCAGCTCCTCGTAGACGCGGAGGGCCGCCGCCTGCCGCCCGACCCCGGCGAGCGCGATCATCAGGTGGGCGTGGACGCGTTCGTCCAGCGGCTCCGCCGCCGCCAGCGCGTGCAGGCGGGGCAGGACCCGGTCGTGGAGCCCGAGGCCGCAGGCGACCTCGGCGTACCGCAGGATCACGTCGGCCTGCTGGCGCCGCTGGGCCGCGACCCCGGGCTGGTCGTGCAGCACGTCGAGGTCGGCCAGCGGTTCGCCGCGGCACAGTCCCAGGGCCTGCTCGTACAGGGCGCACGCCCGCACTCTGTCGTCGCGCGTCCGCGCGGTCTCTGCATCGGCCGCCAGCGCCCTGAAGGAGAGCAGGTCGAACTGCTCGACGGGGACGTTCAGCCGGTATCCGCCGCCGGCGGACGCGATGATCTCGTGGCCCTTCTCTCCCGGTGCCAGCAGCCTGCGGAGCCGGCTGATGTGTGCCTGGATCAGGTTCGGCGCGGTGCTCGGGGTCGACTGGCCCCACAGTGCGTCCATGATGGAGTCCCGCCGTACGACACCGCCCGGATTCATCGCCAGCAGTCCGAGCACCGCGCGTCGTCTGGGCGGTCCGAGCGGCAGCGGCGTGCCGTCGAGCGAGGCCTCGAGCGGGCCGAGGGCCCTCAGCCACAGCCCCTGCCGTAACTCTGCCCGGCCCTGTCCCCGCGACGGCCCGGCGTCCGGTGCCGTGGGCTCGCCCGCCGGGATGGTGCGCTGCCGTGGCACCGCCGCGCTGGAAGCCAGTTCCGCGGCTTCCCGGGGGTCCAGGTCGAGCGCCTGCATCAGGGCCGCCTGGGATCCGGGTCTGGGCCGGCGCCTGCGCCCTTGTTCCAGATCGCGAAGGGCGGCGAGGCTGAGGCCCGCCCTGGTGGCCAGTTCCTGCTGGGTGAGCCCCGCTCTGCGGCGATGGTTGCGTATCACGTCAGCCAGGCGAGCTGTGGGCTCCCCGTTCTCTCGGCGCATGCGCTTCCCGTTCCGTCAGCCTCGTGGAGGCAGTTCCGTGTGTCCTTCGGATGAGGGGGGTGGCACAGCCCCTCCATTCAGCGGTGTTCAGGCCACTCGGGCAACCAGTCCCCAAACAAGGGAAGTTAAAGAACCGGTTGGTTGCGTGAACCGGCCGTTCCGGACCCTCCAAAAAGTTAGGTTTGACATAAACTTAGGTCAGACACACACTGTGGGCATGACCCGAGAGACCACCGAGGCACCTCCTGTGACCGGCGGCTCGCGACAGGACAGCGGCCGCCATGGCTGGCGGGCCGTCGCCGTCGTCCTCGTCGGAGCTTTCATGGCCCTGCTGGACACCACGATCGTGAACGTGGCGCTGCCCTCGATCCGCACCGCCCTGCACACCTCGTCCGCCGGCCTGGAGTGGATCGTGTCCGGGTACGCGCTGGCCTACGGCCTGGTACTGGTTCCCGCGGGCCGCGTCGGCGACCGGATCGGCCACAAGCGGCAGTTCATCGCCGGGCTGGCCCTGTTCACGCTGGCCAGCGTGGCCTGCGGGGTCTCCCGCACCACCGGCGAGATCATCGCCGCCCGCGTGGTGCAGGGCATCGGGGCCGGGGTGTTCTACCCGGCCATCTCCGCCACGATCCAGCTCACGTTCAGCGGCCCGCAGCGGTCGAAGGCGTTCGCGACCCTGGGCGCCGTGATCGGGGCGTCCACCGCGCTGGGCCCGCTGCTCGGCGGCCTGATCATCCAGGCCGCGGGCACGGCCGACGGCTGGCGGTGGGTGTTCCTGGTCAACCTGGTCATCGGCGCGGTCACGCTGCCGGCGGCCGCCCGGCTGCTGCCGTCGCCCGTGGCGCGCGTGCGGCGGGGGATCGACCCGGTCGGTCTCGCCCTGTTCACCGCGGGCCTGTTGCTGCTGCTCATCCCGCTGATCGAAGGGCAGCCGAACGGCTGGCCCGGCTGGACCTACGCATGCATCGGCGCGTCCGTTGTGACGCTGGCCCTGCTGGCGGTGTGGGAGGTGCGCACCGACCGGCGCGGTGGGGACGCCCTGCTCAAGCCGACGCTGCTCGCGCGCCCGTCGTTCGCCGCCGGCGCGAGCCTCGCGATCTTCTTCTTCGCCGGCTTCACCAGCGCCTTCTTCGCGCTGTCCATCCTGTGGCAGGTCGGTCTCGGGCACGGTGCGCTGGCGAGCGGGCTGGTCGTGATGCCGTTCGCCCTCGGCAGTCTGGCCGGGGCCGCGACCAGCGCCGCACTGTCGGCGCGGCTGGGCCGTAACGTGCTGCTCATCGGATGCCTGCTCGTCTGCGCGGGCCTCGCGGGTACCGCCGGGGTGCTCCATCTCACGGCGCCGCATCCGGGCGGGTGGCAGCTGGCGGGCCCGCTGCTGGCGGCGGGGCTGGGCAGCGGCATGGTGATCGCGCCCAACCAGGACTTCGTCATGGCACACGTGCCGCGGCAGGAGGCCGGCACCGCCGGCGGCACCCTCACCACCGCGCAGCGCATCGGCAGCGCGCTCGGTATCGCGGTGGTCGGCACCATCCTGTTCGGCACCCTCGACATCCAGCCCGGCCCGGACGCGGCGGCACGGGCGTACGGTCACAGCACCCAGCTCGCCATGCTCGCCGGCGCGGGTCTCGTCCTGATCGCGCTGCTCCTGGTGATCGCCCTCCCACGGCAGGCCCCGGCGCGCCGCTGAGGCCGATGTGCGCGTTCGACGCCCGCGTGGGTTTCGTCCTGGTCGCGCGTCCTGGTCGCACGTCCGGCGGGTACGGCGGCCCCCGTATCGGCGGCTTGAACCGGTACGGAACGGGCGCGCGCAGCCGGTGGTGAACGCGGCGGTCAGCGGGTCGTCGTACGGTTCGTCAGTTGTGTTGCGGACCGCAGGCCGAGGGAGGCGGCGGTGGTGGCGGGGTCGGTCGTGTCCAGGTGGCCGGAGGCGGCGAGGTAGCCGTCCGGGCGGATCAGCAGCCAGATGCCGGGCCGGGCGGCGAGGCCGTCCGCCAGCAAGCCGTCCGGATCCGGCAGCCGATCCGGCACCGTGTCGTCCTCGGCGCCCGCGTCCGGCGCCGGGACCGTGCGGACCCGCAGCACGCCGTCGTACTCCTCGGCCAGTCGGCGCAGCGCCGGGCCGTCCCCGCCCCGGGCGAAGGCCAGCAGCAGCCAGCCGGGCCTGCGCAGCTCGGCCAGCAGGGAGCGCCAGCCGGCCGAGGCCGCCTCCTGGTCAGCGGTGACCCGGGCGACGCGCTCGCCGGCCGCCACCGCGAGCGCGGCGCCGGACCCGGCCGTCGGCTCGGCCGGATAGCTCAGGCCGAGCGCCGACATGCCGGTCATGATCTTCCGTTCGACCCTCGACTTCAGCGGCCCGACATTCCGTACGACCGTGAACACCGTCCGCAGCCAGGCCGCCGCGACCGGGCTGCGCAGCTGCGTCAGCACGGTGACGAACCGGGTGGAATCCAGCAACTTCTGTGCGACCGGGAGGCGTTCGGCGCCGAAGCCGTCGAGCAGGCGCGCATCGGCGCGGCCGCAGCACACGTCGGCGAGCCTCCAGGCCAGATTGCGGGCGTCCTGGACACCGGTGTTGAGGCCCTGTCCGGAGGCGGGGCTGTGGACGTGCGCCGCGTCGCCCACGACGAAGCAGCGGCCGGACCGCATCGCGGGGACCATGCGCTGCTGGATGGTGAACACCGAGACCCAGGTCGGGACCTCGACGGTGACCGGGGCGCCGATGCCGGCCCGGACCTTGCGGGCCAGGCGCGCGGCCAGGGCCTCGCGGCCGCCGGTGTCGAGGCCACCGACGTCCCGGGTGTCGACGAGCCGCCACCTGCCCTCGTCCGGGAACGGCACGAGCATCACCGTGCCCTCGCGGGTGCGCATCCAGTAGATGGAGTCGGGAGGCAGGTCGCAGTGGACTTCGGCGTCGGCGACCAGCCAGGTCTCGGTCTGTCTGCCGTGCATCCGAAGGCCGAGGCGCTTGCGGACGGTGGAGTGCCCGCCGTCGGCGCCGACCAGCCAGGCAGCGCGGACGGACTCGGTGCGGTCGTCGGCCCGCGCGAGCTCGGCCGTGACGCCGTGGCCGTCGTCGGTGAGGCCGACGAGCTTCGTGCCCCATTCGACGCCGACGCCCCGGCACACCACGGCCTCGCGCAGGATCCGCTCGGCGCGGGCCTGGTCGATCATCACCGTGTAGGGGTAGCGGGTCGGCAGACGGCTGTAGTCGGCGTCGAACCGGACCAGCCGGCTGCCGTTCTGGTAGAGCGTGAGGTGGTCCACCTTGCGGCCCTCGGCGAGGATCTCGCGGACCACCCCCATCTCGTCGAACGTCTCCAGCGTGCGGGCGTGCATGCCGAGGGCGCGACTGGTGGCGGCGGGGCCGTCGGCCGCGTCGATCAGGCGGACGGACAGACCGCCTCGGGCCAGCTCGTGGGCGGCGGTCAGGCCGGCCGGACCGGCCCCCACGACCAGGACGTCGCAGACGGCGGTGGACTGGGGCATGGCAGCTCACTTTCTCGCTCGGCGTGGGTGCGGTGAACGCCCGGCGCGGGCGCGGTGAACGGTTCCCCGGCGATGCGGGTGCCCGGGCGCGGGCAGGGCCGTGGCGGTGCCCGGACCGTCCGGGGGCCGGGGGCGGACGCGGTCCGATGGCGGCCGAAGGGGCCGTGACCGGCCCGGCGAAGCTCCGGTCGGCGACGGTGAGTCCGCTCGCTCGCCCGATCCGCCGGAGCCCTGACGGCCCGACAGTCTGCCACGGCACACACGCCCAAGTCGCCCGTCCGCGACCTGCGTTCACCTCCCGGGCCCCGCCCACCGGCCGGCCGCCCCGGTCGTCTCCTCGCAGCCGTCGGCGCTCGCTGTTGAACGCCGCGGTGCCAGCGCTAGCGTCGGCACCGCCGGCCTGCGACCCCCTCCGCGGCGCCGTGTCGGTGATGCCCGCCGGGGCGTGCCCGCCCCGCCCGCCGCCCGGCGGCACCGTCCGGACCGAGCCGTCGCAGGACGGCGTGACTTCGCCCTCGCGAGGGTGCCCGCGTCGCGCGCGTCTTCACCGGCACGCCGGCATCGCACACGCCACGTATCGGGATCGGTTCCGGTCCACAACGACAAGGCAGGTACACATGAGCACCTACGGAATGCTGATCTTCGACGGCGCGGACGAACTGAACTTCACCGGCCCCTGGGAGGTGTTCAACGTCTCCTCGATCCTGCGCGACGACGCGGACACCTCCGTGCTGATCGCCCAGAACCGGGACGTCGTGAGCTGCCAGAAGGGCATGAAGGTGGTGCCGAGCCACACCCTCGAGGACCACCCGCCGCTGGACGTGCTGGTGGTGCCCGGCGGCAGCGGGACCCTGAAGCAGCTTCAGAACCCGGTGGTCACCGAGTGGATCAGGAAGACGGCCCCCAGCACCGCCTGGACCTCCAGCGTGTGCACCGGCGCCTTCCTGCTCCGCGAGGCCGGTCCGGCGCGCGGGCGCCGGATGACCACGCACCACGCCTACACCGAGAAGCTCAAGGCCTTCGGTGATGTCACGGTGGTCCCGGACGCACGGTACGTCGTCGACGGCAACCTGATCAGCACCCAGGGCATCACGGCCGGCATCGACATGGCGCTGTGGGTCGTGGGACAGCTGCACGGCCGGGAGCACGCGCGGGCGGTGCAGTGGCGGCTGCAGTACTACCCCGCGCCGCCGTACCAGGCCGACGAGCCGCAGTAGTCCGCGGTGCGGCCATCCGGACCCGTACCAGCCCTGCCAACGAAGGCGAGGAGACAGTGCCCTTCATCAATCCCAAGGACGGCTACCTCACCGTCATGAACCTGCTGAAGACCGACTCGGCGGAGAAGCAGCAGCGGCTGCTCGGCGCGGCGCGGCAGATCATCGACCAGGCGGATTTCCCCGGATGGGTCTCGAGCACCATCCACAGCGGCCAGGACAGGTTCGGCACGCTGAACTTCATCCAGTGGCGCAGCGCGGAGGACCTCGCGGCGTGGTACGCCGGTGAGATCTTCAACCACCACGACACGGCGCTGTTCCTGGAACTCCTCAGCGTCGCCCGGCTGTTGCAGGCCGAGGCGGAACTGAGCCAGTGCCGCCCCGGACTGGGCGACGTCGCCGAGATCTCACCGGACCACGACGACTACACGGTCGTCGAGGTCCTCGACGTGGCACCGGAAAGCCAGAGCGCCCTGATCACCGCTGTCGGCGCCGCTCACGAATGGCTTGTGGAAACGCCCGGTTACCGTTCGCAGAGCGTGCTGCGCGGCGTGCGCGCCCGCGGTCCCGAGGGCGAGAAAGCCATCAAGGAGGTGGGCGCCGAGAACTCCTTCGTCGTCGTCTACTCCCAGTGGGACAGCAAGGAGACCTACGACGCGTTCCGTGCCGTTCCCGCCGAGCGGCAGCCGCCGGAGCGGCGCGCCACGGAAATCAAGCGGAACGCGCTGACGATTTCCAGCGACTGGAACAGCTATCGGGTCGAGCACTCCGGCTCCGCCGCGTAGCCGGTCGCTCTTACGTACCTGTGTCACCGGGTCCTCCCGGCGCACCCCTGACCCGGGGTGCGCCGGGAGGACCCGCTTTTTTCGTGCCGTTCAACTGCTCAGGCGCAGCGGTTGAACACCGCACGTCCTCGCCGGGGCCGGCCTGTTCAACCGCCCCCGGCCGAACTGGATTTAACCCGGGGTCGCCGGGATCATTTTCGAAGAGGTCACACGATTCCCAGGCGAGGAGTCCATGAGCGACCAACAGTCCATTCCAGCCGAAACACCCGTCCTCATCGTCGGAATGGGGCCGACCGGCCTCATGCTGGCGAGTGAACTCCAGTTGTGCGGAGTCGACTGCCTCGTGCTCGGCACCACGGCGACTCCGGAGTGGGAGTCGCGCGCCCTGGGTTTCACGCCCAGCACTCTCGAGATATTCGCGCACCGGGACATGCTCGAGGAGTTCGGCCCGCTCGAGTTGAGTCACGCCGTACATTTCGCGGGAATCGTCATTCCCGCCGACCGCATTTCGTCCCCGCATCCGTCGGCCATGCGTTTTCCGCAGTACCGGACGGAGGCCGTGCTGCGGGACAGGGCCACCCGCCTGGGCGCCGCGGTCCGGCCGGGACACACGGTGCGCGACGTCCGGGAACACGCAGGAGTCCTTCAGACCCTCGCCGAGGGCCCCGGCGGCCCCGTCACCGTACGCTCCCGGTACGTCGTCGGCTGCGACGGGGCGCACAGCACCGTCCGGAGGGCGGCAGGCCTCGACTTCCCCCTCACCCCGCCCAGCGTGCAGATGCTGCTGGCCGACATCGAGCACGTGGGACTGCCGAACAACCGGTTCGGGAAGAAGACGCCCCACGGCATGGTGATGTCCGGACCGCTCACCGACTCGGTGGACCGGCTGATCGTCTGCGACTTCCACGCCGAGCCCCTCGAACGCGGCACCCGGGTCGAGGCGAAACACCTGGAACAGGCGTACCGGAACGTCACCGGCGAGGACCTCCCGGCGGGCAGGATCCGCTGGGCGAGCTCCTTCAACGACGCCTCCGGCATGGCCCCGTCGTTCCGCAACGGCAGCATCTTCCTGGCCGGCGACGCGGCCCACATCCACCTCCCCGCCGGCGGGCAGGGGATGAACGTCTCCCTCCAGGACGCGGTGAACCTGGGCTGGAAGCTGGCGGCGGCCGTCCAGGGCTGGGCCCCCGACGGCCTGCTCGACTCCTACGACACCGAACGCCGCCAGGCGGCCGCCGAGCTGCTGGCGAACACCCGGGCCCAGGGCCAGCTCTTCCTGCGCGGCGCCGAGGTCGACCCCGTCCGCGCCCTGCTGCAACGCCTCTTCACCGTCCCCGAGGCCGCATCGCTGGCCGCCGACGAGGTCACCGGAATGGCGCTGCGCTACGACACGGGCGACGGCGCCCCCGAGCCCGTCGGCCGCCTGCTGCCCACGAGGCACCTGCGGCTGCCCGGCGAGGAGGGCCCGCCGCACGGGCTGCTGCGCGAGGGCCGCGGACTCTTCGTGCGGTCCGGCAAGGACACCGCCGACGACGAGACCGAGGCCCTCCTGCGCCGGTGGAAGGCGCGCGTGGACGCAAGGACCGTCCCCGGGACGGACGAGCGGACGGACGCCGACCTGCTGGTGCGCCCCGACGGCCACGTGGCCTGGACATCCCACGGGAGCGAACCGCTCTCCGACGCGCTGACGCGCTGGTTCGGCTTCGCCGGCTAGCGGACCTCCGACACACAGAACGGAGCACCCCATGTACAGCACGCTGATCATCGCACGGTTCAGGAAACCGGACTTCGGCGCCATCTCCGAGCTCTTCGGGGAGTTCGACAGGACGGACATGCCGCACCGCATGGGCACCCTGCGGCGGCAGCTGTTCCACTACCACGACCTGTACATCCACGCCCAGGACTTCGCCGAGGACCACGGCCCCGAACAGGTCGAGGCGGCCCGCAAGGACCCGCGGTTCATCCAGATCAGCGAGGACCTCCGCCCGTTCTTCGACCCGTACGACCCCAACTGGCAGAGCCCGAAGGACGCCATGGCGTCCTGCTTCTACCGCTGGCAGCCGTGATGACCGGGCTGTGGGACGTCGTCATCGTCGGCGCGGGTCCGGTCGGAACCCTGCTGGCCGGCGCCGTGGCCCGGCACGGAGCCTCCGTGCTGCTGCTGGAGCGGGACACCGGCATCACCGACCAGACCCGTGCCAGCACCCTGAACTCCCGCTCGATGGAGATCATGTCCGCGCTGGAGGTCCCCGGCCTTCAGGACAGGCCGCGCTCGACGGCGGGGCACTTCGGGGGCATCCCGGTCGGCCTCGACGAGGTCGACAGCCCCTGGGCCGGCCTGTGGCGGATACCGCAGCCCGACCTCGTACGGCTGCTGCGGGACTGGGCGGCGGCGAGCGCGGTCGCCGTCAGGACCGGCACGGCCTTCACCCGGGCCGAGGTCCGGCCGTCGTCGGTGGTCTCGTACGGCGCGGCGGGCGAGACCTACGAGAGCAGGTACCTGGTCGGCGCGGACGGAACCGGCAGCGCGGTGCGGGCCGCCCTGGGGTTCACCCCGCTGCATGTGGCGGCCACCCGGCACATGATCCGCTGCGACGTCAGGGGGATCAGCGTGACACCGCGCAGGTTCGAGCGGTGCGGCGAGACGGTGATGACGGCTGGTCAGATCTCGCCGGACATCGCCCGTCTGATGCTCTACGCGCCCCGGTACCGGGCCACGGACACGGTCACGTTCGAGGACGTGTGCCGCGACTGGTTCCAGGCCACCGGTGAGCGGGTCGACCAAGGCGAGTGCGTCTGGCTGGACCAGTTCTCCAACGGCTGCTCGACCGTCGCCCGGTGGGACGCGGGCAACGTCCTGCTCGCCGGTGACGCCGCCCATGACCAGCCCCCGGTGGGCGGCAGCTCCCTCAACTCCGGTCTGCAGGACGCCCACAACCTGGCATGGAAGCTGGCGGCCCTGTGCAACGGGGCACCCCGCGAACTGGCCGACAGCTACGGACGGGAACGGGCGGAGGCGACGGCGAGGATGCAGGAGAGCGTCCGGGAGCAGGAGACCCTGATCTTCGGGGCCGACCGGCGACCGGGAGAAGCCACGCGGGCCCGGCTGGAGCGGTCCCCCGCGTTCCGGCGGCGGGTCGCGCGCTCCATAGCGGGGCTCGACACCCACTACATGGGCAGCACCGGGACCGGGCCGCGGCTGTCTCCGGCCCGGCTCGCCCAGGCGCTGCGCCGGGAACCGCTGCCGAGCGAGACGGCCGCGCTGGGCCGGCAGGCCGTCATCGTGACCGGGGACCGCGAGCAGGACGTGCGGCTCGTCGTCCGTCCGGACGGGCACGTGGCCTGGGCCACCGGGCATCCGGACACGGATGCGGCAGGCGCCCTGGAACGCTGGTTCGGGGACTTCCTCAAGCCGGTCGTCATGAAGGCGAGCCCGCGGTGACCGGGCGGGCGCGACGGGCCGTGATCACCGGCCTCGGCGTGGTGGCGCCGGGCGGTATCGGCACCAAGGCCTTCTGGGAGATGCTGACCGCCGGGCGCACCGCCACCCGCCCCATCACCCTGTTCGACGCCTCGCCGTACCGCTGCCGGATCGCCGCCGAGGTCGACTTCGACCCGGCCCGGGAGGGACTGTCGCCCAAGGAGATCCGCCGCATGGACCGGGCGGGTCAGTTCGCGGTGGTGGCCACCCGTGAGGCGCTGGCCGACAGCGGGCTCGACGACAGCGTCGACCGCTCGCGGCTCGGGGTGAGCCTGGGCAGCGCCGTCGGCAGCTCGACCCGGATGGAGGAGGAGTACGTCGCCATCAGCGACGGCGGGCGCGACTGGCTGGTGGACCACCGGTTCGCCGTCCCCTACTCCTACTCGTACATCGCCGCGAGCTCGCTGGCGACCGAGGTGGCCTGGGCGGTCCGCTGCGAGGGCCCGGCCATGGTCGTGTCGGCGGGCTGCACCTCGGGCCTCGACGCCGTCGGCCACGCCGTGCAGCTCATCGAGGACGGCACCGCGGACGTGATGGTCACGGGCGCCACCGAGGCCCCGCTGACCCCGATCACGATGGCGTGCTTCGACGCGCTGAAGGCGACCACGCCGAGGAACGACGACCCGGCCGGCGGCTGCCGTCCCTTCCACCGGGACCGGGACGGGATCGTGCTCGGCGAGGGCGCTGCCGTGTTCGTCCTGGAGGAGCACGAACACGCCCGGCGCCGCGGGGCGAACATCCTGGCCGAGGTGGTCGGCTACGCCAACCGCGCCAACGCGTACCACATGACGGGTCTGCGGCCCGAAGGGCTGGAACTCGCCGAGGCGATCCGGGCCGCTCTGGGCGAGGCACGCCTCGCCCCGGGCGACGTCGGTTACGTCAACGCGCACGGCTCCGGCACCCGGCAGAACGACCTGCACGAGACCAACGCGGTCAAGAACGCCCTCGGCAAAGCCGCCTACGAGGTTCCCATGAGCTCCATCAAGTCGATGGTGGGCCACTCGCTCGGCGCGATCGGCGCGATCGAGATCGCGGCCTGCGTGCTCGTCATCCGGGACGGGATCATCCCGCCCACCGCCAACCTCACCGAGCAGGACCCCCAGTGCGACCTGGACTATGTGCCGTTGGCGGCGCGCAGGCAGCCCACCGCCACGGTGCTCACCATCGGCAGCGGCTTCGGCGGCTTCCAGTCGGCGATGGTGCTTGCCGCGCCGGATCGGACGGTGTCATGACCGAGGCCGTCATCACCGGAGTCGGTGTCGCCGCCCCGAACGGCGTCGGCACGGAGGAGTTCTGGAAGGCGACCCTGGCCGGCCGCAGCGGCATCCGCCCGATCCGCCTGTTCGACGCCGAGCCCTACCCGGTGAAGCTCGCCGGCGAGGTCGAGCTCGATGCCGCCGCCTACATCCCCGGCAAGTTCCGCGTGCAGACCGACCACATGACCCATCTGGCCATGTCGGCCACCGTGATGGCCCTCAAGGACGCCGGAGTGGACCCCGCCGAGCTGCCCGAGTTCGACATGGGCGTCACCGTGGCCAACTCCTCCGGCGGGATCATGTTCGGCCAGCGGGAGCTGCAGCGCCTGTGGTCGCAGGGGCCGACGTACGTCTCGGCGTACATGTCGGTGGCCTGGTTCTACGCCGCCACCGCCGGACAGCTGTCCATCCGGCACGGCATGAAGGGGCCGGCGCTCGTCCTCGCCGCCGAGCAGGCGGGCGGGCTGGACGCGGTCGGTCACGCCAGGCGGCAGATACGGCGCGGCACCCCGCTGATGGTCACGGGCGGCAGCGATGCCTCGCTGTCCCCCGGCGGACTGGCCTTCCAGATCGCCACCGGCATGCTCAGCACCGAGGACGATCCGGCCCGCGCCTATGTACCGTTCGACCGCGACGCCACGGGATACCTGCCCGGCAACGGGGGCGCGGTCCTCGTCCTGGAGGAGGCGGCCGCCGCACGGACCCGGGGCGCGCCCGGCCGCTACGGCACCGTCACCGGCTACGCGGCCACCTTCGACCCGCCCGCCGACGACGACGGGCTCGGTCCCGACGCCCGCGCCTACGACCCACCGCGCGGCTCCGTCCGGCTGCCGCGGCTGCGCCGTGCCGCCGAACTGGCGCTCGCCGACGCCGGGATCGGGCCGGACGACATCGACGTCGTCTTCGCCGACGCCTGGGGCCTGCCCGGTCCCGACCTGGAGGAAGCCGCCGCGATCACCGGGCTGTTCGGCCCGCGCGGCGTCCCGGTGACCGCGCCCAAGACCATGACCGGCCGCCTGTACGCGGGCGGCGGCGCCGTCGACCTCGTCACCGCGCTGCTGGCGATCAGGGACCGCGTCATCCCCCCGACCGTCAACGTCAGAACGCAGGCGCCCGGCATCGACCTGGACCTGGTCCTGGACGAGCCCCGCCCGCACACCATCCGGCACGCCCTGGTCCTGGCGCGGGGCCTGGGCGGCTTCAACTCCGCGGTGGTCCTCACCGCGCCGACCGTGAACGCCACGAAATCCGCCACGAAAACCCGAGGGAGCGAATCATGAGCGGTTTCACCGTCCTGCAGCTCAAGGACATCATGCTGGGCATCGCCGAGGAGATCGGACTGGACCTGGAGGGCGAGTTCCTCGACAAGCCCTTCACGGACCTGGCGTTCGACTCGCTGGCCGTGCTGGAACTCGTCACGCACATCCAGCAGGACTACCACCTGGCCATACCCGACGGGGCGGTGGCCGGCTTCACCACTCCGCGGGACGTGCTCGACTACGTCACCGGGCAGCTCCACGAGAGCGTGCGATGACACGCCACAGCCGCATACTCGGCCTCGGCGTGCACCGGCCCGGGCGCTCGGTCGGCAACGCCGAGATCGCCGAGCGCCTGGGCATCGAGGAGGACTGGATCGTCAAGCGCTCCGGGATCAGACACCGGGGCTACGCCGAGCCCGACGAGACGCTGCTGATGATGGCGCGCGAGGCGGCGGGGAAGGCGTTGGCGAGCGCGGGTGTCGAACCCTCGGCCGTCGGCTGCGTCGTCGTGGCGACGACCACCCACCTGACCCAGATGCCGTCCCTGGCCTCGCTGGTGGCCCACGCGCTGGGCGCGCGGAACGCGGCCGCCTTCGACATCCTCGCCGCCTGCGCCGGCTTCCCCCACGCGCTCGCCCTCGGCTCCGACCTGGTCAGGGCGGGCACCGCGGACCACGTCCTGGTGATCGGCGCGGAGCGGATCACCGACATCCTCGACCGCGACGACGCCTCCACCGCCTTCCTGTTCGCGGACGGCGCGGGCGCGGTCGTCGTCGGCCCCAGCGACCGGCCGGGCATCGGCCCGGTCGCGTGGGGCAGCGACGGGTCCCGCGCCGACGCGGTCGGCATGACCGGCTACTGGGACCCCGCGCTGCACGGCGACCCGTCGCTGCCCTGGCCGCGGCTCGGCATGTCGGGCTGGCGGGTCTACCGGTGGGCCAGCACCGAACTGGCCCCCGCCGCGCGCCGGGCGGTCGACGCCGCCGGGCTGACCGTCGCCGACATCGACGTCTTCGTCCCCCACCAGGCCAACCTCCTGATCATCGAGGAACTGGTCCGGCAGCTGGGACTGCGCGAGGACACGGTGGTCGCCCGCGACATCGTCGAGAGCGGCAACACCTCGGCCGCCTCCATTCCGCTCGCCCTGGACCGGCTGCTGGCGGCCGGCGAGGTGAGCAGCGGGATGCGCGCGCTGACGATCGGCTTCGGTTCCGGCCTGGTCTACGCCGGCCAGGTCATCGAGATCCCGTAAGGAGCGGTGATGGCAGACGACAGCACGCGGGTGGCGCTGATCACCGGCGCCACCAGCGGCATCGGCCTGGAGACGGCCCGGACCCTGGGCGCGTCCGGCCACCGGGTGTTCCTGTGCGCGCGGGGCAGCGACGGTGTCGCCGCGGCCGTCAAGGAGCTGAGCGGCGAGGGCATCGAGGCCGACGGCGCCGTGGCCGACATCTCGTCCGGTCCGGACGTGGCGGCGCTCGTGCGCGAGGCCACGCGTCGCTTCGGGCGGATCGACATCCTGGTCAACAACGCGGGGCGGGGCGGTGGCGGGATCACCGCCGACCTCACCGACGAGGTGTGGCAGTCGGTCATCGACACCAACCTCACCGGCACCTTCCGCGTCACCCGTGAGGTGCTGAAGGCGGGCGGACTCGCCGGGCGCCCCTGGGGGCGGATCATCAACATCGCCTCCACCGGCGGCAAGCAGGGCGTGGTGTACGCCGCCCCGTACTCCGCCTCCAAGCACGGGGTGATCGGCTTCACCAAGGCGCTCGGGCTGGAGCTGGCCGGGACCGGGATCACCGTCAACGCGGTCTGCCCGGGATACGTGGAGACGCCCATGGCCGTCAAGGTGCGCCAGGGCTATGCGGCGGGCCTGAAGATCTCCGAGGAGGAGGTGCTCAAGCGCTTCCTGGCGAAGATCCCGCTGGGCCGGTACTCGACACCGCGGGAGGTGGCAGGCCTGATCGGCTACCTGGCCACGGACACCGCCGACTCCATCACCGCGCAGGCCGTCAACGTCTGCGGTGGCCTGGGCAATTACTGAGAGGCAGTCATGCGAACCCGGCACACCGAACACGTCATCACCGTTCCCGCCGCGGCCGACACCGTCTACGACCTGATCGCGGACGCCGAGCGCTGGCCCGCGATCTTCACCCCGACCGTCCACGTCACATACCTGCCGCCCGGTCCCGGTGGCGAACAGCGGCTGAGAATCTGGGCGTTCGCCGGGGACTCCGTGAAGTCCTGGGTCTCGCACCGCACCCTGGACCGCGACGCGCGCCGGATCGGCTTCCGCCAGACCGAGCCGGCCCCTCCGGTGGCGGCCATGCGCGGGGAGTGGGTGGTCACCCCGGCCGGCGACACCTCCCGTGTCGTCTTCCGGCACTGGTTCTGTGCCGAAGGCGACGACGCGACCCTCCTGGACCGGATCGAGGAGGTCGTTGACCGCAACTCGCTGGCCGAGCTGGAATCGCTGCGCCTCGCGGCCGGCCGCACCCACCTGCTGGTGGACTTCGAGGACGAAGTGGCCGTCGGCGGCGGGCAGCGGAAGGTCTTCGGCTTCCTCGCCGAGGCCGGGAAGTGGCCCGGGCTGATCCCGCACGTGGCACGGGTGGAACTGACCGAGGAGCCGCAGGGCGTCCAGCACCTGGAGATGGACACCGTGGAGAGCTCCGGCGGCGACGACATCCACACCACCGTCTCGGTCCGTGTCCTGCTGCCCGCGGACACGATCGTCTACAAGCAGACCACGCTGCCCGCCTTCCTCCACGCCCATGTCGGCTCGTGGCACGTGCGGGAGGACGGCACGACGGTCGCCCGGCACACGGTCGTCCTCAAGGAGGAGGCCATCACCGCGATGCTCGGGCCCGAGGCCACCGTGGAGCAGGCCGGCGCGCTGGTCCGCCGGTCGATCGGCGGCAACAGCGTGGCCACCCTGTGCCGCGCCCGCGAGCTGGTGGCGGTCGGCTGATGACCGGAGTACTCGCGGGCAAGCGCATCCTGGTGACCGGGGTGCTCACCGAGTCCTCCATCGCCTTCGCGGTCGCCCGCCGGGCCCAGGAGGAGGGCGCCGAGGTGCTGCTCTCCTCCTACGGGCGTGCGGGCCGTATCACCCGGTACGTCGCGGAGCGTCTGCCGGCCAAGGCCCCCGTGATCGAACTGGACGTGACCAGCGAGGCGGACCTCGCCGCTCTCCCGGAGCGGGTCGGTGCGTATCACCCGCAGCTCGACGGCGTGCTGCACGCGATCGCCTTCGCGCCGCAGTCCGCGCTGGGCGGCGAGTTCCTCAACACGCCGTGGCCGGACGTGGCGACGGCCGTGCACGTCTCGGCGTACTCCTTGAAGGCGCTCGCCAGGGCCTGCCTGCCGGTGCTGGCCAGGCCCGCCTCGGTGGTCGGGCTGGACTTCGACGCCTCTCTCGCCTGGCCCGGCTACGACTGGATGGGCGTGGCGAAGGCCGCGCTGGAGTCCGTCACCCGGTATCTCACCCGTGACCTCGGTCCTTGTGGCGTCCGGGTCAACCTGGTGGCCGCCGGACCGCTGCGGACCCAGGCGGCCACCAGCATCCCGGGCTTCGCCCGCTTCGAATCCGCCTGGCGGGAACGCGCCCCGCTGGGCTGGGACGTCACCGATGCCGAACCCGCGGCCCGCGCATGCGTCGCCCTGTTGTCGGACTGGTTTCCCAGCACCAGCGGTGAGATCGTCCATGTGGACGGCGGCTTTCACGCCGTCGGAACGTGAACAATTCTCACAAAGAAAGGGCCGGTCGGCTTGCCGACCGGCCCTTTCTCGCACTTCTGCGTTCTGTTTCCGTGAGGTTTCTGTTTCCCTGAAACTGTGTTTCCCCGAGGTTTCCGGGGGTCAGCGTCCGGCGGCCGACGGGTCCGCGATCCGCGCCCTGCCGTCGAGTTCCCTGGCGAAGTCCTGCCACATCTTCGAGTAATGCCGGGCGAGTTGCACGACGATGGCGGCGCAGTGCGGAGGAACCGCCTCGACCGTGTCGGGTAGTTGGGCCTCCCCGACGGCGTTGACGTGCAGCAGGCGGAGCATTCCCTTTCCGCGTTCGTTGTTCCGCAGAGACGGGTCGCGCAGCAGTTTCTCCACGGTGGCGGCCGGGCCGGCGGGAGCCGGCGTTCCGGGGCCCGGCCGCCGTGGCGGATCGGGCGGCGCCGGGGCCGGCGAGGCGATCGGGGCCGCCGCGCCCACACCGCCGTCGCCGGACCCCGCCGCACCGGCCGCGGCCGTCCGCTGCGGCACCGGTGACTCGCCGCGCTCGAGGCGCTTGCGCACGTCGAGGACCGTCGCCGGGGAGATGCCCGCCGCGCGCGCCACGTGCCGCAGCGACGCCCTCGGCTGCCCGGTGAGCAGTTCCGCGGCGCGCCGCCGGGCCTCGCTGCTGTCCAGCGGCCGGACCCTGCCGTCCCTGCCCACCCGGGCGTTCGACTGTGCCGACTCCTCGGTTGAACGTCTCCTGATCGCGGCGACGGTCTTCGCGGCCAGGCCCGTCACCTGGCCTATGGCCCGGTCGGACAGGTGCGGGTGCGTCCCGACGATGCGTTCGGCGGCCGCCCGGCGGTCGGCCTGGGTGAGCGGCAGGCCGTGCGTGACGTTCTCCTGGACGCCACGCAGGAACGCGTCGGCCTCGGTGCCGTCGAAGAACACCACGTCGATGGACTGGCGCCCTTGGAGGGACGCCGCCATCAGGCGGTGCATCCCGTCGATCACCCGCATGGTGCGCCGGTCCACCAGGATGGGCGGCAACGGCCCCTCCGTCTCGGCGAGCCTGGCGATGTGTGCCTTGTCGTCCCCGTTCAGCCGCGGCGACTCGCCGGCCCGCAACGACATGATGGGGACGCTTTCGACCTGAGTCGGATTGATGCCTGCCGGTTGAATCACACTGGCCCCCGATAGTTTCACGCCACCTACCCTCGAATGAAAGCGCTTCTCCTGTGGCCTGATACCGCCAGTCTCTCGGGCGTGCTGTGTTCTCGACTGGTGTTGCGCTGACCGGGAATTGCCGTACCCGGGCGATCGCGGCGAGCGCGTTCACCCACGCGTCACCGAAACAGTTCGCGTTCGCGGGAATCCCTCAACCGATAAGACACCGAGCCGCTGCCGGAAACCGTGAACGAGGCCGGCGCCGTTGTTTCCTTCCTGGCCGGTGAGTTCGCCAGCTACATTACCGGCGCGGCATTTCCGGCGTTCCCCCGCAGGCGGAAACGAGGAGGAGGCTCACGTGGTGACCACGGACAGCACCCGCAGCCGGGTGGCTCAGCTGCGGGCCATCCGGGAACAGGTCACGGCCGGCCCGGGCGAGAAGTCGACGCAGGCGCAGCACGCCAAGGGCAAGCTGACCGCGCGGGAGCGGATCGAACTGCTCCTGGACAAGGGATCGTTCCACGAGGTCGAGCCGCTGCGCCGGCACCGGGCCACGGGGTTCGGGCTGGAGAACAGGCGGCCCCACACCGACGGCGTGGTCACCGGCTGGGGCACGGTGCACGGGCGGACGGTGTTCGTGTACGCGCACGACTTCCGCATCTTCGGCGGCGCGCTGGGGGAGGCGCACGCCACCAAGATCCACAAGATCATGGACATGGCCATCGCGGCCGGCGCGCCCCTGGTCTCCCTGAACGACGGCGCCGGGGCCCGCATCCAGGAGGGCGTCAGCGCCCTGGCCGGCTACGGCGGCATCTTCGCCCGCAACACCAGGGCCTCCGGGGTCATTCCGCAGATCTCCGTCATGCTCGGCCCCTGTGCGGGCGGCGCCGCGTACTCCCCGGCGCTCACCGACTTCGTCTTCATGGTCCGCGAAACCTCGCAGATGTTCATCACCGGGCCCGACGTGGTCCAGGCCGTCACCGGCGAGCAGATCACCCACAACGGCCTGGGCGGCGCGGACGTGCACGCCGAGGTCTCCGGCGTCGCCCACTTCGTCCACGACGACGAGGAGTCCTGCCTGGAGGAGGTTCGCTACCTGCTGTCCCATCTGCCCCAGAACAACCGCCAGACCGCGCCCGCGGCCGTCACCAGGGACCCGGCCGACCGGCGCTGCGAGGAGCTGCTGGACCTGGTCCCCGCCGACGGCAACCGGCCCTACGACATGCGGGCCGTCCTGGAGGCGGTCGTGGACGACGGAGAGTACCTGGAGATCCACGAGCGCTGGGCGACCAACGTGCTCGTCGCCCTGGCCCGGCTGGACGGCCAGGTCGTCGGCATCGTCGCCAACCAGCCCCGGTCCCTCGCCGGAGTCCTGGACATCGACGCCAGCGACAAGGCCGCCCGCTTCGTGCAGATGTGCGACGCCTTCAACATACCCATCGTCACCCTGCTGGACGTGCCCGGCTTCCTGCCCGGCGTCGACCAGGAGCACGGCGGCATCATCCGGCACGGCGCCAAGCTGCTGTACGCCTACTGCAACGCCACCGTGCCGAGGATCCAGCTCATCCTGCGCAAGGCCTACGGCGGCGCCTACATCGTCATGGACTCCCGCTCCGTCGGGGCGGACCTGTCGTACGCCTGGCCGACCAACGAGATCGCGGTCATGGGCGCCGAGGGCGCCGCGGGCGTGGTCTTCCGCCGTCGGATCCAGGCCGCCGAGGACCCCGAGGCCATGCGCCGGCGCGTGGTCGAGGAGTACAAGGCCGAGCTGATGCACCCCTACTACGCCGCCGAGCGCGGCCTGGTCGACGACGTCATCGACCCCGCCGACACCCGCCAGGCGCTCATCCGCTCCCTGCGCATGCTGCGCACCAAGCACGCCGGCCTGCCCGCCCGCAAACACGGCAACCCGCCCCACTGACCGGGGCAGAAGGAGTGAACCCGTGACCACCGTGAGGGAACCCGCCGACCAGCCGTCCGTCCGCGTCGAGCGCGGCACCCTCTCCGACGAGGAACTGGCCGCCCTGACCGCCGTACTCCTCACCCGGGTCGCCCGGCCCGGGGACCAGCCGGTCGCCCCGGTCGTCCCGGCCGTCCCGGGCTGGGAGCGACCGGAGCGCCACGCGTTCTACCGCTCCCCGACCAGCTGGCAGCACTGAGAACCCGTCACCGGCCGGACCGACGAAGGAGAGGCACCGATGGAGCCGCCGCCACGCACCCGCCCGCCCGAGCAGCCCGCCGAGGGCGAGGAACACACCGTGCCCGTGCCCCTGCTCGCCGGGGAGGACGAGGAAGAGGCCGTGCTCGACCCGCACATCCACCGCGGCATCGACTGATCGCCTCGGTGGCCGTGTACGCCGCCCCGGGCCGGGACGCCCCGCACGTCCGGGCCGCCGCCGACTCTCCTTCCCGGGCCTCTGGTTGACCCGTACATGCTTGAACGGCCCGCATCCTGGGCACCCACCTCCTACCGGCGTTCGATCGCCGGGCCACTTCGGCAGAGGGAGGGCGTCATGGACCGTCGCATCCGGGTACGCGTCATCCGACGCCCCGCCGCCCCACGCGACCGGGAGATCGACCGCAGGACGCCGTCGGGGCGCATCCTGCCGTACTGACCGACCGGGTTCGCACAGGCCGGAGGGCGCGGGAAGCCGACCGTGCGTCAGGACGCGCGCAGCGCCCGCGTCACCTCCGGCAGCGGGTCCGCGCGGTGAGCCAGGTCGAGCAGGGTCCGCACGGTGCGTTCGGCCTCGCCCAGGCGGGGGCGCCACTGGGCCATGATGGCGACCGGGCGGATCCGCTCGGCCAGGGGCAGTTCGACCAGTTCGCCCTCCTCCAGCTCCCGCGCGACCGTCAGGTGCGGGAGCAGGGTGACGCCGTGGCCGTGGCCCAGAAGGCGGAGCAGGGCCGCCATCGAGCCCTGGAGCAGGGTCTGTTGGGCGCCGGCCAGCAGGTCACGGCCGAAGCGGTCCACCAACATCTGTGAGGTGCAGCCGCGTTCGGCCACCAGGAAGTCGTGGCACAGCAGTTGCTCGGGAGTCACCGTCTCCCGCCGGGCCAGCGGGTGGCCGGGCGCCGCCACCAGGACCGTACGGTCGTGCCCCACGACCGCGTGCGGGCGGACCGTGCGGGCTCCGTTGTCGTACCGGAACACCAGGTCCGACTCGCCCGCGTCGAAGGCCCGTTCCAGCGCCTCTCGCGGGGCCACCGTCAGCTCGATGTCCGCGCCGGTGCCGGTGCCGCCCGCGCCGTACTCCAGGGCGGCCAGCACCTCGGGCAGCCACACGTGGGCCAGTGACTCCTGCGCCCCGATCCGCAGCCGGGTCCGGTCGCCGCGGGCCGCCCGGCGCATCCGCTCCTCCAGCTCCAAGGACTCGCGCGCGTGCGGCAGCAGCCGGGAGCCCGCCTCGGTGAGCACCGCGCCGGTGCCCGTCCGCACCAGGATGCTCACACCCAAGTCGGCCTCCAGCCGCTGGAGTTGGGCGCTCACGCTGGACTGTGCGTAGCCCAGGGCCTGGGCGGCGGCGGAGATGCCGCCGTGCTCGGCGACGGCGACGAAGGCACGCAGATAGCGGGAGTCCACGGCGGAAGGGTAACCAATCCATCGGACTTTCCGATGCCCCCATCGGAAGTGCGGCGTCGCGAGCACCACGCCGCCCGGGACACGCTGCCCGCATGACCACAGCCGAACCCACCTGCCGGCCGGCCCCGCCGACCGCCGGTCCCGCCCCGCACGGGACCGGCCGAAGCACGTCCCGACTGGCCTTCGCCGCCCTCGCCACCGGCAACCTGCTCGTCCTGCTGGACACCTCGATCCTCAACGTCGCCGTCCCCGACATCCAGGCCTCGCTACACCCGGCCGCCGCCGCGCTGCCCTGGACCGTCGACGCCTACACGGTCGTCTTCGCCGGGCTGCTCCTGGCCGGCGGGGTCATCGCCGACCGCTTCGGCGCCCGCCGCGTCTTCACCCTGGCGCTCGGCCTCTTCGCCGCGCTGTCCGTGGCCTGCGCCCTCGCGCCCGGCTCCGGCGCCCTGATCGCCGGACGCGCCGCGCTCGGCGCCGCGGGCGCCGGTCTGGTGCCCGCCTCCCTGGCCCTCCTCATCCACCAGCACCCGGATCCCGCCCGCCGTACCCGCGCCATCGGTGCCTGGGCGGCGCTCAGCGGACTGGGAGCCGCCGCCGGACCCGTGCTCGGCGGGGCCCTCGTCGAACTCGGCGGCTGGCGGCTGGTGTTCCTGGTCAACCCGCCCCTCGCGCTCGCCGCTCTGCTCCTCGCCCGCCGGCTGCCCACGCCGCCCGCACGGACCGGCCGTGCCCTGGACCGTCCGGGCCTGGTGCTGTCCACCGCCGGTCTCGGTCTGCTCACCTTCGGTCTGGTCGAGGCCGGCATCGAGGGCTGGGGCGCGGCGGCGGCGCTGCTCCCGCTCGCCGCCGCGCTCGGCTGCTTCACCGCGGTGGCCGCCGTGGAGCGCCGGGCCGCCGCCCCGGTCCTGCCGCCCGCACTGCTCGCCCTGCCGAGGGTACGGGCGGCGCTGGTGGCCGCCGCGGTGTCCTGCTTCGCCTACTTCGGCGGCCTGTACCAGCTCGCCGTATGGCTCCAGCACACCTATCGCCTGACCCCGTTCGACGCCGGCCTCGCCGCCCTGCCGCTGACCTTCCCGGTGTGCGTGATGCCGTTCTTCACCGGCCGGCTCGTGGCCCGCCACGGCGCCCGCCCGGTGCTGCTGACCGGCATGGCCGCCACCGTCGTCGCCGGGGCGCTGCTGGCCTGTGCGGCGGGCGGGCACCCGCCGCTGCCGCTGATCGTGGCCGCGGAGCTGGCGCTCGCCGCGGCCGGCACGCTGTCCATCCCGGGCGCGGCCGCGGCGGTGGCCGTCGCGGCGCCGGGGGAGTACGCGGCGACGAGTCAGGGCGCGCTCAACGGGATACGGCAGGCCGGGTCCGCGCTGGGGGTGGCGGTGCTGGGCACGTCGGGCGCGCTCGCCGGCTCCGGTTACCTGCTCATGGGGGTCGGGGCGATCGCGGTGCTGCTGGTCTGCCGTACAGGTGAGTGAGAGACGGCTCGTCTCCGGCGCCGTGCGCGGTCAGGCGGCCAGCGGGTTCAGGACCAGGGGTTCGATCCGGCCCTCCAGCATGGCGCCGATGCCCTGGGCCGCGCAGATGTCGGGCCGCTCGGCGATGTGCACCGGCATCCCGGTGGCCTGCCGCAGCATCTGGTCGAAGCCGGGCAGCAGGGCCGAGCCGCCGACCATCGTGATCCCGCGGTCGGCGAGGTCGGCGACCAGGTCGGGCGGGCAGTCGCGCAGCACCTTGCCGATGCCGTCGAGGACGGCGGTCAGCGGGGTCTGGATCGCGTCCCGTACGGCGGCGGTGTCGACGCGCGCACTGCGGGCGAGCCCGGTGGCCACGTCCCGGCCGTGGATCACCGTGGACGCCGGGCCATGCGGGGTCAGCCCGTTGCCGGACAGCGCCAGTTGCAGCGGACGTACCGACTGGCTGGGCAGGATCAGCGCGTGCGCGTGCCGCAGATGCTGCACGATCGCGTGGTCCACGGCCTCGCCGCCCACCGGTATCCGCTCGGCGGTCACGATGGAGCCGAGCGAGAGGACGGCCACCTGGGTGGCGGCGGCCCCGCACACCATGATCATCGAGGCCTCGGGGAGCTCCACCGGCAGCCCGCACCCCACGGCGGCGGCGATCAGCGTGTCCACCAGCTCGACCCTGCGCGCCCCCAGCCCGACCAGCGTCTCGATGGTCGCCCGCTGGGCCAGCGGATCGGCGTCGTGCGGGGTGCAGGCCGCAGCGCGCAGCCGGAGATTGCGGCGCAGGCTACGGCGCATCTTGTCGCCGAGCAGCTGCCGCAGCATGCGCTGGGCCATCTCGATGTCGACCACCGTGCCGCCCGAGATGGGCCGGACGACCCGGATGTACCCCGGCGTCCGTCCCGTCATCTGCTCCGCGAACTCACCCACCGCTATGAGCGCCCCGGTACGGGTGTTCACGGCGGCGACCGAGGGCTGGTCGACGACGAGTCCGGCGCCCTTCACATACACGCGGGTGCGGGCCGCCCCCAGATCGACGGCGAAGTGGCAGCGGCGCAACTGCTCCAGACTGACGGTCACGGCGGATCCTCCCGAGTGCGCAGGCCTTGGGCGCCCGCCCGGTCGGCGGGTGTCTTTCTCTCCCTGCATCCTGCGCGGGGGCCGGTGCCGGGCGCCTTCTGGAGGGGGCCGGGCGGGGTGCCGCCGAACGGGGGGTCTTCACGGCCTCGGGTGTGTCACAGGCTCTGTGTGGCGCGCGGAGGAGGTAAAAGGCCGAGGCCGGTCGGCACCGCGGGCCGTGCAGCCCACCAGGAAGCCCGCGCCGGCCGCCGCGCCCGCGCACTCGATCCGGGCGTGCCGGGACGCACCCCTCATGAGCGGGACGTCGGCTCCGTGGTGCTCGCCGCCGCCGGGAGCGCCGCCGTGGCCGGCTCGGCGTCCGGACCCCGCGACGACCATGCCAGGCGCACCACCAGCTGCCCCTCCGCCGCTCCCTTGGCGATGACCGCGCCGGCCTCCGCGGTCAGCTTCACCCCGAACTCCAGCTCCACCGAGTCGGGACGCAGGCTGCCGTCGCGGAAGACCCGCAGCGCGGACTGGGCCGCCGAGCGCACACCGTCCAGGGCGCCCTCGAAGGTGCTGGACGCCTGGGCCGCCGGGCCGGCCCCGCCACGGCTGACGAGCTGGGTCCCGGTCTCGGACTCCCCGCTCTCCACGACGACCACGGCGCCGTCGTCCGTGGTGAACTCCAGCAGTCTGCCCATGGTGTTCATCGCCCCCGTGTGCTCGCCGTGCGGCCAAGTCCATTGTGGCCGGAGGTTCCTGACGGTGTCTCGGGTCTCACAAGAGTGAAGTGACCTACGGCCGGGGGTGGTCCACGATCCCCCTGATCACCCCCAGTTCCACCAGATCCTGTGGCCGGATGCGCAGTTGCCCGGCGGTCGCCTCCACGGCTTCGCTCGGCCGTTTGAGGATGGCCGCCGCCAGCTCCGGGGCGATCACCGAGAAGTAACTGTCCGGTGTGGCCCAGGTGTTGCCCGGTGCGGCCAGCGCCAGGGCGCCGCCGGAGCCGCCCTCGCCGATGACCAGCGTGGTGATCGGGACCCGGGCGGAGGCGACCGCCCCGAAGACCTCCGCGATCGCCGCGCCGGCCCCCTGCCGCTCCGCCTCGGCGTCATTGGCCGCCCCCGGAGTGTCCACCAGCGTCAGCACGGGGATGCCGAGCCGGTCCGCGAGCCGGATCAGCCGGGCCGCCGTCCGGTAGCCGGCGGGCCGGGTCGCCGCCCCGGTCTGCGCCGCGTAGGCGACCGTACGGCCGTCCCGCTCGCCGAACCCGCACAGCATGCCGCCGGGATCCGTACCCCCGCACCGGTCGCCGCTGATGTCGCGGCGGTGGGTGAAGCAGGCGTCCAAGTAGGCGTGCGCCCGCGGCCGTTCGGGGGAGCGTGCGCGCCGGACGGCGTCCCAGCCGGTGGCGGGGAGACCGGCCAAGCCCAGCGCCCGTGGCGGGGGCACATCGGTGGCCGGAGCCGTGAGCAGGCGGAGCCACGACCCCAGTACGGTCTTCAGCTCGCCGGGATCCACCACCGCGTCCACCGAGCCCACCGCCAGCTGGGACTCCGCCGTGTACGCGGACGGGTCGGCGTCGGCCGGGCGGACCCGGGAGCCGGCGAAGCCGACCTGGGCGCCCGGCAGGGCCAGGACGACGTCCGCTCCGGCGCCGAGCGTGGCCCAGCCACCGCCGGTCGTCGGGTCCCGCAGGACCGCGATCTGCGGCAGGCCGGCCTCCCGGGTGAGCGCCGACTGCCGGGCCACGCGCTGGAGTTGGCTCAGCGCGAGCATGCCCTCCTGCATCCGGCTGCCCCCGGTCGCGATCAACGGCACCACCGGCAGCCGGTGGGCGCGGGCGTGGGTGTACGCCGCCTCCAGCCGGTCTCCGGTGCGCTCACCCAGGGAACCGCCCAGGAAGCCGAACTCGAAGGCGATCAGCACGGCCGGGGTGCCCTCGACGCGCGCGGTGCCGCAGACGACCGACTCCTCCTCGCCGGTGCGTTCGGCGGCGCGGGCGCGCGAGGCGTCGTAACCCTGCCAGCCGAGGGGGCCGTCGGGCCTCAACTCGCCGCGGGACGCGGGGAATTCCCTGAAGGTGTCCCGGTCGGCGACCAGGGTCAGCATCTCCCGGGCCGAGCGGCGCTCAGACATCGGCCAGCGCCCGCTTCATGATCTTCCCCATGTCGTTGCGGGGGAGCGCGTCCAGGTAGCGGACCACACGGGGGCGCTTGTGCGGGGCGAGGCGACGGGCCACGTGGTCCGCCAACTCCTCGGCGGCGGGCGGTGCCTGCGGGTCCGCCGGGACGATCCAGGCGACGATCCGCTCACCCAGGTCCGCGTCCGGCTCCCCGGTGACGGCCGCCTCCCGCACTCCCGGGTGCTCCAGCAGCGCGTTCTCGATCTCACCGGCCCCGATCTTGTACCCGCCGCTCTTGATCAGATCCGTGGCCTTGCGCCCGACGATCCGCACATAGCCGTCGGGCTCGCGGACGGCCATGTCACCGGTGCGGAAGAACCCGTCGGCGGTGAACGCCGCGGCCGTGGCGTCGGGCCGGTTCAGGTACTCGGTGAACAGGTTCGGCCCGCGCACCTGGATCTCGCCGACGCTCTCCCCGTCGTACGCGGTGATCGGGGTCCCGTCCTCCTCCACGAGCCGCAGCTCGACACCCGGCAGCGGCACGCCCACCGTGCCCGCGCGCGGCTCGCCGTCGGCCCGCACGCTGGTGTTCATGAGCGTCTCCGTCATGCCGTACCGCTCGATCACCCGGCGGCCGGTCGCCGCCGCGATCCGCTCGTGGTCGTGCACGGGCAGTGCGGCCGAGCCGGAGACCAGCAGCCGGGCCCGCCCGAGGGCCTCGGCCAGCTGCGGGTCGCCCGGCAGGGACTCGGCGATGCGGTGGTACATCGTCGGCACCCCGAACAGCATGGTCGCGCCGGCGTTCAGCTCCCGCGCCACGCCCTCGGTGGAGAACCGCCCCAGGTGCCGGACGGCGCCGCCCCGGCGCAGCGGACCGAGGACGCCCAGCACGAGCCCGTGCACATGGAACAACGGCAGCCCGTGGACCAGCACGTCGTCCGCCGTCCACTGCCAGGCGTCGGCGAGCGCGTCCAGGGTGGTGGCCAGGGCCCGGCGGGGCAGGACGGCACCCTTGGGCGGGCCGGTGGTGCCGGAGGTGTAGACGATCAGCGCCGGGTCCCCGTCGCCGGCCGTCTCCTCCGGTACGGCACCGGGCCCGGCGGACGAGTCGACGTCGATCCGTTCCAACTCCCGGAGTTCCTCGGAGAGTTGGTTGCCCGGCGCGGCCAGCACCAGCTTCGGCGCGCTGTCGGAGACGATGTGCGCGAGTTCCTTCCCGCCCGACTTCGGGTTCAGCGGCACCGCGGCCGCCCCGGCGAGCAGCACGCCCGTCACGGCGACGGCGGTCTCCAGCTCCGGGGTGGCCCACACGGCCACCCGGCCGGCCCCGCGCAGCCGGGCGGCGAGCGCACCGGCGGCCCCGGCCAGCTCGCCGTACGTCAACGACCGCTCACCGAACCGCAGGGCGATCTGCTCGCCCGGACCGCTCGTCAGAGCGGGGAAGAGGGAGGACACGCGGCGTACTCCTAACTGTTCGGTTGACCGTCGCCACCCTTCCTACACCAGGACGGCGGCGCGCAGTCAGCAGCTCCATGGGCAAGGTCAACCGCGCTGTTCCGGTTCCGGGCGTGGTTGTTAGCCTCGCCGGAGTCCTGACCCGCGTACGACAGGGAGTCCGCCGTGCCCCGCATAGCCCTCGCCACCTACGACCCCGGCGCCGAGCCCGGCAAGGACACCGACCTGCCGGAGCTGGTGCGGGCGCTCAGGGACGCGGGGGCCGAGGCGGAGGCCCGGTACTGGGACGACCCGGACGCCGACTGGGCCCGCTACGACCTCGTCGTTGTTCGCTCCACCTGGGACTACAGCTGGCGGGCCGCGGAGTTCGGGGCCTGGGTGGACCGGGTCGGCGCGCTGACCCGGCTCGCCAATCCGGCGCCCGTGGTGCGCTGGAACACCGACAAGCGCTACCTCGGCGAGCTGGCGGCGGCCGGCGTGCCCACCGTCCCCACGCGCTACATGGCGCCGGGCGAGCCGGCCCGCCTGCCCGACGACCACGAGTACGTGATCAAGCCGACCTCGGGCGCCGGCGCCCGGTTCGCCGCGCGGTACACCCCCGACCAGCACGAGACGGCGGTACGGCAGCTCGCCCGGATGCACGCCGAGGGCTTCACCGCGATGGTCCAGCCGTATGTGCACGGCATCGATGTCAGCGGCGAGCGGGCGCTGCAGTTCTTCGGCGGCCGGCTGCTGCACGCCAGCCGCAAGGGCGCGGTGCTCGCGCCGGACACCCCGTACGACGCGGAGAAGGTGGCGCATCCCGGCTTGGAGCGGTGGCAGCCGACGGAGGCGGAGCTGGCTGTCGCCGACAAGGCGTTGGCTGTCATACCGAGTGCGTCCGGGTTGCTCTATGCGCGTGTGGATCTTGTGGACGGGGAGGACGGGGAGCCTCGGCTGATGGAGCTGGAGTTGGTGGAGCCGAATCTGTTTCTGTGGCTGCATCCCGGGTCCCTTGAGCGGGTTGTGGAGGCGGTGCTGGCGGCTGCGGACTAGCTCAGCGCACGGTCTCTCGACACGCCTCCGTATACGCCCGTACCAGCGGTCGGCTGCCGTCCTCTCGTCGCCAGGCCAGCACATAGCGGCTCGGTCCGATGCCCCGGACCCGGCGGGTGGTGACGCCGCCCAGGCTGATCAGGGGGGCGTTGCCCTCCGCCACCAGGCAGACGCCCAGGCCCGCGACCAGGGCCTCGTACGTCTCCTCCGCCCCGGAGACCTCCGCGCCGATCCGGGGCGGCCGGCCGGCGCGGGCGTCCAGGGCGAGCCAGTGGTCGCGCAGCCGGCCCGCGCTCGTGGGCAGGGCCAGGAACGGCTCGTCCAGCAGGTCGGTGAAGTCGATCTCGGGGCGGGCGGCGAGGGGGTGGGACTCGGGCAGGGCGAGCAGGCGGGGCTCCTCGGCGACCACGGTCCAGGCGTAGCGCTCCTCGTCGGGCAGCGGGAGCCAGCAGAAGGCGACGTCCACGGTGCCGTCCGCCAGGCCCGCCGTCGGATCGTCCCAGCTCATCTGGCGCAGCCGGACCACCGTCTCCGGGTGTGCGGCGGTGAAGCGGGAGCGGATGGCCGGCAGCAGCCCGCCCCGGCCCGGACTGGTGCTCATGCCCACGACCAGCGTGCTGCGCTCGGCCGCCTTGGCCGCCTCCACGGCCGCCGCGCCCGCCTCCCACGCGGCCAGCACCGTGCGCGCGTGTGGCAGCAGCGCCTCGCCCGCGCCCGTCAGCGCCACCCCGTGCCGGTCACGCCGGAACAGCTCCGCCCCCAACTGCCGCTCCAGCGCCCGGATCTGCTTGCTCAGCGCGGGCTGGGAGACGTACAGCCGCTCGGCGGCGCGGGTGAAGTGCAGCTCCTCGGCGACCGCGACGAAGTAGCGCAGATCGCGGGCGTGGACGTCCATGGTCATAGCCGTTGGTTATCACCGAGGGTCTTGGACGGGCAACGGCATCCGGCGGCAGTCTGGTGCGTGTCGAACCGATCCAGGGATACGGGGAGTTGTGATGAACAAGGTCTGGCTGGTGACCGGGGCGAACAGCGGTTTCGGGCGGGCGATCACCGAGGCGGCCGTCGCGGCCGGTGACGTGGTGGTGGGGGCGGTCCGGCGCCCCGAGGCCCTGGACGACCTGGTGGCCGCGCATCCCGACCAGGTGGAGGCGCTGCGGCTGGACGTCACCGACCTGGCCGCGGTCGAGGCGGCGGTCGGCGATGTCGTGGCCCGGCACGGGCGGATCGACGTGCTGGTCAACAACGCGGGCCGCACCCACGTCGGCGCCGTCGAGGAGACCACCGACGGCGAGCTGCGCGACCTGTTCGACCTGCACTTCTTCGGCCCGGCGGCGCTGGTCCGGGCGGTGCTGCCGCACCTGCGGGAGCGGCGCTCGGGCGCGATCGTGCAGATGAGCAGCATGGGCGGCCAGATGTCCTTCGCGGGCTTCGGGGCGTACAGCGCGACGAAGTTCGCCCTGGAGGGGCTGTCCGAGGCGCTCGCGGACGAGGTGCGGGAGTACGGCGTCAAGGTGCTGATCGTCGAGCCGGGCGCGTTCCGGACCTCGCTGTTCGAGGCCGGCCGGGCCGGGGCCAGCTCCGACAGCGGGGTGTACGGCAAGGTCGGCGAGACCCGGGGCGCGGTGGGCGGCGGCCACGGCAGCCAGCCCGGCGACCCGGCCAAGGCGGCGGCCCTGATCCTGGCCGCGCTGGAGGCGGAGGACACCCCGCTGCGGCTGCCGCTCGGCGACGACGGGGTCAGCGCCGTCCTGGGCCACCTCGACCAGGTCCGCGAGGAGGTCACGGCCTGGGAGAAGCGCACCCGGGCGACGGCCTTCGACGCCTGACCCGGTTGAAGCCCGACCTAGCCGATGACGGCCCACCTCTGCAGCAGCCCCCAGGTGAACTCGGCGACCACCTCGTGCCGTGTGCCGTCCGGGCCGGGGGCGGTGAAGGCGAGCCCCCAGCGGGTGGGGGCCGTGCCCTCCAGGGGGCGGGCCGGGGCGAAGGCGCGGGCGGCCTCGTCGACCGTGCAGGACCAGGGGGCGAGGTCGTCCAGGGTCTTGAGCCGGGGCGTCGGGGCGCCGGGCGCGCGCACCAGCCACTCGTTCCACACCGCCCCGTCCGGCCCGACCAGCACCTCGAAGCGCAGGTCGGGCCAGAGGGGCAGGGCCCAGCGCCGGGCCTCGCAGTCGACGTCGCCGAGGCGGCGCGCAAGGACGGACTCGGGCTCGCCGAGGACCGAGCGGTACCGGGCGGCGGCGGACCGGGAGCGCGGTGAGCGGACCATGGCCTGCCAGCGCTTGTTCGCCTCGCGCATGTCCGCGATCGAGGCCCCCAGCCGCCGGCGGGCGTCCTCCACCAGGTCCGGGTTGTGGTCGGCCATGCGGCGCAGCAGCACCAGCTGGAAGTCGAGATGCATGGCCCCATGGTGCCCGGACCGCCGCTGCCGTCCTCCCGACCCATTGCCCGCGCAACCCTCCATGACTAGCCTGTGTTCGTCATGCCGATCGTCTGTTGAAATCTCGAACAGGCGCTTATCCAAGGGAGGGGGCCGGACGTGGGACGCCTCGTGCCTGCCGTGACCCGGGCTCTCGACATTCTTGAGCTGTTCCTCGACGGGGACGGGACGCTCTCCGCCCCCGACATCGTGCGCAAGCTCCAGCTGCCGCGCACCACCGTGCACGAGCTGGTCACCACGCTCGCCGCACGGTCGTACATCGTGCCCGTGCCGGGACAGCCCGGACGCTACCGGCTCGGCGTACGCCCGTACCAGCTCGGCAGCCGCTACGCCGAGCAGCTCGACCTCGCCGCCGAGGGCCAGCAGGTGGCCCGCTCTGTCGCCGAGACCTGCGACGAGACGGTGCACGTGGCGATCCTCGAGGGCACCGACGTCATCTACATCGCCAAGGTCGACTCCACGCACGCCGTCCGCATGGTCTCCGCGGCCGGCCGCCGGCTCCCCGCCCACTGCACCTCCGTCGGCAAGATGCTGCTGGCCTCGCTGCCGGAGCAGGAGCTCGCGGCACGGATCCCGGACGACGCCGAGCTGACCGCGATGACCCCCAACAGCATCACCGACCCGGCCGCCCTGCGCGCGGCCCTCGCGGAGATCCGGCAGCGGGGCATCGCGGTGGAGAGCCGCGAGTCCAACCCGGACGTCAGCTGCGTGGCCGCACCCGTGCGCGACCGCACCGGCCAGGTCGTCGCGGCGCTGTCGATCTCGGTACCCATGATCCGCTGGAGCGACGAGCGCCGCACCGAGCTGGAGCAGCTGGCGGTGAAGGGCGCGGCGGAGCTGTCCGAGCTGCTCGGCCACCGGAGCGCGGTGTGAGCGGCGGCTACGAGGTCGCCGTACGGGCCGAGGCGGAGCTGGGCGAGGGGCCGACCTGGGACCCGGCGACGGGCCGGCTGCTGTGGCTCGACATCCTGGGCATGCGCGTCCACACCTACGACCCGGCCACCGGCCGGCGCACGGTGCGGACGACGCAGCAGCACGTGGGCGCGGTCAAGCCCCGCGCGGGCGGCGGCCTCGTGCTCAACCTGCGGGACGGTGTGGGCCTGCTGGACCCCGACGAGAGCTTCCGCTGGCTGCACCACGAGCCGGTCCCGGGCCGCCGCGCGAACGACGCCGCGGTGGCGCCCGACGGCTCGCTCTGGGCGGGCACCATGCGGTACGACGAGGCGGCGGGCGGCGGCACGCTGACCCGGCTGACCGGTGCCGGGGCGGTGGAGACGGTCCTGCCCGACGTCACCGTCAGCAACGGCACGGGCTGGAGCCCCGACGGGCGCCTCATGTACTACGTGGACACCCCGACCCGCCGGGTGGACGTCTTCGACCACGACGGCGAACGGGTCCACGACCGCCGCCCGTTCGTGGAGATCGAGGAGGGCGCCGGGTTCCCGGACGGTCTGACGGTCGACGCGGACGGCTGCGTGTGGGTGGCGTTGTGGGACGGGGGAGCGGTGCGGCGTTACACGCCCCGCGGTGAGCTGGACCGGGTGATCGGCCTGCCCACGCCCCGTACGACCGCGTGTGCGTTCGGCGGCGCCGGCCTGACCGACCTCTACGTCACGACGGCCCGCACGGGGCTCTCGGCACCGCACCCGGTCGCGGGCTCGCTGCTGGTCGTACCGGGCGCGGGTCAGGGCGTCGCCCAGCCGGCGTTCGCGGGCTGACCCGTTACCCGCGCGCCCGCTCCAGCTCCCGTACGATCTTCCACTCCTGTGCCGTCAGCGGCGGCTGGGACAGGGCCGGGAGGCTCGGGCCGGTCAGGGCCGCGAGCATGGCGTCCGGGCGCAGCAGCCGGGACGGTCCCGCCGCCAGGCTCGTCACGTCCCAGACGGCGGCGGCCGCGCGGTAGGAGCCGGTGGCCGCCTTCGTCATGCGGCGCGAGTACCGGGCGACGAGGTGATCCGCGACGCCCGGCCGCGCGCCCCGCACCTGGGGGAACCACACATCCTGGCCCACGGCCATCGCCCAGGCCGCCGCGACCGACCTGGCGACCCCCCGCTGCACCCGCCGGGCCAGCCCGGGCGCGCCGGCACCGCCGCGCCGCAGCTGGGCGCCCAGCACCCCGGCGCCGAGCGCGGCCACCGACATGCCCTGTCCGTAGGCCGGGTTGAAGGTGGCCACCGCGTCACCGAGGACGACGAACCCGTCGGGCCAGCGGCGGGCCTTCTCCAGGTAGCGCCGTACGTTGCTGGTGCTGCGGCTGATGCGCACCTCGGTGAGGGGCTCGGCGCCGGAGATCAGCCGGCCCACGATGGGGTCGGGCAGGTCGAGCGTGTACCGCAGGAAGCCCTCGGGGTCGGCGGGCGGCTCGCCGCCCCGGGTGCCGGCGAGGCTCACCATCCAGCGGTCGCCCTCGATGGGCAGGACCATTCCGCTGCGTCCGGGCCGTCCGCCGTAGGGGTCGGCCTGGATGAGCGTCACCGGAAACTGCTCGGCCCCGGCGGGCCTGCGGTAGATGCGGGTGGCGTTGACGAGACCGGCGTCCACGGACGTCTCGCGGATGCCCGAAACCCCGAGTTCCGCCAGCCACTTCAGGACCCGGGAGCCGCGCCCGCTCGCGTCGGCCACGAAGTCGGCCGCGAGTTCCCGCTCGCCGTCGGGCGTCGACACGCGGACGCCTCGGACCCGGCCGGCGTCCCCGGTCAGCCCGAGTGCCTGCACCTTGTGTATCCGCACGTCCGTGCCGGCCAGCACCGTGGCCCGTACGACCCAGTCCAGCAGCGCCCGGCTGCAGGTGAGCATGCGGGGCCCCTCCTGCTGCCAGCGGCGCAGCCAGCCCGCCGGGGTGAGGGCCACCAGGCCCTGGCCGAGGGAGACCTCGTGGGCACCGGCGGCGAGCAGCCGCTCGCGCATGCACCTTCCCGGCACCAGCTCGTCCATGGCGGCCAGGCCACCGGCCATGAGCAGATGGGCATGGCGCCCCTGCGGGAGCCCGCGGCGGTGCTCGGGCCCGTCGGGCAGGTCGTCGCGCTCCAGCACGATCACCTCCTCCACGGAGGCGGACAGCGCCGCGGCGGCCAGCATGCCGGCCAGTCCGGCACCGATGACGACGGCTCTGCGCGGCATGGGGCTCCTCGAATCATCCGGGATCGAACCGGCCAACTTGGGGGCGGGCCACGAAGGTTCAGCCATGGGAGGTCCTCACCGTACCTTCACCCACGCCTTGCGCGGCACGCACGGTCTCCAGGGCCCGCGCCAGCTCCACCAGACCGCTCGGCCCGGACACCTCCGTCGCGTACAGGCGGCTGCCGCTCGGTACCTCCGGCGGCTCCTGGCCGACGGCGGCACACCGCGCGGCGTCCGCGACCATGGCGGCTTCCGCCGCGAGGCGCGCCTCGTGCGGCCCGCGTCCCGCCCGCCGCGCGTCCGCGCGGGCCTTCTCCAGGACGCGGTCGTCGAAGTACGGGGCGAGCGCCAGCAGGGCGTCGTGGATGGACACCTCGCGCCAGTGCAGCCGGTCCTGCGGCAGCTGCCACCACGAGCTGGGGGGCTTGGGGGCGA
This sequence comes from Streptomyces sp. NPDC001393, assembly GCF_053597455.1. Classification (NCBI taxonomy): domain Bacteria; kingdom Bacillati; phylum Actinomycetota; class Actinomycetes; order Kitasatosporales; family Streptomycetaceae; genus Streptomyces; species Streptomyces sp. NPDC001393. Next base: position 282,585 of record NZ_JBSFIH010000001.1, read on the forward strand.
GGGACGCGAACCTGAGCTGTGACCACAGCGGCCCGAGCCGGCGGTAGTCGCCGAGGCTGTGCCACTGGGTGCGGACCGCGGGCAGCAGCCGGGGCAGGGCGAAGCCCGCGGAACACAGCAGGGCGGCGAGCGACGCCGCCGGCGGGGCGAGGGTGGTGGACAGGAAGTCCAGGTCGTGACCGGTCCAACGGGCCACGACCGCCGTGTACTTGGTGAGCTGGAAGCCGGCCGCGTCCAGCAGCGCACCGACGAGGATCAGCCGCAGCCCGGTCCGCAGGAGCCCGGTGACCTCGCGCCCCCACTTCACGCACATCGTGCACATCACCAGGATCGCCGCGCTGTGCCCGAGCAGGTAGAGCAGGATCATCTCCCGCATGCCCGGGGTGTTCGCGTAGTACGTGTCGAGGTCGCGCAGCCGCTCCGTGTGCGCGTCCGCGAACGCGAACAGCGCGACGATGGCGGCGATCAGTGCTCCGTAGGCGGCCACACAGTGCAGCGAGGCCCGCCGGCGCCGCTCGCGCGGCCCGCCCCGCCACTGGATCAGCAGGACGAGCAGGGAGCAGCTGTACGCGGAGAGCATGCCGTAGGTGAGCGGCGCACCGAAGTTCGGTATGCCGGTGAGGCCGTTGACGGTGGCCAGGGTCAGCGGGGCCGAGCACACGAAGACGAGACCGCCCAGCACGATCGCGGCGCACGTCGACACGGTCAGCGGGTTCCACGGGGCGCTGCGGGGCCGGCGGAAGACAAGGGCGGCGCACAGCACGAGCGCCCCGGCCGCCACGTACACGACGAGATTCACGGCCGCGCCCTCCCCTCCGCTCGGCGCGCGGCCTCCTGGGACGCGCGTGTCGCCCGGACCGGCCTCATGCGGTGCCCGTCGGCGTCGTCGTGCCGTGGACGCGGGCGGACGCGACCAGCGTCGAGGTGGCCAGGGCGTCGGCGATGCCGACGAGCGCCGCGGGAGTCGGGGCGTGCACCGACAGGAGGTCGATCTCGTCACACGGCTCCAGGGGCCGCTCCTGGTGGCGTTCCGCCTCGACCGCCGCCGCGACCACCGCCGCCCACGCGACCGACTCGGCGCGTCCCGCGTCGTCCGTCTCCCGCAGGGTGCTCGCGCGGACCTGCTCGTACAGGTCCCGGTCGAAGTAGGCGTCCAGGTGGCCGAGCGCGTTGTGGATGCTGGTCTGCAGCCACACCAGCCGGGTGGCCGGCGTGGCCCAGCGGGGCCGCGGCAGCCGGAGCGAGCGCCGGGTGAGCAGTTCGTCCAGCTCGCGCTCCAGGGGCTTCAGACGCGCGTACGTCCGCCTCGACCGCTGCCACTCCGTCACGCGGGGCCAGGCCAGCGGGATCAGGATGCCGGTGACGGTGAGGAGCGCGCCCAGCCCGGCGGCCACCGGGGAGACCGTCGTCCCGAGCCGCGACCAGTCGGCCCCGCACCAGCGGGCGATCACGGCGGTGAACTTGGTGATGCTGTACCCGGCGCTGCACAGCGCACCCGTGCCCAGCATGATCAGCCCCACCCGCAGCCGGCCGTCGACCTGGCGCGCCCAGCGCAGGGACGACACCGTGGTGACACCGGCGGCGGCGAGGAGCCCGGCCAGGTACAGCACGATCATCTCGGCGAGGAACGGCGTCGTCGCGTAGTAGGTGTCCAGATCGGTACGGCGTTCCACCGGCGCGTCGCCCAGCGCGAACATGACGGCGATGCCGAGCAGCACGAGTGCGTAGGCGGCGATCCACCGGCGGGCGGTCGGCCGCACCCGCGGCCCGCCCCGCCAGTGGACCACGAGGAGCTGCGAGGCGGCGCTGTACGCCGTGATCGCGGCATAGGTCAGCGGGGCGGCGAGGTTGGGGACGCCGCTGAGCCGGTTGACGGCGCCCACCGTCGGCGGAGCCCCGAGGAGGAAGCACAGCCCGGCCAGGGCCAGCACGGCGCAGATCGCCCGCAGGTACGGGTCCCGCCAGTGGCGGGCCAGGTCCGGCGACTTCACCGCGAGCCCGAGCCACAGCGCCGCACAGCTGAGGTAGTTGATCAGGCCGCTCACCGCTCGGTCCCGCGGTAGTTGAGAGCGGCGGCGATACGGCCGGCCAGGCCCTGGGCGCCGTCGCCGGGTTCGGCGAACACCGAGTCCGCGGAGGCCTCCAGCAGCGGGCGCAGCCGCTGGCCCATCAACATGCCGAACCGGTCCGCCGCCTGCTCCTCGACCAGGCTGAAGTCGGTCCGCGCCGCGCCCGCGTCACCCTGGTTCATGTGCCACACCTCGTGGCAGAAGATGACGATCTGGTGCCACACGGCCGCCCGCCGGTCGACGACCACGTCGTCGTGCGTCTCCCGCTCCAGCCACAGTCCGCTGGCGGTGTGCGGCGGGAAGACCTCCTTGTGGACGACGACCTCGCGGCCGCGCCAGGCGCTGACGGAGGCGACCAGGGCGTCGAAGAGAGCCTCCGGGTCCGCCGGGACCGGGACCCGGATGGGACCGATGAGGGTGTCGGCGAGCCGACGCATCTCCCTGGTCGTACGCACCCTGTTCTCCGTCATCTCGCCGCTGTCACCTGTGCAATATGCCAAGACCCGGCTGGTCTCGGCCACCCCGTGCCGGAAATCCGCCCGTACGTCCGCGCGTTGGCCGGGCCGCCCGTCACCCGGGGGCCGGTGTGCCGGCCGTCGTCGCGTCCGCGCGGGCGCGCACGGCCTCCAGGGCGTCCCGGTGGCGCAGCGCGCAGGAGACCGGGCCGATCTCCCGGAGCAGGTCCGTCGCGTCGGTGTCCGCCAGGCCCTCGTCGGAGAGCGGCCGGGCGCGCTGCTCCACGGCGTCCAGGATCGTCACCGCCGCCGCCAGCGCCTTGGCCTTGTCCGGCGGGTGACCGAGGGCGAGCGCGGCATCGTAGGACCGGCGGCGCAGATCCTCGTCGATACGGCGGCCGAGGGGCAGCAGCATGTCCCGGATGAACGTCTCCCGGTGCGTCAGCCGCAACTCCGGGCGGGCCCGCAGCAGCAGGGGCACCCCCTCTCCCTTGACGCTGCGCATCAGCAGGTACAGCGGGCGCAGTTGGTTGTGGGCGAGCCGGACCCGCCACCGGTCGTGCAGGTACTGGCCGAGGTGCGGCAGGATGAAGCCGACCGCGATCAGGATGGCCGACAGACAGGCCACCGGCGGCGCGACGTCGGTGCTCAGCCAGTCCAGGTCGTGTCCGGTCCAGCGGGCCGTGACCGCGGTGAGCTTGACGGCGTCGAACACCAGGTTCATGCCGTAGCCCGCGCCCAGCGACACCAGTCCCCAGCGCAGCCAGGAGTCGAGCAGCCCGTCGGCGCGCACCCAGTTCCAGATGAGCCGGGACGTGATGAGGGCCGTGGTGCAGTGCGCGAGCAGGTAGAGCAGGATCTCCTCGCGCATGTACGGGGTGGTGGCGTAGTACGTGTCCAGGTCGATGCGCCGCTCGACGGGCACGTCCGCGAGCGCGAACAACACCCACAGGGCGATGATCACCCCCGAGTACACGGCGATCACCCAGCGCTGTGCGCGGCGGGTGACGGCCGAGCGGTCGGACAGCCCGTGGCGCCAGGCGGTGATCAGCAGCAGACAGGCCGCGCAGAACGCGGTGAGCAGTGAATAGACCAGCGGGGCCGCGATGTTGGGGACGCCGGTGACCCGGTTGGTCCAGGCGATGGTGGCCGGCGTCACGAACACGAACACCGCGCAGGCGAGCAGCAGCAGACCGCCCACGGCGCGCAGCAGCGGGTCCTTCCACAGCCGGATGATCGTGGGCAGCTTGATCGCCAGTGCGGTGGCCAGCACCGCGGTCGCGACCCAGAACGCGGCGGAGGACTCGCTGAGCATGCCCGCCGGGCCGAGGTGGTCGGCCAGGGTGGAGGCCGGGCCGGCGCACGTCACCGTGGGCCTCCCGCGCGCCGCCCCCGGTGGCCGAGGGAGCGTTGGACGGGGTCGAGCGGGCGGTCCGAGCTCCGGGACAGGTGGTGCCGGAAGGCGGTGGCGAGCCGGTGCCCGAACGCGTCGGCATCGGCCTCGTCCCGCTCCCGGGAGCCGTCGCGGGCGGCGACGGCGAGCGCGGTCTCCCGCAGGTCGGGCTCCTCGGCCAGCACGCGTGAGGCGGCCGCGCCGGCGCCGGGGTGGTGGCGGTGACCGGCGTGCACGTGCCACAACTCGTGGCCCAGGATGACCAGTTGCTGCACTGCTTCGGCCCGTTCCTCGACGATGACGAGGTCGAAGTCGTGGAACTCCACCCACAGGCCCGTGACCGCGAGCTCGTCGGGGAACCGCTCGAAGCGCAGCTGAACGGGGCGTCCGCCACGCAGGGCGCTCATCGTCGCGCACAGCGCGCGGCACAGCTCACGCGCGTCGGCGGGAGGTCGGGGACGGTCCCGGACCGCGGCGGCGAGGTGTGCCGTCAGCCGGCGCATCGTCAGGCCGGCCGGCGAGCGCCGTCGCAGGCTCCCGGCAAGCCGGGCCGCACTTCTCCGCGCGCCCGCGATGCTCATCGGTCCCCTCTCTGCCGGTCCGAGCGTACGCGTCTGGGCGTGTCCCCGTCATGAGGTCCGGGCGACCTTCGGCAAAGAGGAAACCGCCTACGAGCTTGTGTCCGACCCATTGACGCCGGAAGCGCTTCGATTCTACGGTCCCGTTCGAAGCTACGGGCGATATTCGGTATTTCGAACAGACGGTGGAGACAGGGTATGGGACAACCGGGCATCCGACCTCGGAGCGACCTCATGAGCAAGAGCACCGCCCGCTTCACCCTCGACCCGGGCTTCACGGTGGGCCAGGTCAACGCCCGTATCTTCGGATCCTTCGTGGAACACCTGGGCCGCTGCGTCTACACGGGCATCTACGAGCCGGGCCATCCCACAGCAGACGCCCAGGGTCTGCGCACGGACGTCCTCGACCTCGTCCGCGAACTCGGCGTCACCGCGATCCGCTACCCCGGCGGCAACTTCGTCTCCGGGTACAGGTGGGAGGACTCCGTGGGCCCCGTGCAAGACCGCCCCCGCCGCCTCGACCTCGCCTGGCACTCCACGGAGACCAACCGCTTCGGTCTGTCGGAGTTCATCACGTTCCTGAAGAAGCTCGGACCCGAGGCCGAGCCCATGATGGCCGTGAACCTCGGGACGCGAGGCGTGGCCGAAGCCCTCGAACTCCAGGAGTACGCCAACCACCCCTCCGGCACCGCCCTCTCCGACCTCCGCGCGGCCCACGGCGACAAGGAGCCCTTCGGGATCAGGCTGTGGTGCCTGGGCAACGAGATGGACGGGCCCTGGCAGACCGGGCACAAGACGGCGCAGGAGTACGGCCGGCTCGCCGCCGAGACCGCACGGGCCATGCGCCAGGCCGACCCTTCCGTCGAACTGGTCGCCTGCGGTTCCTCCAGCCAGGCCATGCCCACCTTCGCCGAGTGGGAGGCGACCGTCCTTACGGAGGCGTACGAGCTGGTCGACCACATCTCCCTGCACGCCTACTACGAGCCCGTCGACGGCGATGTGGACTCCTTCCTCGCCTCGGCCGTCGACATGGAGTCCTTCATCGAGAACGTGATCGCCACCGCCGACCACATCGGTGCGAAGCTCAAGTCCAGGAAGAGGATCAACCTCTCCTTCGACGAGTGGAACGTCTGGTACCTCTCGAAGTGGGAGGAGCACGCGAGGACCTTCGAGCAGACGGACTGGCCCGAGGCGCCCCGCCTCCTGGAGGACAACTACAGCGTCACGGACGCCGTCGTCTTCGGCTCGCTCCTCATCGCCCTGCTGCGGCACGCGGACCGCGTCACCGTCGCCTGCCTCGCCCAGCTGGTCAATGTGATCGCCCCGATCATGACCGAGCCGGGCGGCCCGGCATGGCGGCAGACGACGTTCTTCCCGTTCGCTCAGGCCTCGAAGTACGGCCGAGGTCAGGTCCTCGACGTGCGCGTGGACTCACCGACGTACGAGACGAAGAAGTACGGCGAGACGGACCTGCTGCACGCCACGGCCGTCCGCGCGGCCGACGGCACGGTCACGGTGTTCGCCGTGAACCGCAGCCGGACGCGGCCGCTTCCGCTGGAGGTCGCCCTCAACGGGCTCCACCTGACGACCGTCACCGAGCACAGCGCGCTCGCGGACGCCGACCCCGACGCCCGCAACACCCTCGACGACCCCGGGCGGGTCGTCCCGCACCCGGTCGAGGGCACCGCCCTGGCGGACGGCGCCCTCACCGCCGTACTGGAACCGCTGTCCTGGAACGTGATCAGGCTCGCGTGATCAGACCGGCGATCAGACCGGTGTGACCGGAAGCCCGCCGCTCGCCCTGCCGAGCAGCGTCAGGCTCACCCGGCCCGGCCCCGACAGCGTGGTGAACTCCGAAAGGACCGCCAGCGCGAGGGTGTTCGTGCCCCGGGTGCGCAGGACGCCGTTCGGCAGGACGAAGGTGTGCTGCGGGCCCACGTTGTTGATGTACTGGCCCATGTTCCAGCCGTTGAGGAAGATCTGGGCGCGGTAGGCGCGGTAGGGGTCGTCCTGAAGCGTCAGGCCGATCGAGGCGTCGATGTCGGCCGGGACCGCGAGGCGGAAGGTGGTCCGGTACCAGGTCACGCCCTGATACCGGGCGGTGCGCGGGAAGGTCACCGGCTCCCAGTCGTGGTCCCGGAAGCCGGGCAGATGCCAGCCCTCCCGCTCGCCGTACAGGCCGCCGGTGTTCAGCGGGCCGCGCACCGGGTCCGGTGCCGCCGCGCCCTGGATCCGCCAACTCACCCTCGGGGAGGCGCCCTTGAAGGAGGCCGCCGTCAGCCCCCGCGCCACCTTGTGGGTGTCGAGCCCCTTGCCGTCCTGGTCGCGCTGCATACGCCGGACCAGGACCGACAGCACATGCCGGCCGGGCGAGCGCAGCTGCTCGCGGACGGGGAAGACGGCCGTGTCCGCCCAGCTGCCCTTCCGGATGGTCGTGTCCTTGTCCGGCACCGGCATCCGGTGGGTGCCCAGCGGCTCGCCGTCCAGCCAGGCCATCAACAGGCCCTGGGTGCCGGTGCTGTAGGCGAGGGAGACCTCCGTCAGGCCGGTGGTGTCGGTGAAGGAGCCGCGGTACCAGACGTCCCCGTAGTGGAAGCCGTAGTCGTCGGCGAAGAGGACCGGCGATCCGTCGGGGACCGGCGTGGTGCTGAACGTCGTCCTCTTGTCCGCGACCGTCCAGTCCGAGTCGTCGAAACCGGGACCGGCCTCCGGGTTCTCCCTGCGCATCCGCCAGCCGCCCAGCTCCGGCAGCTGCACCTCGGGGACGGCCGGCAGCAGGCCGGTGGTCATCAGGCTGCCGGACAGGGTGACCCGGGTGGGCAGGGTGCGGCCGTTCCACACCAGGGTGTCGATCCCGCGCGGCCCCCACACCTCGATGCTGGTCGTCTCGGTGAGGTCACCCGTCAGGTGGACCTCGGATCCGCGCAGTTCGGCGTGGCGCAGCAGCGCCGGGCCGTACACCAGCAGGGTCCCGGACGGGGTGTCGTACGGGAAGAGGCGTACGGCGGTGGCGTCGTCGGCGAAGAGCAGCAGCAGCGGGGTGTCGGTCTCGCCCTTCTGCACCAGCACCCGGGTCAGCCCGCCCTCGCCGAGCGGGACGTTCACATGCAGGTCGTCGTCGATGTCGAAGGCCCAGGCGGCCTCGGGGTCGAGGCGCATGACGTTCGGCTCGACGGGGCACTTCAGCACCAGCTCGGCCATGTCCTCGTGCCGCCCCGAGAACGCGGCGATGTCCTGCCGCCCCGCCGTCACGCACAGCACGGGCTCGGCGGTGGAGTACTTCAGCGTCCGCCTGCCCAGCTTCAGCCCGGTCGTGAGCAGCCGGGCGTCCCTGCCGGGCACGGTGATCCGCACCCGGCCCGCGTCGGTGGGCAGATCGGCGGTGACCGCCTCGGCGGCGTCGTTGCGGGCGACATAGACGTGCGCGCCGGTGTCCGGGTTGGTCAGGTGGTAGACCTTCAGGCCCTCGGCGTGCACGTCCGCCGCCCGGTCCAGCTTGGCGAAGTCGGGCACGCGCTGGAACAGATGGCCCAGCTGGTGCATCGGCGCGATCTTGTCGGTGACGTTGCGGGCCTCGTCGATGGCGGCGCCGTAGTCGTACGACGTGTAGACGACCGGCGCGGGCAGCCAGCCCCAGGAGGTGCCGCCGAAGGTCATGTAGACGTTGTGCAGGGTGAGCCCGTTGGCCAGGTTGGTCAGGTAGAACCGGCGCTCATAGGCGGCGTCCCGGGTGCGCCGCGACTCGGCGTACCCCTTGCCGTCGAAGAAGGCCCCGCCCCACGGGTCGAACCAGCCGCCGCCGAACTCGGGCACGAACCCGGGCGTGGACGGCGAGGCGCTGGCCCCGCCCCGCGCCCCGCCGGGACCGTAGTGACCCCAGTCCGGCGGGGTCTGCGACGGCGACGGATACCCGTCGAAGCCGTACAGCCAGCCGCCCTGCTCACCGCCGGTGTCGAAGGACCCGGGCACCCAGTACCCGTTCCTGCCCTTGTCGTTGTGGAACAGCGGGACGTCGATGCCGTCCGCCCGCACCTTCCTGTACAGGTGGGACATGTACGCCCGGCCGGCGGCGTCGACGTGGGCGTCGTACTCGTTCTCGATCTGGTACAGCAGGACCGTGCCGGTGCCCTGGGTGAACAGATGCCGGCGGGCGATCCGGTTCACCTGCGTCAGCCACTCGTCGACGTGCCCCAGATACGTCGGGTCGTCGGTCCGGGCCGTGCCCTTCGTCGCCGACAGCCAGCCGGGGAAGCCGCCGCCGTCCACCTCGGCGTTGATGTACGGGCCGGGCCGCAGGATCACGTACAGGCCGGTCTCCGCGGCCATGCGCAGGAACAGGTCCAGGTCCCGGACGCCGGTGAAGTCGTACCGGCCCGGCGCGGGGGAGTGGTAGTTCCAGGCCACATAGATGCTCACGGCGTTGTACCCGTGGGCCCGCATCTTCTGCAGCACGTCCCGCCACAGGGAGGGGCTCGGCAGCCGGAAGGGGTGCAGCTCGCCGGACCACACCACCAGCCGCCTGCCGTCCACGAGCAGCGAGTACCGGTCGTAGCCGATGGTGTGCCGGCAGCCGTCGGCGCTCGGCGGGGCGGGCGCCGGACCGGTCGGCACGCTGCGCGCCGCGTACGCCGAGGGCGCCCCGGGGCCGTCGCTGCCGCCCAGGGCGAGCCCGAGCGCGGTCGAGCCCGCGAGGGCACTGAAGGTACGTCTGCTGAGCGCCAAGGTGGATCCTCCGCGGGCGATCTTACGGGGCGCGGGTGCAGGCCATTCTCCATGCGCCGACGCCCCACAATGGACCCATGAGGATCTCGGCACGGGCGGACTACGCGGTACGGGCGGTACTGGAGCTGGCCGTACGGCAGGCTAACGGCCCGGTGAAGGCGGAGGAAATCGCCGCCGCGCAGGGCATCCCGCACAAGTTCCTGGAAGGGATCCTGGGCGACCTGAGGCGTGGCGGGATCGTCGAGAGCAGGCGCGGCGGAGGCGGCGGCTACCGGCTGGCGCGGGAGGCGGCCGAGGTCACGGTCGCCGATGTGATCCGCGCGGTGGACGGCCCGATCGTCTCGGTCCGCGGCGAACGCCCGACGGGCCTCGCCTACACCGGCAGCGCCGAGCCCCTGCTGCCCCTGTGGATCGCGCTCCGGGCGAACGTCCGCCGGATCCTGGAGGGCGTCACCCTCGCCGACCTCGCGGCAAACGCGCTGCCGGAGCCCGTCCGGGCGCTGGCGGCGGAACCGGCGTCCTGGGAGAACCCGTAGGGACGCGGTGTGAACGACCGGATGTGAATGGCCGGAGTTGTATCTCCCGGGTGTGAGCGCGGCTTTCTACGATGCGGAACGCTTCACAGGCTCCACACAGACCCCCCACATCCGACTATGGGAGAAACCATGGCTGGTGGACTCCTCCTGAGCGGTGCCGTGGCGGCGCTGCTCTCCACCGCGATACCCACCCAGAGACCCGCGGGCGGCCCGGTCGACAACCCGCCCCCGGACAAGATCGTCATCGACGTGGCGACGGTGAACGGCTCCGGCTGCCCCGAGGGCACCGCCGCGGTCGCCGTCTCACCGGACAACACCGCCTTCACGGTGACCTACAGCAGCTACCTGGCCCAGGCCGGCGGCACCTCCGACCCCACGGCCTTCCGCAAGAACTGCCAGCTCAACCTGGTGGTCCACGTCCCCCAGGGCTTCACCTACGCGATCGCCAGCGCCGACTACCGGGGCTTTCTGTCGCTGCAGCCCGGCGCGAGCGCCACCCAGAAGGCCTCGTACTACTTCCAGGGCTCCCCGCAGACCGTCCCCAAGTCCCACCCCTTCTCCGGCTCCTACAACGACAACTGGCAGGCCACCGACAGCACGGACTGGGCCCAGCTGGTCTGGGCGCCGTGCGGGGTGCTGCGCAACTTCAACATCAACACCGAGCTTCGGGTGAACGCGGGCACCCAGAACCCGGACAAGGTCAGCTTCATGACCATGGACTCCACGGACGGGGACATCAGCACGGTGTACCACCTGGCGTGGAAGGAGTGCCCCAGCACCTAGGCGGATCGCCTGGTGCGGGCGGACGCCACGCCGGTCACTCTGAGTATGTGGTGGCCGTTGACGTTTCGCACCGGTGAGCGGTCATCCATGGGTTGACCCGCAGAATCGTTCGACAAGGAGTGATCCTCGCAAGGGGCGCGCGAGGGGCGCAGTTCGCGCCGGTTGATTGCCCTCGCGCGCCGTCTGCAGCGATTACTCAACGTGAGCGCAGCTCTGCTAGTCCTGTGCACGCAGCGTGACGACAGCAAGTCGTCGCGGATCGACGTGCCATGGAAGACGAGGTAGAGCCATGCCCCTCGACACAGCGACCACAGCACCGGCGGGAGCGGAGTCGGAGCAGCAGCAGCGCGATCAGCAGAGCCTGAGCACCGCGGCGGCGCGCAATCTCGCCACCACCACCAAGTCCGAACCGCAGATGCAGGCCATCAGCTCCCGCTGGGCCACCCGCATCCTGCCCTGGGTGAACGTGCCGGGCGCCACCTACCGGGTCAACCGCCGTCTCTCCTACACCGTCGGCGACGGCCGCGTCACCTTCGTCAAGAACGGCTCCAAGGTCCAGGTGGTCCCCGCCGAACTGGGCGAACTGCCGCTGCTGCGCGGCTTCACCGACAAGGACGCGCTCGGCGCGCTGGCCGACAAGTTCGTGCAGAAGGAGTTCGCCCCCGGCCAGGTCATCGTGCAGGAGGGCCGCAAGGCCGACCAGGTGTACCTGATCGCGCACGGCAAGGTCGAGAAGATCAGCGAGGGCCCCTACGACGGGGAGGCCGTGATCGGTCTGATGGCCGACGGGGACTCCTTCGGCGGCCAGGTGCTCGCCGGCCAGAACCAGAAGTGGGACTTCACGGCCCGCGCCATGACCGCCACGACGGTGCTCGCGCTGCCGATGACGGCGTACAAGGCGGTCGCCGAACGCCACCAGGCGCTGCGCCGGCATGTGCAGCACATCAGCGGCAACGGGCAGCGCAAGGTGAACCGGTCGGGCGAGGCGGAGATCGAGCTCAGTGCGGGACACGCGGGCGAGCAGACGCTGCCGCAGACCTTCGCCGACTACGAACTCGAGCCGCGTGAGTACGAGTTGAGTGTGGCGCAGACCGTGCTGCGGGTGCACAGCCGGGTCGCCGACCTCTACAACGAGCCGATGAACCAGACCCAGCAGCAGCTGCGGCTGACCATCGAGGCGCTGCGCGAGCGGCAGGAGTACGAGCTGATCAACAACAAGGAGTTCGGCCTGCTCAACAACGCCGACTTCGACCAGCGGATCTCCACCTACTCGGGCCCGCCGAGCCCGGACGACATGGACGAGCTGCTCAGCATGCGGCGCAAGACCCGGTGCTTCCTCGCCCACCCCAAGGCCATCGCCGCCTTCGGCCGCCAGTGCAACAAGCGGGGCATCTACTTCGGCAGCATCGAACTGAACGGCAACCACCTGCCCGCGTGGCGCGGCGTTCCGCTGCTGCCGTGCAGCAAGATCCCGATCAGCGACGAGGGCACGACGTCGATCATCGCCATGCGCACCGGCGAGGACGACCAGGGCGTCATCGGCCTGTACCAGACCGGCATCCCGGACGAGGTCGAGCCCGGCCTGAACATCCGCTTCATGGGCATCAACGAACAGGCCGTCATCTCCTACCTCGTCAGCACCTACTACTCGGCCGCCGTCCTGGTGCCCGACGCCCTCGGCGTCCTGGAGAACGTCGAGATCGCCCGCACGAACGGGAGCTGACGGCGGTGTCGTTGTTCTCCCGGTTCACGGCACCCGCCGTGCCTCACGACATGACGGGCCTGGCACGGGCCCTGCTGTCGCCCGGCACCCCACCGCCACCCAGTCCGCCTCCGGCCACTCCGGTACTCAAGGCCCCGACGCTTCCCGCCGGCCCCACCGGCCTCGGCACGTCGGGAATCCGCATCCCCTTCACGAGCCAGGCACGGCAGTCGGCAGCCCCGGGGCAGACGGTGGCGGGCGCGGGTCTGTCCCCGGGCGGGCCGCCGGCCGGACCCGCTGGGCCGGACGCCGCGGTGGCCGCGCTCGCCCCCACCGTTCCCGGTGCCCCGGCAGCCACCGCCCGCGCCACCACGCCCGAGCCCTGCCCGCCTCCCGCGTGTCCTGCACACCCCCGACCCCGTCCCTCGTGAGGATCCCCATGTCCAAGATCTCCACCCAGATGGAAAGCATCGCCATGGGCGATGTGCTGCGCACCGACTACCAGAAGTCGGTGGCGGAGTACTGGAACAAGGAGAAGGACCCCGTCAACATCAGGCTCGGCGAGGTCGACGGCCTCTACCACCACCACTACGGCCTCGGCGAGTGGGACCCCTCGGTCCTCGTCGGCCCGCCCGAGACCCGCGACCAGCGCATCATCGAGGAACTGCACCGCCTGGAGACCGCCCAGGCCGACGTCCTCCTCGACCACCTCGGCGACATCACCCCCGACGACCACCTCCTGGACGCCGGTTCCGGCCGAGGCGGCACCAGCTTCATGGCCCACGCGCGCTTCGGCTGCCACGTCGACGGCGTCAGCATCTCCGAGCAGCAGGTCGGCTTCGCCAATGACCAGGCCAAGCAGCGCGGGGTCACGGACCGGGTCCGCTTCCACTTCCGCAACATGCTCGACACCCGTCTGGAGACCGGATCGCGCCGGGCGATCTGGACCAACGAGACGACGATGTACGTCGACCTGTTCGACCTCTTCGCCGAGTTCTCCCGCCTGCTGGAGTACGGCGGACGCTACGTCTGCATCACCGGCTGCTCCAACGACGTCACCGGCATGCGGTCCAAGGCGGTCAGCAGGATCGACGAGCACTACACCTGCAACATCCACCCGCGCAGCGAGTACTTCAGGGCACTGGCGGCGAACGACCTGGTGCCGATGCAGGTCATCGACCTGACCCCCGACACCATCCCCTACTGGGAGCTGCGCGCCAAGTCCTCCGTCGCCACCGGCATCGAGGACCCCTTCCTCACCGCCTACAAGGAGGGCAGCTTCCACTACCTCCTCATCGCGGCCGACCGCATCTGAGACCAGGGCGCATGCGTGGTGCCGTTCGTGCGCGACGTGCGGTACCAGGCCCGGTGGGAGTAGACATGAGAGCACACTGCCTGTGGGGCAAGGCCGTTGTCATCGGCGGCAGTTATGCGGGACTCGTGACCGCACGCGTACTGGCCGACTTCTTCCGCGAGGTCGTCCTCGTGGAACGGGATGCCGTCGACGAGGACACCGGCGCTCATCCGGGTGCTCCGCATGGCTACCAGGGGCACGCGATGCTGGCCAGGGGCGGGGAGATCCTGGAGCGGCTGTTCCCGGGACTGCGCGAGGAGCTGAGAGAAGCGGGCGCGCCGGTGTTCGACTACGGGGAGGGCATCGACTTCCTGCTGCCCGTCGGACGCGCGCCACGGCAGTGCACGGGCGTCCCGGTCCAGAGCTTCACCCGCGATGAGCTGGAACGCCGCCTGCGCCGCAAAGTGCTCGCACTTCCCCAGGTCACGCTGGTGGCATCCACCCGGTGTACGGGCCTGACCCGGGACTTCGCGGGCCGGGTGAACGGCGTGCGATGCCAGTCGCAGAGCGCGAAGCCCTTCCAACTGACCGCCGACCTGGTCGTCGACGCCTCCGGACGGTCCAGCTCCCTGGTGGACTGGCTGAACGAGCTGGGCATCAGCGTGCCACCCAAGCGGACCGTGAAGGCGAAGGTCACCTACACGTCGATGAACTTCGACCGGCCGGCGGAGAGCCACCCCGACCATCCCGACTACTACGTCGCCTACCAGATGCTGTTCGCTCCCAGCGTGCGCCGGGCCGGGGTCCTGCTCGCCGTGGAGCGCAGCCGCTGGACCTGCATGCTGTTCGGGTTCCACGACCAGCCGCCGACCGACGACGAGGGCTACCTGGCGTTCGCGAAGAGCCTGAACACGCCGCACCTGGCCGAACACATCGCCCGGCGCTCCGTGCAGGAGCCCAGCCGCCGCTACACCAACGTCGACAACCAGTGGCGGCCCTTCCACACCGTCCGGGACTGGCCGGACCGTCTCCTCGCCGTCGGCGATTCCGTGTGCGTCTTCAACCCCGTCTACTGGCAGGGCATGACGGTCGCCGCGATGGAGGCGGAACTGCTGCAGCGCATGCTGAAGCGGCACGGCATGACGGGGCGACTGGACGGCCTCGCCCGCGGATTCCAGCGGAAGGTGGGCCGTCTGCTGCTGCTTCCGTGGACGGTGTCCACCAACTCCGACCTGATGTGGACCCCGGACGGTCAGTCTCTCGCCGCTCGCATCGCCCACTGGTACAACATGCGTCTCTTCCACGTGGCGGTGAACGACGCGGCCGTGTGGAAGAGGTTCGTACGCGTGGTCAACATGGTGGCTTCACCGGCCCTGCTGTTCCACCCCCTGGTGGCCCTGAAGGTCCTGAGGGTCACTCACCGGCGTACGTGACGTCGGAGGTGACGCCGGTCCAGTGAGGCGCCCTCGGGCCGGCTAGGCCCCCGCCGCGTTCGGCCAGCTCTGCGCGTTGGGCCACCCCGTGGCCGGCGCCGGAGTCAGGTCCGTGGCCGGCGCCGTCATCCCCCGCACCTGAGCCGCCGTGAGCCCACCCCGGGCCGGCACCCCGGGCGGCGTGGGCGCGACAGCGGCCGCGGGCGCCTGCGCGGGCATCGGGGCCAGCGCAGGCATGGGCCCAGGCGCGGGCTCCGCCATCGGTTGCAGCACCGGCTGCACAGGCTGCTGGGCCGGGGCCGCCATCGGCTGAGGCGCCGCAGGCACCGGCATGCCGGTGCCTGCGGCCGGGGCAGGGGCGGCCGGGGTGGCGGCGGCGCCCAGCGCCTGCGCCTGGGCGGCCAGGCCCTGGAATCCGCCTCCGTTGGTCTCGCTCATCAGCCGGTCCACCGCCGCCGTACCCGAGCTGTAGCTGGTCCCGGTGCCCAGCTCGGGTACGGCGGCTCCCC
Organism: Streptomyces sp. NPDC001393; assembly: GCF_053597455.1. Taxonomy (NCBI): domain Bacteria; kingdom Bacillati; phylum Actinomycetota; class Actinomycetes; order Kitasatosporales; family Streptomycetaceae; genus Streptomyces; species Streptomyces sp. NPDC001393. The sequence continues at coordinate 298,059 of NZ_JBSFIH010000001.1, forward strand.
TCCTGGACCCGTAGAGCACCTGCTCCAGGCCGGACACCAGGCGACGCACGTCGACCTGGGGGCGCACCACGAGTCTCAGGAAGCGGCTGGAGGAGCCGATCTTGTTGCCGCACTCGCGGACCAGGATCCGGTGCTCGGTGAGCATCCGGTCCCGGACCACCGTGCCCTCGGCACCCACGGGAAGGCGTACGAAGAGGAAGTTCCCCTGGGAGGGGTACACCGTCAGGCCGGGGAGCGCCGACAGATGGCTGGCCATCTCCAGGCGGTCACGGCGGATCTGCTGCAGGCTCTGGGCGTACTCGTGGCCGTGCTCCCGCAGCATGAACACCACGTGCTCGGCGAAGGAGTTGAGGTTCCACTTCGGGAGCATCCCGCGCACCTTGGCCGCGAGCGCCGGGTTGGCGACCAGGTAGCCGAAGCGTATGCCGTGCAGGCCGAAGTTCTTGCCGAGGCTGCGCAGCACGATGACGTTGGGGCGGAGCATGGCCTCCTGGACGACGCTCGGATCGGCCTCCGCGTCGGCGAACTCCAGGAAGGACTCGTCGACGATCACCAGGTCCAGGTCCGTCATCGCGTCCATGAACTGGACGACCTGCTGCTTGCGCAGATAGCCGCCGTCGGGGTTGTTGGGGTTGCAGATCACCGCCACCCGGGTGCCGCGCCGGCGGATGAACTCGGCGTACTGGGCGAGGTCCAGCGCGAAGCCGCTCGCCTCCTGGAGCGGGAACATGTCGACCCGCTTGCCCGTCTCCATCGGCTGGTCGGTCCAGCGGCCGAAGGTCGGCACGGGTATCGCCAGGGACTCGCGGACCAGGAGGTGGTCGATCCAGGTGATCAGCTCGGTCGAGCCGTTGCCCATCGCCACGCACTGCGGGGGGAGCTGGAGGAGGCTGCACAGCTCGCCGGTGACGGTGTCGGTGCTGCTCGGGTAGTACGTGATGATCTCGCGCAGCCGGGACGCCAGCTCGTCGTACATGGCCGGGGTGGGGAAGTACGGGTTGCACGGGACGCAGAAGTCCACCGGGCCGGTTCCGTCGCCGCCCTCCCGCGTCAGCGCCGCCATCGAAGGGCTGTGGGCGGTGCCGCCACGGAACAACGAGGTGACGTTGCCGGTCAAAGGGACCTCCGTTTCGGGTGGCCCGCGCGGGGGAGCACGGGCCACCCATGGATACGGAGGTGACGCCAGTGGCGTTCAACTCACCTGTTGTGTGAGCCGGTTCACGCCGAGAACCGGTGGATCGTCGTCGTCCGGTACGTCTGGCCCGGCCGCAGCACCGTCGAGGGGAACTTCGGCTCGTTCGGCGAGTCCGGGAAGTGCTGCGTCTCCAGGGCCAGGCCGTCGCCCTGCCGGTAGGTGTGCCCGGACTGGCCGACGAGGGTGCCGTCGAGGAAGTTGCCCGAGTAGAACTGCACACCGGGCTGGTCGGTGAGGATCTTCAGGGTGCGGCCGGAGGCGGGGTCGCGCAGGGTCACCACGTGCTCGGGCCGCGCGGTCACGCCCTTGTCGAGCACGAAGTTGTGGTCGTAGCCCTTGGCGGTGACCAGCTGCGGGTGGCCGATGCGGATGTCCCGGCCGATCGGCTTGGGGTGGGTGAAGTCGAAGGGGGTGCCCTTGACCCTCGCCAGCTCACCGGTGGGGATCAGGCCCGAGTCGGTGGGGGTGAACCGGCCAGCGGCCAGCCAGAGTTCGTGGTCGTAGATGCTGCCGCTGCCCTCGCCGGCGAGGTTGTAGTAGGTGTGGTTGGTGAGGTTGACGACGGTCGGCTTGTCGGTGGTGGCCTCGTAGTCGATCCGCCAGTGGCCGTGCCGGGTGAGGGTGAAGGTGACCTTCGTCTTCAGCGTGCCGGGGTAGCCCATCTCGCCGTCGACGCTCGTGTAGTACAGGTGCAGGCCGACGTCCGAGCCGGAGACGAAGGGCTCGATGTCCCACACCTTGGTGTTGAAGCCCTGCTTGCCGCCGTGCAGGCTGTTCACGCCGTCGTTCACGGACAGCTGGTACTTCTTGCCGTCGAGCGTGAACCGGCCCTTGGCGATGCGGTTGCCGTACCGGCCGATGGTGGCGCCGAAGTACGTCGTGCCCTTCACGTACGAGTCGAGGTCGTCGTAGCCGAGGGAGACGTTGGCGTACCTGCCGTGCCGGTCGGGTATCTCCAGGGACTGGACGATGCCGCCGTAGGAGAGGACCTTCAGGCGGGTGCCGCCGTTCTCCAGCGACCAGCGGTGGACCTTCGTGCCGTCGGCGAGCGTGCCGAAGTACTCCTTCACCGGCTTACGGCTTCCTGTCGAAGCGGACGCGGCCTGGGCGCTGCCCGTGCCGAGGGTGGTGGCGGCGATACCGGCCGCCGCGGCTCCTGCGATGACCGTGCGTCTGTTCAGTTCCATGTGCGGCTCCCCTTTTTTGGGCGCTCGTTCGCCTCCGGGGCGCTGGATGCCGGTGTCGAGAGCCCGATCGTGCTCAGCGCTTCGCGCCTCCGCGCGTTCGGTCTCTCGACACCGGCGCGCCCCTTCGGCTCACTCGCTTGCTTACGAACCGGACTTGCGCTTGTTCCACACGTCGAACCCGACCGCCGCCAACAGGGCCAGGCCCTTGATGACCTGCTGCCAGTCGGTGCCGACGCTGAGGAGGTTCATGCCGTTGTTCAGCACGCCGAGGACGAGACCGCCGATGATGGCGCCGAGGACGGTGCCGACACCGCCGCTCATGGAGGCGCCGCCGATGAACGAGGAGGCGATGGCCTCCAGTTCGAAGCCGTCGCCCGCCTTCGGCGAGGCCGCGTTCAGGCGGGCGGCGACCACCAGACCCGCCAGGGCCGCGAGCACGCCCATGTTCAGGAACACCTGGAAGGTGATGCGCTTGTCCTTCACACCGGACAGCTTGGCCGCCGGCAGGTTGCCGCCGATGGCGTAGATGTGCCGGCCGAAGACCGAGTTGCGCATGACGTAGCCGTAGCCTCCCACCAGGACACCGAGGATGATCAGCACGATCGGCGCGCCGTCGTAGCTGGCGAGCAGCATCGTGAGGGCGACGATCGCGGCGGTCAGGGCGACCAGCTTGAGCAGGAAGAGGTTCCTCGGCACCACGTCGAGGGAGAACTCCTGCTGGCGGCGCCGGTCGCGCAGCTCCTGCCACACCACGGCGGCGATCAGGACGATGCCGAGGAGCAGGGTGAGGTTGTGGTAGTTGGTGTTGGGACCGACCTCCGGCAGGAAGCCGTTGCCGATCTTCTGCAGGCCGTTCGGGAACGGGCCGAGGGTCTGGCCCTTGAGGAAGATCTCCGTCAGACCGCGGAAGAGCAGCATCCCGGCGAGGGTGACGATGAACGACGGTATGCCGAAATACGCGATCAGGAAGCCCTGTACGGCCCCTGCCGCCGCGCCCACCAGCAGGCACAGCACCAGGGCGAGGGGCCACGCCATATGGTGCTGCACCGTGAGCACGGCCGCGAACGCGCCCACGAACGCCGTGATCGAGCCGACCGACAGGTCGATGTGCCCGGCGATGATCACCAGCATCATGCCGATCGCGAGGATCAGGATGTAGCTGTTCTGCAGCACCAGGTTGGAGACGTTGCGCGGCAGCAGCAGGTCGCCGCCGGTCCAGATCTGGAAGAGGACGACGATCAGGCCGAGCGCGATCAGCATGCCGTACTGGCGCATGTTGCGGCGCAGGCCGCCGAGCACCAGCTGCAGCAGGCCCTCCCCGGCGGCCGGTCCGCCCTTGCCCGGCGGCGCGGCGGCCGGGCTCTTGTCGGTGACGTCCGTGCTCATCGCGATACCTCTTTGTCCTTCGTCATCTGGCGCATCAGCACTTCCTGCGTGGCCTCGGCCCGCGGCACCTCACCGGTCAGCCGCCCGGCGGCCATCGTGTAGATGCGGTCGCACATGCCGAGCAGTTCGGGCAGCTCGGAGGAGATGAAGACGACCGCCTTGCCCTGGGCGGCCAGTTGGTCGATGACCGTGTAGATCTCGTACTTGGCGCCCACGTCGATGCCGCGCGTGGGCTCGTCCAGGATCAGCACGTCCGGGCCGGCGAAGATCCACTTGCTGAGGACGACCTTCTGCTGGTTGCCGCCGGACAGCTTGCCGACCGGCTCGAAGACCGTCGGCGCCTTGATGTTCATGGACGTGCGGAAGCCCTCGGAGACCTGCCGCTCCGCCTGCTCGTCCACCACACCGCGCCTCGCGACCTTCCTCAGCGCGGTCAGCGAGATGTTCCGGTTGATGGTGTCGATCAGGTTGAGGCCGTAGTGCTTGCGGTCCTCGGTGACGTACGCGATGCCGTGCTCCACCGCCTCCGCGACGGTCTTCGTACGGATCTCCGTGCCGTCCTTGAGGACCGTGCCGCCCGCGTACCGGCCGTAGGTGCGGCCGAAGACGCTCATCGCGAGCTCGGTGCGGCCGGCGCCCATCAGACCCGCGATGCCGACGATCTCGCCCCGGCGGACGCTGAGCGACACATCGTCCACGACCTTGCGCTGCTGGTCGATCGGGTGCAGCACGGTCCAGTTGCGGATCTCCAGCGCGGGCGCCGCGCCCTCCTCCGGCTCGTGCGGGGTGCGCTCGGGGAAGCGGTGGTCGAGGTCCCGGCCCACCATGCCGCTGATGATCCGGTCCTCGGTCGTCTCCTCCGCCTTCACGTCGAGCGTCTCGATGGACCGCCCGTCGCGGATGATCGTCACCGAGTCGGCGACCTTGCGGATCTCGTTGAGCTTGTGCGAGATGATGATCGAGGTGATGCCCTGGTTCTTCAGCTCCAGGATCAGGTCGAGGAGCTTGCCGCTGTCCTCGTCGTTCAGGGCCGCCGTCGGCTCGTCGAGGATGAGCAGCTTCACCTCCTTCGACAGGGCCTTGGCGATCTCCACGAGCTGCTGCTTGCCCACGCCGATGTCGGCGACGCGGGTCTCCGGGTGCTCGTCGAGCCCGACCCGGCGCAGCAGGTCGGTGGCGTGCCTGAGGGTGTCGTTCCAGTTGATGAACCCGCGCGTGGCGTGTTCGTTGCCGAGGAAGATGTTCTCCGCGATGGAGAGGTACGGCACCAGCGCCAGCTCCTGGTGGATGATGACGATGCCGCGCTGCTCGCTCGCCCGGATGTCCTTGAACTGGCAGACCTCTGACTCGAAGAGGATCTCGCCCTCGTAGGTGCCGTGCGGATGGACGCCGGAGAGCACCTTCATCAGGGTCGACTTTCCGGCGCCGTTCTCCCCGCAGATGGCGTGGACCTCGCCCTGCCGGACGGTCAGAGTGACGTCCGACAGCGCCTTGACACCGGGAAAGGTCTTGACGATCGAGCGCATTTCCAGGACGGGTCCCGCCATGGTCGTGCCTTCCAATCCGTAGGGGCGGGTGCTTACTTGAGCTCGGACTCGGTGTAGTAGCCGCCGTCCACCAGCACCTGCTTGTAGTTGGTCTTGTCGACGCTGACCGGCTGGAGCAGGTAGGCGGGCACGACCTTGCTGCCGTTGGTGTAGGTCTTGGTGTCGTTGACCTGCGGCTTCTTGCCCTTCAGGGCGTCGTCCACCATGGTCGAGGCGACCTTGGCGAGCTGCCGGGTGTCCTTGTAGACGGTCTGCGTCTGCTGACCGGCGATGATCGACTTCACCGAGGCCAGCTCGGCGTCCTGGCCGGTGATGACCGGAAGCGGGTTGCTGCCCGAGCCGTAGCCGTCGGACTTCAGCGCGGACAGGATGCCGATGGAGATGCCGTCGTACGGCGAGAGCACCGCGTCGACCCGGCCGCTCTTGTAGGACGAGGTGAGGATGTCCTCCATGCGCTTCTGCGCGGTGGTGCCGTCCCAGCGCAGCGTCGTGACCTGGTTGAGCTGGGTCTGCCCGGACTTGACCACCAGCTGCTTCTTGTCCATGTACGGCTTGAGCACGCTCATGGCGCCGTTGAAGAAGTACTTGGTGTTGTTGTCGTCGTTCGAGCCCGCGAACAGCTCGATGTTGAACGGGCCCTTCTTGCCGGCGTCCAGGCCGAGCTTGTGCACGATGTAGGTGCCCTGGAGGACGCCGACCTTCGTGTTGTCGAAGGAGGCGTAGTAGTCGACGTTCGGGGTGCCGAGGATCAACCGGTCGTAGGCGATCACCGGGATGTTCGCCTGGTGCGCCTCCTGGAGCACGTTGTTCAGCGACTTGTTGTCGATCGCCGCGACGATCAGGCCCTTCACGCCCTGCGTGATGAGGTTCTCGATCTGCGAGACCTGCGTGCTGGGGTCGTCCTCGCCGTAGACCAGCTTGGTCTTGTAGCCCATGGACTGGAGGTTCTTCACGACGTTGTTTCCGTCGTTGATCCACCGCTCGGAGGACTTGGTCGGCATCGCGATGCCGATGGTGGCGCCCTTGACGTCACCCGTCTTCTCCTTGCTGCCGCCCGAGCTGCTCTGCCCGCAGGCGGTCAGGGTGAGGGCGAGCGAGGCGGCTCCGGCTATGGCGGCGAGGGCGGCTCTGCGGTTGCGCATGGTGATCAGTCCTTGTTCTTCTCGTCGTTGAGAGGGTTCACGCGTGGCTGGGGAAACGGTTGAGAGCCCCTGGCAGTCGGGATCCGAGCGGCGCCATGTCGCCGTCCGCGCCGTGCCGGGCGAGCAGGTCCAGGGCGAGCCGGCCGCGCCGCACCCGCTCCCGGGCGGTGTCCAGGGTCACGTCCCTCAGGTGGGTGCCCCACGGGTAGATGCCGGGTGCCTTGGACAGACCGAACTTCAGATACAGCGGGGCGCCGCGCCGGATCAGCTCGGCGACCTCGTACATCCGCACATAGCCGCCGAGGTCGTCGGGGGCCTCGATGTACATGTCCATGGGAGCCGCCGACACCCGGCGGATCTCGGTGAGGTGATCCAGCGTCAGATCGCTGGGTACGTTGACAGAGTCGGCGCCGAGCCGCTCGTAGACGGCGTACGAGGCCGGGTTGACGGGACCGATGAGCGCCGAGACCTTCAGGGTCGTGTCGGCCGGGATGATCCCGGCCTCGCGGGCCCGGTGCAGGGTCCACAGCACGCCCTCGTCGGCGACGAGCAGGCACTTGACGCCCAACTCCGTTGCCCGTACGGCGTCCTCGACGCATCCGGCGACGGCGTCGTGGCCCCGTGCGCGCAGTCCGGCCCCCCGCGAGTCGGACCGCACCGAGCCGCCGATGTCCCAGGTGCCGCGCGGGCCGGTGAACAGGCAGAGTTCGATGTCGCGTGCGGCGGTGGCCTCGACCATCTCGGTGATCTCGGCGTCGGTGAGCATCCACACGCCGCTGCCCTGGCTGATCCGGTGGATCGGCACATCGAGGCGCGAGGCCTCCTTCAGGACGACCGCCAGCGCTTCGGGACCCTCGCACGAGGGGATCTCGGTGCGCCAGCGGCCGCCGCCGGGGAAGCTGTGCGCGGAGGCGTCGGCGGGGTCGAGGGCCGGTGCGCCCAGGCCGAGGGCGGAGAGCGTCTGCTCACCGGGTCGGCGGGCCGCCGTGGCGGAAGCGTCGGTCGTCACTAGCTGTCCTTCGTGTCGAGACGTTCGAAATATCGGACGAGGTTCGCGGCTCGGGGCGGAACACGGCCCGGGTCGTGCTGCCAAAAAAACGGCCGTGGTGGTACGCCGGTCAGGGCGCCGTCAGGTCACGCCCTGACCGGCGTACGTCTTCAGGGACGGAGCAGCACCTTGCCCACCTTCGGATCGCCCGCCCCGACCAGCTCGATGGCCTGCGGGAACTCGGTCAGCGGCAGCTCGTGCGTGACCAGCGGCAGCGGGTCGAGCAGCCCGGCGCCGAAGACCCGCACGGTGTGCGCCCAGGCGTCCGGCGGCGCCCCGAAGACGGTGTGCACCTCCAGCTGCCGTACGACGAGATCGGTCGGGTCGAGCCCGTCCGCACCCGGTGCCGGGATCCCGGTCAGCACCAGCCGTCCGCCGCGCCTGAGCAGCGAGGCGGCGGTGCGCGCGGCGGACGCGGACCCGGCGGTCTCGATCACCACGTCGATGTCGTCGGGGAGTTGCTGGTCCTTGGTGCGGAAGTCGCTCGCACCGTAACTCCGGGACAGCGCCTCTCGGTCCCGTCCGGTGCCCACCACCAGCAGCTGGGCCGGCGAGAGGGCCTTCAGGAACTGCACGGCGAACATCCCGAGCGTGCCCGTGCCGACCACCGCGGCCCGTTCCCCGGGCAGGGCGCGGGCCTTCAGCGCGGCGGCCGCGACACAGGCGGCCGGCTCCAGCAGGGCGGCGGCGGTGAGGTCGGCGTCGTCCGGCAGGACGTGCAGCAGCCGGGCCGGGAGGGTCAGCGTGCCGGCCATGGCGCCCGGCTGGGTGAACCCGGTCTCCTCGTAGCCCTCGGTGCACAGGGTGGTCTCACCGGCGTGGCAGCGGTCGCAGACCTGGCAGTTGCGGAAGCCCTCGCCGACGACCTTGCGCCCGACGAGCCCCGCCGGCACCCCGGCGCCCACCTCGGAGACCGTCCCCGACCACTCGTGCCCGGGGGTGAGCGGGTAACGGACGTACCCCTCGGGCCGGTTGCCCTGGTACACCTCGCGGTCGCTGCCGCAGATGCCGACCGCGTGCACGGCCACCAGCGCCTCGCCGGGACCGGGCTCGCGCGGCGTGTGCGGCACGAGCCGGTGCCGGCCCGGGGCCTCGACGACGACGGCGGTGCTCACTTGGTCCCCTTCGGCTTGCGCTGCTCCCAGCCCTCGGCCCACAGGTCGAACCGGGCCTGCTGCTGCGGGAACTCCGCGGCCGCGTCGACGTCCAGCTCGACGCCGAGACCGGGCGCGTCGGACAGCTGGAAGTACCCGTCCACGACCTGCGGCGCCCCCTTGACCACCTTCTTGATCTCCGCGTCCGCGAAATCGTTGAAGTGCTCCAGGATCTTGAAGTTCGGCGAGGTGAAGCCGACCTGGAGGGAGGCGGCGGTCAGCACCGGGCCGCCGACGTTGTGCGGCGCGACCAGCATGTAGTGCGTCTCGGCGGTGGCGGCGAGCTTGCGCGTCTCCCAGATGCCCCCGATGTGGCCGACGTCCGGCTGGATGATGTCCACGGCCTGGCTGTCGAACAGCTCGCGGAACTCGATCCGGTCGTGGATCCGCTCACCGGTGGCGACCGGGATGTCCACCTTGGCCGCGACCTTCTCCAGGGCCTTCAGGTTCTCCGGCGGCACCGGCTCCTCCAGCCAGGCCGGCTTGAAGGGAGCCATCTCCTTGGCCAGCCGGACGGCGGTGGCGGGGGAGAAGCGGCCGTGCATCTCGAGCATCAGCTCGGCGTCCGGCCCGATCGCGTCCCGCACGGCCTCGATGAGCGAGACGGCGTACAGGGTCTGCTGATGGTCCAGCTCGAAGTGCCCGGTGCCGAACGGGTCGATCTTCAGCGCCTTGTACCCGCGCTCCATGACCCCCTGGGCGGCCTTGTGGTAGGCCTCCGGCGTCCGCTCGGTCGTGTACCACCCGTTGGCGTACGCCTTGACCCGGTCCGTCACCTTCCCGCCGAGCAGCTGCCACACCGGCACGCCCAGCGCCTTGCCCTTGATGTCCCAGCAGGCCATCTCGACGACCGCGATGCCGGACATCACGATCTCACCCGCACGGCCGAAGTCGCCGTACTTCATCCGGCGGACGAGGTCCTCGACCGCGAACGGATCCGAGCCGAGAATGTGATTGGCCTCGGCCTCCCGCAAGTAGCCGATCAGCGCGTCGGTGTGACCGAGCATCCGGGTCTCGCCGACTCCCGTGATCCCCTCGTCGGTGTGCACTTGGACGTAGGTCAGGTTGCGCCACGGTGTGCCGACCACGTGCGTGCTGATTCCGGTGATGCGCACGACAGTTGCCCCTCAGCTGTTCGAGATTTCGTCACGCGTTCGAAATGCTGGCGTGACAGTAAGGACGGGGCGGTCGGGGTGTCAATGGGTCGAACAGGTAACGGTTTCGACAAGCCTTTCGAGAATTCTTTCGCTTTCTACGAAACTTTCACAGTCGTGCCTAGGAACCTGACCGATGGGGAATCTAGTCTTCCGGCGTCATGGACTACTGCCACCCGTGCCAACGGCACCTCAACGGCGCCCTGGCCTGTCCCGGGTGCGGAGCTCCGGCGCACGCCGCCGCGGAACCGCCGGCCGCGTACGCGCGCGCGGGCACGGGTGGGACGCCCGGCTACGGCGTCCCCCAACACTACGAGCCGCAGCAGTACGAGCCCCAGCAGTACGGGTCCCCGGAGTACCGCGTCCCGCAGCAGTACGAGCCGGCCGGTCCGCAGCAGGCGGCGTGGCCCGGGGAGCAGGAGCAGCCGCACGAGGACTGGGGAGCCGAGGCGGAGTACGACCCCGAGCCCGATTCCGAAGCCGCGGCCGACGGCGACCACGGACCGGAGTCCTCGGCCGACCCCACCACGGACACGGACCCCGAGACCGACCCCGAGGCCGGTGGCCGGGCCGCGCGGCGCCGGGTGCGTGGCGGCGCCGCGGTGGGCCCCGCCGACGCCGACGCCAGTCGCCGCGACCGCAAGGCCGCCGCACACCGGCGCCGTCGCCGGCGTACGGTGCTGATCACCGCGGGGTTCGTGCTGGCCGCGGGCAGTCTGGGCCTCGCCGAACTCGGCAAGGACGCGCCCTTCTCGCCCTTCTCCAGCGGACAGCCGGACCCGGCCGGGAACGCGGCGGCCGACGGCGGTACGTCCTCCGCGTCCCCCGGCGCCACGGCCGATCCCGCCTCCGACACCTCCGGCGCGACCGGCTCGGCCTCCCCGCACGCCTCCGCGTCCGCCTCCAAGTCCCCCAAGGACAAGCACTCCAAGTCGCCCGAAGCCAAGGACACCGGCAAGGCGCAGCAGACCGTCGCACCGGGCGCCGGAACCACCCCCAGGGCCCCCGCGCCCACCGCCACCTCCCACCCCACCCCCACCAGCGCGCCCACGACCTCGGCCCCGTCCCCCACCCCGTCCCCCACCAAGACCTGCACCCGCTTCCTGTGGTGGTGCACCTGAGCCGACTCGCGCACCCCGGCCCACCTCGCAGGTATCCGGCATGGTGCGCGTGCGTGCCGGTGTCCATCTGCGCGCCACCCCCGCGCCATCCGCCATCCGGGGTGGCTATGACGCTGGGGTGACACCCACGGGGCTCCGCGGCGGTTGAGTCGAACAGGTACGTCGCGCCGTACCGGTCTCGGGAACGTCCGGAGCGGGCGCGGGCGTTGTGCCGAGAGGGAGCAGCGAGCAGCGGCTCGGTTGAGGAGAGCGGATGACGCAGCAGATCACCGTCCACGGCACGGTCGCCGAGGGCTTCGAGGCGGTGCGCGAGGAGTTCGCTGCCTTCGTCGCCGGTGAACGGGACGACTACGAGGGCCAGTTGTGCGCCTATGTGCACGGGCGGCGGGTCGTCGACCTGTGGGCGGGCGCGGAGGCGGACTCGCTGTACGGTGTGTTCTCGTCCACCAAGGGCGCCGCCCACCTGGTGGTGGCGCTCCTGGTGCAGGACGGCACGCTGGAGCTGGACCGCAAAGTCACCTACTACTGGCCCGAGTTCGGCGCCGAGGGCAAGGGCGCGGTGACGCTGAGAGACCTGCTGGCGCACCGTGCGGGGCTGGTCGGTATCGACGCCGGGTTCTCCGCCGAGGAGACGGCCGACGACCGGGCGATGGCCGAACGGCTCGCCGACCAGAAGCCGTTCTGGCGACCGGGCACGGCGTTCGGCTACCACGCGCTGGTGATCGGCGCCCTCACCGGCGAGGTGGTCCGCCGGGCCACGGGCCACACGCTCCAGGAGGTGTACGAGGAGCGGGTGCGCGCCCCGTACGGCATCGACTTCTTCCTGGGCCTGCCCGAGTCCGAGGAGCCCCGCTTCCGTTCGGCCCAGCCGATGCTCCCGACCCCCGAGCAGCAGGCCTGGCTGGATGCCCAGCCGACCGGTCCGCACACCCTGACCTCGATCGCCTTCAACACGCACGTCCCGGAGCCGGGCACACTGGCGGACTACGCCAACTCCCGTCTCGTACGGGCCAAGGGACCGGCGTCGGCGGGCGGCGTCGCCTCCGCGCGGGGGCTCGCCACGATGTACGCGGCGGCGATCAGCGAGCTGGACGACCGGCCACCGCTGCTGAAGCCGGACACGGTCGCCGAGGTCGGCCAGATCCACTCCGTGGGCTACGACCTGGTGGCCCGCGCCCACAAGTCGTACGGCCTCGGCTTCCAGGCCACCGCCGACATGTGGCACCCGGTCCTGGGCGCCGGCACCTTCGGCCACAGCGGCGCAGGCGGCAGCCAGGCCTTCGCCGACCCGCGCAGCGGCATCGCCTACGGCTACACACGCCGCCGGACGGCGTTCCCGGGCGGGGCGGCACCGGAGAACGACGGGTTCGTGCGCGCGGTACACCGGGCGGCGTTGAAGAGCAGCTGACGCCGGAAAGAGAGAGACCGCACCCCACGTCCAGGGATGCGGTCTCCGCAATACGCAACGACGAGTGTCAGGCCAGCGTCACGGTGATGTTCCCCCGAGTCGCCTTCGAGTACGGGCACACCTGGTGGGCCTTCTCGACCAGCTCCCGGGCCGTCTCGGCGGACACGTTCGGAATGCTCGCCGAGATCTCCACGATGATCCCGAACCCGTCCTCGTTCTTGCCGATACCGACCTTCGCGGTGACGGTCGACCCGGAGACATCGGCCCCCTCGGCCCGGGCGACGACGCCCAGAGCCCCCTGGAAGCAGGCGGAGTATCCCGCGGCGAACAGCTGCTCCGGGTTGGTCCCGGCGCCGCTGCCGCCCATCTCCTTGGGCGGGTTGACGACGACGTCGAGTCGGCCGTCGTCCGTGGCGACCCGGCCGTCCCGCCCGTTCTCGGCGGTGGCGACGGCGGTGTACAGGACGTCGGACTGCGTGATGGGCATGCGGTGGTCCTTCTCCTCGGTCCGCCGCGACTCGCGCCCACGATCGACGGCGGATTTCGGAAAGAAGTTACCGCATGCCGGAAACGACAGGGAAGGCCGGACGGGGTCTCAGAGCTTGACGATCATCTTGCCGATGTTGTCGCCGCGCAGCACCCCGAGGAACGCCTCCAGGTTGTTCTCGATGCCCTCGACGACGGTCTCGCGGTACTTCAGCTCGCCCGAGGCGACCCAGGGCCCGACCTTCTGGACGAACTCCGGCTGCAGGTCGTAGTGGTCGCCGACCAGGAAGCCCTCGATGCGGCCCCGGGTCTGGATGAGGCGGGCGAGGTTCCTCGGGCCCGGCGCGGGCTCGGTGTTGTTGTAGACGGAGATCATGCCGCAGACGGCGATGCGGCCACCCTGGTTCAGTGAGCCGATCGCGGCCTCCAGGTGCTCCCCGCCGACGTTGTCGAAGTACACGTCGATGCCGTCCGGCGCGGCCTCGCGCAGCTGCTCGGCGACCGGGCCGTTCTTGTAGTTGAACGCCGCGTCGAAGCCGTACTCCTCGACGAGCAGCTTGACCTTGTCGTCGGACCCGGCCGAGCCGATGACCCGCGAGGCTCCCATGAGCTTGGCGAGCTGCCCCACCTGGCTGCCGACGGCGCCCGCCGCGCCGGAGACGAAGACGATGTCGCCCTCCTTGAGGGAGGCGGTGCGCAGCAGGCCGGCGTAGGCGGTCAGGCCGGTCATGCCGAGCACGCCGAGGTACGTCGACAGGGGCGCGGCCGCGGGGTCGACCTTGACGGCGTGCTGCGCGTCCATGACCGCGTACTCGCGCCAGCCGAAGAAGTGCAGGACGTGGTCGCCGGCCGCGATGCCCTCGGCGTTGGAGGCGATCACCTCGCCGACCGCGCCGCCCTGCATGACCTTGCCCAGCTCGAACGGGGCGGCGTACGACTTCGCGGCACTCATTCGGCCGCGCATGTACGGGTCCACGGAGAGGTACTTGTTCCGTACCAGCACCTGGCCCTCGCCGGGGGTGGGTACGGGGGTCTCCACGAGGGCGAAGTCCTCGGGCTTCGGCCAGCCGACGGGACGGCTCACCAGGTGCCACTCACGGTTGATCATGACGGGCCTTTCTCAAATACTTCAGAACCTGAAACAACCATGCTCCTGAATATTTCAGGATGTCAAGTAACCGGCTATCCTGGAGCGCATGTCCACCCCATCGCAGACCCGCCGCCCCGACGCCCTGACCATGGAGGTCGTCGAACTGATCGGCGACGTCGTCGCCCGCTTCTACGCGGACTACGAGAAGGCGGCGGGCGAGCACACGCTGACCGGACCCCAGGCCCGGCTGCTCAGCATGCTCTCGCTGGAGCCGCTGCCCATGCGCAAGCTGGCGCAGAAGCTGAAGTGCGAGCCGTCCAACGTGACCGGGATCGTGGACCGCCTGGAGTCCCGGGGGCTGGTCGAGCGCCGCCCGGACCCCGCCGACCGCCGCGTGAAGCTGGCCGTCGCCACGGACGAGGGCGTGCGCATGGCCAAGGACCTGCGGGAGGGCCTCCGCTTCGCCCGCGAGCCCCTCGCCGGGCTGTCGGAGGAGGAGCGCCGCTCCCTGCGCGATCTGCTGCGCCGGATGCTGGACGCCTGAGGGGGCGCGTGCCGGGCGGCGGGGGATCGGTAAAGTCTCCGCCATGCGCGATCTCGGGGTGGGGTTCGGCCATCTGCTGAAGGGCCAGCGCTGGATGGCCCGGCACGGCCGGAGTTACGGCTTCGGGCTGCTGCCCGCGCTGATCACCCTCGTGCTCTACACCGCTGCGCTGGTCGCGCTCGCGGTGTGGGGCGAGGACGCGGTCACCTGGGCGACGCCGTTCGCCGACCACTGGTCCAGTCCCTGGCAGGGTCTGTTCCGCGGCTTCCTCACGGCTGTCCTCTTCGCTCTCGGGCTGCTGCTGGCCGTGCTGATGTTCACGGCCGTCACCCTGCTGGTCGGCCAGCCCTTCTGCGAGAACCTGTCGGAGCAGGTCGACGCCGACGTCTCGCCCGACGGCACCGCCCCGCGGTCGGACCTGCCGCTCCGGCGCGAACTGTGGATCTCGGCCCGCGACAGCCTGCGCGTCCTCGTGCGGGCCGCGCTGTGGGGCGTGCTGCTCTTCGCCCTCGGCCTCCTGCCGTTCGCCGGCCAGACGGCCGTCCCGGTGCTCGGCTTCTTCGTCACCGGCTTCTTCCTCACCGAGGAACTCACCGCCGTCGCCCTCCAGCGCCGGGGCGTGGACCTGCGCGCCCGGCTCGCCCTGCTCCGCTCCCGCAAGGCCCTGGCCTGGGGCTTCGGCGTGCCCCTCGGCCTGGCCTTCGTGATCCCGTTCGTCGCGGTGTTCCTGATGCCGGGCGCGGTCGCGGGCGCGACACTGCTCGCGCGGGAGCTGCTGGGGGAGGAGGGCGAGGAGGGCGCGACCGGCTGAGCGGCCCTCAGCCCACCGGCTCGCCCAGCAACCGCAGGAAGTCCCGGAACGCCCCCGGCATGTCCACCGACTCCGGGTCCAGTAGCCACTGGTACTGCAGCCCGTCCATCACGGCGACCAGCAGCGGGGCGGTGCGCTCGGGGGTGAGCCCGTTCGGCAGCCGGTCGCCGTACTCGGCGCGCAGCATCGACGCCATGGACTCACGGACCCGGGCGCACCGCTCGGTGAAATAGGAGCGCGCCGGATGCCCCTCCGTCACGCTCTCGCCGAGCAGCGCGGAGAAGGTCTGGATGATCGCCGGCCACATCGCGTTGTACTCCACCAACGAGGCCAGCAGATCCACCCGCCACTGCGTGACCGGCACCGCGTCCCACCGGTCCCGCTCCTGGAGCACGGCCACCAGCAGGGCGTCCTTCGTGGGGAAGTAGTGCAGCAGACCCTGCTGGGTGAGGCCGACGCGCTCGGCCACGGCGGCGAGGCTCGCCCCCCGGTAACCGCGCTCGGCGATCACCTCCAGGGCCGCCCCGACGATCTCCGCGCGCCGCGCCCTCCTATGCGGCTAAGCCGCCGCCGCTCTCGCGGACGTGGTTGCTCGCCGTGGGGGTTGCTCAATTGATGGTTGCGGTCACGACTTCTTCGCAGGCGACCGAGGCAGGATTGAGGGGCCCATGGACTTCAGCGAGGAGGCGCCGTGAAGGTGGAGATCCCAGCCGATCAGGCCCGCGAGGCGGTCGTGGATGAGGCGCTGCGGCGGCTCGACCTGGACGCCAAGGCGCGGTTGCTGGCCGGCCAGGACATGTGGACCCTGCCCGCCCTGCCGCAGATCGGTCTCGCGTCCCTCGTCATGTCCGACGGCCCGATCGGCGTCCGGGGCGTGCGCTGGACCGCCGACGACCCCTCCGTCGCCCTGCCCTCGCCGACCGCGCTCGCTGCCACCTGGGACCCCGAACTCGCCCGCCGGGCAGGTGTGCTGCTCGCCCAGGAGGCCCGGCGCAAGGGCGTCCACGTCCTGCTCGCGCCCACCGTCAACCTGCACCGCTCCCCGCTCGGCGGCCGGCACTTCGAGTGCTACAGCGAGGACCCGTACCTCACGGGCGTGATCGGCAGCGGCTATGTCACCGGCGTCCAGTCCGGCGGAGTCGGCACCACCGTCAAGCACTTCGTCGCCAACGACGCCGAGACCGACCGCTTCACCGTCGACAACCTCGTCTCCGAACGGGCCCTGCGCGAGCTGTACCTGGCGCCGTTCGAGGCCATCGTCGGCAGCGCCCGCCCCTGGGGCATCATGACCGCGTACAACTCGGTCAACGGCACGACGATGACCGAGCACCACCACCTGGTCAACGAAGTCCTGCGCGGCGAATGGGGCTTCGACGGCGTCAACGTCTCCGACTGGATGGCCGCCCGCGACACGGTCCGCGCCATCGAGGGCGGCCTGGACGTGGCCATGCCCGGCCCGCGGACCGTATACGGCGACGCCCTCGCGCAGGCCGTCCGGGACGGCAGGGTCGCCGAGGCCACCGTCGACGCGGCCGTACGGCGGGTCCTGCGCCTCGCCGCACGCGTCGGCATCCTGGAGGGCGCCGAACCCGTCGTACCCGAACCGCCCGCGCCCGTCGACGGCGAGGCCCTCGCCCGGGAGATCGCCCGCCGCTCCTTCGTCCTCGTCCGCAACGAGAACGCCGCCCTGCCCCTGAAGCCCAATGGCACGGTCGCCCTGATCGGCGCCGCCGCCCGCGACGCCCGCGTCCTCGGCGGCGGCTCCGCCACCGTCTTCCCGGCCCGGATCGTCTCCCCGCTCGACGGCCTCACCGCCGCCCTCCCCGAGGGCACCCTCAGCTACGCCGTCGGCGCCGACCCGGCCACCGAACTCGCCTTGGCCGACCGGGGGTTCAGCCTCAGGGCCGTCTGCCGCGACGCCGACGGCGAGGTCATCGGCACCCGCTCGACGCCCAGCGGCCTGGTCCAGTGGATGGGCTCGGACCTCCCGGAGGGCGTCACCCACGACCGCCTGCACACCGTCGAGCTCACCGGCACCTTCGTCCCGCGCGCGAGCGGCCCGCACACCTTCGGCGTCAAGGGCACGGGCCCCTTCACGCTCGCCATCGACGGCACGACGTACTACGACGACGTCCAGCGCCCCGACAAGGACGACCCCTTCGAGGCCTTCTTCGGCGCCCCCGTGCCCCGCGCGCAGGCCGAACTCACCGCCGGCGAACCGGTCGAGGTCTCCCTCACCCACGTCGTCCAGCTCCCCGAGGACATCCCCCTGCAGGTCGTCGCCTTCGGGCTCGCCCACTCCGAGCCGCAGCGCGACCCCGACGAGCTGATCGCCGAGGCCGCCCGGGCGGCCCGGAACGCCGACACGGCCGTGGTCATGGTCGCCACCACCGACCGCGTCGAGTCCGAGGGCTTCGACCGTACGGACCTGAGGCTTCCCGGCCGCCAGGACGACCTGGTCCGCGCGGTCGCCGCCGCCAACCCGAACACGGTCGTGGTCGTCAACTCCGGCTCCCCGGTGGAACTGCCCTGGCGCGAGGAGGTCGCCGCCGTCCTGCTCGGCTGGTTCCCCGGCCAGCAGGGCGGCGCCGCCCTGGCCGATGTCCTCACCGGTGCCCACGAGCCCGGCGGGCGGCTCCCCACCACCTGGGGCTCCCTCGCCGACGCCCCGGTCACCCAGGTCGTCCCGACCGACGGCGAACTGCCGTACGCGGAGGACCTGTTCATCGGTTACCGCGCCTGGGAGAGGGCCGGCCGCACCCCGTCCTACCCCTTCGGCCACGGCCTCGGCTACACGGACTGGTCCTACGAGTCCCTGGACGTCGACGGCACCACCGCGCGCATCCGCCTGCGCAACACGGGCGAGCGGCCCGGCCGCGAGGTCGTCCAGGTCTACGTCTGTCCCGCCGAGCCCGGCCCCGGGCGCCCGGCCCGCCGGCTCGCCGGCTTCGCCTCCGCCGAGGCCGGTCCCGGCGAGAGCGTCGAGGTGACCGTCACGCTGCCGCGCCGCGCCTTCGAGAGCTGGGACGAGACGGCGAAGGCGTGGGCGTGTGTGAAGGGTTCGTACGAGATCGCCGCCGGACGCTCGATCGCGGACCGCAGGCTCACCGCGCCGATTAACGTCTGATCCGGGACAAGTCCCCCACGAGCAGCCCCGGTCCGGGACCTGACCTCCGGACCGGGGCTCAACGTACCCGGCTGCTGAGGGGCGTGGCACCGAGGGGCACGTTCCGCAAGCCCAGGAGCTAGTGCCCCAACAGGCAACGTTCGCCCCGTCGCGACGCCCGGCACGCTCCCCCACTGCCTTAGGGGCGTGGGAGGTGCCCCCACTCGCCGCACCGGGCACAAGCCCAAGTACATCCAGTACGAGGACTTGCACCCGGCACTCCCCCAGCCTTCGGCCGGGGGGGACCCCCAGAGCACGCACCGGACGTCGCTCCTTGACGGGCAAACGTTGCCTGCCGGGGCACTAGCGGACCCCGAACCCGTACACCGTTTCCGAACGGAACACCTCGCCGGGCCTCAGCACCGTGCTCGGGAACTCCTTCCGGTTCGGGGAGTCCGGGAAGTGCTGGGTCTCCAGCGCGATGCCGTCTCCCGGGGCGAACGGTTCGCCCAGGTGGTCGGCGGTGTACAGCTGCAGGCCCGGCTCGGTCGTCGCCACGGTCAGGGTGCGCCCGGAGGCCGGGTCGTGCAGCTCGGCGACCTCCTCCGGGGCGTCGGTCACCCCCTTGTCCAGGACGAAGTTGTGGTCGTAGCCCGAGCCGACCTTGCGGGGGGTGCGGAAGTCGAACCGGGAGCCGGTGACGTCCTGAAGGGCGCCCGTCGGGATCAGGTCCGCGTCGACCGGGGTGAAACGGGCTGCGGCGAGCCGCAGTTCGTGCCCGCCCGCATGGCCCGAGCCGGCCAGGTTGAAGTAGCTGTGGTTGGTGAGGTTGATCACGGTCGCCGCGTCCGTGACCGCCTCGTAGGCGATCCGCAGCGCGCCGGACGCGTCCAGGGTGTAGGTCGCCGACACCTCCAGACGGCCCGGGAAGCCCTCCTCGCCGTGCGGACTCACCCGGCTCAGCCGCACCCCGTCCTCGACGGGCTGCGCGGCCCACACCCGCTTGTCGAAGCCGAGTGCACCGCCGTGCAGGGAGTTCGGGGCGTTGTTCGGCTCCAGGGCGTAGACCACGCCGTCCAGCGGGAAGCGGGCGCGCGCGATCCGGTTGGCGTACCGTCCGATCAGGGCGCCGAAGTACGGCTCCGGGTGCGTGAGGTAACCGTCCAGGTCCGCGAAGCCCAGCACCACGTTCGCCGACCGGCCCTCCCGGTCCGGCACCTGGACCGACCGCACGATGCCGCCGTACGTCAGGACCTCCACGCGTGTCCCGGCGCGCTCCAGCGTCCAGCGGTGGACCTCGGTGCCGTCGGAAAGTGTGCCGAAAAGTTCGCTCATGTGAAAACAGTAGGCGATGAGTGTCCTAGGCAACCGGATCGGCCGCGATGATCGTCCGGTACGCGATCGCCGCGAGCCGCGCCTGCCCGTCCCTGCTGGGGTGGAACCAGTCCCAGTGGCTGAGCTGGTCGGTGCCGAAGCGGTAGTCGTAGACCGCGTCGTTGTCGAAGCGGCAGCGGCTGTCCTTGGCGCAGACCTCCTTCAGCACCTTGTTGTACTCCACCACCCGCTGCTGCACCCGGTCCCGGCGCAGCACGGCCGCGCCGGTCAGATCGTCCGCGCCGGACAGCATCGACGGGCAGATGCCGAGCTTCCACACCTCCTTGCCCAGCGGATTGGCCCGCCCCTCGGACCACAGCCGCTTCAGGTTCGGCACGCTGGCCACGTACACCTGGGTCTTCGGCGACGCCTCGCGCAGGGTGCGCAGCGCCTCCTCGAAGTCCGCGCGGAAGGCGGCCACCGAGGTCATCGCCCGCGCCGAGGACCGGCAGGCGTCGTTCGCGCCCACCATCACCGTCACCAACCCCGGGGTGTGCGCCGCCGCCTGGTCCATCTGCCCCGGCAGGTCCGCCATGCGGGCGCCGGTGACCGCGTAGTTCCAGCTGCGCTCCGCCGCGCCCGCGGCCCCGAGCAGCCGCACCGCCAGGCTGTCCACCTGCGTGTCACTGCCGGTCGCCCAGGACACCTCGGGGCAGTCCGAGAGCACCGTGCACGCGTCGAAGCCGCGGGTGATGGAGTCGCCGACCGCGGCGATCGAGTCGGGGCTGCGGTTCCACACCGGCGCCGGTCTGGCCGTACGCGCCCTGGTGCCCTGCGGCGCGGGCGCGTTCCCGCCGCCCGCGTCACACCCGGCGACGCCCAGCACCGCGGCCGCCACGAGGCTGAGCGCGGCTCGCGTACGGCTGCTCGGCTTCCACATCCCCTGCCGATCCCCTCGTCGTCGGACCCGGTACCACCAGGTCGTCGTATGTGCTCCCACTCATAACAACGCGTGAGGGTTCCCGACCGGGCGCCCGGGAACGGAGCACCCCCGTACAAGCGTCCCCCTGGGTGAATGGCGGAGGTTTCCTGGCACCGGGACCGACGGTACGTCACACTCCTTGCACCGACGCAGGGTAGCCTCGCCATCAACGCGGCCGTCGTGCCACTGCCGCCAGCCAGTCCGCAAGATGTCCCGCTCTGCCCGGAGGTTCCGGTGACGACACGTGGAGTTCTGTACGTGCACTCCGCGCCGCGCGCGCTGTGCCCGCACGTCGAGTGGGCCGTCGCCGGGGTGCTCGGCACGCGCGTCAACCTCGACTGGATCCGGCAGCCCGCGGCCCCCGGCACCTGGCGCTCGGAGTTCTCCTGGCAGGGGGAGGCGGGCACGGCCTCCAAGCTGGCCTCGGCCCTGCGCGGCTGGCACCTGCTCCGCTTCGAGGTCACCGCCGAGCCCTGCCCGACCGCCGAGGGCGAGCGCTACAGCTGCACCCCCGACCTGGGCATCTTCCACGCCGTCACCGGTCTCCACGGCGACATCCTCATCCCCGAGGACCGCCTGCGCGCGGCGCTGACGCGGTCCCAACGGGAAGAGACCGACCTGGAGGCCGAGATCGCCAAGCTCCTCGGCAAGCCGTGGGACGACGAACTGGAGCCGTTCAGGTACGCGGGAGAGGGAGCACCGGTCCGCTGGCTGCACCAGGTGGTCTGAGCAGGCGGTACGACATCCGGGCAGACTGATACGAGCAGACGGTACGAAAGGGGCCCCCACCGGCTGGTGGGGGCCCCTTCGGTCACGTACTCACAGCGTCCGGAACGCCAGGACCACGTTGTGCCCGCCGAACCCGAACGAGTCGTTCAGCGCGGCGATGCGGCCCTCGGGCAGCTGACGGGCCTCGCCCCGCACGATGTCCGCGTTGACCTCGGGGTCGACGTCGTCGAGGTTGATGGTCGGCGGGGCCGTACGGTTGACCAGCGCCAGGATCGACGCCACGGTCTCGATGCCACCGGCACCGCCCAGCAGGTGACCGGTCATCGACTTCGTCGCGGAGATCGCCATGTGGTCGACGTCGTCGCCGAACACCTTGCGCAGCGCCTTGATCTCGGCCACGTCACCCTGCGGCGTGGACGTGGCGTGCGCGTTCACGTGCACGACCTCGGCCGGCTTCAGATCCGTGTTGTCCAGCAGGTTCTGCAGCGCGTGCGCGATGCCGTTGCCCGACGGCTCCGGCTGCGTGATGTGGTGGCTGTCGGCGGAGACGCCCTGGCCGACGGCCTCGGCGTAGATCCGGGCGCCGCGCGCCTTGGCGTGCTCCTCGGACTCCAGGACGATCACGCCGGCGCCCTCACCGAGCACGAAGCCGTCACGCGCGGCGTCGTAGGGACGGGAGGCGCCCTGCGGGTCGTCGTTGTTCTTGGACATCGCCATCATGTTGCCGAACGCGGCGATCGGCAGCGGGTGGATGGCGGCCTCGGTACCACCGGCCACGACCACGTCCGCACGCCCGGTGCGGATCATCTCGATGGCGTACCCGATGGCCTCCGCGCCCGAGGCGCAGGCCGAGACCGGGGTGTGCACACCGGCGCGGGCACCGAGCTCGATGCCGACGTTGGCCGCCGGGGAGTTGGGCATCAGCATCGGCACGGTGTGCGGGGAGACGCGGCGTACGCCCTTCTCCTTGAGGATGTCGTACTGGTCCAGGAGCGTCGTCACGCCGCCGATGCCGGAGGCGATGACCGCACCGAGACGGTCCGGGTTCACGGACGAGTCCTCACCGGCCTTGGCGGTGAAACCGGCGTCCTTCCAGGCCTCCTGAGCGGCGATCAGCGCGAACTGCGCCGAGCGGTCCAGCTTGCGGGCCTGCGGCCGGGGGATGATCTCGCCGGGCTCGACGGCGATCTGCGCTGCGATGCGGACCGGCAGGTCGGCCGCCCACTCCTGCTCCAGAAGGCTGACACCGGACGTGCCGGCGACGAGGGCCTCCCAGAACGAAGCTGCGTCGCCACCCAGCGGTGTGGTTGCGCCGATACCGGTGACGACCACGGTGCGATTGGTCGGGCTCACGGGAATTCTTTCTCCAACGGATGCGGGATTCGACGGCGCCACCGCCGGGTGGCGGGGCCTTGCAGCCTCAGGGCCTAAAAGGTGACTCAGGCCTGGTGCTTGAGGATGTAGTCGGTCGCGTCACCGACGGTCTTGAGGTTCTTGACGTCCTCGTCCGGGATCTTCACGTCGAAGCGCTCCTCGGCGGCGACGACGACCTCGACCATGGACAGCGAGTCGACGTCCAGGTCGTCGGTGAAGGACTTGTCCAGCTGGACGTCCTCGGTGGGGATCCCGGCGATCTCGTTCACGATCTCGGCGAGACCGGCGACGATCTCTTCCTGAGTGGCGGCCATGTCAGGCGCTCCTTCTTCGATGTTCCAGACGGTTTGTGGCAGTTGTCCCCCTGCCGAATCGCATGATCCGGCACGGAGTGCCTAGGGGAGGGTAACGACCGTGGCGGCGTAGACGAGACCCGCCCCGAATCCGATGACGAGCGCGGTGTCGCCGCTCTTCGCCTCCCCGGTCGCCAGGAGCCGCTCCATCGCGAGCGGGATCGAGGCGGCCGAGGTGTTGCCGGTGGTGCGGATGTCACGGGCGACCGTGACATGCTCCGGCAGTTTGAGGGTCTTCACCATCGAGTCGATGATCCGCACGTTGGCCTGGTGCGGGATGAAGACGTCCAGCTCTTCCGGGCTGATGCCGGCCGCGTCCAGCGCCTGCTGGGCGACCTTCGCCATCTCGAACACGGCCCAGCGGAAGACCGCCTGGCCCTCCTGCGTGATGGCGGGGAACTTGACGTTGCCGTCGCTGTCGAGCGGCAGCTGGGACAGGTCGCCGAGCCGGAACCGGTCCCAGGGGACGGTCTGCTTGATGGTCTCGGCCTTGTCGCCCTCGGAGCCCCACACGGTCGGGCCGATCGCCGGCTCCTGCGAGGGGCCGACGACGACCGCGCCGGCGCCGTCGCCGAACAGGAAGGCCGTGGCCCGGTCCTCCAGGTCGGTCAGGTCGCTGAGCCGCTCCACGCCGATCACGAGCACGTACTCGGCGGAACCTTCCGCCACCATGCCCTTGGCGAGGGTCAGGCCGTAGCCGAAGCCCGCGCAGCCGGCCGAGATGTCGAAGGCGGCGGCCTTGTTCGTGCCCAGCTTGTCGGCGATCTCGGTGGCGACGGCCGGGGTCTGGCTGAAGTGCGAGACGGTCGAGACGACCACGGCACCGATCTGCTCCGCGCCGATGCCGGCGTCCGCGATCGCCTTGCCGGCCGCCTCGATCGACATCGCGGCCACGGTCTCCTCGGGACCGGCCCAGTGCCGGGTCTCGATGCCGGAGCGCGAGCGGATCCACTCGTCGGAGGAGTCGATCTTCTCGAGGATCACCTCGTTGGGCACCACCCGCGTCGGCCGGTAGCCGCCGACCCCGAGGATGCGCGCATACGGGGCACCCTTGCTGGGCTTGATCTTCGCCATGTACGGGCTCCTTAGGCGCCGGCGTGCTCAGCGATGAGCGCGCGAGCCGCGTCGAGGTCGTCGGGGGTCTTCAGGGCCAGCGTCGTGACGCCGGGCAGCGCCCGCTTGGCCAGGCCGGTCAGTGTGCCGCCCGGGCACACCTCGATGAGCGCGGTGACGCCCAGCTCCTTGAAGGTCTCCATGCACAGGTCCCAGCGCACCGGGTTGGCGACCTGTCCGACCAGCCGCTGAAGCACCTCGGCGCCGGTCGTGACGGCCTGGCCGTCCTTGTTGGAGACGTAACGGACCTTCGGGTCGGCGGGGACCAGCTCCGCGGCGGCCTTGGCCAGCGTCTCGACGGCGGGAGCCATGTGGTGGGTGTGGAAGGCGCCGGCGACCTTCAGCGGGACGACCTTGCGGACGCCCTCGGGCTTGTCCTCGTTCAGCGCCGCCAGCTGCTCCAGCGTGCCCGCGGCGACGATCTGGCCCGCGCCGTTGACGTTCGCCGGGGTCAGGCCCAGCTTCTCCAGGTGCGCGACGGAGGTCTCGGGGTCGCCGCCGAGCAGCGCCGACATGCCGGTCTCGGTGACCGCGGCGGCATCCGCCATCGCCAGACCCCGCCTGCGGACCAGGCTCAGCGCGGAGGTCTCGTCCAGCACGCCCGCGAAGACGGCGGCGGTGATCTCGCCCACACTGTGGCCGGCGACGGTGTCCGGGGCACTGTCACCCAGTGCCGCGGCGGACAGGATCCCGGCGGCGACCAGCAGCGGCTGGGCCACCGCGGTGTCACGGATGGCGTCGGCGTCGGCCTGGGTGCCGTAGTGCACCAGGTCCAGTCCGATGGCGTCCGACCAGGCGGCCACGCGGTCGGCGGCGCCGGGCAGTTCGAGCCAGGGAGTCAGGAAGCCGGGCGTCTGGGCGCCCTGGCCGGGAGCGACGAGTACGAGCACTCTCACACTCTCTCTTGGGGACGGCCACGGCCGCCCGTGGGGACAGGGACGAAGAACACGAAGGGCTTTTGTGGGCCCCCGACAAAACCTATGCCGGAGTCTCGCCGTCGGCCAGACGCCCGAGGATGAGCGCGATCCGCAGCGTGAACGCGGATCGTACATCCGATGGCGACCAGCCGGTGACGTCAGTCACACGTCTGAGCCGGTAGCGCACGGTGTTCGGGTGAACGAAGAGCATCCGGGCCGCGCCCTCCAGGCTGCTCGCCTGCTCCAGATACACACTCAGGGTTTCCAGCAGCGCCGAACCGGCCTCTTCGAGAGGTCTGTAGATCTCCTCCACCAACTGCTCCCGGGCGCTCGGATCGCCCGCGATCGCGCGCTCCGGCAGCAGATCGTCCGCCAGCACCGGCCGCGGCGCGTCCTGCCAGGCCGAACACGCCTTCAGGCCCGCGGCGGCGGCCTGCGCCGACCGCGTGGCGGCCAGCAGATCGGGTACGACGGGCCCCGCGACCACCGGTCCGGCGGCAAAGGGACCGATCAGCGACTTGGCGACGGCGAGCGGGTTGCTGCTGCCTCCGGCGATGACGACGAGCCGATCCCCGAGAACCCCCGTGAGCACCTGCAACTTGGCATGCCGGGCGGCCCGCCGGATGGCCTCGACGGTCAGCTCACTGTCGCCGTCCGGCGCCGTTCCCAGCACGACACACACATGCTCCGGTGAGTTCCAGCCGAGCGCGGCGGCCCGGCTCACCGCCCCTTCGTCGGCCTCCCCGCTCAGCACGGCGTTGACGACCAGCGACTCCAGCCGCGCGTCCCAGGCACCGCGTGCCTCGGCGGCCTGGGCGTAGACCTGCGCCGTGGCGAAGGCGATCTCCCGGGCGTACACGAGCAGCGCCTCCCGCAGCACGCTCTCGTCACCCGGCGCGGCCACCTCGTCGATCGCCGACTCCATGACCTCGATGGTGGTGCGCACCATCTCCACGGTCTGCCGCAGCGTGATGGCCCGGGTCAGCTCGCGCGGCGCGGTACCGAAGACATCGGTCGAGATCGCCTGGGGGGCGTCCGGGTGCCGGAACCACTCGGTGAAGGCCGCGATGCCCGCCTGGGCCACGAGCCCGATCCAGGAACGGTTCTCCGGGGGCATGGCCCGGTACCACGGCAGGGTCTCGTCCATCCGCGCGATGGCCTGTGCGGCGAGCGACCCGGAGGACTTCTCCAGCCGCTTCAGGGTCGCGGCGTGCGGGTGGACGTCGAGTGCGTGGTGATGGGCGTGAGGTTCGCGGCTGCGGGATTCGGGTTCGGGCACGGGACAAGACTGCCTTATCGGGACGGGACCGTGTGCCGCCGGGGCTGTGCTTGATGGCTCGGTCGCCTACGGGGGCGCCTCCCTCGCGGCCGGTGGCGTCGGGACAGTGGGCGTTGGTGGGCCCTCGCCGTATGTTCGGTGGGCCCTTGCCCCTGCCCGGCCGGGCTAACGTGGTGCCCGTGATGGACGTACGGCGCGCCGACGAGCGCTACCCGGGGGGCGAGCCGGAGGCCGGGATCGAGTCCTGGCACGCCTTTTCCTTCGGCCCCCACTACGACCCCGACAACCTCCGCTTCGGCGCGGTCATCGCCTGCAACGAGGAGCGGCTCGCGCCCGGTGCCGGCTTCGACGAACACCCGCACAGCCACACCGAGATCGTCACCTGGGTCGTCGAGGGCGAGCTGACCCACCGCGACTCCACCGGCCGCGGGACGAAGGTCCGCCCCGGCGACGTCCAGCACCTCAGCGCGGCGGCGGGCGTCCGGCACGTGGAACGCAACGACGGCTCGTCGCCGCTCACCTTCGTCCAGATGTGGCTGGCCCCACGGGAGCCGGGCGGTGAGCCGTCGTACGAGATCATCCCGGGCATCGCCGACTCCACGCCCTACGCCGTCCCGGAGGCCGGCGCGATGCTTCACATACGGCGCCTGGCGGCGGGGGAGCGGACGGCGGTGCCGGACGGGGCGTACGTGTACGTCCACGTGGTGCGGGGTGCCGTCCGGCTGGGGGAGGAGGAACTGGACGCGGGGGACTCGGCGCGGATCACCGACGCGAGGGGCCTGGAGGCGGTGGGGGCGAGCTCGGCGGAGCTGCTGATGTGGGAGATGTCGTAGCCGCGGGCGGTGCGTCAGCCCCGCAGCTCCCCGAGCACCGCATCCGTGAAGACCGGCCACGCCTCGATCGCCCACGGCCCGAACGCCCTGTCGGTCAGTGCGGCGCACGCCACTCCCGCGTCCGGGTCGATCCACAGGAACGTACCGGCCTGCCCGAAATGCCCAAAGGTGCGCGGTGACGAGGAACTTCCCGTCCAGTGCGGCGACTTGGCGCCCCGGATCTCGAAGCCCAGCCCCCAGTCGTTCGGGTTCTGGTGGCCGTACCCCGGCAGCACCCCCTTCGTCCCCGGGTACTGCACGCTCATCGCCTCGGCCACCGTCCGCGGATCCAGCAGCCGCGGCGCCTGCACCTCCGCCGCGAACCGCAGGAGGTCGGCCACCGTGGACACGCCGTCCTTCGCCGGGGAGCCCTCCAGGGAGGTGGCCGTCATGCCCAGCGGCTCCAGCACCGCCTGCCGCAGATACTCGGCGAACGGAATGTCCGTCGCCTTGGCAATGTGGTCCCCGAGCTGCTCGAACCCGGCATTGGAGTAGAGGCGGCGCTCACCAGGAGGCGCCGTCACCCGGTGCTCGTCGAAGGCCAGCCCGGAGGTGTGCGCGAGGAGGTGGCGGACGGTCGAGCCGGGCGGCCCGGCCGGCTCGTCCAGCTCGATCGCGCCCTCCTCGTACGCGACCAGCGCCGCGTACGCGGCCAGCGGCTTGGTGACCGAGGCGAGCGGAAAGCGGTACCCGGCGGGGCCGTGCGTCCCGAGGACGGTCCCGTCGGCTCGTACGACACCCGCCGCGGCGGTGGGGACGGGCCAGTTCTCGATCAGCGCCAGGCTCTGCAACGACATGCCGGCGAGCCTAATGCCGGCTCACAGCTGCAACCGCATCGAGGGGTCCGGCTTCCGTACGAAGCCCAGCGAGGCGTACAGCGGCTCCGCGTCGGCGGACGCGTTGAGGTCGACCTGGGCGGCGCCCCGGGCCCGGAACCACTCCAGCAGCTCCTCCATGCAGGCGCGCGCGTACCCCCGCCGCCGTGCGTCCGGGTCGGTGGCGACGCTGAAGACGTACCCCACCCGTCCGTGCGGGTTCCCGGCCCGCCCCATCCGGTACTCCAGCGTCCCTGCCACCAGCGCTGCCAGCGCCCCCGGCCGGTCCGGATGGTCCACGACGAAGGCCACGAAGTCCCCGTCGGCCTCGGCGAGCCGCTCCCGCAGCGTCGGCAGCGACTCGGAGTGCCAGTCGGTGAGTCCTGTGCCGCCTCCGCTGCCCAGCGAGTCGATCATCACCTGGCGCAGACGCAGCACTTCCATGGCATCCTCGGGCGTGGCCCGGCGTACGAGACTCATGCCCCGCACGCTAACCAGGAGCGCCTCTCCGCGTCCGCCGATTTCTTACCTGATCCGCTTGCTTGGAGTGCACTCCAACCCCATAGCGTTGTGGTCATGACGGTGATGCAGACCACGCCGGCGGACACCGAACGCACGGCCCCCGCAGACATCTGCTCCGCCCCGCCCAGACGCCATCCGCGCCCCGACGGCCAGGACCGCTACACGATCAGCGAGGTCGTCGCGTTCACCGGCCTGACCGCGCACACCCTGCGCTGGTACGAGCGGATCGGCCTGATGCCGCACGTGGACCGCTCGCACACCGGCCAGCGGCGCTACAGCAACCGCGATCTGGACTGGCTGGACTTCGTGACCAAGCTGCGGCTGACCGGCATGCCGGTGGCGGACATGGTCCGGTACGCGGAGCTGGTCCGGGAGGGCGAGAGCACCTACGGGGAACGGCGGGAGCTGCTGGAGTCGACCCGCCGGGACGTCCTGAACAGGATCGCCGAGCTGCGGGACACGCTCGCCGTACTCGACCGCAAGATCAGTTTCTACGCGATGGAGGGGACCACGCGATGACCGACGCCAGGATTCCGACGGTACGGCTGGGCGAGAGCGGACCGGAGGTCGGCGTCCAGGGCCTCGGCTGCATGGGCATGAGCTTCGCCTACGGCCCCACCGACGCCGGCCAGGCCCGCGCCGCGCTGGAGCGGGCGCTGGAGCTCGGTGTGACGCTGTACGACACGGCGGACGCGTACGGCGCCGGGGAGAACGAGCGGTTCCTGGCCCCGTTCTTCGCGGCGCACTGCGACGAGGTGGTCATCGCCACCAAGTTCGCCCTGTCGATCCCGAAGGACGACCCGACCAAGCGGATCATCCGCAACGACGCGCCGTACATCCGCCAGGCCGTCGAGGCCAGCCTGAAGCGGCTCGGCGTCGACGTGATCGACCTGTACTACATGCACCGCCGCGATGTGAACGTCCCCATCGAGGAGACCGTCGGCACGATGGCGGAGCTGGTCCGCGAGGGCAAGGTCAAGCACCTCGGGCTGAGCGAGGTCACCGCCGGCGAGCTGCGCGCCGCGCACGCCGTGCACCCGATCGCGGCCGTGCAGTCGGAGTGGTCCCTGTTCAGCCGGGACATCGAGGCGAAGGTCGTACCGGCCGCGCGGGACCTGGGCGTGGCCCTGGTGCCGTACTCGCCGCTCGGCCGCGGCTTCCTCACCGGTTCCTTCACCCACGCCGAACAGGAGCTCACGGCCGACGACTTCCGCCGTCAGCAGCCCCGCTTCACCGGCGCCAACGCGAGCGCCAACGCGGCGCTGCTGGAGCCGGTCCGTGCGATCGCCGAGGCACATGACGCCACCCCCGGCCAGATCGCCCTGGCCTGGGTGCAGCAGCGCGCCACGCTCGACGCCCTCCCGGTCGTCCCGATCCCGGGCACCCGCAAGCCGCACCGGGTGGCGGAGAACGCGGCGGCGACGGCCATCGTCCTGACGGATGCGGAGCTCGCCCAACTGGAGCCGATCGCGGCCAAGGTGGCCGGAGAGCGCTACGCGGACATGACGTTCACTTCCGCCGGAAGGGAATGACTCAGAGTTCCGCCAGCAACGCCGCCTTCTTGGCGGAGAACTCCTCGTCGGTGACCAACCCGGCCTGGTGCAACTCCCCGAGATGGCGGATCCGTTCGGCGATGTCGGCGGGGTCGCGCCGGGACGGGGCCGGTGCCACGGGTACCGGCCCCCGCGTGCGTACGGCGGCCAGGACGGCCGCGGCGAACGGCAGCGACTCGTGCACCGGGCCGTACCCCAGCCCGAAGACCACGGCTCCCGGGTCCTGGTCGGGCGGCAGGGCGGCCGACTCGGCCGAGCGCCGCACCAGCCGGAGGTGTCCCTCGAACACCTCCGGCGACCGCCACTCCACCCCGCTCAGTTCCGTGACCGGAAAGCTCTGGTCGCCCGCCTTCCACTTCGCCGAGGACGCCCCCGTCCAGGACCAGCGGAACTGCACGGCCGTACCGTCGAAGCTCGCCTTCCCGTCGTACGCCTTGAACGACAGCGGCCCCTCGGGCGCCGGCACCAGATGGCGGTCGGTGGGCCCGGACTCCGTCAACAGGCCCTTAAGTTCGTCGGCGTAGTACTCGGCGAGCGTCTCCCGCTCGGCCGGCAGCACCAGCCGGTACGGATCGGAGCCCTCCTTCAGCTGCCCGGCCGCCGCCTCCAGCAGCGGATCCGCACCGGCGCGGGGCAGCAGCCGCAGGACGACCGTGCCGCGCCTGCCCGGGGAGAGCGTCACGCCCTCGACCGCGGACAGCGCAATCCGCCGCTCCCCGAGCGCCTGGAACAGCTTCGGTGTCCGAATCCCCCGTTCGTAACGGATGAGCACGGAGTTGGACTCGAACTCCCAGACGGCATGAAACCCCGCCAGTACGTCACCCATGCGGCTCATCGTATGCGGCACGTGCTCCTCCGTCGCCACCCGCGCAGACCGCACTTCCTGCTGTTTCTACGCGCGTCCGGCCGTGGTAGTGCCGGACACACCGGCCTGGCACAGGTCGTCCTCGCGAGCGCACGTCACCTCGCCGTACGCCCCGACGCCGACGTCGGCGAGGTTGCGCAGACTGTCGGTGCCCGGCTGGAAATAGCCGGCGTGACCCTGCGCGTCCCGGGCGGACAGCACCCGCGCACCGAACGCCGAGGACACCGGATCCGCGCCGTGCCCGAGCCCGCCGAGCTCCAGATACGGCACGTCCTGGATCCAGTCGCTGGCGTCCCGCATGGCCCACACCCGGGCCGTGGTGTCCAGATGGGAGGCGCTGGAGACCCGCATGCCGGGGCTCGCGGCCACCGCTATGTCGGTCACCCGGCGCGGCATGTCGTGCGCGGCCACCCCGCAGACCACGGAGCCGTAGCTGTGGCAGACCATCGCCACCGGGGCACGGCCGGGCAGGCCGCCCAGCAGCGCGTTCAGCCGCAGGGCGCCGTCCTCCGCGCGCAGCCCCGTGGCCGCGTCCACGCCGAGTCCGTCGGGCGCGGTGTAGTCGGCCCAGGCGATCACGGCCGTACGGGTCGCGGGACTCTGCGCGCGCTCCGCCGCGTACAGCGCCTTGGCCATGCCGACCGGGGCGGTGTACTCGCGGTTGGTCCGCTGGAAGGTGAGCAGATCGGTGTCGACACCGGGGACGACGACCGAGATCCGCTGCGCCGTGTCCAGATCCCCGAACACCTCGGCGATACGGCCCGAGCCCTCGGGGTCGAAGGCGAGGATCTGCCGGCCGGGGCTCAACAGGTCCTCGTAGCGGTGCATACGACGGCCCGCGTCCTGCTGTCCGGCCGCGCTGAGCCGGCTGTCGCGCATGCGCTCCTTCTCGACCTCGCGCTGCTGCTCCATGGCGATGTGGTTGGCGCGGTAGCGCAAGGAGACCGGGGCGCCGTTCATGTTGCCGACCGCGAGCGGGTAGCGGCGGGCGAGACGGTCCTGGTCCTCGGGGGAGAGGGCGGCGAAGAAGCGACCGAGCCGGGCCGGGGCGGCCTTGGGGTCCGGCAGATGGAGGCCGTGGATGCTGCCGTGCCGCCACTTGGCGAGCGAGGCCTGCAGTGCGGTCGACTCCCTGTGGCTGTGCAGGGCGGTCCAGCCGGTGGTCGCGAGCATCACGAAGACCACGGCCAGCGCCAGCAGGGCGCGCCAGACGTTCAGTTGCGGGGAGGTGTCGAAGGAAGTCACTGGGAGGACACACTAGGAGAACGGGAGGGTCTCGGGGTAACCGAGTGACAGGTATCACGTTTCGTCAGGCGTCGAACGCGGTGTCAACGATCTTGATTTGAGCGCCAGTTCCCGATGAGTGCCGAATCCACCAGATCGAGGTAGGACGCGGTGAGTTGACGGATGGCCTCCAGGCTGAAGTCGTCGCCGGTGCACCACTGCCGTTCGGTGACCCTTATCACTCCGCCGAAGACGGCCACGGCCAGCCGCGGCCTGGGGTCGGCGTCCACGTCCACGCCCTCGCGCTCGGCCAGCAGCCGCGCGATCGTCTCCTCCGTGGTCGCCGAGCGGCGCAGATGGGCGGCGAGCAGCGCGGGCGTCGACTCGATCGTCCGGTACATGCGCAGGTACAGCTCCACCGGGACGGCCGTCTCGACGGTCTCCCGTATCCCGTCCCAGCCCTCCAGTACCGCCTGCCGCAGCGCCTGAAGCGGCGCCTCGTGCGGCGGACGTGCGCGTACGGCCTCGACGAAGCGCTCCTCCGTCATCGCCTGGACCGCGAAGGCCGCGTCCTCCTTGCCCGCGAAGTAACGGAAGAAGGTGCGCTGCGAGACGTCGACGGCCTCGGCGATCTCGTCGACGGTCGTGTGCTCGTACCCCTGGGTCGTGAACAGCTCCAGAGCGGCCCGTAGCAGCGCTTCCCGGGTGCGCTGTTTCTTGCGTTCGCGCAGTGTTTCCATAGGTGTCAGTTACTGACTGATGAAACCGTTTGTCAATTGTCAGAGGCTGTCACTAGGCTCGAACGCATGACTAGTCAGACGACCATCGACGCGACGGGGCCGGGGGACACAGCACCGGACGCCCCGCTCGGGTCGGCTCCGGCCGCGGGGCTGCGCGGCCATCCCTGGCTCACCCTCATCACCGTCGCCGTGGGCGTCATGATGGTGGCCCTCGACGGCACCATCGTGGCGATCGCCAACCCGGCGATCCAGAAGGACCTGGGGGCCACCTTCGCCCAGGTGCAGTGGATCACCAACGGCTACTTCCTCGCCCTCGCGGTCTCCCTGATCACCGCGGGCAAGCTCGGTGACCGCTTCGGCCACCGGCAGACCTTCCTCATCGGCGTGACCGGCTTCGCCGCCGCCTCCGGCGCCATCGGCCTGTCCCACAGCATCGCCGCGGTCGTCACCTTCCGTGTCTTCCAGGGCCTGTTCGGCGCGCTGCTCATGCCGGCCGCCCTCGGCCTGCTGCGGGCCACCTTCCCGGCCGAGAAGCTCAACATGGCCATCGGCATCTGGGGCATGGTCATCGGCGCGTCCACCGCGGGCGGCCCGATCCTCGGCGGCGTCCTCGTCGAGCACGTCAACTGGCAGTCGGTGTTCTTCATCAACGTGCCGGTCGGCGCGCTCGCCCTGGTCCTGGGCACGCTGATCCTGCGCGACCACCGTGCCGCCCGCGGGCGGAGCCCGCTGAATGAACACGGCGCGCCGCGCTCCTTCGACGTCCTCGGCATCGCGCTGCTCTCCGGCGCGATGTTCTGCCTGGTCTGGGCCCTGATCAAGGCGCCGAGCTGGGGCTGGGGCGACGGCCGGACATGGCTCTTCATCGCCGCCTCCGTGGTGCTCTTCGCCCTGTTCTCGGTCTGGGAGACGAGGGTCGCGGAGCCGCTGATCCCGCTGGGTCTCTTCCGCTCGATACCGCTCTCGGCCGGCGTCGTCCTGATGGTCCTCATGGCCATCGCGTTCATGGGCGGGCTCTTCTTCGTGACGTTCTACCTCCAGAACGTCCACGGGATGAGCCCGATCGACGCGGGCCTGCACCTGCTGCCGCTCACCGGCATGATGATCGTCGGTTCGCCGCTCGCCGGCGCCGCGATCACCAAGCTCGGCCCGCGCATCCCGCTGGCCGGCGGCATGGCCGCGACCGCGATCGCCATGTACGGCATGTCGACGCTCAAGGCCGACACCGGCAGCGGTGTGATGTCGGTGTGGTTCGCGCTGCTCGGCCTCGGCCTCGCGCCGGTCATGGTCGGCGCGACGGAGGTCATCGTCGGCAACGCCCCGATGGAGCTCTCGGGTGTGGCCGGCGGCCTCCAGCAGGCGGCCATGCAGATCGGCGGCAGCCTCGGTACGGCCGTGCTGGGCGCCGTGATGGCCTCCAAGGTCGACGGCGACCTGCCGGGCAACTGGACCGGCGCCGGACTGCCGCAGCTGACCCCGGGTCAGCTCGACAAGGCCTCTCAGGCGGTGCAGGTCGGTGTCGCCCCGGTGCCGAAGGGCGTGCCGGACCAGGTCGCCGCGAAGATCACCGAGGTCGCCCACCACACCTTCGTCTCCGGCATGAGCCTCGCCTCCCTGGTCGCCGCGGGCGTGGCGGCGGTCGCCGTCCTCGTCGCGCTGCTCACCAAGCGGGGTGCGAACGCGGAGGCGGGTGCGGGCGTGGGCCACATCTGAGGCTCTCCGCCCGGGCGTCTTCCGGGCGGATTTCCCCTATCAGGATGACTTCGCTAAAGATCGCTCGCACCGGGCGCGCCTCGCGGGTCACAGTGGGTCAAGTCCTCCGCAGGACATGGGAGGACACCGGGCCGCGGGGCGCGCACCGTGGAGGGGGCGGTGCGCGCCTTGGCCTGCGGCGCCTTGGCGGTTTCGGCAACTGGGGTGGGGGTACCGGTTCGTTGCGGGGTGCGGGTCCGCTGTGGCCGGTCGCGCAGTTCCCCGCGCCCCTTGGGGGGTTGCAGTTCCGCCGCCTTTGAGCGTCGGCAAGCGACCCCACCCCGGCCGGCCACAGCGCCGGGCACCCGTCAACTCCGCCAGCCCTCCTCACCCGGCGTCCGGATGTTCCCGTTGGGCAGCATTCCCAACTCCCCCTTCCCCGCGCCCCGAAGGGGCGCGGGGAACTGCGCGACCAGCCACGCAATCACCCGCGCCCGGCAGCGAACCGGCAGATCCTCCCCGATTGCCGTCGGTCAAAGCCGAGCGGTGGGGGTGCCCCCGCTCGAGTGAAGCCGAGAGTGGGGGAGGCTACGCGTCGCCACCAGCCGCCCCCGGATGCGCCGCTGACACGTCCAGCAGTTGGTACCGGTCGATGGCCTGCTTCAGCGCCGACCGGTCCACCTTGCCCTCCCGGGCCAGTTCGGTCAGCACCGCGACGACGATCGACTGGGCGTCGATGTGGAAGAAGCGCCGCGCCGCGCCCCGGGTGTCGGCGAAGCCGAAGCCGTCCGCGCCCAGCGACTGGTACGTGCCCGGCACCCACCGCGCGATCTGGTCCGGAACCGATCGCATCCAGTCGGACACGGCCACGAACGGCCCCTCCGCGCCGCTGAGCTTGCGCGTCACATACGGCACCCGCTGCTCCTCCTCCGGGTGCAGCAGATTGTGCTCCTCGCACGCCACCGCCTCGCGGCGCAGCTCGTTCCAGGAGGTGGCCGACCAGACGTCCGCCCTCACGTTCCAGTCCCGGGCGAGGATCTGCTGTGCCTCCAGCGCCCACGGGACCGCCACGCCCGACGCCATGATCTGCGCCGGGATCGTTCCGCCCGTGCCCTCACTGAGCTTGTGGATGCCCTTGAGGATGCCCTCGACGTCCACGTTCGCCGGCTCGGCCGGGTGCTGGATGGGCTCGTTGTAGACGGTCAGGTAGTAGAAGACGTCCTCGCCGTGCGGGTGGTCCGCGTCGGCGCCGTACATGCGGCGCAGGCCGTCCTGGACGATGTGCGCGATCTCGTAGGCGTACGCCGGGTCGTAGGCCACGCACGCCGGGTTGGTCGAGGCGAGCAGCTGCGAGTGGCCGTCCGCGTGCTGCAGGCCCTCACCGGTCAGGGTCGTGCGGCCGGCGGTCGCACCCAGCACGAATCCACGCGCCAGCTGGTCGGCCATCTGCCAGAACTGGTCGCCGGTGCGCTGGAAACCGAACATCGAGTAGAAGACGTAGACCGGGATCAGCGGCTCGCCGTGCGTGGCGTAGGCCGAGCCCGCCGCGATCAGGGAGGCCGTACAGCCCGCCTCGGAGATGCCGTCGTGCAGCATCTGGCCGGTCGGCGACTCCTTGTAGGCCAGGAGCAGCTCCCGGTCCACCGACTCGTACTGCTGGCCCAGCGGGTTGTAGATCTTCGCGCTCGGGAAGAAGGAGTCCATGCCGAACGTGCGGTACTCGTCCGGCGCGATCAGTACGAACCGCTTGCCGATCTCCTTGTCCCGCATGAGGTCCTTCAGGAGCCGGACGAAGGCCATCGTCGTGGCGATGGACTGCTGGCCGGTGCCCTTCTTCACCGTCGCGTACGCCTTGTCGTCCGGCAGCGGCAGCGGCTTGGAGCGCACGACGCGCGTCGGGACGTACCCGCCGCACTGCTTGCGCATGTCGTGCATGTACTGGATCTCGTCCGTGTTCCGGCCCGGGTGGTAGTACGGCGGCGGGCCGGACTCCAGCTCCTTGTCGGAGATCGGCAGGTGCAGCCGGTCCCGGAAGCGCTTGAGGTCGTCGACCGTCAGCTTCTTCATCTGGTGCGTGGCGTTGCGGCCCTCGAAGTTGGGGCCCAGCGTCCAGCCCTTGACGGTCTTGGCCAGGATGACCGTCGGCTGGCCCTTGTGCTCCAGGGCCGCCTTGTAGGCCGCGTAGATCTTCCGGTGGTCGTGACCGCCGCGGCCCAGCATCAGGATCTGGTGGTCGGTCATGTTCTCGACCATCGCGCGCAGCCGCTGGTCGTCGCCGAAGAAGTGCTCGCGGATGTAGGCACCGGACTCGGTGGCGTAGGTCTGGAACTGCCCGTCCGGGGTCGTGTTCATCTTGTTGACCAGGACACCGTCCCGGTCCTGCGCGAGCAGCGGGTCCCAGGAGCGGTCCCAGATCAGCTTGATCACGTTCCAGCCGGCGCCCCGGAAGATCGACTCCAGCTCCTGGATGATCTTGCCGTTGCCGCGCACCGGGCCGTCGAGCCGCTGCAGGTTGCAGTTGACGACGAAGGTCAGGTTGTCCAGGCCCTCCCGGGCCGCGATGGACAGCTGGCCGAGCGACTCCGGTTCGTCCATCTCGCCGTCGCCGAGGAACGCCCACACATGCGACCTGGAGGTGTCGGCGATGCCGCGCGCCTGCATGTAGCGGTTCATCCGCGCCTGGTAGATCGCGCCCAGCGGGCCGAGGCCCATGGAGACCGTCGGGAACTCCCAGAAGTCCGGCATCGAGCGCGGGTGCGGGTAGCTGGACAGGCCGTCCGGGTACTTCGACTTCTCCTGGCGGAAGCCGTCCAGCTGGTCCGCGGTGAGCCGGTCGAGGAGGTAGGCGCGCGCGTAGATGCCGGGGGAGGCGTGGCCCTGGAAGAAGACCTGGTCGCCGCCGTCGCCCTCGTCCTTGCCGCGGAAGAAGTGGTTGAAGCCGACGTCGTACAGCGAGGCCGAGGAGGCGAAGGTGGCGATGTGGCCGCCGACGCCGATGCCGGGGCGCTGGGCGCGCGAGACCATCACGGCCGCGTTCCAGCGGGTGGCGTTGAGGATCTTGCGCTCGATCTCCTCGTTGCCGGGGAAGAACGGCTCGCTCTTGGTCGGGATCGTGTTGACGTAGTCCGTGCTGCGCATCTCGGGCACGGCCACGCGCCGCTCGCGGGCCCGCTCGATCAGCCGGAGCATGAGGTAGCGGGCCCGCTCCCGGCCGCGCTCGTCCACGGCGGCGTCGAGGGAGTCGAGCCACTCCTGGGTTTCCTCGGGATCGAAGTCAGGAACCTGACTCGGAAGGCCGCCAATGATGATCGGATTGCGATCGGATCCGGAAGCCACGCTGTTCCTTACCTGTCAGAGGGCCGATACCTGTCAGGGGGCCGATTTTCTGCACCTGCCTGCACCGTCCCCCATCGTGTACCTCGGGACGGTGTACGTCATCTCCTCGGTGTCACCCGCCGGTCTCCATCGGTCAAAACGCAACGATACGCCCGGGGTGTGACGTGCTTGGCAAAGCCGTTCGAGGGGCGTATCACCGGATGATTCTGAGATGATTTCGAACGGCGCAAACCGGGCACATCGGTGTGATGTGGGTCACCCGGAATCGGGATACGGTGCCAGGAGTTGCGGCGACACGGCCCGGATCGTCACCGTTTCGGCGGTCCGGACGGCCGGGTACTTGCGCGATCCGTCCCGCCCGTGTGGACTACGGCCAATGCTTCGCGCACGCGCGTGGCTGAGATATTCACCAAGACATGATCAGGAGGCAACCCGTGAGCGCGACCGCGGACCACGCGGAGGAGCGGACGAACCCTGCCGCCAGGCTGGGGTTCCAGCCCGGGCAGGTGGTCCAGGAGATCGGCTACGACGACGACGTCGATCAGGAGCTCCGCGAGGCCATCGAGGAAACCATCGAAGGCGACCTCATGGACGAGGACTACGACGACGTGGCCGACGCCGTTGTGCTGTGGTTCCGTGACGACGACGGCGACCTGACGGATGCGCTGGTGGATGCCACCACGTACATCGAAGAGGGCGGCGCGATCCTGCTCCTGACGCCGAAGACCGGCCGTTCGGGGTACGTGGAGCCGAGCGACATCCAGGACGCCGCCACGACGGCCGGACTGACGGCGTCGAAGAGCGTCAGTGTGGGCAAGGACTGGAGCGGCAGCCGGCTGGCCACGCCGAAGGCGGCCAAGTCCAAGAAGTGACCTGAGGGTCGTCGTCCGGACGGGCCGGCTTCGCCCGGCCCGTCCGGAAGCCCCCGGTGATCGCTGCGTAGGGTGGATCCGAGCGCTTTGCTGTGCGCTCGACCCGAACGGCCCACCGAAGGGATGCACGACGATGGCGATCCAGGTCGGCGACAAGGCGCCCGACTTCGAGCTCAAGGACAACCACGGCAAGGCCGTGAAGCTCTCGGACTTCCGCGGCGAGAAGAACGTGGTCCTGCTCTTCTACCCCTTCGCCTTCACCGGCGTCTGCACCGGCGAGCTGTGCGAGCTGCGCGACAACCTGCCGAAGTTCGAAGGCCGCGACACGCAGCTGCTCGCCGTCTCCAACGACTCCATCCACACCCTGCGTGTCTTCGCCGAGCAGGAGGGCCTGGAGTACCCGCTGCTCAGCGACTTCTGGCCGCACGGCAACGTCTCGCGCGCGTACGGCGTCTTCGACGAGGACAAGGGATGCGCCGTCCGGGGCACCTTCATCATCGACAAGGAGGGCGTCGTGCGGTGGACCGTGGTCAACGGCCTGCCGGACGCGCGCGACCTGAACGACTACGTGAAGGCGCTCGACACCCTGTAGGCCGACCGTGGCCGACACCTGGGATTCTCCGGCTCCAGGGTCTGCGGGGGGCGGGAACCCGTCACTAGGATCGGTTCGTTGATCCCATATCCGAAGCACGACGGGGCTCCCCGCCCCTGGACACCACATGGAGGACCCGTGGGAGTCAGCCTCAGCAAGGGCGGCAACGTATCGCTGACGAAGGAGGCGCCGGGCCTGACCGCGGTCCTCGTCGGTCTGGGCTGGGACGCCCGCACCACGACCGGCGCCGACTTCGATCTCGACGCCAGTGCGCTGCTGCTGAACAACTCCGGCAAGGTCGTCAGCGACCAGCACTTCGTCTTCTTCAACAACCTCAAGAGCCCGGACGGCTCGGTCGAGCACACGGGCGACAACCTCACCGGTGAGGGCGAGGGCGACGACGAGGTGATCAAGGTCAACCTCGCCGGCGTCCCGGCCGACGTCGAGAAGATCGTCTTCCCGGTCTCGATCTACGACGCCGACAACCGCCAGCAGTCCTTCGGCCAGGTCCGCAACGCCTACATCCGCGTGGTGAACCAGGCCGGCGGCTCGGAGATCGCCCGCTACGACCTCAGTGAGGACGCCTCCACCGAGACCGCCATGGTCTTCGGCGAGCTGTACCGGCACGGCGCGGAGTGGAAGTTCCGCGCGATCGGCCAGGGCTACGCCTCGGGCCTGCGCGGCATCGCACAGGACTTCGGCGTCAACGTCTGATCCCGGCAGGGTCACGACACCTGCACCGTCCGGCGCCGCACCGTTTACGGGCGGCGCCGGACGCGCAGGACAACCAGGGAAAGCACCACTAGGGGAGGACCAGCATCATGGGCGTCACACTCGCCAAGGGAGGCAACGTCTCCCTCTCCAAGGCCGCACCGAACCTCACGAACGTCACGATCGGGCTCGGCTGGGACGCGCGGTCCACCACCGGCGCCCCCTTCGACCTGGACGCCAGCGCGCTGCTGTGCGGCGCCGGCAACCGCGTCCTGGGCGACGAGTGGTTCGTCTTCTACAACCAGCTCAAGAGCCCCGACGGCTCGGTCGAGCACACCGGCGACAACCTCACCGGTGAGGGCGAGGGCGACGACGAGACCATCCTCGTGGACCTCACCAAGGTGCCGGCCCACTGCGAGAAGATCGTCTTCCCCGTCTCCATCCACATGGCCGACGAGCGCGGCCAGACCTTCGGCCAGGTCTCCAACGCCTTCATCCGGGTCGTGAACCAGGCCGACGGCCAGGAACTGGCCCGCTACGACCTCAGTGAGGACGCCTCCACCGAGACCGCCATGATCTTCGGCGAGCTGTACCGCTACCAGGGCGAATGGAAGTTCCGCGCCGTCGGCCAGGGATATGCGTCGGGCCTGCGCGGCATCGCCCTCGACTTCGGCGTGAACGTCTCGTAGCGAGGCGCTTTCCCGCCAGGTCTGTGCTGTGGCTTTTCGGTGAGGGTCGCCCTCGACGGTACCGCCGACCGCGTGTCCCTCTACACTGGGTCAACGTTTAGTAAAGCCGAGTACGGCGCGGGGGAGCCCCGTACTGACACGATTGGGTAGCCAGTGCTTCTGAAAACCTTCGGCTGGTCGTTCGCGGTCACCGCGCTCGGCCTGGTCGCCGCGGTCTTCTACGGGGGGTGGGAGGCCTTCGGCGTCGTGGCGATCCTGGCCATCCTCGAGATCTCGCTGTCGTTCGACAACGCGGTGGTCAACGCCGGCATCCTGAAGAAGATGAACGCCTTCTGGCAGAAGATCTTCCTCACGGTCGGCGTTCTCATCGCGGTGTTCGGCATGCGGCTGGTCTTCCCCGTCGTGATCGTCGCCCTCACCGCCA
The DNA here is from genome assembly GCF_053597455.1 of Streptomyces sp. NPDC001393. Taxonomy (NCBI): domain Bacteria; kingdom Bacillati; phylum Actinomycetota; class Actinomycetes; order Kitasatosporales; family Streptomycetaceae; genus Streptomyces; species Streptomyces sp. NPDC001393. The sequence goes on from NZ_JBSFIH010000001.1 coordinate 339,406, forward strand.
AGCTCAACCCCGTCGACGCGGTCCACCTGGCCTTCGCCGACAAGGACCGCTACCAGCAGCTGGTCACCGACGCCCACCCGGCGATCGCCGCGTTCGGCGGAATGTTCCTGCTGATGATCTTCCTGGACTTCATCTTCGAGGACCGGGACATCCAGTGGCTGCAGTGGCTGGAGCGACCGCTGGCGAAGCTCGGCAAGATCGACATGCTGTCGGTCTGCGTCTCGCTGATCGTCCTGCTGATCACCTCCTTCACCTTCGCCACCCAGGCCCACCAGCACGGCGGCGCCCACGCCGACAAGGCGCAGACGGTCCTGATCGCCGGTATCGCCGGCCTGATCACCTACATGATCGTCGGCGGTCTGTCCGGGTACTTCGAGGACCGGCTGGAGGAAGAGGAGGAGCGCGAGCACGAGGAGGAGGAAGAGGCCGCCCGCACCGGCAAGAAGAAGTCGGCGGTGCTGCTGGCCGGCCAGGCCGCGTTCTTCATGTTCCTCTACCTGGAGGTCCTGGACGCGTCCTTCTCCTTCGACGGCGTGATCGGCGCCTTCGCCATCACCAACGACATCGTGATGATGGCCCTCGGTCTCGGTATCGGCGCCATGTACGTCCGCTCGCTCACGGTCTACCTGGTCCGCCAGGGCACCCTCGACGACTACGTCTTCCTGGAGCACGGCGCCCACTACGCCATCGGCGCACTGGCCGTGATCCTCATGGTCACCATCCAGTACGAGATCAACGAGGTCATCACCGGTCTCGTCGGCGTCGTCCTGATCGCCCTGTCCTTCTGGTCCTCCGTCCGCCGCAACCGCGCCCTCGCGGCCGAGGGCGAGGGCACCGACGAGCGGGCCGAGGTCTCCTCAGGGGTGTGAGCCCCGGTCCCCTACGGGACAGATCCGGGTCGTGACGGGGTGTGGCACGCCGCCCGGCGAGGAACGCTCTGAATCGGGGCGGCCGACGCGCTCGGCCGCCCCGACGGCGTGGTGAACGAGTACGTGAACACCTGGGGGCGGGAATGGGTTTCTTCGACGGGCTGCGGGGCGCCAACGCGGCCGACTTCGACGCGGGCAACTCGACGAACACCATCGAACTCACCAGGCGGCACCAGACGGTGTCCCTGAACAAACAGGACGCGGCCACCGGCCACCTGCGTATCAACCTCACCTGGCGGATGCGCACCTCCGACTTCGACGGCAACCAGCGCACCAGCCTGCTGAGGCACCCCTTCAAGGCCCTCAGGCCACCGGAGGTCCTCGGCCACGGCCAGAGCATGGTCAACGTCGACCTCGACCTGGGCTGCCTGTACGAACTGACCGACGGCACCAAGGGCGTCGTCCAGCCGCTCGGCAACTACCTCGGAGACGTCAACGCACCGCCGTACATCAAGCTCAGCGGCGACGACCGGTTCGGCTCGGCGTCCGGCGAGACGATGTACATCAACCTCGACCATCGCGACGCCATCAAGCGCCTGCTGGTCTTCGTCTACATCTACGACCAGACCCCCGCCTTCGACCGCACCCACGCCATCGTCACCCTGTACCCCAGCAACGGCCCCCGCATCGAGATAGGCCTCGACGAACGCCATCCCCAGGCCCGCTCCTGCGCGGTGGTGCTGATCGAGAACCTCAAGGGCGAACTGCTCGTCCGCCGCGAGGTCAAGTTCGTCTACGGCTTCCAGGGAGAGCTGGACCGGCTGTACGGGTGGGGACTGCAGTGGGGGCGGGGCTACAAGACCAAGGTCGACAGGTGAGGCGGAAGGCCCTGCTCACCGCCCGATGAACTGCGGCCCCTGCGGAGGCAACCGGAAGTTCGGATCCACCGGCCCCACAGCCGCCGGCACCGGCTGGGGATACCCGTACGCCGGCGGAGCCGAGGCCGGCTGCGGATAGCCGTACGCGGGCGGCTGCTGCGGCACGGCGGAGGTCGGCGGCTCGGGCAGAGCCGCCGGAGGCTCCCCCTCGTCCACCGAGATCCCGAAGTCCGTGGCGAGCCCCTTCAGCCCGTTCGAATACCCCTCGCCCAGCGCGCGGAACTTCCAGACCTCCCCGCGCCGGTACAGCTCACCGCAGATCAGGGCCGTCTCCGCACCCGTCTCCGGCTTGATCTCGAACCGGGCCAGCGGCTCGGCGTCGGCGACCGCGGCGTCGTACAGCAGGATGCACAGTCCCGGCACCCGGTCGAAGGTCACCCCGTCCGCGGACGCGACCAGCAGGATCCGGCCGACGTCCGGCTCGACACCGGGCAGGTCCGTCTGGATCGTGTCGGTCAGCCCCTCGGCGACGCGCTTCTTGCCCAGCCGCCACACCTTTCCGGAGGGGTGCCGGGGCTGGTTGTAGAAGACGAAGTCCTCGTCGGAGCGCACACGGCCGTCGGGACCCAGCAGCAGCGCCGATGCGTCCACGTCCGGGACCTCCTGCCCGGGCGTCCAGCGCAGCACGGCGCGGACCGTGTCGGCTTCCAGCGGGACGTTCGACCCCTTCAGCATCGCGTGCGTCATGCGGTCATCCTGCCTTCTCGGTCCTGGTCACGACAATGCGGGGGTGGCGTCCCCGTGCGCCGCCGACACGGGCGAGTTACCGGAAATTCATGCCCGCTGGGAACCCCGGACATGGATCCCTACGTACTATTACCGGCCACCCTTTACCGAACACAGAGACTCGGGCCAGCGCCCTGAGGGAGTCCTATGCGTCATTTCGGGCACATCGCCCCCGAGGTGCGGCAGCGCCTCTTCCACCGGGAGCCGTGCGCGTTCAGCGCCGACTCTCCGGCCCGGCTGCTCGCCGCCGCCCTCGGCGCCACCCTGTACAGCCCGGCAACCCGGCCGCGGCTCGCCGACGACATCGTCAAGCAGGCCGGGAACGGCGTGGTCTCGATGGTGCTGTGCCTGGAGGACTCGATCGACGACGCGGACGTGGTGGCCGGCGAGGAGAACCTGGTCCGCCAGTTCGCCGACCTGGCCGCCCGGCCCGGCGTCGAGCCGCCGCTGCTGTTCGTCCGGGTACGCGCCCCCGAGCAGATACCCGACCTCGTACGGCGCCTCGGCCCGTCCGTGCGGCTGCTGTCCGGATTCGTGCTGCCGAAGTTCACCGAGGAGCGCGGCATCCCCTTCCTGGAGGCCCTGGCGGCCGCCGAGGCGGTCAGCGGCCGCCGGCTGTTCGCCATGCCCGTCCTGGAGTCCCCCGAGCTGCTCTACCGCGAGTCCCGCGTGGACACCCTGGAGGGCATCGCCCGCGCGGTCGACAAGTACCGCGACCGGGTCCTCGCCCTGCGCCTCGGCGTGACCGACTTCTGCTCCTCCTACGGCCTGCGCCGCGCCCCCGACATGACCGCCTACGACGTCCAGGTCGTCGCCTCGGTGATCGCCGACGTCGTGAACATGCTGGGCCGGGCCGACGGCACCGGGTTCACCGTGACCGGGCCCGTGTGGGAGTACTTCCGGGTCTCCGAGCGCATGTTCAAGCCGCAGCTGAGGCAGAGCCCCTTCCTGGAGGGGCAGGCCGTCGAACTGCGCGAGAGGCTGATCGAGCACGCCATGGACGGACTGCTGCGGGAGATCTCCCTCGACCAGGCCAACGGCCTGCTCGGCAAGACCTGCATCCACCCCTCCCACGTACTGCCCGTCCACGCGCTGTCCGTGGTCAGCCACGAGGAGTACAGCGACGCCCAGGACATCCTGCGGCCCGAACGCGGCGGCGGGGGTGTACTCCGGTCGGCCTACACGAACAAGATGAACGAGGTGAAGCCGCACCGCGCCTGGGCCGAGCGGACCCTGCTGCGCGCCGAGGCCTTCGGCGTGGCTCACGAGGACGTCGGCTTCGTGGAGCTGCTCGCCGCGGGAACAAGGAACGCATGAAGAACGCAGTGAACGACGGGGTCTGGTCCGGCAGCTGGGTCGCCGAGCGGCTCGGGGTCGAACTCGTGGGGGACGACGGCCCGGACGACGGCCTGCGGGGCCTGCTCGGCCTCGCCCTGCGGCGCAATCCCAAGCGGGCGCATCTGCTGGTCTCGAACGTGCTCGGCAAGCACGTTCCGCAGTCGCCGACGGCGGTCTACGGCCATGGCTTCCGGCTCGGTCGCCGGGTCGCCGAGCTGCTCTCCGCGGCCGAGGCGCGGAACGCGGTGGTCCTGGGATACGCGGAGACCGCGACCGGGCTGGGCCACGCGGTCGCCGACGGGCTCGGCACGGCGCCGTATCTGCACTCCACGCGTCGACCGGTGACCGGGGTCGCCCGGGCGGGCGGGTTCGAGGAGTCGCACTCGCATGCCACGTCGCATCTGCTGCTTCCCGAGGATCCGGAGCTGCTGTCCGGTCAGGGACCACTGGTCCTGGTCGACGACGAGTTCTCCACCGGGAACACGGTCCTGAACACCATCCGTGAGCTGCACGAACGCCATCCACGCAAGCGATATGTCGTGGTCGCTCTGGTCGACATGCGCTCGCCCGAGGACGCCGCCCGGATGGAACGATTCGCCGCCGGGATCGGCGCCCGGGTGGACTTGGTCGCCACCGCCTCCGGGACGGTACGGCTGCCGAAGGACGTGCTGGAGCAGGGGCAGCAGTTGGTCGCCGAGCATGATCAGCGGCCCGACTCGCCCGGAGCGTCGTACGGCCGTGTCACCCGCACGGACCTCCACTGGCCCCCCGGCCTCCCCGACGGCGGCCGGCACGGCTTCACCCCCGCCCACCGTGCCCGCCTCGAAGCCGCGCTCCCCGAGATGGCGGCCCGGATGGGCGACGCCCTGCCCCCCGGCGCCCGTCGCGTCCTCGTCCTCGGCTTCGAGGAGCTGATGTACGCCCCGCTGCGGCTCGCCCGGGAGCTGGAGGCGCAGGCCACGGGCGTCGAGGTGCGGTTCTCGACCACCACCCGCTCCCCCGTCCTCGCGCTGGACGACCCCGGGTACGCGATCCGTACCCGCCTGGTCTTCCCGGCCCACGACGACCCGGCCGACGGCCCCGGCGAGAGGTACGCCTACAACGTCGCGGGCGGCGGCTTCGACGCCGTCGTCGCCGTGGTCGACTCCGTCGCCGACACCCCCGCCCTGCACGCCCCCGACGGCCTCCTGGCCCGGCTCGCCGCCCATACCCCCCACGTCCTGCTCGCGGTCGTCCCGTCGTACGTCCCGCACGCTTCCGAAAGGCCGGCCATGCTGCCCGAGCCCCTCCGCGGCCCCGCATTCTCCTCGTACGCCCCGGAGGAGGTCGGCTGGCTGCTCCAGGACCTCTCCGACGTCACGCTGGAGGCGCCGACCGAGGAGCGGGAGGAGGCCATCCAGAGCGGCGGCGCGCACTACGCCGAGTCGCTGCCGGTGGAGTACCAGCCGAGCGAGCAGTACCAGGAGCTGTTCCACACGGCGCTCGACGCCTCCGCCGCCCGGATCGCGCAGGCGGTCGGCGTGGTGACCGAGGCCGTCATCGCCGAACGGTCACCGCGGCCGGTGCTGGTCTCGCTGGCCCGCGCGGGCACGCCGGTCGGCATCCTGATGCGCCGCTGGGCCCGGTTCCGCCACGGCCTCGACCTGCCGCACTACGCGGTGTCGATCGTGCGTGGTCGGGGCATTGACGCGGGCGCGCTGCGCTGGCTCGCCGCCCATCACGACCCGCAGGACGTCGTGTTCGTCGACGGCTGGACCGGCAAGGGCGCCATCACCCGCGAACTCGCCCAGGCCGTCGAGGAGTTCGAGGCGAAGGAGGGCATCACCGGCTTCGACCCGGAGATCGCCGTGCTCGCCGACCCGGGTTCCTGTGTGCGCACCTACGGCACCCGCGAGGACTTCCTCATACCCTCCGCCTGCCTCAACTCGACCGTCTCCGGCCTGATCTCCCGCACGGTGCTGCGGGCGGACCTGGTCGGTCCGGACGACTTCCACGGCGCGAAGTTCTACCGCGAACTCGCCGGCGCCGACGTCTCCGTGGCCTTCCTGGACGCCGTCTCCGCCCGCTTCCCGGAGGTCGCCGACGCCGTCGGTACCGCGGTCAAGGAGCTGATGGCCGAGGACCGCGCGCCGACCTGGGCCGGCTGGCGGGCCGTCGAGCGGATCAGCGAGGAGTACGGCATCCACGACGTCAACCTCGTCAAGCCCGGCGTCGGTGAGACCACGCGGGTGCTGCTGCGCCGGGTGCCCTGGAAGATCCTGGCCCGCGAAGGGGCCGGCGCGGATCTCGACCACGTACGCCTGCTCGCCGAACAGCGGGGCGTTCCCGTCGAGGAGGTCGGTGAACTGCCGTACACCTGCGTGGGGTTGATCCACCCCCAGTACACGCGCGGTGCGACGGGTGCCGACGGCAGGGCGGTGAACGTCTGATGCCGGTGCTGGTGGCGAGCGACCTCGACCGCACGCTGATCTACTCCTCGGCGGCCCTCGCGCTGACCATGCCGGATGCGCGGGCGCCCCGGCTGCTGTGCGTCGAGGTCCACGAGAGCCGACCGCTCTCCTACCTGACCGAGACGGCGGCCCAGCTGCTGACCGACCTCGGCGACACGGCCGTCTTCGTGCCGACGACGACCCGGACGCGCAAGCAGTACCAGCGGATCAACCTCCCCGGCCCGCCCCCGAAGTACGCGATCTGCGCCAACGGCGGCCATCTGCTGGTCGACGGGACGACGGACACCGACTGGCACGCGGGCGTGCAGGCCCGTCTCGCGGACGAGTGCGCACCGCTGGCCGAAGTGCGCGAGCACCTGCTGAGGGCGGCCGACCCCGTCTGGGTGCGCAAGCACCGCATCGCCGAGGACCTGTTCGCCTACCTCGTCGTGGAGCGCGAGCTGCTGCCCGAGGAGTGGGTGAAGGAGCTGGCGGTGTGGGCGGAGAACCGCGGCTGGACCGTCTCACTGCAGGGCCGCAAGGTCTACGCCGTCCCCAAGCCGCTCACCAAGAGCGCGGCGGTACGGGAGATCGCCCGCCGCACCGGCGCGGAGCTGACACTGGCGGCGGGTGACTCCCTGCTGGACGCCGACCTGCTCCTCGCGGCCGACCGGGGCTGGCGCCCGGGACATGGCGAACTGGCCGACACGGACTGGGCGGCGCCACAGGTCAGCGCACTGCCGGAGCGGGGGGTGCTGGCGGGGGAGAGGATCGTACGGGAGTTCCTGAAGGCGACCCGCACGGCAGCCACCCGCACGGCAGCCCCGTAGGCGGCTAGCCGCAGCAGCCCCCGCCGCAACAACCACCGCCACCGCCCGCAGCGGGCGCCGGGGCGGACGACGTCCCGGCCTTCCCGCCGACAGCCACCGTCGACAACAGCTTCACCGTGTCCTCGTGCCCCGCGGGGCAGCTCGCAGGGGCGGCGGACTCGGCCATGGGCCGACTCAGTTCGAAGGTGTCACCGCAGGTGCGGCACCGGTACTCGTAGCGAGGCATGCGCACAGATTAACGGGCGCCCTGAGGCTCGGTGCCCGGGTCGGGGTGGCGTGCCCGCCAGTACGGGTTGTCGTGCGGCAGGGTCGAGCCGACCCGGCCGTACATCCCGAAGGTCATCAGCAGCAGGCCCACGATGAAGCTGAAGAACACGTTCTGGATGTGGAACGCCAGGAAGTTGTACTTGGTGTCCAGCAGGCCGAGGTTCAGGAAGCCGTTCAGCAGGAACAGCACCCCGAACACCATGTTCAGCGTGGACGCCACGTTCCCGCCGATCACCATGCCGATCAGCAGGATCCCGCCGACGACGATGGACAGCACGCTCAGCGCGCCGTTGGTGTTCAGCCCGGCGACCGTGTGACCACCGGTGCTGAAGAAGCCGATCTGGTCGATCACACCGAGGATGCCGAAGGCGATGAGGAACAGGCCGATCAGGCCCGCTCCGATCCGGTAGATCGTGTTCAGCCGGTGGTCGACGGGCAGATGCTTGTCGAACTCGATCCGCCGCCGCGGCTTCGTGTGCACTGCGTGTGTGGCCATGTCCGCCTCCCTCGGGCGCTAGCGGAGGCCATCCGTCCATCCAATATCCGCCGACCGCGGGCCGCCCGGCAACCGACGGGACGGCAACGCGGCGAAGCTCAGTGGCCCCCGCCCCGCTCCTCGCGGATCTGGGCCACCACCCGAGCGGCGGCCAGCCGGACCGCGTCCGTCTCGGTCAGGAAGTGCCAGAAGTCAGGATGCCGGCCGCCCTCCAGCGAAGCGATCGCCCGCTCCAGCCGCCCCACCGCGTCGTCCAGCGGCCGGGCGTGCCGGGGGTCGGGGGTCGTACGGCCCGTCATGGCCAGCCGCTGGGCGTCCCGGATCGCGAACCGGGTCCGCTCGATCTCCGCCTGCGGATCCTTCTGCACCTCGTTCAGCCGCCGCAGCCGCTCACCGGCGGCCGACACGGCCTCGTCGGTGGCGTTCAGCAGGGCCCGTACCGTCGACAGCAGCGAGGTGGCGTCGGGCCAGCGCTGGGCGTCCCGGGCCGCCTGGGCCTCGCGGAGCTTGAGCTCGGCCTGCCGCACGTTCTCCGCGGCCTGCGCGGGGACCTGCTGCAGGTCCTGCCAGCAGGCGGCGGCGAACCGGCGCCGCAGCTCGCTCAGCACCGGGTCCACCTGCCCGGCCCTGGTGGTCAGCGCCTGGGCCCGGGTGCGCAGGCTGACCAGCCGGTGGTCGATCTCGGCGGCCTTCTCCGGCAGCCGCTCGGCCTCGGCCCGGATCGCCCCGGCCTCCCGCTGCACCCGCTCGGCCCGCTCCACGGTCTGCTGCACCCCGTGCTGCCCGGCACCCTGGTTCAGCTTGGTCAGCTCGGGGGAGAGGGCGGCGAGCCGCCCGGCGAGGTCATCGGCCCGCAGGCCCTTCTCCCGTACGGCGTCCAGGGCGTTGCTCGCGCCCAGCAGTGCCTGCCGGGCCCGCTCCACGGCGGGCGCCAGCCGGGCCAGCTGGGTCTCGGCCTTGCCGAGCAGCGGGCCGAGCGAGCTGCCGAAACGGTCCAGCTCCTGCTTGACCCGGACCAGCTCGTCCCTGGCGGACGTCAGCTCCGCACGCGCCCGGGAGGCCGCGGCGGCCTCCAGATCGTCCCGGTCCAGGTCATGGGCGTCGACGGCCTGGATGTAGCGCCGGCTGACCTCGTCGATCCGCTGCCCGAGCGCCGCGAAGTCGCCGGCGGCACGCCGGGCGGCCGGGGAGTCGTCCACGGCCGTGATCGTCTCGATGGATATCCGCAGGTCGCGCTGGGCGGTGTCCAGTTCGTAGAACGCGGCCGCCGCGGCGTCCTTCGCGGCCTGCGCCTCGGCCCGCTGGCTCTCCGCCCGGCCGCCGAACCAGCGCCGGGTGCCGCCGCCGGCGAACGCGGCCGGCAGGGCGAGCGCGGCCAGCACCGGCAGGCTCAGCAGGGTGAGGGTGTCGCGCAGGGCCGTGGACCCATGCCGGGCCCGTGGGGTCGACGGCGGGTACGACCGCGTCGCTGGCGTGCCCGGTGTCGCCGTCACATCCCTCTCCCGTGTTGGTCCGCCCTGGGTGGTGTCATTCTCCCACTCGTACTAGACGAACACACGGGCCGGTCAGTTCGCGGTACGGACCGTGACCTTCCCGTTCGAGGAGTGCACGGACACGGTGTGCGGGCTGTTGTCGTCCCGGGGCGCGGACACCGACACCCCTCCGTTGTCCGACTCCGCCGTCACGTGGTACGCGGCGTGCGGCAGTGCGACCGTCACCGGGCCGTTGTCGGAGGTGACGTCCACGTGGTCCGGCACGCGGCCGAGGGTGAGGTCCACCGAGCCGTTGCTGGTCTCGGCGTGCACCCGCGGTGCGGAGGCCTCCGCGCGGAGCGCGCCGTTGTCGGAGCGCAGGTCCAGCGGTCCGGTGGAGTCGGTGACGTGCACGGAGCCGTTGCTGGTGTGCAGGCGGAGCGGATCGGCGAAACCGCGCGCCTGCACGCTGCCGTTGCCGTCGTCGACCGTGACGCCGGTCCCGCGCGGCACCTCGATCCGGTACTTGGCCGAGCAGTCGGCGATGAACCCGTCGCAGTGCATGCGCAGCTTCAGCCGGTCGTCCTGGAAGGACCAGGTCACCTTGGGGTCGCCGCCCACGACGACCCTTCCCTTGAACCACCGGGTGACCTGGACCGTACCCGCCTTGCCGCTCTGTGCCGCGACGATCTCCAGTGCCGCGTCGTCGGAGTCGACGGTGAGGGTGTGGCCGTGCAGCGCGAAGGACCGGTGGTCGGGGTGCTTGTCGTCACTGGCGGAGGCGCCGCAGGCGCTCACCCCCGCGACGAGCACTGCTGTGACGGCGGCCATGGCGGCGGCGCGGACAGCAACGGAACGGGCCATGCGGAATCTCCCCCTGAACCGGTTCGCCGGGTGCGGCGGCCGGAGTGTGTCGGTGTACGACGACCGTAAGTGATCAGGCCCCGGCCGGTAATCGGGAAGGCTCCCGGACCAGGGGTGGGGTTAACCCCCGTGAACGGCCCGTGGCCCGGCGTTACGGGTTTGCGGTGTACCGGTCCGGGCAAGGTAGGCTGTCGACTCGTCCTGGGCACGAAGCCCGGGTTCCGGGTGCGTAGCTCAGGGGTAGAGCGCCTGCCTTACAAGCAGGATGTCGGCGGTTCGAAACCGTCCGCGCCCACAGTCGAGCCCCCGGCCATGCCGCCGGGGGCTCTGTCATTCCTCCTCGCCGGCCTGCTCGCTGCCCTGCTCGTGCGCGTGCTTCAGCCTGGTGCGGGCGTCCATGCGGTCCGCCGCCGGGACCTCGGCCCAGAACCGGTGGGTGCTCACGAACACCGCGAGTTCGTGCTCGCGGCGGCGCAGCTTCTCCACCTCGGCCTGCTCGTCCGCCGTCCAGCCCGGGGACGCGGGCCGCTCCACCTTCCGCCAGCCCGTGTCGTCACTGAAGCCGTCCATCGGCTCGACCGACCAGGGCAGGCGCTTGAGCAGGGCCGACAACTCGGCCCGGACCTGATGCAGCTCCTCCTGACCGGCGCGGAGGTCACTGGGGAATTCATAGGTCGTTGCCACACGGCCAATGCTACGCCTGTTCGATTTTGAGTGGCGAGTTCGTTCCTGGGGTTCGGGGGAGGTTCAGCCGAACGGGTGGCGGGCCGGCCCGCAGCGCGTGGCTCAGTGGCCGGCGGCCCGTAGTTCGCCCACCAGGCGGGCCGTCACCGGTACCGGTACGCCGTGCCGGTCCGCCGCGCGGAGCAGCGCGCCGCCGATGGCGTCGAGTTCGAGCGGGCGGCCCGCCTCGGCGTCGCGCTGCATCGACGACTTGGTGCCGGGCAGGAAGCCGTCGTACCGGGCCAGGGCCTGGGCCGGGTCGGCGGGGGCGCCGCAGGCGCTGCTGACCGCGGCGGTCTCGGCGACCAGCGACTGCAGTTCCTCGCGGTGCCGGGTGCGGGCCTCGCCGAGCGGAAGGCCGTACCGGGTGGTGAGCAGGGCGAACGGGGCGAGGAACGCCATCTTGGCCCACAGGGCCGCCGTTTCGTCCTCGACCACCCGGGCGGTGGTGCCGGCGGACGCGAGGGCGGTCGCCAACTCCTCGAGTCGGGGGCGGGGTACGGCGTCCCCGGCCAGGTCGAGCTCCGTGAACGGGCTGCCGTGTTCGATCACGCCGGGGGCGACCCGGGTGGACTCCACGCGGATCACCGCCGGGGCGACGCGGTCGGGGTGATAGCGGGCGCGGAGCCGGCCGGGGTGTTCGACGCCGTTCAGAAGCGGTACGACGAGGGCGTCGCCCAGAGCCTTGGGCGGCACCCGGGTGAGGGCCGCGTCCAGCGCGGTGTGCTTGACGGCGATCAGGCAGGCGTCCACCGGTTCGCGCAGCTCGGTGTCCGCCTCGACGGGGGCGGTGAACTCGCCGAACTGCGGGCTGCGGACCGTGATTCCGCTGCGGCGCAGGGTGCCGGCCGTGCGGTCCTGGGCCAGGCACACGACGCGGTGGCCGGAGCGGGCGAGCAGGGCGGCGAGGAGCCCGCCGGTGCCGCCGGGGCCGAGCACGGCCACGGTGATCTTCTTCGCCAAGGGGTTCGCCATGCGGCTGTTCCTTTCGACGGTCGGCCCCGGGAGTCGGTGGCCGCCTTCGCCGCGATCATCGCACCGGGACGCGGGGTGCGTGAGACTGGGGGCATGTGCCGGAGTATCAAGACCCTGCGTCCGCCCGTGCTGCCCGATGAGGCCACGGAGGAGGACATCCGCGCCGCCGCGTTGCAGTACGTGCGCAAGGTTTCGGGGTTCCGGGCCCCTGCCGCGCACAACCGCGAGGTCTTCGACCGCGCGGTGGCCGCGATCGCCGAAGCCACGGCGGAGCTGCTCGGGGGGCTGGAGGTGCGGGGGCAGTCGGTACGGCCCGATCCCGATCTGATGGGTCGTCAATAAGCCGTGCATGCAAGGAAGTTCGCCTTGGGGTTGCTCGCGGAAGGGGTTCCCTGGGTGACCGCGCGGGGGTCGGGCCGGGTGTGGATTCGGTCACGCTTTCGGGCGATGGCCAAATGTTGAACTTGCAAGCACTGATTAGGCAGCCCTAACCTGGGTCCTCCATTCGGTACCGCCGCCCCCATGACCGGCCACCTGGACGTCCCCAGCCGGTCCGACCGACACCGAAGAGGAGAACCCCCCTCATGACCGCACGTCTCAACTCCGCTCAGCCCTATGTCCTCGGGCTCTTCCGCATCGTCGTGGGCCTGCTCTTCGCCGTGCACGGCGCCGCGTCGCTCTTCGGTGTCCTCGGCGGTGCCGTCGGCACCCAGGGCGGCACGATTCCGGCCGGCACCTGGCCCGGCTGGTACGCGGCCGTGATCCAGCTGGCCGCCGGCGCCCTGGTGCTCCTCGGCCTCGGCACCCGCGGGGCCGCGCTGATCGCCTCGGGCTCCATGGCGTACGCCTACTTCGACGTGCACCAGCAGGCCGCCCTGTGGCCCATACAGAACGGCGGCGAGCTGTCGGTCCTGTTCTGCTGGTCCTTCTTCCTGCTGGTCTTCACCGGGTCCGGCGCCTTCGGCCTCGACCGGCTGTTCGTCCGCCGCACCGCCGCGGACGACCGGGCCGCCACCGGGCAGACCCCGATAGCCGCCTGACCCGGTACGGCGCCCTTCCCCCGCCACGAGGGAGGGAAGGGCGCCGTTCCGTCTCCGGTCGGCCCTGCTTACGACGTTCCGCGGAACGGCACGGTGAAGCAGGCCACCCGGGCCCCCTTGGTGCCGGGCTCGTTGTGGATCACCACCGAGCCCGCCTCACCCTTGCGGAAGGCCCAGCCGTGCTTGGCGACGGCGCTGCCCGTGCCGCGCGCACTGGACTTGAAGTCCAGCCAGATCTCGTTGTCCTTGGTGGTGTGGGCGGCGTCCGTGCCGGGCGCGTTCTGGTAGTGCATGCCGGCGGCCTTGGGGTCGGCGCCGCAGGCCTTCTGATGGACGTGGACCCCGAAGAGATGGTTGGGTTTGACGCCGGTCACCCGCAGCTCGACGCTCGTGGCACCGTTCGCCCTGGTGATCTGGCGGACCGTGATCCGGGCGCCCGCCGGGACGAGGTCCCGGTCGTACGCCATTGCCTTCGACGGGGTGGACGCGGACGGCGCGGAGAACACGCCCGAGGTCTCCAGCCAGGAGCCATGGGCGGTGCTTGCGCTCCCGGTCGCGAACAGGGCTGCGGCGAGGGTGCCCGCATATATGGCTGCCACCATGATGTGCACCTTTTTCTGCGCTTACGCGCCGTTTCGTTCGGATGTGTGCCTGAAGTTCGGGACAGGCCTGTCTCCATTGCTACGGACGCGGAAGGGCTCCGCCGCACAGCGTGCGCTGTTCGGGTGAGCGGGCTGCGCCGGGAGCCCGTCACACCCGCCTGAGTCCTCGTTCGCCCCCGAGGCCCCTTCTGTCACACCCCGGGCGTACGCTGTATGGCTGTCAACGGGGGAGCAACGGGAGTCGTGGTGTTCGAGGATGTGGGGTCACTGGCCGCCGGACCGTGGATCTATGCCGCGGTGGCCGTGTCCGTTCTGCTTGACGTGTTCGTGCCAGTGCTGCCGAGCGGCGTGCTCGTCATCACGGCGGGCACGGCAGCGGCGGCGGGGTCCGGCGCGGCGGCCGGCCGCGTCCCGCACGACGTGCCGGACCTCCTGGCCCTGATCCTCTCCGCGGCGACCGCCTCGGTCCTCGGCGATCTGGTGGCGTACCGCCTGGCCTGGCGGGGCGGTGCGCGGCTGGACCGGGCGATCGCCCGCTCCCGGCGGCTGACCACCGCGCAGGAACGTCTCGGCGATGCCCTGGCCCGGGGCGGCGGCGCGCTGGTCGTGCTCGCCCGGTTCGCCCCGGCGGGCCGCTCGGTCGTGTCCTTCTGCGCCGGCGCCGCCCACCGCCGGGCCCGCGACTTCGTTCCCTGGTCCGCCCTGGCCGGCCTCACCTGGGCCGCCTACAGCGTCGCCCTCGGCTACTACGGCGCCCAGTGGCTCGGCGCGACCTGGCTGGCCACGGCCGTCTCGTTCACGGCCCTTTTCGCCGCGGGCGCCGCGGCGGGCTACCTCATGCGCCGCCGGGCGGCGTAGGCCCAGGCGCCTCCGCCGCCCTGCCCACGCCGTTTCCCGCGCAACCTTCACATCCCTTACGATGGGCGGCGCAGAAGGGGAGTAGCTCTTCGCCGGACCGTCGACATACTGCTCAGCCAGCCTGAGCCGGCGCCCGGAGGTGGGCCCTCGGGTTTTCGGGGACCGCCAGCGAGACCTTCGGCAAGCAGTGCACGTCCGTGTCCCGGTGGCGCGGACGCCGAGTGTGCTGCCGTGCCGAGGTGTCATCGCGTGACGTACCGCACTCTCGGTGGGGCAGCCCCGACCGATTGAGGACCCTTGATCAGCATCACCGTGACGGCGCTCGTCTTCGGCGTCATCTTCCTCGCCGAACTGCCGGACAAGACCGCGCTCGCCGGCCTCGTCCTCGGCACCCGCTACCGCGCGAGCTACGTCTTCGCGGGCGTCGCCGCCGCCTTCCTGCTGCACGTCGTGCTGGCCGTCGCGGCCGGCAGTGTGCTGACCCTGCTGCCCCAGCAGATCGTGCACGCCCTCACCGGCGTCCTCTTCCTCGGCGGTGCCGCGATGCTCCTGCTGAAGAAGGACGAGGACGAGGAGGAGATCAAGAAGCCCGCCGACCAGTCCTTCTGGAGGGTCGCGGGGACGGGCTTCATGCTGATCCTCGTCGCCGAGTTCGGCGATCTCACCCAGATCATGACCGCCAACCTCGCCGCCCGCTACGACGACCCGGTCTCCGTCGGCCTCGGCGCCGTGCTCGGGCTGTGGGCCGTCGCCGGACTCGGCATCGTCGGCGGAAAGGCCCTGATGAAGAGGGTGCCGCTGCGGCTGATCACGCAGATCGCGGCCCTGCTGATGCTCGCGCTCGGTGCGTGGAGCCTGTACGAGGCCGTGGCCGGCTGAGCTGAACGATGGGTGAACCTTCGCCCGGGGTGGTGGCGGGATCCGCCCCGGGTTTTGTACCGTGGAGAAACAAAGTGGCTCCCGCCCGTTTTCCCTGACCGGCGGGCGGGGCCGCCTTGTTCCTCCCCGGAGGGCTTTCCTCAGGGGACCTTCCTTCCCGGAGCCTCCTGGAGCTGCCGATGACGGCCACCACCGCGCCCACCGTCCTCACCGCCCGCGCCCTCCTGCTCGACATGGACGGCACCCTCGTCAACTCGGACGCCGTCGTCGAGCGCATCTGGCGCCGCTGGGCCGAACGGCACGGGCTGGACGGCGACGAGGTGATGAAGGTCGTCCACGGCCGCCAGGGGCACGCCTCCATGGCCGTACTGCTGCCCGACCGGCCCATGGAGCAGAACCTCGCCGACAACGCGCGCATGCTGGCCGAGGAGACCGCCGACACGGACGGTGTGGTCGAGATCCCCGGCGCCTCGGCCTTCCTCGCCTCCCTGCGCGGTCTTCCGCACGCGCTGGTGACCTCCGCCGACGTGCCGCTGTCCACCGCGCGCATGAACGCCGCCGGGCTACCGCTGCCGGAGGTCCGCGTCACCGCCGAGTCGGTGGGCGCGAGCAAGCCCGATCCCGAGGGGTTTCTGAAGGGCGCCGCCGAACTCGGCGTGGATCCGGCGGACTGTGTCGTCTTCGAGGACTCCGGCGCGGGGATCGCGGCGGGGCGCTCCGCGGGAATGACGGTGGTGGGGGTCGGGCCGCGTGCGGGTCTGCACGGCCCCGACGTGACCGTGCCCGACCTGACGTGCGTGCGGGTCGAGGCGACGGGTGACGGATCGATCCGGCTGCACGTCGGCTGACGCGGGGCTGGGGCTGTACGTCGACCGGCGTGGGGCGGTGACTGTACGTCGGCTGACGCGAGGCTGCGGTGTGTACGTCGACCGGCGCGGAGCTGTGGCCGCACGTCGATGACGGTCGTCGTGGCTGCCCGCCGAGGTGGGTGCTGTCGCGGGGGAGCGGGGGGGATTCGCCCCCGCCGCCCCCACTCCCGCCAGGGCGGCGCTGCCCCCTGGACCCCTGAGTCTGGACCCCCGAGTCGCCGCCCGCACTCACGGCTCGGCCGTCTCCGCCTCCAGGCTCTTCCTCGTCGCCGGCCCGTACACCCCCAGGGCGTCGCCCTGGATGCCCCGGGCCAGTTGGTAGGTGCGTACGGCGTCCTCGACCGGGCGGGTGAAGACGCCGTCGATCTGGTCGCCGTAGAGGTTCAACTGCCGCAGCCGCTCCTGGAGTTCGGTCACCTGCGGACCCCGGTCGCCGCGTCGCAGCACCGGAGTGACGGCCTGCGTGGCCCGCGGGGCGGCGAAGGTCGCCGTAGAGGCGGTGGGGGAGGCCGGGCGGGACGGCGTGGCGGACAGGGTCGGGGCGGGGGACGTGGGCGGCGTGGCCGACGGGCTCGGGCGGCTCGCCGGAACGGGGGGCGAGGGCAGGGGCGAGCGGGGCGGGGTGGGGGAGGATGCCGGTGCCGTCGGGCCGGGTGTGCTCACCACCGGGACGCTCGGTCTGACCTCCTGGGCCGCCCGGTCCCGGGAGGGCATGTGATACGAGAGCAGCCCGCTCGCGAACCCGGCCGCCCCCACGGTCGCCAGGCCGGCGGCCACGACGGACAACAGGAGGGCGCGGCGGCTGCTCGGCTGTTTCGGCCGTGGGGGGTCGCCATTCGGGTGCGGCGCCGCTGGGGCCGGTCGGGCCCGCGCGGCCGTTGCCGCATGTCGAACCCGGCCCCGCAGCCCTGCGGGGCGCTGTAACGGCAGCGTCGTCTCGGCCGGCTCGACCCGCACATACGGTCGTATCCGCAGCGGATCGAAGTCCTCCGCCGCTGCCGCCTCGGCCGTGCGGGTCTCGTGCAGGGCCTCGGCCGCGCGCTCGGTGCAGTCGCAGGACGGGCTCAGGTCCGGGCCTCTCGGCGCCCCGCACTCCGGGCAGCCGCGGCCCTCGGGTCCATCGGATTCACTCACGTGTTCGCCCTCCCCTCACGAACTACAGACCCTATGCGCATCTTCTTCGCATCCGCCGCCGGAAACGCGGGACTCAACAGGCCATAAACGGTGACACCGACCACGATGGTAGAAGTGCATCCGAGCTCCGGGAGGTCTCCATGGCCCTGGACACGCACGGCACTCACAAGGAGATCAAGGCCGCCGAGCACGTCTCCGGCAACGTGTTCGTCTCGATCGGCGCCCTGCTCCTCGGGCTGCTGCTCGCCGCGCTCGACCAGACGATCGTGTCGACCGCGCTGCCCACCATCGTCAGCGATCTCGGGGGTCTCGAGCACCTGTCGTGGGTGGTCACCGCCTACTTGCTGGCCTCGACCGCCGCGACCCCGCTGTGGGGCAAGCTCGGCGACCAGTACGGCCGCAAGCGGCTCTTCCAGACCGCCATCGTCATCTTCCTCGTCGGCTCCGCGCTGTGCGGCATGGCGCAGAACATGCCCCAGCTGATCGGTTTCCGCGCGCTGCAGGGCCTGGGCGGCGGCGGACTGATGGTGCTGTCCATGGCGATCGTCGGCGACATCGTGCCGCCCCGTGAACGCGGGCGTTACCAGGGGTTGTTCGGGGCCGTGTTCGGGGCGACCAGCGTGCTGGGCCCGCTGCTCGGCGGGGTGTTCACCGAGCAGCTGAGCTGGCGCTGGGTGTTCTACGTCAACCTGCCCGTCGGTGTCGTCGCGCTCGCCGTGATCGCCACCGCCCTGCAGATCCCGCGCCGCACCGCCCACCACGTCATCGACTACCTGGGCACGGTCCTCATCGCCTCCGTCGCCACCTGCCTGGTCCTCGTCGCCTCCCTCGGCGGTACGACCTGGTCCTGGGGGTCGACGCCGATCGTCGGGCTCGCCGGGCTGGGCGTGCTGCTGGCCGTGGCGTTCGTGGCCGTCGAGCGCCGGGCGGCCGAACCGGTGCTGCCGCTGAAGCTGTTCGGCATCCGCACCTTCACCCTCGCCGCCGTCATCAGCTTCATCGTCGGCTTCGCCATGTTCGGGGCGATGACCTATCTGCCGACCTTCCTCCAGGTCGTGCACGGCATCTCGCCGACCCTGTCCGGCGTGCACATGCTGCCCATGGTCGTCGGTCTGCTGCTGTCGTCCACGATCTCCGGGCAGATCGTCAGCCGCACCGGCCGCTGGAAGGTCTTCCCGCTCACCGGCACCGCCGTCACCACCATCGGCCTGCTCCTGCTGCACCGGCTCGACGAGCACAGCTCCACCGCAGTGATGAGCGCCTACTTCTTCGTCTTCGGCCTCGGGCTCGGCCTGGTCATGCAGGTGCTCGTCCTCATCGTGCAGAACGCCGTGTCGTACGAGGACCTGGGCGTCGCCACCTCCGGCGCGACCTTCTTCCGCTCCATCGGCGCCTCCTTCGGTGTGGCGATCTTCGGCACGGTCTTCGCGAGCCGCCTCGGCGACAAGCTCGCCGCCGCCTTCCGGGGCGTGAGCCTGCCGCCGGGCATGTCCGCGAACGCCCTCAAGTCCGACCCGCGCGGCATCGCCGGCCTGCCGCCCGCCCTGCGCCCTGCGGCCCTGCACGCATACGCGTCCGCCATCACCGACGTCTTCCTCTACGCCGCCCCCGTCGCCCTCCTCGGCTTCGCGCTGGCCTGGTTCCTGAAGGAGGACCGGCTGCGCGGCTCGGTCACCGCGCCGGACGCCTCCGAGACCATCCCGCCCAACCCGGTCGAGAGGTCCTCCTACGACGAGTGCAGCCGGGCCCTGTCCCTGCTCGGCACCCGCGAGGGCCGCCGCGAGGTCTACCGGACGATCACCGAACGCGCCGGGTACGACCTGCTGCCCGCCGCCAGCTGGATGCTGCTGCGCATCCGCAAGTACGGCTCCGTCGAGCCGGGCGTGCTCGCCGAGCGCAGCCCCGTCCCGCTCGAGGCCGTCCTCGCCGCCGCCCGCCAGGTCGAGGAGCGGCGTCTGGCCGAACGCCGGGGCCTGGACCTGTACTTGACCCCCTCCGGCCGCGAGGTCGCCGAACACCTCGCCAAGGCTCGAGAGGAGTCCCTCGCCGAACTCCTCGGCGACTGGTGGAAGCCCGGCCGTTCCACCGACCTGACCCAGCTCGTCAGGGAACTCACCGGCCAACTGTGCGGAAGCGAGCGCGAACGGCCCCACAGCGCGGCGGACGCCAAGGTCAGATGACCGCCAGCTCCTTGCGGAACCAGTGCTCGGCGTAGACGTCGTCGTTGTGCGGACCGGTCTCCGTGTAGCCGAGGCGGGCGTACAGGGCGCGGGCCTCCACCAGGTCGCTGCGGGTGTCCAGGACCAGCCGCTGGGCGCCCAGGCGGCGGGCGGCCTCCTCGGCGGCGGCCACCAGTCGTGGGGCCCCGCCCCTGCCCCGCAGGTGCTCGTACACGAACACCCGGGTCAGTTCCGCCGTGTCCGGCTCCAGCAGCCGTACCCCCGCCGAGCCGGCCGGCACGCCGTCGTACCGGCCGATGAGCAACTGCCCGGTGGGAGGCGCCAGTTCGGATCCGGTGGCGGCCGCGATCTCCCGCTCCAACTCGTCGGGGTCGGTACGACGGCCCTCGTGGAGCAGATACCAGCGGTCGCTGACCTCCGTGTAGTACGCGCGCCACAGCGCGGCGGCGACCGGGGAGTCGTACGGTTCCGGGGCGATCGTCCACGTCATGCCGGCCATTGTCGGCGGCCGTCCCCGCAAGGCCGAGCGAATTTCCGCAGACTGTCTGCCGTGAACCGCACCGACCGCCTCTACGCCCTCGTCGAGGAGCTGCGCGCCGCCGCTCCCCGGCCCCGCAGCGCCCGTGCGCTCGCCCGGCGCTTCGAGGTCAGCGTCCGCACCGTCGAGCGGGACCTGGCCGCGTTGCAGCAGTCCGGGGTGCCCATCCACGCCGAGCCGGGCCGCAGCGGCGGGTACGTGCTCGACAAGGAGCGGACGCTGCCGCCGCTGACCATCACCCCGGCCGAGGCGACCGCCCTCGCCGTCGCCCTGCACGCCCTGGCCGGGACGCCGTTCGCGGCGGACGCGCGCAGCGCGCTGCACAAGGTGCTGGCCGTGATGCCGGCACGGGAGCGCAGGGCCGCGGCCGAGCTGACCGAGCGGGTACGGCTGCTCGTGCCGGCCGCCCGCCCGGAGCGGCCCGCCGGTCCCGTGGTGCCCGGACCGCTGCGGGAGGCGCTGACCGCGGGCCGGGTGCTGCGGCTGGACTACGCCGACGCCGCAGGCCGGGTCACCGTGCGGGACGTGGAACCGCTCGGCTTCCTCGGCGGGGAGGAGTACTGGTATCTGGCGGGGTGGTGCCGGCTGCGCGACGCCCCGCGCGGCTTCCGGCTGGACCGGGTCCGCGCGGCCACGGCCCTGGACGAGCGGGCCCCGCACCGAGCCGTCGACCTCGCCGCCCTCGACACGCTCGGCTCCGACGTCGTACCGCTCGACGCGGCGACGGTGGTCTGACGGATGTGACGGCAATCACCGACAGGGGGGTGTCGCGGGGGAGGCGGAGGCTGATGCCCATGACGACGACACGGCATGCAACGACACCGCAGAGCACGACACAGCCGAGCACGACTGAGCAGACAACCGTCCTCACCCCTGCGGCCGGTACCGCCCTCTGCGACCGCTGGACCGCGCTGTGGAACGGCGACTTCGGCGACCCGGAGGCCTTCCTCGCACCCGGCTTCCGCATCCGCTTCGCGAACGACCCCGACAGGGGTGCCGTCACCGACGAGGTGTCCGGCCCCGCCGGGATGGTCGGCCTGGTCTCCGCCTTCCGCGAGGAGAAGCCCGGACTGCGCTTCACCGTCGACGGCTCGCCGACGGTGGACGGCGAGCAGGGCCGGGTCGCCTGCTGCTGGTACGTGACCCTGGCCGACGGCGCCCAGAAGAGCGGGATCGATCTGCTGGAGGTGGTGGACGGGCGCATCTCGGCCGTGTGGTCGGTGACCGGACTGCGCCGCTTCGCGGACTGACCACCGTTTGTCGCCTCCCCTTCCGGGTCACCCGGAGGGGGAGCCGGCCAGTGGGGCCGGTCCGATCGGAAGTCGGAAGTCAGCCATGTCCACCGGCATGATCGTGTTGACCGTGGTCGTGGCGGTCGCGATCATCGCCGCCGCCACCGCTCCGATCCTGCGCGGGCGCGGACCGTACGGCGGGCCCCGCCTGAAGCGGCGCTTCGGCCCCGAGTACGAGCGGACCGTCGCCCTGCACGACGGGGACACCAGGGCCGCCGAACGGGAGCTGGCCGAGCGCATCGAGCGCTACGGTGACCTGCGGGAACGGCCGCTGGACCCGGTCGGGCGGGAGCACTACGCGGCCCGCTGGACGGCCGTACAGGAACATTTCGTGCGGTCGCCGCGGCAGGCGGTGGCCGAGGCCGACCGGCTGCTCGCGGAGCTCGCGGCCGCGCGCGGCTACCCGGACGGCGGGCGCTACGACGAGCAGTTCGCGGCGCTGTCCGTGCACCACGCCGACCATGTCGACGGCTACCGGCAGGTCCACCGGGCGGCCCGTGCCGGGGCGCGCGACGCGCTGACCGAGGCCGGCTCCGGGACCGAGGAGATGCGTACGGCGCTCGTCGGCGCCCGCGCCCTCTTCGACGACCTGACCCACCCCTCCCGGAACAAGGGGAGTTGAGCATCATGTCGGACAGGACGGGCGGCACCGGCGACGAGCGCTCCACCGGCCGTTTCCGGCGGCCGCCGGACGAGGACTGGACCCCGGAGGACATGCCCGTGGGCCGCAACACCCCAACGGACCCCCTACCCGAGGAACGCCTCCCCGACGAGCCCCCGCCGGGCGCCACGTACCACCTCCCCGGCTCGATCGGCCCCGGCAGAAACGGCCTGACCGCCGACGACCTCACCCCGGAGGACACCCCCATACACCGACCGGACCCCACGACCAGCCGACCGATCACCGAGGCCCTGACCCCCGACGAGGGCGGGATGCCCGGCGAGGGCCGTGTGCCGGGGGACAGCGGGGCGCCGGGTGGGAGTCGGATGCCCGGTGGGAGTCGGATGGCCCGTGAGGGCGGTGGGTCCCGTGAGGGCGGTGGGGGGTATGAGAGTCCGATGCCGGACGACGGGCTGGGGGTTCCGTCCCCCGGTGATGTGAGCGCGCGCGATGCGCACACCACCGAGTCCAGGGAGCCGGACGCCTGGCCGACGGCGCCGGCCGCGACCGCAGCGGGAGCCGGACCGGCCGCCGGTGCGGCCCCCGCTCCCTCCGGCGCCGGTGCCCCCCTGCTGCCCCACGAGGAGACCGACCGCTGGGAGCAGGCGATGCGCCGGCTGGCCGCCGGGTTCGTGGACGAGCCCCGGAGTGCGGTCGAGCAGGCCGATCACGTGCTGGAGGAGATCGCGGGGCGGTTCGCAGAGGCCGTGGCGCGGCGGCGGCGTACGCTGCGGCGCTCCTGGGAGGCGTCCGAGGACCGCGGACCGGGCTCGGACACCGACACCGAGCAGCTGAGGCTGGCTCTGCGTGACTACCAGGAGCTGGCCGGGCGCCTGCTACACCTGTGAGGGACCAGGCCTGGCGGCAGCCCTGCGCTGCCGCCACTCGCGTACGACCTCCTCGACGTCGTACGGCTTCCTGCCCAGCGGCGGACCGGGCGGCGGCTTGAACATCATGTCCTTGATCTTGACATTGACGTCCTCGATGATCTTCCGCGCGATCCGCTCGGAGGGCGCCGCGTAGGCCGCCGCGAGCGCGTCCTCGGCCTCCTTGCGCAGGGCGAGGGCGGGCGGGAGCACGGACAGACCCTCGCGCGCCATCTTCCGCTTGATCCACCACAGTTCGTCGTAGGCGGAGTCGATCTCGGCGGGCAGCGGCTCACCCGCGCCCGGCAGCCGCTCGAACTCACCCCGCCCCTGCGCGTCGCGGATCTGCTTGTCGACCCAGGACTCGAACGGCACACCCGGTGGCTTTCGCTCGGTCATGAACCCATTGTGCCGGACGCGGCTGTGCCGGGCGTTTTATCATGCGGCGGCGGCACGGCAATCCGGCCGCCGTGCAACGATGGTCGTGCAGTTGGTCGTACAGGGGGAAACGCGCGTGCTCGAACTCACCATGGCCACCGTCTCCGGGGCCGACGCGGGTGCCACGGCCGGCATGACGATGGCCGACGCGCCGAGCGAGCCGGGCGCCGTGCTCCGGGTCGGCCGGGACGCCTCCGTGTGCCGGCTGGTCACCCCCGACGACTGGCTGTTCGTCTCCCGGGTCCATCTGGAGTTCCTGTGCGGCCCCGACGGCGGCTGGCAACTCACCTGGCTGCGCGGCTCACAGGCCGAGCCGTCGGCCGAAGTGCGGCTGATGGTCGGGGAGTACGCCCAGCCCGTCGGCTACGGCGCGACCGTACCGCTGCCGCGCGGCGGGTCCGGCGAGATCGTCGTCCAGGACCGCACCGCGCCGCGCAGCGTCAACGTCGGCTTCTACCACGAGGTTTAGGCTCCCGACCGGGCATCGGACCGGGACCGGCTCAGTCCAGCACCCGGGCCAGCGCGAAGCCGTCGTAGCCCTTGCTGCCGACCGTCTGGATCGCGGTGCCGGTCAGCCTCGGGTGGGTGGCGATGAGCTCGATCGCGGCGCGCGTGCCCACGACGTCGGGCTCGGTGCTCTCCGCGTCGACGACCCGGCCGCCGCGCACCACGTTGTCCACGACGATCAGGCTGCCGGTGCGGGTGAGCCGCAGCGCCCACTCCACGTAGTGCGGGTTGTTGGCCTTGTCGGCGTCGATGAACACCAGGTCGAACGGGGCCGGGTTCTCGTCGGCGAGCTTGGGCAGCGACTCCAGGGCCGGGCCCACCCGCACCTCCGCGACCCGGTCCAGGCCGGCCCGGGCGAGGTTCCGGGAGGCCACCTCCGCGTGCCGGGCGTTGTACTCCAGCGACACCAGCCTGCCGTCCTCGGGCAGGGCCCGCGCCAGCCAGATCGTGCTGTAACCGCCGAGTGTGCCGATCTCCAGGATGTGCCGCGCGCCCTGCACCTGGGCGAGCAGTTGGAGGAACTTGCCCTGCGCCGCCGTGACGGAGATCTGCGGCAGACCGGCTGCGTCGTTCTCCCGCAGGGCCGCCCGCAGCGCCTCGTCATCGGGGGCGAGCCGGCTGGTGAAGTAGTCGTCGACGTCGTCCCAGAGCTGGGAGTCGCTCATGCTCCTGCTGCCTTTCCCGAGTGCCTGCCGTTCCCGCCGACATCGTCTCAGCCGACGGGCGCCGACGGGGTGATCATCGACGGATTCACCGGCCGCCGGGAGCACCGTACGACGAGCACGGCGACGGCGGCCGCGACCAGCAGCAGTGCTCCGCCCACGGTGAGCAGCCAGGCCGGGACCCCGGCGACCGCACGCATCCGGTAGTCGTAGACCACCTGCTGGACCGGGGTGTCGGCGGCGGCCCGGCGCAGCTCGTGGTCGCCGGAGATGCGGGCGGGCTCGGGGAACTGCTGGGTGAGCGCGGTCAGGTACGGCGTGCCGGCGGCCAGCCTGCCGAGGGTGCCGGCGGTCGTGCGCAGGCGGCCCGCGAAGACCACGCTGGGCTGCAGGCCCCCGATGTCGGTGCGGGTCTCCATGCGGTGCGCGGCGAGGACGTACAGGCCGAGCGACTGCGGGGTGCGGGCCAGGCGGGACAGCCGCATCGGGTACACCGGTCGGTCGGCGGAGAAGGTGAGGTGGAGGGGGTCCAGCGCGCCGTGCAGGGCGGTGTCCGGGGTGTCCGGGGCGAGGCGGACGGCCACGTACTCCCAGTGCCGGTCGACGTACGGCTGCAGGGCCGTGCGCAGGTGGTCGGGCAGGGCGAAGCCGTGGGCGTGCAGCCAGTCGCCGAGGGCCGCGGGGTCGGTGGCGGTCAGCCGGGCCACGTCGAAGGGGCCGAGCCGCTGGCGGCCGACCACGCCCACGCCGCCGGCCGCCCCGGGGGGTGCGGCGGCGTCCATGTCACGGCTGTCGAAGGGCCAGTCGCCGTTCTTCGGCCAGAAGTAGTACCGGGTGCGGTGGACGGGCTGGATGGCCGTGGCGAGCTGGTCGAAGAGGGCCGGGTCGCCGAGGCGGACGGTCGCCCGGTGCGGGACGGGCATGATCCAGGCGGCGTGTCGCGTGTCGCCGTTCACCGTCAGCCGCATCACGATCTGCTCCTCGCGGCCGTCCCAGCGCAGCACGGACTGCTCCTGGGCGACGGCAATCTCCGTCGCCGGATCCGGCACCATCGCCCCGCACCCACAGGCGTAGGCGGGGGCGACGAGCCAGCTCAGCTGTATGCCGAGCAGGGCGAGGACCAGGGTGAGTATGCGGGCGCGGGCTTGTTTCACGGCGCAACAGACGGCGCCGTGCCTGCAAACGGTTCCGGTGCTGGTGTTGGGCCGGGGGGAGCTGCGGCGCGTTCCAGGCGTGCGGCGGCCGCAACACCCCAGGGGCGCGGGGCTGTGTTCGATATGCGGCTCCGCCGCGTGGGCGCGAACGGCCACGACGGACCCGCACCCGGCAGCGCACCCGCACCCCTACGGCGCTTACCGCTCCACTGCCGGCGCGGAACCCGGCAGCGGCCGACCCGCGCACTCGGACATCCGCCACACCGCGAACCCACCCACGACAGCCGCCGCCATCATGTAGTACGCGGGCATCATCATGTTCCCCGTCGCCCCGATCAGCGCGGTCACGACCAGCGGCGTCGTCCCGCCGAACAGGGACACCGACACGTTGAACCCGATGGACAGGGACCCGTACCGCACCCGCGTCGGGAAGAGAGCGGGCAGCGCGGCCGGCATGGCCGCCGTGAAGCAGACCAGCAGCAGACCCAGCGCGCCCATGCCCAGCCCCACCGCGAGCAGGCTGCCCTGGCGGATCAGCAGCACGGCCGGGACGGAGAGGAACAGGAAGCCCGCGCAGCCCGCCGCGATCACCGGGCGGCGGCCGACACGGTCGGTCAGGGCGCCCGCGAAAGGCTGGACGATCATCATCAGGGCCATCACGCCGAGCACGACCAGCAGCCCGTGCGTCTCGTCGTACTTCAGCTCACTGGTGAGGTAGCTCGGCATGTACGACAGCAGCATGTAGTCGGTGACGTTGAAGACCAGCACCAGGCCCATGCACAGCAGCAGCGCCCGCCACTGGCCCGCGACCATCTCGCGCAGCGGCACCTTGGGCCGGGCGGCCTCCGCCTTCTGAACCTCCGCGGCGAACGCCGGGGTCTCCTCCAGCCGCATCCGCAGGTACAGGCCGATGATGCCCATCGGGCCCGCGATCAGGAACGGGATGCGCCAGCCCCAGGACACCAGGTCCGCCGAGGACAGCAGCGCGGTCATCAGGGTGACCAGACCCGCGCCGCCGATGTAGCCCGCCAGCGTGCCGAACTCCAGCCAGCTGCCGAAGAAGCCGCGCCTCTTGTCGGGGGCGTACTCGGCGATGAAGGTGGACGCGCCGGCGTACTCACCACCGGTCGAGAAGCCCTGCACCAGCCGGGCGGCCAGCAGCAGAAGCGGCGCGCCCACGCCGATCGACGCGTACGACGGGATCAGGCCGATCGCGAACGTGCCCGCCGCCATCATGATCATCGTGAGGGCGAGGACCTTCTGGCGGCCCACCCGGTCGCCCAGCGGACCGAAGACCGTGCCACCGAGCGGCCGGACCAGGAAGGCCGCCGCGAAGGCGCCGAAGGTCGACAGCAGCTGCGCGGTCGGGTTGCCGGACGGGAAGAAGACCTTGCCCAGGGTGACCGCGATGTAGCTGTAGACACCGAAGTCGAACCACTCCATCGCGTTGCCGAGCGCGGCCGCCTTCACGGCGCGCTTGACGAGCGCGGGGTCGGTGACGGTGACGTCACGGGCCTGGGCGGCCCGCCGGGTCTTCGGGAGGGACGGGGAGACGGCTGTGGCGGTCGCCAAAACGGGGCTCGCCTACCTTTCGACGGGGACAGGGACGCGGTCCGTACGGAGGCGCTGCCGGGGAACGGGCCGAAAACCGACCATAGGGGGACTTCGACCCCTTACGTCACGCATGCGTTCAACTGCACAGTGCAGCTAAACGCTGCCTATGCAGGTACGTCTGCCCGCTCATGACCAGCCACTCCGGTCCCGCGCTGTGATCCTTCTCGCGCCTTGTCCGGGCAACCGGCCCCTCCGCCGACTGTCGCCCGACTGTCGTCTTCCGGACAGCTTTCGGACAAAAGGAGGGCGGACTGCAGGTGAATCCGGGGTTTCCCGCGTCCTTCTTCAGAGGGCTTGGACCCTCACAGGGTTCTCAGAGGAATCCGGCGTGACCGGCGCCGGGACCAAACGGGGCGGGAGGCCGGCGAGGCGTGGCGAACGTGGAGCACAGCGGGCGAGCGGCGGACACACTCGGCACGGCCCCGGCCGGGACACGGCTGCGCGCGGCGCGGCTCGCCCTGTGGGCGGTGGCCGCGATCCTCGCGGTACGGCAGCTGACCGTCGTCCTCACCACGCCGAGCGGCGAACGGCTGACCGACCTGGAGACCTGGGTCGGCCCCCACGGCGTGCTGCACGTGAAGGGCTCGCTCTACGACTCCACCCGGTTCACCGGCACCCCCTTCGCCGGCCTGGTCCTCAAACCGCTCACCAAGTCCGCGCAGGCCGCCCTCGGCTGGGGGTGGACCTTCGGCACCCTGCTGCTGGTCGTCGCCCTCGGTCTGGTGGCCGCCCGCGCGCTGCCCCAGCCGGTCGGCCGCCGCACCTCCCTGCTGGCCGCGCCGGTCGCGATCAGCCTGCTCATGCTGTCGCTGCCGGTCCGCAACGCCCTGTGGCTCGGCCAGACCAGCATCATCCCGGTCCTGCTCGTCCTGCTCGGCTGCTTCGCCGTACGCGGACAGCGGGGCAGCGGCCTGTGCATAGGCCTGGCTGCCGCGCTGCAGCCGACCATGCTGCTGTTCGCCCCGCTGCTGTGGTTCACCGGCCGCCGCCGGGCCACCGCCGCCACGGCCGGCACCTTCGCCGCCTGCACCGCGCTCGCGTGGGCGGCCCTGCCGCACGACTCGTACACGTACTGGGTGCACCACATGGCCGGGACCGGCCTCGGCGGCAGGGCCGACGCCCTCGGCAACCAGTCCCTGCACGGCGGCCTGCTCCGGCTGGGCCTGACCGGCCCGCTGGAGATCACCCTCTTCCTTCTGCTGAGCGCCGGCGTCGCCGCGCTCGCCCTGCGCCGCGCCGTCCGCTACGCCCACGACGGCCAACTCCTGCTCGCCGTGGCCATCACCGGCTGCGCCGTCGTCGCCGTCTCTCCCACCGCCTGGCAGCACCAGCTGCTGTGGGTGCTGCTCGCGATGGTCGGCCGGGTCGGCGGGCGGGCCTCCGACCGGTACGTCTGGCCGGTCGCGATGATCCTGGTGACCACCCTGCCGGCCAGGATGATGCTGCCGAACATGACGGTGATGCACCCGCTGCGCGACAACCTCGTCCTGCTCGCGGCACTGGCCGCCGCCACGGCCGTCCCCTTCCTGTCCCGCACCTCCCCCCACTACCAGACCCCGACCCCGGCCAAGTACGCGCAGCCGGTCCCGGCCCGCTTCCGACGCGTCCCCCTGCTCCCCTTCCTCCCCCGCGTCCTCACCCGCCCGAACCTCCTCCTGGAGCTGCTGCTCATCCGGGTCGTCTACGCCGCCTACTCGCAGGTGCGGCTCGCCGCGACCGGCGGCACCGCCTCCGGCGGCCGGGCCCGCGCCGAGCACCACGGCCACATCGTCCTCGGCATCGAACGCTTCCTGCACATCGACATCGAGCACTGGGCCAACCACACGATGGCGAAGATCGGCTGGCTCCGGCACTTCTTCGGCTTCTACTACGAGTCCTTCCACTTCGTGATGCCCCTGACGGTCCTCGCCGTCCTCTACTGGCGCCGCCCCGTCGACTACCGCTGGGCACGCGCCTCCCTCGGCTTCGCCACCTTCCTCGCCCTGATCGGCTTCTGGCTCTTCCCGCTGGCCCCGCCGCGCCTGATGCCGGGTCTCGGGATCATCGACACCGTCCACGGCGCCCAGGACTTCGCCAAGCCGGACTACGGCACCCTGACCGCGCTCACCAACCAGTACGCGGCGATGCCGTCGCTGCACTTCGGCTGGGCCCTGTGGTGCGGCCTGGTCATCGCGGTCATCGCCCCGAGGTGGTGGATGAAGGCCCTCGGCCTCCTGCACCCCCTCCTCACCGTCTCGGCCATCATCGCCACCGGCAACCACTGGGTGCTGGACGCGGTGGGCGGCGCGGCGGTCGTCGGCGCGGGCTTCGGGCTGTCGTACCTGTTCCAGGGACCGAGGGCGCGCGTGGTCAGTACGGCGGCGGCCCGGGAGGAGTCCGTCTCCGTCCGGACTCCGGCCTGGAGCTGACCGCAAGCCGCTCCTGGAGCCGGGCGTGCCGGAACTGGTAGACGGGGCCCGTCGCCCGCAGCAGATTGCGGCGCCGGGCGTCCTCCAGGAACGACATCAGGCGTACGGGGGTGCCCAGGCGCACGCGCAGCTCCACGGCGGTGAGAGCGGTGATGACGGCCAGGTTGCCGAGGGGGCCGGACATCAGGGCGGGCAACACAGCCGCGCAGAGGCCGGACACGACACCGCTGCGCCGGTCGTAGTGCGAGTCGAACAGGACCCCCACGAACAGGCCCACGGACAGGCCGGTCAGCACTCCCAGGGCGAGCCGCAGCCCGATATGGTGCCGCCAGACCTCGCGGGAGCCGACCGACCGGCTCTGCGCGACCGGCCGCCACCACCACCGTCGCCGCACCCGGTACCGCTCGTACCCGGCCTCGGGCCCGAGGACGATGCCGACCACGAGATCGTGCCCCCGGCCGGCGGCCAGCGCCAGGTGGAACGCGGCCGGCACCGCACCCACGGCACACAGCCACAAGGGGAGGGCGGAGCCTCCCCAGAGGAGGCTGAGGAGCCGGAAGAGAAGCCAGCTGGTCAAGGTCACGGCGAACCAGTTCCAGGCCGCGTTGAGCAGCGAGCCCCGGGGGAAGATGTCCCGCCATCCGGCGCTCGGCAGCCGCTGCGGAGCGCTGAGGTCCCGCACCCGCATTCCGGCAAGGCCTGCGCACGTGACCGCCGCCCAGACGGACAGCCACGGGGCCCAGCCGGGAAGTGACTGCAGGACGCAGAACCCGAGGGCCAGATACAGCGCGCCGACGAGCAGGCTCGCGCCCGCCATCTTCGTCCGCGGGGCCACCCATGCGGGGATGTGCCACCAGCGCAGGTCCCGGGTGCCTTCCCGGGTGAGCCGCCGGGCGATGAACCGCAGGGTGCGTTCCGCCGTCTGTGGTGTGTACCGGGGCCTCGGGTAGCCGGGTCGTGCCGTGTACGCGGCGGTGACCGCACGGTCGAGCAGATGGTCCTCGACGGCACGCGGTCCGGGGAAACGGGTGGCGTCCAGCAGCTCGTCGACCGGGCCGTCGTCGGCGTAGGCGTCCCGCAGCAGGGCGACGGCCAGCGGACTGGTGAGTGCGCGGGCCACCGGCCGGCCCGCGGATGTCCCGTCCAGCAGATGGTCGCTGATCGCGCGCCAGGCCCGCGGCGGTGGATCGGGCAGTGGCCGCAGCAGATAGTCGGCGGCGTCGGCGGGCCGTACCGGCTCCAGTTCCAGCGCGACCGCGCCCCCCAGCCGGGCCTTCCGGGCGGTGGCGACGGCTTCCGCGGTGCGGGAGAGCAGCACCAGCCGGAACGGCGCCGGCTCCAGGCCGCCCACGATGTCCGCCCGGGCCCGCTCGTCGGCCTCGTCCAGCCCGTCCAGGAACAGCGCGATGCGGCCCGTCGTCACCAGTGCCCTGGCCTGCTCGCGCCCGCCGCGCCCACGGAACTGGGTGTAGGCGCGGGCCAGTTGCCCCACCACCCAGTCCACGGGCGTCTGCCCGGCAGCGTCCCAGCCCTCCAGGGACAGCAGCACCGGCACCGGCGTCCGCGCCCGGTCCTCCCGCCCGGCCTCCTCCCGGTGGGCGAGGGCCTCCAGCAGGAGCAGCACGGCGGCGGCCGTCTTGCCCGCGGCGGGCGGCCCGATCAGCAGCAACCGGCCGGACGCCAACCCGCCGTACACATCGTGCAGTTCGCGCAGCCCGCCACCCGCGCGCAGCCGTTCGCCGGTGACCGGCGTCAGTCCGGGCACCGGGGCGAACCGGGCCCGGCTGCCCTCGCCGGTCGCCGCGCCCACCGGCCCGGTGATCCCGTGCCCGCCCAGACGCCATCGCACCGGCAGCGGGGCGGGGTCGAGCAGCCGCCGCAGCCCGGCCTCCTCCTGCCACTGGGCGCGGACGGCGCGGGCGAGTTCGTCGGCGGCCAGGTCCAGTGGCGCACCGGCGGACACATAGGTGTGGACGAGCATGGTGTTGTGCTCGCCGACCTGGAAGTTGGCGATGTCGTTGAAGGTGTTGCCCGACACGCCACCCGGTCTGTTCTCGCCGGAGCCGGTCATGCGGAGCCGGTCAGTCGTCCGACCCGAAGCGGGGGTTCATGTGGTTGTTGTCGCCGATCTGGAAGGCGGTGCCGCCGTTGAAGGTGTTGTCGTGCACTCCCGGACGGTCGGGGCTGGTGTTTCCTCCGAAGTCCTGTGCCAGTGACCGCAGTTCGGAGACCGCCCGCTCCTGCTCGGCCGCGTTCAGCACCCCGAGCAGGGACAGGAACTCACCCTGCCACAACTGCGCGTGCGTGGCCCGCACCCGCTCCCGCTCGTCGTCGTCCCGAGCGGCCGCCAGCGCGTCGCGGGTACGGTCCAGTCGGTCCAGCGCTCCTTCCTCCTGGCCCCGGTCGCCCCGGCCCACCACCCGCGCGACACGTGTCCGGAGGAACTCCCACACGGCCGTTCCGGCGGCCTGCCCGGCGGCTTGTCCGGCCGCCTGCGCGATGACCAGGCCACCGCCCGCCGCCACCGCCGTCAGCTCCGCTATGTCCGTCACTGTGCCCGCCTCCCGTTCGTCCGCCGTGTGCGGCTGCCGTGTGCGTCTGCCGTCAGGTGTCCACGCACTCGAACCACACCGTCTTGCGGCCCCCCGCCCACGGCGTCACACCCCACTTGTCGACCACGGCGCCGAGCAGCGCGAGCCCGCGACCGCCTTCCGACTCCGGGTCCATCTTGCATACTAGCGGCGGGAGTTGGCGGAAACCGTCGGCCACTTCGACTCGTACGCCCGCCGTCTGCCGCACGACCAGCACGGTGCAGCGGCGGTCCGGCACATGCCGTACGACGTTGGTGACCAGCTCCATCCGCGACTCAAAGACCTCGGCGGGACCGATCCTCACCGTCGATCCCGCTACCTTCGTGAACTGGACGTCGGCTACAACCGCTGAATGATCGTCCCCGTGGCCAGTCCGCCGCCCGCGCACATGGTGATCAGTGCGAACTCCTTGTCCGTGCGCTCCAGTTCGTGCAGGGCGGTGGTGATCAGGCGGGCGCCGGTCGCGCCGACCGGGTGGCCCAGTGCGATCCCACCGCCGTTGACGTTGACCTTGTCCAGGTCCTGTTCGAAGACCTGGGCCCAGCTCAGCACCACGGACGCGAAGGCCTCGTTGATCTCGACCAGGTCGATGTCCTTCAGGGACATGCCCGCCTTGCCCAGCACCGCGCGGGTCGCGTCGATCGGGCCGTCCAGGTGGAAGTACGGGTCGGCGCCGACCAGCGCCTGGGCGACGATCCGCGCCTTCGGCTTCAGCACCCGCCATCCGCTTGGACGCCCACATGTGGCCGCGGCCCCGTCCGAGATCTGCGACGAGTTGCCCGCCGTGTGGACGGCCGTCGGCATGACCGGCTTCAGCCCCAGCAGGGGGTGTCCTCGCCGTTCCGCCCCGGGCACATCGAAGGAGACCGTCCGCCGCCGGGCGTAGCTTGGCCGGCGGCCCTCACCTTCGCGCCCCTCGCCTGGCTGCCGCACGTCTACGGCATCGCCACGAATGAGCAACGAACTGCACAGTTCCCGCCGCAGAGTCGCCGTCAACCGGTAGCGGCTTTGTGCTTCCCAGGGTGTGTTTGGTAGGTATGTTCGAGCACTTCGAAGGCGAAGGCCGCGGTCGGCGGCGTCAGTTGACGGCGTCGGCTGACGGCATCGGCCGACGGAACACACAACGGGGTCATTCGTGTCCAACTGGGATATCCAAGTCGAATCCGTCCGCGGCGTTCTCGGTAAGGCCGAGGACACGGCGGGGAAGTTCGAGGCCGAATTCACGGCCTACAGCAAAGGCTTGGCGAGTGCCGCCAAATCGGCCGGCACGATGGCCCTCGGAGCGAAGCCCAAGAGCGGTACGCCGGGCCCCATCGCCGCCGCGCTGCAGGAGTTCGCGGACAAGACGTTCGACGACCTGCGCTATCTTCCCGCCCGCGCCGCGGAGTCGATCGGCGGAGCGGCTAAGGCCACCGAGGAGTACATCGCTGGTGACCTGAAGATGGCGGCCAACGCCCAGCACCACGCCATTCCCGACCCGAAACTCCCTCCGGTCAAGCCGCAGGGGGGCAAGGGCACCAAGTGATCGGCGACCTGAGCGAGATACCCGAATTCAGTGGCGACCTCGACCAGCTGGAGAAGGACGCCGGCACGCTGAAGAAGGCCGCGTCCGGCATCCGCGACACCGGCCGGGACGTCCACAACGACTTCCAGGGGCTGGTGTCCTGCTACAAGGCTCCGGAGGCCGACCAGCTCTTCCACACCACCATCCCGGTCCGGGACAAGGCCGACGCCTTCGCCACGAAGCTGGAGACCGTCAGCGGCGCCCTGTCGAGCTTCGCCAAGGACGCCCGGCCGCTCGTTGAGCGGATGGAGCAGCTGAGGAGTGAGGCGGCCGCCTTCCGCAAGTCGATCGAGGGTAACCACGACTGGCGGAAAGACCAGAAGAACATCGACAAGAACACGGATCTGGTCCACGAGATCGGCCGTGTCTGGGGCGAGTTCCAGGAACTTGAGCGCTCGACCGCCACGAAGATAGACGGCCAGGTCGGCGGTACCCGCTGGGTCGCCGACGACGGCTCGCACAAGAAGGGCATGTACGGCTTCGACGCCGCCGACGCGGCCAAGGCCGACAACACGCCCTGGGGCAAGGTCGACGAGCGTGAGTACACCGGCCTGGCCGCGGCCTGGCAGTGGACGAAGCACAATGTGGGCGGTGCCCTCATGGGCTTCTTCCATGACGGTGCCTGGGACACCCTCAAGGGCATAGGCCACCTGGTCAACTTCTTCGACTGGGATACCTTCACGCAGTCGTGGAAGGGCGTCAGGGATGTCGCGGGCGGCGTCAGCGCGTACATCATGACGCCCTTCGACTGGGCCATGGACAAGGTGTTCGGCCCGGTCGACCACAGTGACACCGACCGCCAGAAGAAGGCCCTGCGCGAATTCGGCAAGTCGCTCATCGCCTACGACGAGTGGAGGACGAACCCCGCCCGTGCGGGCGGCACCGTCGTCTTCAACGTCCTCACCCTCGGCGCCGGCTCCTTCCTCAAACTCGGCGAGGCCGGTTCCGTGGCTGCCAAGGCCGGTGAGGCGGGCAACGTGGGCAAGGCGGGCGAGGCGGCCTCCGCGGCCAGCCGTGCCGCCAGGGTCGCCAACGCCTTGGGCAAGACCGGGCGGCTCGTGGACCCCATGACCTACGTCGGCAAGGGCGCGGGCTTCGCCAAGCTGAAGGTCGGCGACATGATGGCGGGCCTCAAGGACCTCCATTCCGGTGCCGCCAACGACTTCCTCCACGGCCCCGATTCGCCCAAGATCCCGCAGACGCACACTCCCGTCACCATCTCGGACAAGTCCGTCCGGTACCCGGACGGCTCGATCCTCCACGAAGACGGCACCATGGTCTCCCCGGAGGGCAAGCCGCACCAGAACCCGATCCCGGTCGAGTCCTCGGCCGCGGACCGCCTGGCACGGCACGAGATCTCACCGCACTCGCACATACCGGCACATGCGGAGGAGCCGGTGCCGGCGCACGTGGGCGGTGGCAGCGGGGCCGAGGCCGCCTCCCACGCGAGTGGCCACGGCGCCCTGTCCGGGTCGTCCCATAGCGCCGGTCAAGCGGGAGGCGACGCCGGGCACGGCGCGCCCACCGCCTCTCACCAACCCGGCCACGCGGGTCACAGCGGTTCGGGGACGGCGACGGCACCCACCACTCACCACGGTGCGAACGGCGGTGGCCACGGGCCCGGCCACGGGTCCGGGGGCCACGACGCCACGGGCAACGGCGGCCACCACGGCCCCGCCGACTCCGGAACGGGACACGGAGGCGGTGGAGATCCCCACCATGGCCAGGACGGCCAGCTGCCGACGGACCACGTCGAGGAGCCGCCCGTTCCCGAGCCGAGTGGTCACATCCCCGAGCACACCTTCGAGCACGTGCTCAAGGGAGAGTTGAAGTACGGCAAGGACGGCCGGCCCAAGGTTGTCGGATATCATTTCCGTCCGGGCGGTCGTGATCCCTACGGTGTAAAGGTTCCGAAGATCCTTGAGATCGACCACAAAACGGGGCTGACGGCAGGCAACGTGTGGATGCGCGATCCGCGGACCGGCGACTGGGTGATGAAGCGGAACAAGTCGACCTTCTTCCCGCCGACCTGGACGGAGCATGAGGTACGGCGGGCGATGGTCAAGGCATTCGAGAACAGTCGGGTGATCGATCCCGAAATTCACAAGTGGCAGGGCGAATACAAGGGGATCGACTTTGAAGGATATTTCGACCCCGTCACAGGTGACGCGAAGACCGTCTACCCGGTCATGCCGAAGCCGAAGTAAGCAGAAGAAGGAGATCAACGCATGATCCGCACTCAGTACTATGCGGAGGATGAATTCGAGCTACCACGCTTCAACGGACCTGCGGAGCTCAAGGTTCTTGGGCACTGGGTGTCCGGAGACATTCAGCTCGTCGGGCTTTCCATTCTGGAAGCGATCGACCTGGTGAGGTTGGCGCAGGCCGATCCCGGTTTCACTCCGGAAGACCTGGACGGAAACGCCTTCACCGCCACCATCAGTCCTCAGGGCGTGGCGATCGAAAACCACTTCCTGGAGCATGTGCAAGGTGAATTCCCGCTGGACACGGCATTGGCGATCCTGCTCGATTTCTGGGACTACTATGCACTGGCGTCCTCCGGAAAAGTTGTGTCCCGTTGGAACGAGTACGTAAAAGAGAACGGGCGGGACCCGCTCGCGGGGCTTCGAGAAATCACCGTGTGATTCACCGTCCAAAGAGACCTGGGAGTGCGCTTTCGAACAGGCTCACCCGGACAGCACTGGCCGAAGAACCGACGACCGACCACGGGGACCACGGGGGCACCGCATGACCAAAGACGTGATCGCGCTGACCGACCGCATGCCGGACGCCTGGAGTGTCCTGGCCGGCCTCCTCGCGGGCGGTCCCGATCTCCAGGTCCGGTCCGTCGCCGAAGGAGCGGTCATCCAGCTCTGTGACGCGGAGGGCCGCCCCCTCGTCTCGATCGAGGCCCCGCTGCTGCTCCATGTGCCGGGGGAGGCGCAGCGACTGCTCGGTGCCACGGGGGCCGACGACGAACAGAAGTGGTGGACCGAGGCCCGCGCCTCCACCGCGGTGCCCGAGGCCGAACGGCTCGCGGGGGCCTTCGCCGCGCGCCTTGCCACCCTGCTCGGCGGCACCGTCTGGCCGCCGGACGCGCCCGGCGCCGATGACCCGGCCCACCCCGTCGACACCTCCCAGATCACGGCCGTCCCCACCCCCGCCGCCGCACAGCCCGCCGTCGACGTGCTCACCGACAAGGTCGCCGTGGTGCTCCAGGACCGGCCCGTCATCGGCATGACCAGCTGGCTCTCCGAAGCGCTGCGCGCCACCCTCGCAAGCGAACGCGCCCTCCAGATCGTCACGCCGCGCCACTGTCGGCTCTCCTTCCCCACCAGCACCGTGCTCAGTGGCCCGCCCATGCGCTGGGTCGTCCAGGACCCCGACTGCGGCTACTACGACGGCCAGTCCGGCGCCGTCCTGCGCTGGCGGGACGGTGCCTTCGACGCAGTCAAGGACGCCGACGGCCAGGCACCGGTCGCCCCCGCCTTCGCGGACGTCACCCGCACCGGGGAGCGCCAGCTCCTCCTCAGCTTCCGCACGGTCCACCAGCCTCACGCACACCTGGTCCTCGGCGGCGCCCTGGAGGCCGCCTGGCAGGCCCTCGCCGGCGAACTCCCCACCGGCTGGGGCACCGCCGAACCGGCCAACCTGCCGTGGTCGCGGCGCGGCCTCACCGATCTGGCGTACGAGCGCGCGCCCCAGCCGACCTGGACCATCGTCGTAGGCTCGGCCGACCGGCCCGCCCTCGCCACCCTGCGCGTGCTGCGCACGCCGGACGGCGTCGAGGAGGACGTCACCCTCGCCGTCGGCTTCCGCGACGGCGAGAAGCCACCGGTGTCCGCTGTGGCGGACCTGGCCGCCGAGCTCACCGCGCGGCACGGCCTGCGCACCCTCCTCGCCCAACTGCGCGAGGCCCGCGCGGACCTCACCGCGCCGCCGTGCCTCGAACGCCCACCCGTGCCGTTCGGTTTCGCCCTGGGCCCCGCCGAAGTCGCCGAGGCGGGTACCGACACAGCCGCCCGGCCGCCGCTGACCGCCGCCCCGGTACGGCTCGGTACCGCGGCCCGGCCGGGCTACTACTACCCGCTGGGGGACGGCGAGTCGGCAGCGGGCTGGACCGCCTTCGAGACACTGCTGCGGCACCTGCGGGGCGCCCCGTGACGCGCGCTGGTCACGGCACGGGCTGATCCAGAAACCGCAGGGCGGAAGCCCCTTCGGCCCTGCACTCGAACCAGACCGTCTTTCCACCGCCGAGAGCCGCTGACACGCCCCACTTGTCGACCACGGCATCGAGCAGGGTCAGGCCCCGGCCGCCCTCCGAGTCAGGGTCAACATGCGTTGTCAGACAGGGGAGTTCGCGATAGGCGTCGGTCACTTCCACCCGTACGCCCGCCGTCTGTCGCGCCAGCAGCACCGTGCAGCGGCGGTCCGGCACGTGCCGTACGACATTGGTCACCAGCTCACTCACGCCCAGCTCCACGGCGAACGTCAGCTCCGTCAGCTGCCACTCGTGCAGCAGCGAGCGGACGATACGGCGGATGTGGTGCACCGAGTGCTCGCCGACGGTGAGGTTCATGCGGTACTGGGGGGTGTGGGGAATGTTGAGGTTCACAGGACGAGGCTGACCTCGGATCACTACGCTGTGCTACGCCTTGAACACAACTGGTTCGAGAGGGGACTTGCCGTGGTGAACATCAACACCCTCGACCCGAGCGCCTCGCCGCTCGACTACTACGGCTTCGAGTTGCGCCGGTACCGTGAGGGGGCGGGGCTCACACAGAGGCAGTTCGGGGACGTCATCAACTACACGGGGTCGATGGTCGGCCAGGTGGAGACGGCCCGGAAGCTGCCGACGCTGGACTTCAGCCAGCGGTCGGATGCCGCGCTGTGCACGGGAGGGTTACTGACCCGACTCCACCCACTGGTGATGCGCAGTCAGCTTCCGGCGTGGTTCCAGCAGGTGGCGGAGCTGGAGGTGCGGGCGGTTGAGATCTGCACGTTTCAGGCCCAGTTGATTCACGGGCTGCTTCAGTCCCCGTCCTATGTACGAGCGGTACTCGGAGTGCTGGACCAGGACAAACTGGGGGACCGCGTGGCCGTTCGGCTCGCTCGTCAGCGCATCTTCGAGAAGGAGGAGCCGCCCGTCTTCTGGATGGTCCTCAGCGAGGCCGCGCTGCATCAGGAGATCGGCGGTGACAAGGTCATGCGTGAGCAACTGGCCTACCTGTTGACCTTCGAGGACGACCCACGGATCAATGTCCAGATCCTGCCTTACTCGGTCGGCGAGCACCCAGGCCTGCAAGGCTCGTTCAACGTCTACCGCTTCGTGGGCGATCCGAGCATCGTCTATACCGAGGGGTACGGCAGCGGGCATACGACCGCCAACCCGGACACCGTCAAGGACTGCTCGCTCCGTTACGATCATCTACGAGCCGCCGCGCTCTCGATCAAGGACTCGGCGGGGCTGATCCGAGAGGTGATGGAGGACCGCTATGGAGAGCATCTGGCGTAAGTCCAGCTACAGCGGAGACCAGGGCGGTGATTGCGTCGAGATCGCCGAAGCCCCCGCCAGCATCTCTGTCCGCGACTCAAAGACCCCGGCGGGACCGATCCTCACCCTCGACCCCGCCGCCTTCACCACCTTCGTGAACTGGGCCGCTACAGCCGCTGAATGATCGTCCCGGTGGCCAGTCCACCGCCCGCGCACATGGTGATCAGCGCGAACTCCTTGTCCGTGCGCTCCAGTTCGTGCAGGGCGGTGGTGATCAGGCGGGCGCCGGTCGCGCCGACCGGGTGACCCAGTGCGATCCCACCGCCGTTCACGTTGACCTTGTCCAGGTCCTGTTCGAAGACCTGGGCCCAGCTCAGCACCACGGACGCGAACGCCTCGTTGATCTCGACCAGGTCGATGTCCTTCAGGGACATGCCCGCCTTGCCCAGCACCGCGCGGGTCGCGTCGATCGGGCCGTCCAGGTGGAAGTGCGGGTCGGCGCCCACCAGCGCCTGGGCGGCGATCCGCGCCCTCGGCTTCAGCTTCAGTGCCCGCGCCATCCGCTTGGACGCCCACATGATGGCCGCCGCACCGTCCGAGATCTGCGACGAGTTGCCCGCCGTGTGGACGGCCGTCGGCATCACCGGCTTCAGGCGGGCCAGCGCCTCCATGGACGTGTCCCGCAGGCCCTCGTCCTTGTCCACGAGCCGCCACATGCCCTGACCGGCGTGCTGCTCATCCTCGGTCGTCGGCACCTGCACGGCGAAGGTCTCCCGCTTGAAGCGTTCCTCGGCCCAGGCGAGGGCCGCCCGCTCCTGGGAGAGCAGGCCCAGCCTGTCCACGTCCTCCCTGCTCAACCCCCGGTGCCGGGCGATGCGTTCGGCCGCCTCGAACTGGTTCGGCAGGTCGACGTTCCACTCGTCCGGGAACGGCTTGCCGGGGCCATGCTTGGACCCCGATCCCAGCGGGACCCGGCTCATGGCCTCGACGCCGCAGCTGATGCCGACGTCGATGACGCCGCCCGCGACCATGTTGGCCACCATGTGCGAGGCCTGCTGGGAGGAGCCGCACTGGCAGTCGACCGTCGTCGCCGCCGTCTCGTACGGCAGCCCCATGGTCAGCCAGGCCGTGCGCGCGGGGTTCATGGACTGTTCGCCGGCGTGGGTGACCGTGCCGCCGACGATCTGCTCCACCGCGTCGGCGGGGATGCCGGTGCGGCCGAGGAGTTCACGGTAGGTCTCGCCCAGGAGATAGGCGGGGTGCAGGTTGGCGAGCGCGCCGCCGCGCTTGCCGATCGGGGTGCGGACGGCTTCGACGATCACGGGTTCGGCGGCCATGGGTGCGGGTCCTCTCCGAGGGCTCTCCTCCGGAACGTGCAGAACTAGAACGCGTACTAGTTCTCAGGGCAGTTTGCTGACGTGATGTCCATCACCGCAAGGGTCGTGCAGCGGATTGAGGGTGTCGCACCTCTTGCGAGTTGTAGAACCCGTTACTACGTTCACAGCACCAGCTGATGGTCCGTCAGAACGGACGGGAGCCGCCGATGCACTGCCCCGCGCTGCCCGACGGGTTCGACTTCACCGACCCCGACCTGCTGCACCACCGTGTGCCCCTCCCGGAGTTCGCCGAGCTGCGCCGCACCGAGCCGGTCCGCTGGATCCCGCAGCCCCACGGGCTCGCGGGTTTCGCCGACACCGGCTACTGGGCCGTGACCCGGCACGCGGACGTCAGGTACGTCTCCACGCACCCGGAACTGTTCTCCTCCACCGTCAACACCGCGATCATCCGCTTCAACGAGCACATCGAGCGCGACGCGATCGACGCACAGCGGCTGATCCTGCTCAACATGGATCCTCCGGAACATACGCGGGTGCGGCAGATCGTGCAGCGCGGCTTCACGCCACGTTCCATCCGCGCCCTGGAGGACCGGCTCCGGGCGCGTGCCGAGGCGATCGTCGAGGGAGCCAGGGCCCGCTCGGGCCCGTTCGACTTCGTCACGGAGGTCGCCTGCGAACTGCCCCTGCAGGCCATCGCCGAGCTGATCGGCGTACCCCAGGAGGACCGGGCCAAGATCTTCGACTGGTCCAACCGGATGATCGCCTACGACGATCCCGAGTACGCCATCACCGAGGAGGTGGGCGCCGAGTCGGCCGCCGAGATCATCGCCTACGCGATGAACATGGCCGCCGAGCGGAAGCGGTGCCCCGCCCGCGACATCGTCACCACCCTCGTCGCGGCGGAGGACGAGGGCAACCTGAACTCCGACGAGTTCGGCTTCTTCGTGCTGATGCTGGCGGTCGCCGGGAACGAGACCACCCGTAACGCCATCACCCACGGCATGCACGCCTTCCTCACCCATCCCGAGCAGTGGGAGCTGTTCAAGCGGGAGCGGCCGGGGACGACGGCCGAGGAGATCGTGCGCTGGGCGACCCCGGTCAACGCCTTCCAGCGGACGGCCACACAGGACACGGAACTGGGCGGGGTCCGGATCAGGAAGGGCGATCGCGTCGGGCTGTTCTACGCCTCCGCCAACCACGACCCCGAGGTCTTCACCGACCCCGACGCCTTCGACATCACCCGCGACCCCAACCCCCACCTCGGCTTCGGCGGTGGCGGGCCGCACTACTGCCTCGGCAAGTCCCTGGCGATCCTGGAGATCGACCTGATCTTCAACGCGCTCGCCGACGCGATGCCTCAGCTGCGGCTGGCCGAGGCGCCCCGGCGACTGCGCTCGGCCTGGATCAACGGGGTCAAGGAACTCCAGGTCACCACCGGCTGACCCGGCGGGTCGGCCCACCCCGAGGGAGGCAGGAGCACCCCTACCCCAACGCCCCGTTCCTGCCTCCCCCGAGGTCGTGTCGCTTACTCGCGGCCGGATGTCAGGGCCGCCAGCACGCCCGACGCCACCGCCGCGATCAGCAGCGGGATGCCCAGTCCGTGGTGCAGGACCAGCCAGGCGCCCAGGCAGGCGCCGACGAACATGGCGATCACCGAGGCCGTACGGCGCGGTGAGCGGTGGCCGGTGGCGTCGCCGAGACGGGACTCGGAGGCCAGGCCGGTCAGGGTCATGGTCAGCACGGTGGTCGTCAGGTCGGCGACGCCCAGCTTGCGGACCGTCGCGTTGCGCAGGCCCATCGCATACCCCGTGAGGGCGATCAGGGCGTAGACCGTGCCGGTGGCGTGCGGCCAGGCGAAGGCGACCGCCGCCGACAGGGCCACCAGGACCGCTTCGGCGGCCAGCGTGAGGCGGGTCCAGGTGCGGCGCGAGTTTTTGCCGGCGCGTGCCGCCAGCCGGCCGCCGGTCACCGCGCCCAGCAGGAAACACCCCAGCGAGGTCGCCGTGTGCGGGACGGAGAAGCCGGGCGCGCCCGCCGCCGCGAAGCCGAGGACGACCACGTTGCCGGTCATGTTCGCGGTGAAGACCCGGCCCAGGCCCAGATAGCTGACGGCGTCGATCAGCCCGCTGACCACCGTCAGGGCCAGCAGTACGATCACCAGCCGCAGCCCGCGCGCCTCGCGGTCGTACGTCTCCTCCGCCGGTGTCTCTTCCGCTGCGCTCACCGCCCCAGTTGACCACGTGGGGACGAGGGAACGCCGAAGGCGGCGGCCCGGGGATCGGGGGCCGCCGCCTTCAGCGGCTGCGGGGCGCGGTGCGGACGGCTCAGTACCAGCCGTTGGCCTGCCAGAAGGCCCAGGCCTTCTCCGGGCTGCCGTACCGCGACTTCATGTAGTCCAGGCCCCACTTGATCTGGGTGGCCGGGTTCGTCTTCCAGTCGCCGCCGGCGGAGGCCATCTTGGAGGCCGGCAGGGCCTGGACCAGGCCGTAGGCGCCGGTGGAGCTGTTGGTGGCGGACGGGTTCCAACCGCTCTCGTGGGAGACGATCTTGCTGAACGCGTTGAACTGCGCGGCGTCCGGGATCATCTTGTGCGCGATCGCCTGAGCGGAGGAGGCCGACGCGGGGGCGGCCTGGGCGGGCGCCGCGGTCAGAGCCAGGCCGGCGGTGGCGGCGGCCACGGCGGCGGTGGTGAGGGCCTTCTTCGGGGAAGCGATGCGGCGGATGAAGGAGACGGACACGGAGTACCTCTTGCGTCGGGGACAGGGGATCGCCCGCATGGGACGGGCCACGCGCTGTGGCCTCATGCGTCGGCACCGCGGCCCGAGGGCTCGTGGTGCCTGGCGACGTCGTCCAGAGAAGCAGCCCGGAAAGCCGTCCGCAATGACCCCTTTTACTAGTTGTGGCCGGATGGGTGGGATTCGCCGACTCTGTGACCTGGGTCGCAAACCGCAGGTCAGCAGGGATGCACTTAAGGGCGTATCGGACATTTCGCACTACGACCTGGCGTCGTAGGTGACGTGCGTCATGTGGGGTGCTTCACCGGCCCGCTCGCACTGTGTGAAGTGTCGGATCCGTTTTGTGCGCATTTCGGAGCGCCGAATGTGACCGCGGTCTCGAAGGCGGCCCGCCGTGTGGCCCGGCGCAGCGCGCGCAGCACGGCAGGGCCGAGGAAGAGGGTCAGCACCACCGTGCACAGGGCCCGGCCCAGGTCCCAGCCCAGCGAGGTGGCCAGGCAGTAGGCGACGAAAC
Organism: Streptomyces sp. NPDC001393; assembly: GCF_053597455.1. Lineage (NCBI taxonomy): Bacteria > Bacillati > Actinomycetota > Actinomycetes > Kitasatosporales > Streptomycetaceae > Streptomyces > Streptomyces sp. NPDC001393. The sequence goes on from NZ_JBSFIH010000001.1 coordinate 383,270, forward strand.
GGGCCAGGTTGGCGGGGACGGAAGCATGGGCGTCGAAGGAGATGTCCGAGGCGGCGGCCCCCATGAACGGCCAGCCGGCCAGATTCATGACCGTGCCGTAGGCGAAGGCGGCGAGGAAGCCGTAGGCCGCGAGCAGCGCGACTTCCGTACGGCCCCGCAGCCGGATGGGGCCCGGCAGCAGCCCGGCGCCCATCGTGAACCAGCCCATCGCCAGCATCTGGAACGGCAGCCACGGCCCGACCCCGCCGGTGAGCAGGGCGGACGCGAACATCGTCACCGAGCCCAGGGCGAAGCCGAAGCCGGGGCCCAGCACCCGCCCGCTGAGCACCATCAGGAAGAACATCGGCTCGATGCCCGCCGTACCCGCGCCGATCGGCCGCAGCGCAGCCCCCGTCGCGGCGAGCACGCCCAGCATGGCCACGGCCTTCGGCCCGAGATCCGACTCGGAGATCGTCGCCGCCACGACCGCGACCAGGAGGAGGAGCAGGCCCGCGAAGAGCCAGGGCGCGTCCTGGGCGTGCGCGCTCAGCTGCGAGGCGGGCGGCGCGAGGAAGGGCCAGCCGAAGGCGACCACACCGACCGCGCTGACCAGCGCGAGGGCGGCTAGGGAGCGGGGGCCGAGACGGACGGCGTGCAGGCGGGCGGCCCTCATGCGAGGGCCTGCCGTACTTCGGCGACGGTGAGCCACTGCTGCGGGGCGAGGATCTTCGTCACCTGCGGCGCGAAGGACGGCGAGGAGACGACGATCTGCGCCGTCGGCCCGTCGGCTATGACCTCTCCCTCGGCGAGCAGGACCACCCGGTGCGCGATCTCGGCCGCCAGTTCCACGTCGTGCGTGGCCAGGACGATCGCGTGCCCCTCCGCGGCGAGGCCGCGCAGCACTCTCACCAGGCGCGCCTTGGCCGCGTAGTCCAGGCCGCGCGTCGGCTCATCCAGCAGGAGGAGGGGCGGCCGGGCGGTCAGCACGACGGCCAGGGCGAGCGCCAGACACTGCCCCTCGGACAGGTCGCGGGGGTGGGTGTCGTCCGTGATCCCCGGCAACAGCTCGGAGACCAGCGCCCGGCAGGTCCCCGGCTCGGCTCCCGCGTCCCGGTCGGCCGCCGCGCATTCCTCGGCGACCGTGTCGGCGTAGAGGAGGTCCCGCGGTTCCTGGGGGACCAGGCCGACGCGCCGTACGAGGTCGGGGGGTGCGGTGCGGTGGGGTTCGGCCCCGCCGACGGTGACGGTTCCTGTGGTGGGGGTCACCAGTCCGACCAGGGAGCCGAGCAGGGTGGACTTTCCGGCGCCGTTGCGGCCCATGAGGGCGATGGTCTCGCCGGGGGTGACGGTGAGGTCCAGGTGGCGCAGGGCGGTGATGCGGGAGCGGCGGACGGAGAGGGAGTGGACTTCGGCGATGTGCGGTTGCCGGAGTTCGGGGGTGGGGGAGGCGGGGCGGCGACGGAACCGGAGGCGGCGGCCTGTGCTGGTGCCAGCCGGGGGTTCGGTCGCTTGCCCGCGCTGGCGGGGTGCCTCCCCCACTCTCGACTTCGCTCGAGCGGGGGGACCCCCACCGCCCACCCGTGCCGCCCCAGCGGCACGACTGCCCGCAGCTGCGGCGGCGTGACCCGCCGCGGCGCACGCGGCCAGGCGTTCTCGCAGGGGACCGGCTTGGCGGCGGGCGTCCCGGACCGTCAGGGGGAGGGGGTTCCAGCCGGCCACGCGGCCCAGGTCCACCACCGGGGGGAAGACGGGGGAGACGGCCATCACCTCCGGCGGGGTGCCGACGACCGGTGGCTCGCCCGGGGCTGGGAGGAGCACAACCCTGTCGGCGTAGTGAAGGACACGCTCAAGGCGGTGCTCGGCCATCAGGATCGTCGTGCCGAGGTCGTGCACCAGGCGCTGGAGCACCGCCAGGACCTCCTCCGCGGCGGCCGGGTCCAGGGCCGAGGTCGGCTCGTCCAGGACCAGCACCTGTGGGTGCGGGGTGAGGACCGAGCCGATCGCGACCCGCTGCCGCTGGCCCCCGGAGAGCGTGGCGATCGGGCGGTCGCGCAGTCCGGCCAGTCCCAGCAGGTCGAGGGTCTCCTCGACCCGGCGCCGCATCACCTCCGGGGCGAGGCCCAACGACTCCATGCCGTAGGCGAGTTCGTCCTCCACGGTGTCGGTCACGAAGTGGGCGAGCGGGTCCTGGCCCACCGTGCCGACCACGTCGGCGAGTTCGCGCGGCTTGTGGGTGCGGGTGTCCCGGCCCGCCACCGTGACACGGCCGCGCAGGGTGCCGCCGGTGAAGTGCGGCACGAGACCGCTCACCGCGCCGAGCACGGTCGACTTGCCGACCCCGGACGGACCGACGAGCAGCACGAGTTCACCCTCCGGCACCTCGAAGTCGACGCCTTGGACGGTCGGTTCGGCCGCACCGTCGTACGTCACGCTGACATCCTCGAAGCGGATCACGACGACGGCTCCTTGGGGTCCTTGGGGTCTTTGGGGACGACGAAGGCGGGCAGGAGGGCGAGGAGGATCGCCGCGGCGGGCCACAGGGGGAGGGTGGGGGCGACGAGGGGGACGACGCCCGGGTGCAGCCCGTCCGGGTCGTGGGCGGCGGCCAGGCCGAGCAGCGCGGCGACCGCGGCGCCGGAGCCGGTGACCAGCCAGGCCCGTACGTCCCACGGGTCCGGCCGGTACCGGGTGCGCAGCGAACGCCGGCCGCCGAGGCGCAGCCCCGCGAGGGCGGCGACGACACCGGCGAGCAGCAGCGGGATGCCGTAGGTGCCGCCCTCCGCGGTGAGCAGCCCGTACGTTCCCGCGCACACGCCGAGCAGGCCGCCGAGGGTGAGCGCGGCCGTCGTACGGCGGATGCGGGCCGGAACCTCGACGGTGCGGCCGTAGCCGCGGGCCTCCATCGCGGCGGCGAGCGCGACCGAGCGCTCCAACGCGCCCTCCAGCACCGGCAGTCCGACCTGGAGCAGGCCCCGCAGGCCCCTGTCCGGGCGGCCGCGCAGCCGGCGGGCGGCGCGCAGCCGCTGGACGTCGGCGATCAGGTGCGGGGCGAAGGTGAGCGCGACGACCACGGCGACGCCGGTCTCGTACAGGGCGCCGGGGAGGGACTTCAGGAGGCGGGCGGGGGCGGCGAGCGCGTTGGCCGCGCCGACGCAGATCAGAAGGGTGGCCAGCTTGAGCCCGTCGTAGACGGCGAAGACGAGCGCCTCCGCCGTGACCTTTCCGCCCAGGCGGATGCCCTGCGCCCAGTGGGGGAGGGGGACCTCGGGGAGCGTGAGGAGGGCGTGGGTGCCGGGGATGGGGGAGCCCAGCGCCACCGCGAAGAGGAGGCGGATGAGGAGGACGGCGAGGGCGAGTCGGGCGAAGGCGGGGTAGGCGCGGGCGGTGGGGGTGTCGGTGCGGTGCGTCGCCACGACGTAGGCGGAGGCCGCTATGAGGAGGGCGAGGAGGAGGGGGTTGGTGGTGCGGGTGGCGGCCGTGCCGAGGCCCAGCGCCCAGAGCCACCAGGCACCGGGGTGAACAGCGGTGCGTGAGCGCCCCGAAGGGGCGCCGACGCCGTCAGACGGAGTCATCGCGTCGCCGTCGGAACTGCCACACCGCCGCGCCGCCCAGGAGGACGACCACCCCCGCACCGATCGGCAACCCCAGAGAAGGCCCGCTGTCCGAACTGCCGGTCTTCGCCGGGGCCTTCTTGCCCGAGGACGCCGAAACCTGTTCCCCGCACCCCTTCTTCGGATACCCGGCGATCGCGCACAGCAGGGCGTTGGTGTCGTAGCGCAGGGGCGGGGCGACGGCCGCCAGGGCATCGGCGGTCGTCGCGTCGGCCGGGATCCGCGCGCAGGCCGTGCGGCGGGCCGGCGGCGTCTCGCCGGACGGCGCGTCCGCGGGGGTGCCGAAGTCGAGGACGAGAGCCACCCGCTTCGTACCGGACCTGGCGGGCGTACCCGAACAGATCGTGCCGAAATCCGCCGCCCCGCGCGGCCGGCTCGCGTCCGCCGAGTCCTCGCTCACCGCGAAGCGGAAGCCCTCCACCGCGCCGTCGCCGGGGCGGGCGGTCGACGGACCCTGCGTGGCATACGTCCAGCGCCCGCCCGAGCGCTCCCAGAAGGACCAGTAGCGATACCCGGCGGCCTGCGCCTGACCCGCCCCGGCCAGCAGGACGAGCGCGGCGCACAGCAGGCTCGCGGTGCGGCGGACGGCCCTCACGGCTGCCGCTTCTTCCGGCCGCTGAGCAGGAAGCCGACGCCGATGCCCGCGACGAGGCAGACGCCGACGAACCACCAGACGCCGAAGCCGGAGCCGCCGTCGGACTTGGTCTCCTGCTGGTGCCCGGTCGCCGCCATCTGCGGGAGCGGGCCGAGCTCGTTGAGGGACCGGACCAGGCTGGTGCCGCCGAAGTCACCGGGCTGGGCGCCGACCGCGTGCGCGGCGAGGATCAGCTGGGCGTACGCCGCCGGACCGCTCTGCGCCGCCCAGTGCCCGGCGTTCTTCTGCAGCCAGTCGTACGCCTTCTTCGCCTGCTCCATCCGGCCGTCCGCGGCGAGCGCGACCACGGTGTCCGCGGTGTTGCCGAAGTCCGGCTGGTCCTTGGCGCCGGGCAGCGCGGACTGCAGGTGTCCGGTCTTGCCGACGGCTGCCGCGAGGTAGGCGCCGGCGTTGTCCGCGACCTGCGCCGGACGGCCTGCCTTGGCGCACGTGTCCTTGGCGGGCGCCTGGCCGGCTTCGGCCACGAACCCCTTGCCGAGGGCGCCGAGCACCCCGGCCGCCGTGGCGTCCGCGTTGGCGGCCAACGTGCCCTTCTTGTCCGGCTGGTAGGCGAGGGCGCCGCCGCCGTCCCGGTCGCAGGGCAGGGCCATGGCGGCCAGCAGGTCGTAGGGGGACTTGCCCGCCTTCCGCACGGACGCGGGATCCGTGCCCACCGCCGTCAGCGCGCCGATGACGACGGAGGTGGAGTTGGTGTCGCTGGCCCCGCCGGGCGAGTAGCCCCAGCCGCCGTCCTTGTTCTGCACGGACTTCAGCCAGGCCACCGCCTTTTCGACGGCGTCGTCGTGCCCGCCGACGGCCTTCAGGGCCTGGACCGCGGCGCCCGTGTTGTTGGTGTCCACCATGGCCTTGCCGTCGCAGGCCTTGGCGGGGACGGCGCGGAACGCGGCGAAGGCGCCGTTCGCGCACTGCTGGCCGGCGAGCCAGTCCACGGCCTTCGCCGCCGGCCGGTAGCCGAGGGTCCGCTGGGCGATGAGCGTCAGCGACTGGCGCCACACGCCGTCGTAGGTCGGGTCGGAGGTGCCGTACAGCCCGGACGGGATCGCGGCCTTCGCAGAGGGAGAAGGGGACTGGCCGGCGGCCGTGGCGGGCGCGGCGGCGGCCAGCACGCCTACGGCGGCGAGAGCCGCGGCACTGCGGCGGACGTTCATGGTCGGCGACTGCCTCTCCTGCGGGGGAGCCGGGCAGCGCACGGGAGACACCCCGGGCGGCTCGGCTCCGTGAACCTCGACGGTGCCGTGCACGGCGGACCGCCGGCGCACGCGAGCCGGTCAACGTCCGTCCGGGGCGGTCCGGCTCACCGCCTGGCGGCGGCTCACGGATGGGGGTCCCCCCGGCTCGAGCGAAGCCGAGAGTTGGGGGAGGGTCAGCGCCGGAATTGCACCGGCTTCCCCCCGTACGGGTGTGATGACGACCCCGCCACTTTACCGGCCGCCCCGAGCGGCCTGAGGAGTGGCTGTGCACACGCGGTCGCGGTGACTAGGGTCACGATCATGACGGAGACGGGGAGACTGCTGGGTTCCGGCCGCTCGGCCGACGTGTACGAGATCGACGACGCCTGGGTGTTGCGCCGCGACCGGGAGGGCTGGGGGGACGCGGCCGCCGAGGGTGCCGTGATGGCGTACGTCCGGCAGCACGGCTATCCGGCACCCCGGGTACGGCCCACCGGCTCACGCACCGAGCTGGTGCTGGAGCGGCTGTCCGGGCCCACCCTGCTCGACGCCCTCGGGGAGGGGCGGGTCGGCGTGCAGGAGGCGGGCGCTCTGCTCGCCGGTCTGCTGCGTCGGCTGCACGCCGTACCCGGTCGGGACGCGACCCGGCCGGAGGCCCGGGTGCTGCACCTGGATCTGCACCCGGACAACGTGATGCTGACCCCGGACGGGCCCAGGGTGATCGACTGGTCCCAGACCGAGGACGGTCATCCCGGGCTGGACTGGGGCATGTCGGCGGTGATCCTCGCCCAGGTCGCCGTGGGCGGCACGCCCCTCGCCGGTCCGGCCCAGGCCCTGCTCTCCGCGCTGCTGGCCGACCCCTCCGAACTGACCGGGTCCGGCCTGGCCGAGGCCCGCAGGCGCCGGGCGGCCAACCCGACGATGAGCGGGCGCGAGGTCGAACTACTGGGCCCGGCCGAGGAGTTGATCAGGAAGCTGGCCTTTCGGTGAGTCCCCCGGCGACCGTCGGGGTCGGGCCGCCGAAGGGCAGGTGCAGGGTGCGGGAGGCGATCAGCCACGAGCCGTCGACCCTGCGGAAGACGTCCTCGTAGTGACCCACCTGGACGGGCGGTCCGGCGGGGACGGGGCCGCCGGCCCGGTAGTCGTCGACGCGGTACGTCGTGAAGTACGCGGTGCCGGTCGCCGTGTCCGGGCCGGTCACCGTGACCAGCACGTTGGACATCAGGCGGCGGGAGAGCCGGTCGGCGGGGCGGGAGCCGAAGTACATGCCCAGGGCCTCCCGCCCCCGGATCCGGCGCCCGTCCCCCGGCGGGGGCCACTCCCAGGTGCCGTCCTCGGTGAACAGCTCGGCCACGGAGTCCGGTTCACCGAGGTCGAGCCGGTGGACGAAGTCGACGATCACGCGCTCACAGGCACGCTCGGCGAGAAGCAGCTCCAAGGGGTCCATGGGGCTGTGTAACAGGCGAGCCCGTCGTACGGCGAACCATTTCCTCGCCACGCGGCGAACCATTTCCCCACCGCGCGGCCCTGCACCACACCACCCTCCAGGCTCTACACCGCCACGTAAGCCACGGGCTCACTCCCCGCCACCGCCTCCGCCCGGCCCTGCTTGACCAGGCGGCGCAGATGGGACTCGGCCTCCGAGACGGCGATGTTCCGGGAGCCGTAGGGGATCTCGGCCCAGGGGCGGTTCCACTCCATGCGCTCGGCCAGCTGCCAGGGCGTGAGCGGCTCGGCGAGCAGGGCGAGCAGACCGGCCAGGCGCTCCTCGTGATGGGCGAGCAACTCCCGTACCCGGCCCGGAGCGTCGGTGAAGGCGTGCTGGTGCGCGGGGAGGACCTCGGCGGGTGCGAGGCGGCCGACCCGCTCCAGGGAGTCGAGGTAGTCGCCGAGCGGGTCGGTGACGGTCGTGTCGTCGGGGTCCTCGTACAGGCCGATGTGCGGGGTGATCCGCGGCAGGAGGTGGTCCCCGCTGAACAGCCTCCCGTGCCCCGGAAGCCGACGGTCCGGATGCTGCTCCTCCAGGTGCAGGCAGACGTGGCCCGGTGTGTGGCCCGGGGTCCAGATCGCGCGCAGTCTGCGGCCGGGCAGGTCGAGGAACTCGCCGGGGACTATCTCCCGGTCCGGGAGCGCAGGGGAGAGGCCGGGCAGGGCGCGGGGGGTGCGCAGCGGCACCAGGTGTTCCTCCGGGGCGCCCGCGGCCGCGAGTTTGGCACTCATGTAGGTGAACCAGCGCTCCGGCCGGGCCTCCCGGGTGCGCCGTACGACCGCGGTGTCGGCGGCGTGCATCGCGACCCAGGCGCCGGAGGCCTCGCGGACCCTGGCGGACAGGCCGTGGTGGTCCGGGTGGTGATGCGTGATGACGACGCCGTACACCTCCTCCGCCGCCGTACCGCACGCGGCCAGTCCCGCCACGAGCGTGTCCCAGGACGCCGGATCGTCCCAGCCGGTGTCGACCAGCACCGGGCCGCGGTCGGTCGCCACGACGTAGACCAGCGTGTGCCCGAGGGGGTTGTCCGGGATGGGCACGGCCACGGCCCGTACGCCCCCACCGTGCTCGAACGTCCTCACCATCTGCCCTCCACCCCTCCACCCGCCGGCCCATGGCCATTGCCCACTATAACTAGAACTGGTTTCAGTGAGTGCTCAAGTCGACTGGCCTCGTGGAGCGTTGGGTTGACCTGCGCTGATGTGCGTGTCGCCTGTCGTCGCTTGTCGACATTGGTCGGTGTCGGACGGCCCAGGGACGGCCCAGAAACAACGCGGGATAACGCGTTGACCTGGCTGTGGGGGCTGGGGTGTGATCACCCTATGGGTCCTGGCAACAGCGAGACGGATGCAGGTGTGACCGACGACATGATCGTCGCAGGGCGGATCATCCTCGGGCTGAAGGCGCTACGTGATCGCCTAGGCTGCTCTCTGCATGAAGCCCTCGACGCCTACGTCGCACGCTACGAGGTGCTGCGACGGGAACGTCCGGCCGACTTCACCAAGAGTCACGAGGAGTACTGGGCGAACTTCTACTCATGACCCAATGGACGCGATCTTGAAAACCGTCGTGGCGCAAGTCACCGTGGGTTCAAATCCCACACCCACCGCCAGCGAGAACGGCCCCTGACCAGGTAATACGGTCGGGGGGCGTTCCGCTGCGCGGTGCCCGCTCGTCCCCGTGGTTCCCCGGGGCTTCCCGCACGATCGGGCACGGGTGGGGCACGGCCAACTTCTGATCCGTAGCTCTAGAGAGATAGGTCAGGGAGGCCCATACCGGCCGCGCCGAGGCCATGGAAGAACATTGGTGGACGAGGCCGGTTGCTGGGGCTGCGGTACTGCGCTGCTGCACAGCGAACGGGGCCCGAAGCCTCTCCCGCCGGTTTCCTCATTGACCGCGAGCAACCGCGCCTTCCGGCAGGTCTGTGATACGTCGGGCGGTCACCAGGTAGCCCGCGAAACGAACGTCCGGCCGGGCCTGTGCCCACCCATCCGCCCTATTGACCGGAACCACCACAGTCGTGCCCGGAACGGGGTGGTTCACTCTGTCCATGGCGCCCGGGGGTACCTCGTAACGGCAGTGGACCTCAGCGATCGACAGCACCTCCACGGAGGTGGGTACATGCCCCTCCTCCTGGCCGTGATGCTCCTCGCGGAAGTCGATCTCATCCGCACGTTCGCTCCCGACAACGTCGGCGTAGTCCTCCGAATCGACCTCCAGCAGCGCCCAGGAGACAACGTCCCCAGGCGCGAAGTTCGTTCCGCAGCACTGGATCTGCCAGTCATCGACCCAAATCGTCAACGTCACGACGTCATTAAGGCCAGTACTCATGATAGGGACGATACGCGGCTACCTTGAGCGAGGAGATGAGTTCCGCCTTCATAGTTCACGACCACCCGCTCCCAAATCAGCCGGTTACATCTAGGTGCCGCGAATGGGGCGGACTGCACTTTCGAAAACCACGACATCATGTGAAGTCGCGTACACCCGCGCGAGTTGGCTACCAGACGGCAAGATGCATGCAGCGAAACGCACACCGAATTCTTCCATCGGATCAGAGAGCGTCATCGACACTTCTCGATCGCCATTCGTAACGGCAATTAGGCGATCGACCTCAGGCGAACAGCGCGCAACCACAGACATTGGCACACCGTCGGAGCATCCATAGGAAAATTCCACCAAGGAATCCAAGACGGCCGGTCCCGAACCACCCCCACTATCGATGATTCGATCAGCGCGGAGCACGATAAGGTGGGTAACAAACAAGTTTTTCTTCACTAGGCCAGCGCGCACCACCCATCGCAGGTCCTTGCACTGCCCCGTCAACACTTCGGCAAGATTGTCGATGGCGCCCACTGTCTGTCCTTCCCCGTGCGGTGTGACCCCTGCACCGGGGCCACACCGCACCTTAACTGTGTCGACAGCGACGGGCTAGCTGTGGATCAGGGCTTCCGGCTGTCCGGCGATTCGGTCCCACTGGACGCTCACCACGTCACCGTCAGCGAACGTGCGCGGCCTCTTGTAGTAGTACCAGTAGACGCCGGGCCCCTTTCCGTCCGGGCAGACGTTGTGCCCGTCGTACAGGTATCCCCAGTTCTTGTGGTAGTGGGGGCTAATGCAGCCCTCGTTACCGAAGGACGAGGTATTCATTTGCTTGACCCGAAGCCCCGACCCGTACACATCCAGGCAGGTGTTCCACTGGCATTTGAATGCCGAGTCCGGATGGGCGACGATTCCCACCGCTGCCGCCTGGTCTGGGTGCGCCTGGATGTACTCCTGAGACATCCACCCCCCGACACTGTCCCCGTCGGCAGACTCTACTCGGACATTGCCCAGCTGGGCCCCTCCGTCATCCGCTTGGGCCGGTCCAAGCGTAAATACGGAGAGAGTGAAAGCCGTCCCGGCGATCGCAAAAAATCTTCCCGCGCGCACTATGTTTCCCCCTGGTCGTTGGTGGTCGATTTCTTGCTTGGAAAGGCGACGCTACATGTGACTCTCCTGTGAAGACCAGCGGATCTCGGACATCATGCGTTGATCTCAAGCCATGCATCCTGGACCATCGGCCGCTGCGGACCGGCGCAACAATTTCGGAAGAGGGTCATTCGCCGATTACAAGAAGGCGAGCCGTGGCATGAAGAAGTTTTGACCATTGATGGCGGAAGGCGCGACCAGTTGGGCGTTGGCGCTCAGGTGGGGTCGTCGCTCCCGACCGAAGACCCAACGACCAGCAAGATGACGCACGCCATCTGCGCCCACGCGGTCGGCGCAGCGCCTTTGGGCTGGAGCTGCTTTGGCGCGAGTGATCATGGCCCCGTAAGCTTCCGGCGCGTCGGGCAGTCTGTGGACCTGCCCGGTAAAGCACGACGTTGGGGCCATGATCTTCGAGGCTCGCGCCAAAGTGGCTGCCTAAAATCGCGGAGCCGACCGCCCCAGCCACGACGTACCCCTTCTCCGGTATCAGGTGGCTGATGGCTGTGCGCGCGGCCCGGGCGCCGGCCGGGCTGGAGCGGGACGAAGGCAGGAGCGCAGGCCCGGCCGGGGGCCGGGCCGCGCGCGGTGAGCGGAGCGAGCCGCCTTGATGAGGCAGAGAAGGTCCCATCAAGCTGACGGGCCAGCGTGGGAAGCTGGGGTAGGACGATTGGCTGACCGAGAGGGAGAGCGCGTGGCAGAACAGGCCAGCCCCCGGGGTACCTTCCTGAAGATCGCCGATGCGCTGAAGGCCCGCATCGAGGCGGACCCGGGCATGACGGAGCTCCCGTCTGCTGCTGATCTCGTGCGCGACTACAAGATCTCGCGGGGAGTCGCCCTGCGCGCCTTCGGTGTACTCCAACGCGATGGCGTCGCTGAACCTGTGCCCGGTGGGCGGTGGCGTGTCGTGCGGGCGGGCGAGTCGGCCGACCGGCGCCCGTTGGACGAACGGATCGCTGCGATCATCACGGATGAGGGGCTCGAAGCAGGGGCAACCTTCCCCAGCGCTTCCGTCCTGGCCACCCGGTTCGGGGTGTCACGGCCCACCGTGACCAAGGCGCTCGACAAGTTGGAGGCGGCCGGCGTGCTGGCTGGTGGTGGGCAAGGCAGGGTGCGGACGGTCCGCGCCGCGCCGATTCGAGAGGAGCGTTCGTAGCTTGTCGAAGCTGACCGAGTGGGCCTACCCCCTCGCCGAGTCGCTGCTTGCCGAGCCGCTGCCCCGGCGCTGGCAGCACTGCTTGGGGGTCGCCGAACGGGCCCGTACGATCGCGCCCGTCCTGGGTGAGGATGCCGATCTGCTTGAAGCGGCGGCAGTCCTCCACGACATCGGGTATGCCCCCGACCTTGCCAAGACCGGCTTTCACCCGCTCGACGGCGCTCGCTACCTCCGGGACGTCGCCGACGCCGACGAACGGGTCATGAACCTCGTAGCCCACCACTCGTGCGCGTGGATGGAGGCAGAGGCCCGCGGCTTGCACGACGAGCTGATGGGCGAGTTCCCCCGTGAGAGTGCGCACCTTAACGACGCGCTCTGCTACTGCGACATGAACACCACGCCGGATGGCACGCCCACGAACCCGATCGACCGAGTCAACGAGATCGCAGGGCGGTACGGCCGGGACAGCCTCATCGGCATGTTCATCCGCCGCGCGGAACCGGAGATCCTTGCGAGCACATCGCGCGTGCTCGAACGCGTCGCCGCCGTCAAGCGTCAACCGATGTAGGGAGTCGTACGCGTCCGGTCCGTGGCGTGCTCGATGCGCAGTCGCATGGTGGGGTGGACGTCCAGGTCACGCAGGTCCGCCGGGTCCACCCAGCGGACCTGAGTCGTCTCGTTGCTCGTACGCAGCTCACCGCCGACCGGCCGCGCGCGGAAGCAGATGCTGAACTGCTGGCGCACTTCCCCGTCGTCGTACTTCATGACGTGCCCGGGGTCGGTGTAGATCCCGGACATGTCGATGACCTCGGCTTTGATGCCGGTCTCTTCCCAGACCTCACGTACCACGGTGTCGCTGATGGACTCCCCGACGTCGTGGCCACCGCCCGGCAGTGCCCAACGCCCGTTGTCGGAGCGCTGAATCATGAGCACCTGTCCCGCGTCGTTCTGCACGAACGCAACGACCGACGGCACGACCGAGTTGGCCGGCGGGGCGTCGGGGTCGTGAAGGTAGTCGATACGTCCCATGCCTCATGCTCCTGTTATGTCGTGTTCAGTCACTGGCCTTGCACCTTCCCACGTCTGCTGAACGCTATTGGCAAAGGTGTCGAAGAGCCCGCCGCCGGGGAGACGCCGCAGGTGCAGAACCGGGGCCAGGTAGGCGCCGATGCCATACACGTGCGTGTTGACGAGCATCTCGTCATCCACACGGTAGATCGAGTTGTAGAGCACGGTGTCATGCAGCCTGAAGGCGATCTCAGGGTGGCTGGTGAACAGAGGGCGGTAGTTGACCAGCGCGTTCCGAATCTTGCCGTCCATGATCCGGTGCCCCTCGTCGATGCCGCGTCGAATGACGGCCTCGCACTCGGGGTCGCCCATCAGAACCCGAATGGCGACACTCTGCGACTTCGCTTTGAGGACCGACAGGAAGCGCGGATCTTCCGCTAGGCCGATGCCTGCGTAGACGAGGATGTCGATGCGTTCCTTGGCGCGTTCACACATCTCCCGCCACAGGTCGGTCGGTACAACGTGACGATGCGGGTAGACCGTAACGATCTCCGCCTTGCAGAGGTCAGTTGCGCTGTCGAGTGAGCGGGTGTCCTCCCACAGCGTTGTGACGTCAACGTTCAGCACGGACGCAGTGGCGTACTGATGGCGCCGGTAAGGGACCTTGCCCTGCGTGATCCAGCGTTCGACGGTCTTCGGATTGACCTCGATCGCTTCCGCGAGCTGTTGCACGGTCATGTTCTGTGCCAAGAGGGCTGACCGCAGCCGCTCGTTGGACATCTCCACCCCCGATGGGACGTCTAGGGACCTCTTGAAGGTAACCAGATGAACCGGAGCTGTCCACGTATGGGGTGACCAACTCCCCTGACCTGCAGCGATTCTGATGGTGCACCAAGAAGCCCCGGCGCACAGCCAAGAAGGTTCGTGCCGGTACTTGACGGACCTGCGTGCAGTACCTGTAAAACAGGTACTGCATACGCCCGGAGGGCTCCGTGAAACGGGCTCGAAGGAAGCGAGTGATCTTTGAGAACTTCACACAGGGAACTGCCGGTAACCCGTGGTCCGCCTGCCCGAAGGGGTCGGAAACAAGGCGGAGAAGACCGGCGTGCCCCGTACGGCAGCCCGACCGGTTCAAGTCCGGTCCGGGGCACTACGGCCCGCTGGGTGCAAGGGCCGCACCACGCATGACGCGTGACTTTCTCCCGCAACGGCGCGCACCCCCGGAGGGGCAACTCCGGGGGTGCATTCGGGCCGCTCACCCTGAGAGGAACACGACCCAATGGAGCACATCGTCACTGTTCAGGACGCTGTTACCGCGTTCGCCGACTTCATGGAGCCGACGGATGCGGAGCTGGACGCGATCGAACGGGAGATGCCGCTGATCCTGGCGGACGTCGACCTGTTGGACGCGCAGATCATCACCCTGGACCGCACCCCGAGTGAGCTGGACGCTCGCCGGATCCGCCGGGCCCGCCGCCGGGTGCTGGCGGAGCGGGCGGCGCTGGCGAACCGCACGGCCGCGGTGCGCCTGCCGGGCGGTGCGGCATGAGCACCACCACCGGACAGAGCCTGACGGCCGCGCACGCCGAGGTGAAGGCGGAGATCGCGCGGACCGACAGCAAGACCAGTCTTCTGCTGGCGTTCGTCGGCGCGGTGTTGGCCGGTGCCTGGAGCGTTGGCCACGGCATGACGCTCACCCGCCCCGCCCTCATCGTGGGCGGCGCCGGCATGTGGCTGCTGCTGGTGGCAGCCGGGCTGCTCCTGCGGTCCGTCCGGCCGAACCTGGGCGGTCGGCACGGCTTCCCGCTGTGGGCCACCCTGACCCCCGAGCAGATCGCCGACGCCCTCTCCCCGGATCTGGCCGCCGACATCGCAGGGCTGTCCCGTCTGGCGGTCGCCAAGTTCACCTGCCTGCGCCGCGCGGTCGATCTCACCCTGACCGGCGGTGCCCTGCTGGTCCTGGCCGCTGTGCTGGCGTTCGGGGGTGCGGCATGAAGGCGAAGACCGTGTTGCCCGCCGTCGCGATGACGGCGGTGTCCATGGTCCTCACCCTGGCCGTGGTCGTGATGTGGCTCGGTCAGTCGGTGCCGTGGCTGGTCGCGCTGGTCGTCGGTCTCGGGATCGACGGCGGTTGGCTGGCCACCCTCGCCTATGAGCGCCGTCTGGCCTCGCAGGGCGACCACAGCAACGTCGTGACCGGTGTCGGCTGGTCCTTCGGTCTCATCGCGGCCGGCGTCCTGGTGGCGCACGCGCTGCTGGCCGCCGACGGCTCTACGGCCGCGTGGCTGGCCGTGGCCTGGCTGCCCGTCGCGGCCAAGGCGCTATGGCTGGTGCACGGGCTGTGGGAGCGCACCGCGCTCACCCCGACCGCGCTGGAGTCCATCCGGGGCATCCAGCAGGAAGCCCGCGACAGGGCGGCCGTCGACCGCGCCCGACTGCGGGCGGAAGCCGTCACCGAGGAGACGAGGCTGACGGCGGTGACCGATGCCGGTGCCCGCGTCGCCCGCGTCCAGGCCAAGACCGCCAAGACCCTTTCCGGGGCGTGGTCGCAGTTGGAGCGGGCGCGTGCCGGTGAGGACACCGGCCGGGCCCTGGCCAGCGTGGCAAGCCGTCCCGGGCCGGGTGCCGCGCCGCGCTGGGAGCTCCCGGTGTGGGGCCCGATCGAGCCGGTATCGGCGCCGTCGGTCCCCCCGATCGCCCCGGCCGACGACACTTCCACGAATGCGGAGAAATCGGCCCAGACCGAGAGGATTCGGTCTAGGGCTGAGCTGCCGGAATCGACCCCGCTCGCGGTGACGCTGACCCGGCTTCCGGTCCCCGATCCGGTCCCGGCCGACGCGGGCAAGTCGAGTCTTCCGCTCAAGCCCGTCCCGGCCCTGACCGCCTCCACCGGATCGACCCCGCCGGGGTCGACTCGATCGAGTCGACCGGTGGCGGCCGAGTCGACCGGCCCGACCGGGCGGGTCACGTTCCGGGTGCCGGAAGCGGCGAAGACTCCGCGTGTGAAGCGTACCCCGGAACAGCTCCTTAACGAGGCGCGGGCTCTGACGGCCGGCTGGCCGCAGGCCCATCTCACTGGGGAGCGGATCCGCCGGGAACTGCGCGTGTCTCCGGCCCGTGCCCGCACGCTGCGGGATGCGCTGCTCGCTGAACGGGCCTCGTGATGGCGGCGCTGCCGGTGTTCCGGTGGCGCCTGGCACCGGACGGATACGCCACCTACCGCCAACTGAGGGCGCGTGGTCTACGCCCGGGTGGTCAGCCGGTGGCCGCGCAGCTCGGACGCCCGCGCCGCCGGCGCGGCCCGCTCGTCGCCTACCTGTACCGCATCGACCTGGCCAAGCCGGTACGGCCGATGACCCCGGCCCGGTGGGCGGCGCTGGCCAAGGCCAACACCGCTCGCCGTACCTGCCCGATGTGTCGGCGCGACGCCGGATACATCATCCCGGCCTCACTCGGCGCGTGCGTGCCGTGCGCCTTTCCCGACGGCGCCCCCATCTGAACGCCCCATTCCTCGTCAGGAGTTCACCCGTGAACAGCAACAACGCTGCCCCGTGCGAGGTGACCCACCACTGGTTCGGGTGGGTCACCGTCCCCGGCCACGGCCAGGCATGGGCGTCGGGACAGGTGACCGTCCCCCTGTGCACGCCGCGTGAGCAGACCTACCGGCTGATCGCCGCATGGCTGCACAAACGCGGTTGCACCGTCCCGGCGGACATCTCCCGCGCCATCACCCTGCTGCCCGGCCACATCCACCCCGCCCCGCTCGCCGACGACACGACCGACAGGAGTGCCTGACATGGGCAAGCCCGACACCCGGCGCCTGGACAAGGCGATCCGGCAGACCGAACGGAAGCTGGAGGCGGTCCGCAACCGCGAGATGTGGCCGCTGGACGGCCGCGAACGCCGCGCCATCCTGCGTGCCGCCGCAGGCGGTGCGTACAGCCTCCACCGGGGCAACGGCACCGCCCGTGCGGACAACAGGATCGACACCGTGTGGAGCTCGGCGGAGACCCGGCTCGTCACCGAGATCGCCGCGCTGAAGACCGAGCGGCAGCGCATCGTGACCGAGCACGCGCAGGCCAAGGCCGCGAAGAAGTCCTCGGGGTGGTGGTGACCGTGGCCGTACTGGAGACGCCGCCGGGTGAGTGCCCGCAGTGCTGGCAGCACGCCTACGACAAGCGCATACACCGCAAGCTGCGCCCGCGTGAGGACTGCCCGCAGTGCGTGGACCACATGGTCAACGGCTGCCCGTACATCGTGCCCAACAAGGAATCCCGCTGGTGGTGACCCGCCGCTGCCCCGCCGCGCACCCGGACGACCCCACCGCCTGTGTCGGCCCGGCCGTGGTGACCGTGCTGGACGCCACCAACGCCGGCGCCGAGGGGTGCGAGCACCACGCCGCGCGGCTGCTGGCGTCTTTGGACGGTGGCCGTGTCTACCCGCTGCCCGACGCCCCGCCCGGTGCCGCCGTCCGCATCTTCAAGGCTGCCGACGGCATCCGCCCGTTCTGCTGGGCCGACGGCCCGCGCACCGAGCCGTCCCAGCTCAGCCACGCCGAGAACCGCGCCCGGCACGGGCGCTGATCCCGCGTAACGCCCCGCCCGCGCCGACGCCGGGCGGGGCTCCCTCGACTTCCCGCCCTGCTTGGGGCAGTTCAGGAGATCCCGTCATGGGTGACACCGTCGTTCACCTCTACAAGACCCCCGAACCCGACGGCTCTTCCGCTGGTGAGGGGTCGACTCTGACTCTCGTGACCGACCCGCCGGCCGAATCGGCGGCGCCGGTACTTCCGTTGTGGGTGCGCTCCGGCCGCGCCATCAAGACCGCCGTCACCCACGAGGCCACGAAGACCGCGACCCGTGCGTTCGCCCGGCACTCCCTCTACGTCGTTGGCGGTGCCCGGATCGTGGCCCGCCGTACGTGGGACGGCCGGACCGCCGCCCGGTACGAGCGGATGATCCGTGCGGCGGAAGCCGCGGGCAACTTCGAGGCGGCTGCCGAGTGGGAGGAGCGCGGGCAGCGCTACCGCGAGGCACGCCACCGCCGCCGCATGGACCTGCTCCACTCCCCACTGGACGCCGCCAAGGGCGCGGCCGTCAGCGCCGGTATGGGCATCGGCGGCCTGGTCCTGCTGGGCATCGCGATGGCGGTCGCCACGAAGGATCCGAGCGAGGTGGTCACGCCGCTGATGGCGGTCATCAAGTTCATCAACCTGATGATCACCATCGTGCGGGTGATCTGGGGGCCCGCGATCACGATCGGCCCGTTCCTCGCGCTGCTCGCGTTGTGGTCGGTGGGTGCCCACCAGCACGCCGCCCCGCAGTGGGCCCTGCCCGCCACCATCCGCAACGGCGAGGGAGAGCCGATCACCCCGTCCATCGTGGTCAAGGCCCTGCGTGACCTGGGGGTTCCCGCCCTGCGCAAGGCCATCACGGAGATGGGCGACGCCGGCGCCTCGATGCTGTCCCCGATCGTGATCGCCGGATGCGGGGTCGAGGTCGACGTCACCCTGCCCTCCGGGGTGTCGACCAACGAGGTACAGGGCAAGCGGCGCAAGCTCGCCGAGAACCTATCGCGGCACGAACACGAGGTCTTCATCACCATCCCACAGGCGGCCCGCACGGTCCGGCTGTGGATCGCCGACTCCGGGGCGCTGGACGAACCGATCGGCCCGTCCCCGCTGGTCACGGACGAGACCCTGACCGCCAACTACAAGACCGGCAAAGCGCCCTGGGGGCAGGATCTGCGCGGCGACGCCGCATTGATCAGTCTGTTCCAGCGGATGCTGTTGGTCACGGGTCTGTCCAACCAGGGTAAGACCGCCTCGCTTCGGTCACTGGCCTTGTGGGCGGCCTTGGACCGCACGGTCGAGTTCCGCATCGCTGACCTCAAGGGCGTGGGCGACTGGGCCATGTTTGACGGTCTTGCCACCGTGCTCATTCAGGGGCCGACCGATGAGCACGTGATCGAGGCGACCGAGATGGTTGAGGACGTGCTCGCCGAGATGAACCGGCGCATCGAAGCCCGCCAGCACGACCCGAAGGCGCAGTTCCCGCCGCTGATCTGCATCGTGGACGAGGCGCAAGTGGCGTTCATGTGCCCGGCCGTGGACGAGGAGAAGCGGCCGTATGGCGGGAGCAAGGCCACCAGCCGGTATTTCATGGCCGTTCGTAAGATCCACAACCAGGGGCGCGCGGTCGACGTGCTGATGTGGCAGGGCACGCAGGACCCAACCGACCAGAACCTTCCCAAGCTGGTCCGCGAGGGCGCCCACACCCGCGCCTCGCTCGCCCTGGGCACCGAGTCCCAGGCCCGCATGGCGCTGGGAGACAAGGCGGTCGACGGCGGCGCCGCCCCGCACCTGCTCCGTCAGGGCCTGGACAGGGGCACTCTTGTGGTCGCCTCCGACGGCATCGAAATCCCGGCCGGCCAGGCCTCCATCACCGTCCGCACGCACTACATCAGCGATGACGACGCCAAGGCAATCGCTGCCCGCGCCAAGGCCCTGCGCTCCGGCGTCGTGACCCTGCACGCCATCGAACGCGACGACCAGGAGCGGGACCCGCTCGCCGACATCGCGTCCGTGGTCGGCACCGACGCCCGCGTGCGTACGCAGGAGGTCATCACCCGGCTCGCAGGCCTGAACACCGAGGCCTACGGCGGCTGGTCGTTCCTCGACCTCAAGCGCGTTCTCGACGGCACCGGGGCCGAGCCGTACAAGTCCGACGGCGTGATGGTCATCAGCCGTGACCGCCTCGCCCGCGCCCTCGCCGACCGCGACGACACCGGTTCCGCTTCCGCTTCCTGATCACAGGGAGGCGGCCCCCGCCGGGTCAGGGAGGCAGGGAGAACTCCCTGAACCCCTCCCTGACCCGCCTCCCTGGCCCTGACCAGCCCAAGTGATCGTCCAGGGAGTCAGGGAGGCCCCCAGCTCAGACCCCCGAAAACCCCCTCCACACGGCACCCCCAAGGGGGTGCCTTCCCCTCCCTCACCCAGCACTGGAAGGGATTCCGCATGACCCCCGAAACCACCCCCGGCACGGCCCAGCCGACCACCGGAATGAGCGACGACGTGGCCGCCGCCGAGGCCCGACGGATCATCGCCGACGCCTACCGGCCGGTGTCGGAGACGCCTACCGCCTACCGCGACACCAGCCCCCTGCCCGCCTACGGCAGCACCCCGCCCGTCCCGCAGCCGGACCGCCGGATCGTGCCCGCGTGGGCCGCCGGGACCATCGTCGCCGGCATCGGCGTCGGCGCCGCGTTCGTCGGCATCGGCTGCGGCGTCTGGCTCGCCTGCCGGGGACTGGCTGCCGTATCCCTCACCGACGTCCTGTTCGTCACCCTGCCCATCGCCGGCGTGGCCGCCGTCATCACGGCCGTCGGATCGGCCCTGCGCTCCCTCAAGGACGTGCACACCGAACACCACCACCACTACAGCGGTGCGGTGAATCAGGAGAACACCACCACGCACACGCGCGGCCTGTTCGCCCGCACCACCAACCGCTAGCCACGCCAAGGGCGGCCCCCTCATCTCGCCAAAGATCCGGGACCGCCCTTGTCCAGCCAGTCACCAACCAAACTGGAGATATCGAGCATGACGCATGACCCTGCCGTGCCGCCGGAGGGCGGCAACGTCAGCCTGTGCACCGGGTCCGGTGCGCTGGACCTGGCCGTGGAAGCCGTCACCGGTTTGTCCACGGTCGTGGTCGGCGAGAAGGACCCGGCCGCATCGAGGCTGCTGGCCGCCCGCCTGCCCGCCGCCCGGAACGTGGGCGACATCACGGCCGTCGACTGGTCGGCCGTATCCGCCTCGCTGCCGCGCCCGGCGGCCCTGACCGCCGGCTTTCCCTGCCAGGACATCTCCAACGCCGGACCTCGGGGAGGGATCGCCGGTGACCGCTCGGGACTGTGGAAAACCGTCGCACACGCCATTCGCCACCTTCGACCCCGACTCGTGTTCCTGGAAAACGTCGCCGCCATCCGAAGCCGGGGACTCGACGTCGTCGCCGCGGACCTGGCCGCGTGCGGGTATGACGCGCGGTGGATGTGCCTACGAGCTGGAGATCCCGAAGTCGGAGCTTGCCACCGGCGGGACCGCTGGTTCGCGTCGCGTATCCCGCTGCTGAAGACCCCCACCTCACAGCTGGGACGCAACGGGGGTCCGCAGCATCCGGACAAGCGCAGGGCGGGCGGGCACGGGCCCACGCTGGAGGACGAAGTGGTCTTCTTGCTGCCCCCGACGGACGCCTGACGTTCCTGCCCACCCCGGCCGCCGCCGACGGAACCGGCGGCCCCGGCACCTCCCCGAAGCGCAAGGGCGGCATGAACCTGCGCACCGCCGTGACCCTCCTGCCCACCCCGGCGGCGCGCGACTGGAAGTCCGGCGCCTCCAACCTGCTGGGCACCAACTCCCGCCCGCTGAACGAAGTGGTGGTCAACCTGCTGCCCACACCGAAGGCGTCGGACGGGCCGCACGGCGGCCCGAACCAGCGCGACAGTGCCGGGAACTACTACCTCCCCGGCCAGGCCGTCCGTCTGGACGGCCGGTGGGTGGCCACCAACGGCACCGACTACGGGCCCGCCATCCGCCGCTGGGAGCAGGTGTTGGGGCGGCCCGCGCCGGAGCCGACCGAACCGGGCACCAAGGGCAACCGTCGGCTGTCCCCGGCGTTCGTGGAATGGATGATGGGCGCCGATCCCGGCTGGGTGACGGGTGCGGACCTCGGGTTGTCCCGCTCCGACCAGCTCAAGATCCTCGGCAACGGCGTCGTCATCCACCAAGCCGTCCACGCCTACCGCGCACTGCTCGCCACCCTCGCGCCCGAAACCGTGGATCCCGCCCCGCTTCAGCTCTCCCTCAGCGTCGCCTAGCACAAGCGCCAAGGGCGGCCCCCTCATCTCGCCAAAGATCCGGGACCGCCCTTGTCCAGCCAGTCACCAACCGAACTGGAGAGATCCAGCATGACCCAACCCACCACCATCCGGCGAGTGCTCGCCCTGCCCGGACCCACCGACGGCAGCCACCGCGCCCTTCTCAACGACCGGCGCACGGTCGGTCTGGGGGCGGCCGCGTGAAGACGACCCTGCTGCACGCTGCGTTGCAGGCCGCCGAACAGGGCTGGCACGTCTTCCCCCTCCGCCCCGGCACCAAGCGACCCGCCCTGCACGGCGAACGGTCCTGCCCCCGCACCGGACCGTGCGCGAACGGCCACCGCAAGTGGGAACAGCGCGCCACCACCGACCCCGACCGCATCCGGGCCGCCTGGACCCACGCGCCGTTCAACGTCGGCATCGCCACCGGCCCCTCCAACCTGGTCGTCGTAGACCTGGACGTGCCCAAGGACAAGAGCAGTTCGGACGCGCCTGACGGCGCGACGACCTTCAAGGCGCTCTGCGAGCGCGCCGGGCACACCGTTCCCACCACCTACCGAGTGCGGACCGCGAGCGGCGGACGGCACCTGTACTTCACCGCCCCGCCCGGCGTGAAGCTGAGCAACACGGCCGGGACGGTGGCGGATTCGGTCGACACCCGGGCGTGTGGCGGGTACGTAGTCGCCGCCGGCAGCATCACCCCCACCGGAGCGTACGAATCGCTGTGCGGCCTTCAGACGGCCGTACTGCCCGCGTGGCTGCAAACCATCCTGCAACCCGCCCTCGCGCCCGCCGTGGGCCCGTTGAGGCTGCCTGTGGTGGACGGCAGCCGCGCGGCGCTGACCGCCCTGGAGGCTGAGTGCGCGGTCGTGGCCGCCGCCCCAGAAGGGGAACGCAACGTCACGTTGAACCGGTGCGCCTTCAAGGTGGGGCGATTCGTCGCGTGGGGCGACCTCCCCCGGCATGTGGCGGAGGAGGCCTTCCAAGAGGCAGGGCAGGCGGTGGGACTCACTGCTGCCGAGTGCCGCGCCACGATCCGCAGCGCTCTGGACAGCTCCCTGCGCACCGCCCGGACCCGGGAGGCGGCATGAGCACCAACCGCCGTCCCCGCTTGGAAGGCCAACCCCCGGCGCCCACCGGCCGGCGCGCCGCCGGACCGGCCGTCCCCCGGCCGGGCGTGGGCGTGCCGAAGGTCGTCGCCCGTCAGGGCGTCCTTTCTGTCTTTCGCTCTGAGCCGCGCCCGGCCAGCCACGCCCGCCACGCGAGCGAGGACCCGACGCCGGAGCGTCCCGGGATCCGGATCTACGCCCCGCCGGTCTACCGCCACCCCTACGACTGCGCCCGCTGGTCCACCCGCTACGGCGACACCCCCACCGCCGCCTACGCCTGCACCTGCGGCGAAACCGACACCGCCCGCGGACAGGAAGCCGTGGCCGCCCTGATCACGGAGTACGTCGCTCACAAGCACTTCTGCACCGGCACCCCCGCACCGCCCACCGAAGGGAGGAACGCCGCATGACCGGCCTGGAAGAACTGCCCGCACCCTCCAACCCACTCGCCGTCGCCCGACGTCTCCTGCCCGACTGGCAGACCGAAGACGGGCACCTGACCTGCCGGCGCTGGCGCGGCTCGTGGATGCGCTGGACCGGAACGTGCTGGCGCGAGCTGGACGAGGCCCAGGTACGCGCCCACATGTACAAGCGGCTGGAGCACGCCACCTTCGCCGCGCCCGGCAAGGACGGACAGCCCGAACAGCGGGACTGGGCCCCAACCAAGCAGAAGATCAGCAACCTCCTTGATGCTCTCGGAGCGATCACCCTTCTGCCCACCGACACCGACGCCCCCGCCTGGATCAATGGCGATCGCGTCGGCGAGCAGGACACGAGTCCGATCGTGGCGTGCGAGAACGGGCTGCTGCAGATCCGGGACCGTGCCCTGCTGCCGCACGGCCCCGGATTCTTCAACCTGGTGTCCGTGCCGTTCGCGTACGACCCGGACGCGACCGCGCCGACGTGGGAGAGGTTCCTACGGCAGATCTGGCCGAACGACCCTGACGCCATTCAGGCAGTACAGGAGTGGTTCGGCTACGTCCTGTCCGGCCGAACCGACCAGCAGAAGATCCTGCTCATCGTCGGCCCGTCCCGCTCCGGCAAGGGCACCATCGCCCGCGTGCTGAAAGAGCTCGTCGGCAAGGACAACCTTGCGGGGCCCACTCTCGCCGGACTCGGCACCAACTTCGGACTGTCCACGCTGATCGGTAAGCCGCTCGCGGTCATCTCCGATGCGCGGTTGGCCGGCAACGACAACAGCCAAGTCGTAGAACGGCTGCTCACCATCTCGGGTGAGGACACGATCGACATCGACCGCAAGTACCGGGAGCCCTGGACCGGCAAGCTGCCCACGCGGCTGATGATCCTGTCCAACGAGCTGCCGCACTTCGGCGACTCCTCCGGCGTCATCGCCAAACGGTTCGTGGTCCTGAGCATGACCGTGTCGTGGCTGGGCAAGGAAGATCCCACCCTGTTCGACCGGCTCGGCACGGAGATGCCCGGCATCCTCAACTGGGCCCTGGACGGGCTTGCCCGCCTGGAGGCCAGGGGGCGGATCACCGAACCGGCGTGCAGCCGGGAGGCGGTCACCACCATGCAGGACACCGCCTCACCCACGTCAGCGTTCATCCGAGAGCGCTGCATCACCGGACCCACCTGCAGCGTCCCCGTGGACACGCTATGGGCGGTGTGGCGGGAGTGGGCCGAGGACAACGGCGTGAAGGCCATCGGCACGAAGCAGATGTTCGGCCGCAACCTGCTTTCTGTGGTCCCCCAGCTCAACCGCACCCGCCCGCGGGACGCCTACGGCCGACAAGTGATCACGTACAACGGGATCACGGTGAAGCAGTCCGACTGACATTTGTCTGAGTCGCGACTCATCGCGTCTCAAGGCCCCCCAGAGCGCCTTTGAGTGCCGATGAGTCGCGACTCAGCGCAATGTGATTCCAACTTGGAGGACGCAGTGACACCCCCTCCCACCCCTGCGAGGTCGGACCCCCGCGCCATCCTCCGTGGAGGTCTCCCGGACCGGTACCTCACCATCGACGACATCGCCGAGATCTTCGAAGTGCCCAAGGAAACCGTCTACCAGTGGCGCAGGAAGCGCATCGGTCCGCCCGGCTTCCGCATAGGCAAGCACGTTCGCTACGACCCCGCCGACGTGCACGCATACGTCGCCCGCCGCAAGAGCGCCGACATCGACGCCGCCTGACGCGACCACACACCGCACCACCCAATTCCCAGGGGAGGGCCACACCGTGGCCCTCCCCGTCCCATGCCCAGAAGGGATTACGCCCTATATGGCCGGCCACATCCAAGACCGTTGGTACAAGACCGAGAAGGACGCCGACGGCAAAGAAGTCAAGGTGAAGACGGACCGCTACGGCACGGGCATGCGGTACCGCGCCCGGTACATCGGCCCCGACGGTACCGAGAAGTCCAAGAGCTTCCCCGACGGCAAGAAGCGTCTCGCCGAGAAGTGGCTCAGCAGCATCGAAGCCGACATGACGCGCGGCCAGTACATCGACCCAAAGGCCGGCCGCACCACCTTCCAGCAGTACGCCGAACGCTGGGTCGCTGCCCAGACCACCGATGTGTCGACGCGCTCAGGCACAGAGTCCCGGCTCAGGCTTCACGCCTATCCGCACATCGGCTCGCGCCCGCTCGGGTCCTTCCAGCCTGAGCAGATCCGTGCATGGTCACGGGAACTGGAAGACAAAGGACTCGCAGCGTCCTACCGCCGGGTCATCTTCGCCAACGTCTCGGCCGTGTTCACGGCCGCCATGGACGACGGACTCATTGCCAAGAACCCCTGCCGCGCGACCTCTGTGAAGGCGCCGGCCATGGTGCCCAACCGGGTGCGCCCGTGGACGGCTGAGCGCGTCTTTGCCGTTCGTGCTGCCCTTCCCGAGCAGTACCGCGCCATGGTGGACGCGGGCGGTGGCTGTGGCCTTCGGCAGGGGGAGATCTTCGGTCTCCCCGTCGATGAAATCAGCTTCCTGAAGGGGTGGTTGCACGTGGCCTATCAGGTGAAGGTGGTCGACGGACACGCCGTATTCGCGCCCCCGAAGCGTGGCAAGGTCCGCGACGTGCCCCTGCCCGAACGAGTGGGGGAGGCGTTGGCGGCTCACGTGAAGCGATTCCCACCCAGGGACGTGACACTGCCCTGGCTCGTACCGGGCGGACAGCTCGTGACGAAGAAGCTCATGTTCACCGCCCCCGAGGGCGGTGCGCTCCTGCGCCACAACTTCAACCGGGATGCCTGGAAGCCAGCCCTGGTGGCCGCCGGAGTGCTCCCTGAGCCTGAGCCGGGCCAACGGATCGCGGAATCCCGGGAGGACGGCATGCACGCGCTGAGGCACTTCTACGCGTCCGTCCTGCTCGACGCCGGCGAGAACATCAAGGCGCTGAGCCGGTACCTCGGACACAGTGACCCGGGGTTCACCCTCCGCGTCTACACCCACCTCATGCCGAGCAGCGAGAGTCGCACGCGGAGGGCGGTCGACGGCATGTATCAGGCGGCCGGTGAAGGCAACGACGGCCCACAGACGGCCCAGGCGGCATGACGGCACCCCCCACCAGCGGCAAAGTGGCTGGTGGGGGCCTATCCGGCTCTAGGTCTGGCCTAGTTTAACTAGAACTGGTATCAGTTCTGAGGCGGCGTCAGAAACTTGCTCTGCGGTGGGAGGCAGTAGGTCATGACCGAGCTCGTGGAACACGGACAGCTGTTCATCGGCGGGGAGTTGACTGAGCCCCTGGGCAAGGACGTCATCGAGGTGGTCTCCCCGCACACCGAGGAGGTCATCGGCCGGGTGCCGCACGCCTCGCGGCAGGACGTGGACCGGGCCGTGGCCGTCGCGCGCCGGGCGTTCGACGAGGGGCCGTGGCCGCGGGCGGGTCTTCAGGAGCGGATCGAGGTCGTCACCCGCATCAAGGACGGCATCGCGGCCCGGCACGAGGAGATCGCCCGGGTGATCTCCGCCCAGAACGGCTCCCCCTACTCCTGGAGCGTCCTCGCTCAGGCGCTCGGCGCGATGATGGTGTGGGACGCCGCGATCAGGGTCGCGCGGGACCATACGTACGAGGAGCGGCGGGACGGTGTCCTCGGGCCGATCCTGGTGCGCCGTGAGCCGGTCGGTGTGGTCGCGGCCGTGGTGCCCTGGAACGTCCCGCAGTTCGTCGCCGCCGCCAAGCTCGCGCCCGCGCTGCTGGCCGGCTGCACGGTCGTACTGAAGCCGTCCCCGGAGTCCCCGCTCGACGCGTATCTCCTGGGCGAGATCGCGCGGGAGGCCGGTCTGCCCGAGGGTGTGCTCTCCATCCTCCCCGCCGACCGCGAGGTCAGCGAGTACCTGGTCGGCCACCCCGGCATCGACAAGATCTCCTTCACCGGCTCGGTCGCGGCGGGCAAGCGGGTGATGGAGGTCGCCGCCCGCCATCTCGCGCGCGTGACACTGGAGTTGGGCGGGAAGTCGGCGGCGGTGGTCCTGCCGGACGCGGACCTGGCGACGGCCGTGTCCGGGATCGTCCCGGCGGCCTGGATGAACAACGGGCAGGCGTGCGTGGCCCAGACCCGCATTCTTCTCCCGCGCGCCCGTTACGACGAGTTCGCCGACGCCTTCGCCGCAGCGGCCGGCGCGCTGAAGGTCGGCGACCCGCTGGACTCGGCGACCCAGGTCGGCCCGTTGGTCGCCCGCCGCCAGCAGCAGCGCAACCTCGACTACATCCGGATCGGCCAGGAGGAGGGCGCCAAGATCCTCACCGGCGGCGGCCGCCCGGCGGGCCTCGACAAGGGCTGGTACGTGGAGCCGACCCTCTTCGGCGACGTCGACAACGCCATGCGGATCGCCCGTGAGGAGATCTTCGGCCCGGTCATCTGCCTGCTGCCGTACGGGGACGAGCAGGAGGCGCTGAAGATCGCCAACGACTCCGACTACGGCCTGTCCGGCAG
This sequence comes from Streptomyces sp. NPDC001393, assembly GCF_053597455.1. Lineage (NCBI taxonomy): Bacteria > Bacillati > Actinomycetota > Actinomycetes > Kitasatosporales > Streptomycetaceae > Streptomyces > Streptomyces sp. NPDC001393. Next base: position 410,676 of record NZ_JBSFIH010000001.1, read on the forward strand.
CGTGTGGACGGCCGACGTCGAGCACGGCATCGACGTGGCGAGGCAGGTCCGCACCGGCACCTACTCGGTCAACACCTTCAGCCTGGACATGCTGGGCCCGTTCGGCGGCTACAAGAACTCCGGGCTGGGGCGGGAGTTCGGCCCGGAGGGGTACGGCGCCTACCTCGAGCACAAGATGATCCACCTGCCGGCGGGGGCGTAGGCCATGGGCGACCGCTGGCACGTCGAGGTCGACCGGTCGGTGTGCATCGGCTCGGCCCAGTGCCTCCACCACGCCCCCCACGCCTTCCGCCTGGACTCCGCCCGCCAGTCCCACCCGGTGGATGCCGACACCGATGCCGCCGAAGGGGTCCTGGAGGCCGCCGAGAGCTGCCCGGTGGAAGCGATCGTGATCACCCTGCTGGAGAGCGGGGAGGCGGTGTTCCCGCCGGAGGAGTAGGGGTCTGCCAGAAGGGTTCCGCCGCCTGCAGGCAGGGGGCGGGGCGGCAGATGGGGCGACGTGACCCGGATGGTCCAGCCCTGGCGCCGGGCGTGGCAGGTCAGGGCCAGGATGTCCAGGTCGAGCGGGGAGTTCGGGTCGTTCTTGCGGTCCGCGACGAGGAAGTGGTCGCGGTGGGCTTCGAGCGCGTCCGGCGAGGACCAGCGGCGCGAGGTCCTCGCGGCGGCCCGTGATCAGGGCCGCACCGTGGCGCCGGGTGCGGCCGCGGTCATGCGTGCGGTTCCGTCAGGTCGATCAACCGGCACACCGTCTCGATGTCGATCTTCACCTGGGCGATGGAGGCGCGGCCGGAGAGCCAGGTGATCAGGGCCGAGTGCCAGGTGTGCTCGATGACGCGGACCGCCGAGAGCTGCTCGGGGGTGGGGTTCTCCAGGCCCATCGCGTCCAGGATGATCAGGGTCGTCTGGCGGGAGACCTGGTCGACCTCCGGCGAGACACTGCGGTCGGCGAAGGTCAGGGCGCGGACCATCGCGTCGGCCAGGTGCGGCTCGCGCTGCAGGGCGCGGAAGGCCCGCATCAGGGTCTCCGCCACCCGCTCGGCGGCCGTGTCACCCGCGGGGGGCTTCTTCCGCAGGGTGCCGTGCATGTGCTCCAGCTGGTCCTGCATCGTCGCCACCAGCAGGTGGATCTTGGAGGGGAAGTAGCGGTACAGGGTGCCGAGGGCGACCTGGGAGGACTCGGCGACCTCGCGCATCTGCACGGCGTCGAAACCGCCCCGGCTGGCCAGCTGGGCGCTCGCGTGCAGGATCCGGCGGCGGCGGGCCTCCTGGCGCTCGGTGAGCGGCGGTGGTGGGGGTCCCCCCGCTCGAGCGAAGCCGAGAGTGGGGGAGGGCCTCGAAACACTGGCTTCCGCAGGCATGGGTCCCGTTTCCGTGACAGTCGGTGAAGGCGTCTGTGGGGCACGTGATCAGACAGCATGGTAGGCCGGTCCGCCGTGGCGTGAATCACCTGATCCACTGCTCACAGCGCCGCTACCTGCCGGTAGATTCAGAGCCTCTTGAACGATCAAGTCTGAAACTTGTTCTAGATTAGCGTCCCGACGTAGTGTCGCAGGACAGTGCAGGCAGAAGGGGGCACGGAGTGACCGCTGAGGCCCGTGCGGCGGGCGTCGATCACGGCCCCGCTGCCGACGGCGAGCGACCGCTCGACATCGCGCTCCTCACCTATAAAGGGAACCCGTTCTGCGGCGGTCAGGGTGTCTACGTACGGCACCTCTCGCGCGAGCTGGCCCGGCTCGGACACCGGATCGAGGTCATCGGCGCGCAGCCGTACCCCGTGCTCGACGAGGGCTATCCCCGGCTCACCCTCACCGAGCTGCCCAGCCTCGACCTCTACCGCCAGCCCGACCCCTTCCGCACCCCGGGCCGGGACGAGTACCGGGACTGGATCGACGCCCTGGAAGTCGCGACGATGTGGACCGGCGGCTTTCCCGAACCGCTGACCTTCTCCCTGCGCGCCCGCCGCCATCTGCGCGCCCGGCGCGGCGAGTTCGACGTCGTCCACGACAACCAGACGCTCGGATACGGGCTGTTGGGCGACATCGGCGCGCCCCTGGTGACCACCATCCACCACCCCATCACCGTCGACCGGCAGCTGGAGCTGGACGCGGCCGAGGGCTGGCAGCGGCGGTACTCGGTCCGGCGCTGGTACGCCTTCACCCGGATGCAGAAGCGCGTCTCGCGCCGGCTGCCCTCCGTCCTCACCGTCTCCGGCAGCTCCAAGCAGGAGATCGTCGACCACCTCGGTGTCCACGACGACCGCGTCCACGTCGTCCACATCGGCGCCGACACCGATCTGTTCGCGCCGAATCCGGCCGTGCCCGAGGTGCCGGGCCGGATCGTCACCACCTCCAGCGCCGATGTGCCGCTCAAGGGACTGGTGTTCCTGGTGGAGGCGCTGGCCAAGGTGCGCACCGAGTACCCGGCCGCCCACCTCGTCGTCGTCGGCAAGCGCCCCGAGGAGGGCCCGGTCGCGGCGGCGATCGAGCGGTACGGCCTCGAAGACGCCGTCGAGTTCGTCAAGGGCATCTCCGACGCCAAACTCGTCGACCTGATCCGCTCGGCCGAGGTGGCCTGTGTGCCCTCGCTGTACGAGGGCTTCTCGCTGCCCGCGGCCGAGGCCATGGCCACCGGCACCCCGCTGCTCGCCACGACCGGCGGCGCGATCCCCGAGGTCGCCGGCCGTGACGGCGAGACCTGCCTCGCGGTACCGCCCGGCGACGCGGGGGCGCTGGCCGCCGGGCTGGGCCGGCTGCTCGGGGACCCGGAGCTGAGGGTGCGGCTCGGCCGCGCCGGGCGGGAACGGGTGCTGCGGCACTTCACCTGGGCCCGCGCAGCGGAGGGCACGGTGGCCCACTACCGCGAGGCCATCGCCCGCTCCGGCGGCCCCCGCCGCCCGGCGGACCCAGTGATCCAGAACCCCGGCCGCCTGGCGGCCCCGGCAAGTGTTGCAGGCGTCTCTTCCGAAAGCAGGGCCACGTGCTGACCGTCGACTTCTCCCGGTTCCCGCTCGCCCCCGGCGACCGAGTCCTGGACCTCGGCTGCGGGGCCGGCCGGCACGCCTTCGAGTGCTACCGGCGCGGCGCCCAGGTCGTGGCCCTGGACCAGAACGGCGAGGAGATCCGCGAGGTCGCCAAGTGGTTCGCGGCGATGAAGGAGGCCGGGGAGGCCCCCGAGGGCGCCACCGCCACCGCCATGGAGGGCGACGCGCTCGCCCTGCCCTTCCCCGACGAGTCCTTCGACGTGGTCATCATCTCCGAGGTGATGGAGCACATCCCCGACGACAAGGGCGTGCTCGCCGAGATGGTCCGGGTGCTCAGGCCGGGCGGCCGGATCGCCGTCACCGTGCCGCGCTACGGGCCCGAGAAGGTCTGCTGGGCGCTGTCCGACGCCTACCACGAGGTCGAGGGCGGCCACATCCGCATCTACAAGGCCGACGAACTCGTGGCGAAGATCCGCGAGGCGGGCCTGAAGCCGTACGGCAGCCACCACGCGCACGCCCTGCACTCGCCGTACTGGTGGCTGAAGTGCGCGTTCGGTGTCGACAACGACAAGGCGCTGCCGGTGCGGGCGTACCACAAGCTGCTGGTCTGGGACATCATGAAGAAGCCGCTCGCCACCCGGGTCGCCGAGCAGGCGCTGAACCCGCTGATCGGCAAGAGCTTCGTGGTCTACGCGACCAAGCCGCACCTGCCGCGTCTCGACGAGACCGCGGCCGGGACCGCGCCCGAGACCTCCGAGGCGGCCGCCAAGTGACCACCCCCCGGACAGAACACCTCGTCCTGCCCGGGGTCCTCACCGCCGAGCAGGCCGCCGCGACCGTCCGCGGCATCCTCGCCGTACAGCGGGAGGACGGCGCGATTCCGTGGTTCCGCGGGCATCACCTGGACCCGTGGGACCACACCGAGGCCGCGATGGCCCTGGACGCGGCCGGCGAGCACGAGGCCGCCGAGCGGGCCTACGACTGGCTGGCCCGGCACCAGAACGAGGACGGCTCCTGGTACGCCGCCTACGCCGACGGCGCCCACGACGACGTCACCGACCGCGCCCGCGAGTCCAACTTCGTCGCCTACATAGCCGTAGGCGTGTGGCACCACTACCTGTCCACCGGCGACGACACGTTCCTGGACCGCATGTGGCCGACCGTCTACGCGGCCATGGAGTGGGTGCTCGCCCTCCAGCAGCCCGGCGGCCAGATCGGCTGGCGCCGCGAGGACGACGGCACGCCCACCGCGGACGCCCTGCTCACCGGCAGCTCCTCCATCCACCACGCGCTGCGCTGCGCCCTCGCCATCGCCGAGCAGCGTGAAGAGCCGCAGCCCGACTGGGAGTTGGCGGTCGGCGGGCTCCGGCACGCGATCCGTCGGCACCCGGAGCGCTTCCTCGACAAGGACCGCTACTCGATGGACTGGTACTACCCGGTCCTCGGCGGCGCCCTCACCGGCGAGGAGGCCAAGGCGCGCATAGCGCAGTCCTGGGACCGGTTCGTCGTACCGGACACCGGGGTGCGCTGCGTGGTCCCCAACCCCTGGGTGACCGGCGGCGAGTCCAGCGAGCTCGCCCTCGCCCTGTGGGCGGTGGGGGAGTCGGACCGCGCCCTGACCATCCTCCAGTCCATCCAGCACCTGCGCGACCCGCAGAGCGGCCTGTACTGGACGGGCTACGTCTTCGAGGACGACGCGATCTGGCCCCGCGAACTCACCACCTGGACGGCCGGTTCCCTGCTCCTCGCCGTCGCCGCACTCGGCGGCCACGAGGCCACCTGCGCGGTGTTCGGCGGTGAGTACCTGCCGACCGGCCTGGACCCGGACTGCTGCGGCTAGCCCGAGGGGCTCGGTGCCGGTGCGTATGGTGCCTTGCGGATTGCCGGGCCGCGACCGGTGACACCCGAACGGCGGACTCCGAGTGGCGCGGGCGGCCCTCCCGGGTGAGGCTGCCCAGGGAAGCAAACCGCTCGGGGAGGACACGTCCGGAGGACACCGTGCCCGTACCGATACGGCGCCTGTGCCTGGCGCTCACGCTGTGCTGCGCCCTGCTGGCCGGTTCCACCGCCTGCGGCAGCAGCGAGAAGAGCAGTACGAAGGACACCGCGGCGGTCCAGGCCGCACCCGCCGCCACCCCCAGTCCGACCACCTCGGCCGAACGGCAGAAGTTCGCCAAGGCCCGGTTCGTGGCGAACGCCGGGCTCGCGGCCGGCGCGACCTACCAGTGGATCGTGAAGCCCTGGAAGGCAGGCAAGTTCAAGAAGGGCGCCCACGGCCGCAAGGCGACCCTGGTCAAGGCCGGTCTGGCCGGTGCGTTCACCTACAGCCGGCTCAAGGCGGCCGTCCGCAACGCCCAGGGCGACCCCCTGCTGTCCAAGGCGCTCGCCCCGCTCAACTCCGCCATCGAGGGCCTGAAGAACCTGCCGGCCAAGCTGCGCAGCGGCGACGGGAGCGCGGCCGGCTCCTTCAACGACGTCGTCAACAAGGTCAAGGACGCGGGGAACAGCGCCGGCGCCCCGGTCAAGGAGCAGGTGCCCTCGGCGTCCCAGCTCTCCGGCGGCTAGGAGTTGAGCTCCGCCAGCACTCTGAGGGTGTGCGGGTCCGGCGACAGGGCCAGCAGGTCCGTCACCGGACCCGCGCGCCACAACTGAAGCCGCTCGGCGATGCGTTCCCGCGGGCCCACCAGCGAGATCTCGTCGGCGAAGGCGTCCGGCACGGCCAGCACGGCCTCCTCGCGCCGTCCCGCCAGGAACAGCTCCTGGATCCGCCGGGCCTCCTTCTCGTACCCCATCCGCGCCATGAGGTCGGCATGGAAGTTGCGGGAGGCATGGCCCATCCCGCCGATGTAGAAACCGAGCATGGCCTTCACCGGCAGCAGCCCCTCGGCCACGTCGTCGCACACCTTCACCCGGGCCATCGCAGCCACCAGGAACCCCTCCGGCAGCGTGCGCACCACCTCCCCGTACGCCTCGGGCCGGCTCGGCGCCCAGTACAGCGGCAGCCAGCCGTCGGCGATGGAGACGGTCTGCGCCACGTTCTTCGGCCCCTCGGCGCCGAGCAGGACGGGCAGATGGGCCCGCAGGGGATGCGTGATCGGCTTCAGCGGCCTGCCGAGCCCGGTGCCGTCCGGCCCGCGGTAGGGCAGGGGATGGAACCGCCCACCGGAGGCGACCGGCGCCTGGCGCCGCAGCACCTGCCGTACGACGTCCACGTACTCCCGGGTCGCGGTCAGCGGCGACTTCGGGAACGGGCGGCCGTACCAGCCCTCCACCACCTGCGGCCCGGACAGCCCGAGCCCCAGCATCATCCGCCCGCCGGAGAGGTGGTCCAGGGTGAGCGCGTGCATCGCGGTGGTGGTCGGCGACCGGGCGGCCATCTGGGCAACGGCCGTACCGAGCTTGATCGTTGAGGTCCGAGCGGCGATCCAGGTGAGCGGCGTGAACGCGTCCGAGCCCCACGACTCCGCGGTCCACACGGAGTCGTACCCGAGCCGCTCCGCCTCCTGCGCGAGCGGCACATGACCGGCGTCCGGGCCGCGTCCCCAGTAACCGAGTGCGAGACCGAGCCGCATGCGCCTGCCTCCTGACGATTCGTCAGATCCTCCCGGGAGGCGACTGTACGACAACGGCCCCCCGCCCGGAAGGGCGAGGGGCCGTGTGCGTCCGGTGTGCGGAACTCAGCCGCGCTGGATGCCGGAGGTGTCCTGGAGCACGCCCCGGCGGCCGTCCTGGGTCTGCGCGACCAGCGCGGCACCGCGCTGCTCGACGGCCAGGTACCAGGTGCCCGGCGCCAGTTCGGCGATCGGGGTCGGCGAGCCGTCCTCCGCGAACAGCGGACGGGTCACCGGCACCGCGAACCAGAACGGCGAGAAGTCCCCGGCGGGCGGCTGCGCGGCCGCCGGAGCCCCCTGCGGCGCGGGCTGCTGCCCGAACGGCTGCCCCGGCTGCGGCTGCGCACCGTACGGCTGGCCCGGCTGCGGCTGGGCCCCCGGGTAGCCGTAACCACCGGGCGGCTGGGCGCCGTAGGGCTGCGGGGCGGCCGGCTTGGGGGCCGGGAGGAGGGCGGCCTGCAGCGGCGGGGAGAGCGGGGTGGCGATGGCGGCACCCGCGAGAACCAGGGCGGCGATGAACCCGAGGATGAGACCGGCGCCGGCGCTCACGCCGTCCGGGAGGTCGATCAGTGTCCACAGCAGCGACCAGGCCGCCAGGATCGGGAACGCGGTGCCGACCTGGTTGAGGTCGAGCCCGAGGACCTTGCGCGGCTGCGGCAGACAACGGTTGACGACGATGAGGCCGGCACCGATCACCGCACCCATGTAGATGCCCAGGCCCATGCCCAGGCTGTCCCACGCGTTCCCGCTGGCCGAGGAGCCGAGGAGGGAGTAGCTCTGGAAGGTGAGGAACGACGCGATGAACAGCACCACCGCTGCTCCGATCACCACGCCGTCGCCTCTAGTGAGGGAGCGGATATTCACTTCAGGTCCTTCGTGAGTCGTCTCGTCGTCGGTAGACACTACCGTCCGCAAGATCCGGCTGTCCGGTCGGTTCCGTCCGTCGGTCACGAAGCGCGCAGGAAACTCACGATTCCATCAGAGATCCCTTGCGCCGCCCGCTCCCGCCAGGCGCCGCTGGTCAGCAGTGCCGCGTCCTTGCTATCGCGCATGTTGCCGCACTCGATGAACACCTTCGGAACCGTTGACAGATTGAGACCGCCCAGGTCCGTACGTGTGACGAGACCGGTGCCGTTCCCAAGGTAGTTGGACGGCGGTTCGCCGGTGTCGCGCAGGAAGTTGCCGGCGATGCGCACGCCGAGGTCGTGCGAGGGTCCGACGATCGGCCGGGTGTCGGCGGCACCCGCGTGCACCGAGCCCGGCAGGATGACGTGGAAGCCGCGGTTGCCCTCCGTCGAGCCGTCGGCGTGGATGGAGATCGCAGCGTCCGCGTGCGCCTCGTTGCCGATCCGGGCCCGCTCGTCCACGCACGGACCCCAGGCCGGGCTGTCGCCGTCATGCGTCAGCCTGACCGTGGCGCCCTGCTTCTCCAGCAGCGTGCGCAGCCGGTGTGCGACGTCCAGGGTGAACCGGGCCTCGGTGTAACCGTCGTTGGTGGACGTCCCGGTGGTGTCGCACTCCTTCAAGTTCGTGCCGATGTCCACCTTGCGGTTGATTTCGGCCGAGTGCTGGACGTTGCCCGGGTTGTGCCCGGGGTCGATGACGACGACCTTGCCCTTGAGCGGACCGGACGCGGACCCCTGCGAGGGCTGCTTGCCGTCGTCCGTCGCGGAAGGCGAAGCAGAGGCGGAGTGAGCGGACGGGGAGGGCGCGGCGGACGTACGGGACGCCGGAGCCGCGGAGGCGGTACGGGCCCCGCCGCCGTCGGCACCGCCGCCCACCGCCTCGTACACCACCCAGCCGAGCAGCGCACCGGGCACCAGCGCGGCGAGCGCCACCGTCAGCGGGCCGCGCCGGGGCCGGCGCGGCTGCGGGGAATCGAACTCCGGGCCTAGGTACGACACGTCTGCGACTCTAACCGGGGCCTCAGATCCCCGCTCGCGTTCGCCGCAGGACGCGCAGGGAGCCGGTCACCGAGACCTCCGTGAACGCCCCGGACTCAAGGGCCCGGAGGTACACGCGGTACGGGGCCTGCCCGGTGAACTCGTCCTCGGGCTCCGGGAAGACGTCGTGGATGACGAGGAGGCCGCCCTCGGCCACATGGGGGGCCCAGCCCTCGTAGTCGGCGCCCGCGTGCTCGTCGGTGTGTCCGCCGTCGACGAAGACGAGTCCGAGCGGGGTGTTCCAGATGGCCGCGATCTGCGGCGAGCGGCCCACGAGCGCGACCACATGGTCCTCCAGCCCCGCCTTGAACAGCGTCCGCCGGAAGGCCGGCAGGGTGTCCATCAGGCCGACCTCCGGGTCGACCGTCTCCGGGTCGTGGTAGTCCCAGCCGGGCTGCTGCTCCTCGCTGCCCCGGTGGTGGTCCACGGTCAGCGCCGTGACCCCGGCCGCACGGGCCGCGTCGGCGAGCAGCACCGTGGACCGCCCGCAGTACGTCCCGACCTCCAGCAACGGCAGCCCCAGCCGCCCCGCCTCCACCGCGGCCTCGTACAACGCCAGCCCCTCGTCCACGGGCATGAACCCCTTGGCCGCCTCGAACGCGGCCAGGATCTCGGGCTTGGGGGCGGTGGCGGGCATGGGGGCCTTCCGGTCGTACGACTGTTCAGGGGGCCCATGCTGCCGCACCCCCGGTCACTTATTCGACAGGGGGTGCGTTTCATAGGGGCGCGGGGAACTGCGCGAATGGCCACGACGGCGAGTCGGCCGCCAGACGGCAGTACCCCCGAGCTCTTAGGCGCTCACAATCTCCCCAGGCAACGAAAGATCCAGCTCGACAGCCCGCTCCTCCCCGGAATGCGTGGCGGAGGAAGCAAGCGGCCCATGGCCGGAGGCCTTCGCGGCGAGCACATACGCGCCCTGAGCCGGCACGGCGAGTGCATAGCTGCCGTCCTCGTCGGAGACGGTCGCCCCGGCCTGCCGTCCCCGCCGGTCGATCAGCGTGACCTTGGCCCGGGCGACCGGAACGCCGTCGGCACCCAGAACCCGCCCGCGGAATCCGCGCAGCACCTCCTCGGCCCGCTCCAGCGAGGCGTCCTCCTCGCTGCTGGCCCGCAGCTGGGTGTGCTGCTGCCCCGGCCGGGAGGCCTTCGGCAGGAACAGCGCGAGCAGCAGGCCCACCGCCACCGCGGCCGTGGCGATCAGGAAGGACACCCGGAAGCCGTGCATGGTCGGGATCGCGATGCCGCCCACCTTCTGCGCCGTGTTGGCGAGCACCATGCCGATGACGGCACTGGACACCGACGTGCCGATGGACCGCATGAGCGTGTTGAGGCCGTTGGCCGCGCCGGTCTCCGAGGCCGGGACCGCGCCGACGATCAGCGCGGGCAGCGAGGAGTAGGCGAGGCCGATGCCCGCGCCGAGCACGACGGACGTGACGATCGTCTGCCAGGCCGCGTCCATCAGGCCGAGCCCGCCGCCGTAGCCGAGGGCGATGATCAGCAGGCCGATGATGAGGGTGACCTTGGGGCCGTACCTGGCGGACAGCCGGGCGTACACGGGAGCCGTGAACATCATCGTCAGGCCCAGCGGGGCCACGCACAGACCCGCGACGACCATGGACTGGCCGAGGCCGTAGCCGGTGGCCTTCGGCAGCTGGAGCAGCTGGGGCAGGACCAGGGAGACGACGTAGAACGCCACGCCGACCATGATCGACGCGAGGTTGGTGAAGAGGACGGCCGGGCGCGCGGTGGTGCGCAGATCGACCAGGGGTGCCGTCGCGCGCAGCTCGTACAGGCCCCACAGCAGGAGGACCACGACCGACGCGGCGAACAGGCCGAGCGTGGTACCGGACGACCAGCCCCAGTCGCTGCCCTTGGTGATGGGCAGCAGGAGCAGCACCAGGCCGGTGGACAGGCCGAGCGCACCGAGCAGGTCGAAGGAGCCCTCCGCCCGCATCGGGGACTCGGGTACGACGAGGAGGGTGAGGACGATGGACAGCGCGCCGAGGCCGGCGGCGCCGTAGAACAGGGCGTGCCAGTTCGTGTGCTGCGCGACCAGGGCCGCGGCGGGCAGCGCGAGGCCGCCGCCGACGCCGATCGAGGAGCTCATCAGGGCCATCGCCGAGCCGAGCTTCTCGCGCGGGAGCATGTCCCGCATCAGGCCGATGCCGAGCGGGATCGCGCCCATGGCGAAGCCCTGGAGGGTACGGCCGACGATCATGGTGAGCAGCTGGCTGGTGAGCGCGCTGACCAGGGCGCCGACGACCATCACGGCGAGGCTGAGGATCAGCATCCGCCGCTTGCCGTAGAGGTCGCCGAGGCGGCCCATGATCGGGGTGGCCACGGCGCCGGACAGGAGGGTCGAGGTGAGGACCCAGGTGGCGTTGGAGGGAGCGGTGTCCAGCAGCTGCGGCAGGTCCTTGATGACCGGCACGAGCAGGGTCTGCATCACCGCGACGACGATGCCCGCGAAGGCGAGCACCGGGACCACGGCGCCGCCCGCTCTGCGGGCCGGCTGGTCGGTCGTCGTGTGGGTCATGGAGTCGAGGCCTCCCCGTAGTGACATGTGCTGGGTGAACCTCGTATCCACAGGCAACTATTCCGTTGCTTCGGGCCTCTAATCAATCCTTGACCGGTTCATGGGTATCTGACTGGTCGTCGGCTATGCCGGCGTCCTCGCCTCCCGCACGGTCCACCGGCCGCTGACCAAGCTGCAGCCGGACGCGCGGGTGGGGCTCGCGCACAACATCGGGCTGGGCGGGGCGGCGGCGGTGACGGTGCTGCGCGCGGTCCAGGTCTAGGCCGTACGGCCTAGTACCGGCGGTCGTGACCGGTGGTCCGAAATGCCGATGCAAGGACCGTAACCGGGTTGAGAGCATGACGCCCATGCTGGAAGCCGCCGACACCACACCTCTCATATCCCGCCGCACGGCCGCCCCGACCTGGCTGGTGGTGGCGCTCGCCTGCGCCGGACAGTTCCTGGTCGTCCTCGACGTGTCGGTGGTGAACGTCGCGCTGCCGTCCATGCGCAGCGGTCTCGGCCTGACCCCGTCGGGCCTGCAGTGGGTCGTGAACGCGTACGCCATCGCCTTCGCCGGGTTCATGCTGCTCGGCGGCCGGGCCGGCGACCTGTACGGGCGCAAGCGGATGTTCCTCGTCGGGCTCGGCCTGTTCACGCTGGCCTCGCTGGGCGGCGGCCTCGCCCAGGAGGGCTGGCAGCTGCTGCTGGCGCGGGCCGTGCAGGGGCTGGGCGCGGCGGTGCTGGCCCCCTCGACGCTGACCCTGCTGACGGCCGCCGTGCCGGAGGGTGCGGCGCGGGCGCGCGCGATCGCCACCTGGACCGCGGTCGGCGCCGGCGGCGGGGCCGCGGGCGGACTGGTCGGCGGGGTGCTCGTGGACGTGCTGTCCTGGCGCTGGGTGCTGCTGATCAACGTGCCCGTGGGCGCGCTGGTGCTGGCCGGCTCGGTGCGCCGGCTCACCGAGAGCCGGGCCGGCGACGGGCGGCGCCTGGACCTGCCGGGCGCGCTGCTGGTCACGGCGGGTCTCGCGGTCCTCGCCTACGGCATCTCGCAGACGGAGGCGGAGGGCTGGACGGCCGCCGCCACGCTCCTCCCGCTGCTCGCGGGCCTCGCGCTCGTCGCCCTGTTCCTGCTGGTCGAGGCGCGTACGGCGGCCCCGCTGATGCCGCTCGGCCTGTTGCGGCTGCGCTCGGTCGCCTCGGCCAACGCGGCGATGTTCCTCTCCGGCTCGGCCATGTTCTGCATGTGGTACTTCATGACCCTGTACGCCCAGAACGTCCTCGGCTACACGCCGTTGGAGGCCGGGGTCGCCCTCGTTCCCAGCTCGCTGTCCGTGGTCATCGGCTCCAAACTGGCGCCGCGCCTGATGCGGGCGGCAGGCGCGCGGACCGTGGCGGCGCTGGGCACGCTGGTGGCCGCGACGGGCTTCGGCTGGCAGTCGACGATGAGCGCGCACGAGGCCTACGTCACCGCGATCATGATCCCGGGGATCCTCATGATGCTGGGCGCGGGACTCGCGGCGACCCCGCTCGCCTCCCTGGCCACGTCCGGGGCGGCACCGGGCGAGGCCGGTGTGGTGTCGGGGCTGGTCAACACCTCGCGCACGATGGGCGGTTCGCTCGGGCTCGCCGTGATGTCGACCGTCGCCGCGGCCGGCACGGGCAGCGGCCACGGCCCCGAGGCGCTGACCGACGGCTACGCGCTGGCCTTCCGGACCAGTACGGCGGTGCTGCTGGGCGGGGCGGTGCTGATGCTGCTGTGGCTGCCGCGGAGGATTTCCTCGACGTGAGGCAACGGTCCGGGCGGCCACCGTGGTCGAGCCCCAGGCGGTGGCCGGCTCGCACGTGGCTCAGAGCTCGTACGTGGCTCAGAGCCAGCCCTGCTGCCGGGCCTCCCGCACCGCCTCCGCCCGGTTGCGGGTGCCCGTCTTGCCGATCGCCGAGGACAGGTAGTTGCGGACGGTGGACTCGGACAGGTGCAGTTTGCAGGCGATGTCGGCGACGGTCGCCCCGTCGACCGACGCCTTCAGCACCTCGCACTCCCGGGCCGTGAGCGGACTGGGCCCGGCGCTGAGCGCGGCGGCGGCCAGGGCCGGATCGACGACGGTCTCCCCGCTGAGCACGCGCCGGATCGCCGCGGCCAGTTCCTCCACGGGCCCGTCCTTGACGAGGAACCCGGCCGCCCCGGCCTCCATGGCGCGGCGCAGATAGCCGGGCCGGCCGAAGGTGGTGAGGATCAGCACCCGGCAGTCGGGCGCCTGCTCGCGCAGCTCGGCCGCCGCGTCCAGCCCGCTGATGCCCGGCAGCTCGATGTCCAGCAGGGCCACGTCCGGCCGGTGGGTGAGCACGGCGTCCACGATGCCGTCGCCCGACCCCAGTTGGGACACCACCTCGATGTCCTCCTCCATGCCGAGCAGCAGAGCGAGCGCGCCCCGCATCATGCCCTGATCCTCGGCGAGCAGCACCCGAATGGACTTGGCGGGCCGATGGTCCCGGGGCATCTCGTTCATGGCCTCAGGTTACGGCCGGGACCCCGGCCCACCGCGGCGCTCGGGGCCCTAGACTCGCTGTATGCCGGAGTCCTCGACCGCGCGCTTCTACGACGAGCTGGCCGGCGACTACCACCTGATCTACGCGGACTGGGCGGCGAGCGTCCGCCGGCAGGGCGCCGGGCTGGACGCCCTGCTCGGCCGGGAGCGGGCGGCGGTGCTGGACTGCTCCTGCGGCATCGGCACGCAGGCGATCGGGCTGGCGCTGCGCGGCCACCGGGTCGTCGGGACCGACCTCAGCGTGCGGGCCGCGGCCCGGGCCGGCCGAGAGGCCGCCCGGCTCGGGGTGGCGCTGCCCACCGCCGGTGCCGACATGCGGCAACTACCCTTCCCCGGTGGCCGGTTCGACGCCGTCGTCTGTGCCGACAACTCGCTGCCCCATCTCCTCACCGAGCCGGACGTGCGGGCCGCGCTGGGGGAGATGCACAGGGTGCTGCGGCCCGGCGGGCGGCTGCTCGTCAGTACCCGCCCCTATGACGAGCTGCTGCGCGAGCGGCCGGTCTCGACGCCCCCGCAGGTGCACGAGCCCGCCGACGGCACCGGGCGGACCGTCACCTTCCAGCTGTGGCGGTGGCAGGCGGACGGCGAGCGCTACGAGCTGGAGCACTTCCAGCTGGTCCCGGCCCGGGAGGGCGAAGGGCAGTGGGAGGTCCGGGTCCGCCGGGCCGCCTACTGGGCGCTGGGGCGGGAACGGCTCGCCGGATTCGCCGCCGGTGCGGGATTCACGGACATCGCCTGGCTGATGCCCGAAGAGACGGGTTTCTTCCAGCCGTTGCTCACGGCTCGGGCAGCCGTCGTCGATTAAAGACTTGGCATTGTCCGCTGCGGCGGGGGTTGACGGTCTCCGGCGGTACTCAAACAATCGCCCCTGCATTTCCAGAAATCCGTTCCCTTTTCGTCGTCGAATAGGTTCGGTATTTCGGTCGAACAGCGTCCGAAATACCGAACAAAAGAATCCGAGGTGCACCGTGCCCCTGAGCTCCCCCCACGTCCGCCCCCGGCGGCTGAGAAGCGCCGTCCTGTCCGTGCTCGCCGTCTGCGCGACCCTCGCCGCGCTGCTCCTCGGCGTCGGAGCGCCCCAGGCCGCCGCCGCGAGTTCGCTGCCCTGTGACGTCTATGCCGCCGCGGGCACCCCCTGTGTCGCCGCGCACAGCATGGTCCGGGCGCTGTACTCGTCGTACAACGGCCCGCTCTACCAGGTGCAGCGGGCCTCGGACGGCGCCACGAAGGACATCGGGCTGCTGGCCGCCGGCGGATACGCGAACGCGGCCGCCCAGGACTCCTTCTGCTCCGGCACGACCTGCATCATCACCAGGATCTACGACCAGTCCTCACGCCACAACGACCTCACCGTCGAGGGCGCGGGCGGGGCCGGGAAGGCCGATGTCGGGGCGCCCGCCGACGCGCTGCCGGTGACCGTCGGCGGCCACCAGGTCTACGGCCTGGAGATCTCCGCCGGCATGGGCTACCGGAACGACTCCACCTCCGGCGTCGCCACCAACGGCGCCGCCGAGGGGATGTACATGGTGACCTCCGGCACCCACGTCAACGGCGCCTGCTGCTTCGACTACGGCAACGCCGAGACCAACAACAAGGACACCGGCAACGGTCACATGGACGCCATCAACTTCGGCACCGAGTGCTGGTTCTCGCCCTGCTACGGGCAGGGCCCCTGGGTGCAGGCCGATCTGGAGAACGGGCTGTTCCAGTCCGACGCCGGATACAGCAAGAACTCCTCCAACACCGGCACCGGACCGCTGCCGTTCGTGACCGCGCTGCTCAAGAACAACGGCCAGAACCATTTCGCGCTGAAATGGGGGAATGCACAATCCGGCGGGCTCACGACCACCTATTCCGGCGGTGAGCCGACCACGAGCGGATACTCGCCGATGCACCAGGAGGGCGCGATCGTCCTCGGCACCGGCGGCGACAACAGCAACGGCTCCATCGGCTCCTTCTTCGAGGGCGTCATGACCTCCGGCATCCCGACGGACGCCGCCGACAACGCCGTCCAGGCCGACATCGTCTCCGTCGGCTACGGCGGCGCGACCGGCAGCACCGGCACACTCAACCCGGGCTCGGAGATCTCGCTGCGCGCCACCACCTCCTGCTGCACCGCCGACTACGTCCGCCACCAGAACGACGCCGGCGTCCTGTCCGCCATCACCTCCAGCAGCTCCAGCCTGGACAAGAGCGACGCCACCTGGATCGTGCGCAAGGGACTCGCGAGCAGCTCCTGCGTCTCCTTCGAGTCACGCAACTACCCCGGCGACTACCTGCGCCACTTCAACTACAAGCTCTACCGGCAGCCCATGGACGGCACCGCCCAGTTCCGGGCCGACGCCACCTTCTGTCCGCAGACCGGCAAGAGCGGCACCGGCACCTCGTTCGCCTCGTACAACTACCCGACGAGATACCTGCGCCACTACGACTACAACCTCTACATAGCCAGCGACGGCGGATCCAACGCCTTCGACAGCAGTACGTCCTGGACCGACGACGTCAGCTGGGCGGTCAGCGCGCCCTGGGCGCCGTAGCCACCGCGTCCGCGAACTCCGCCGACTCCACTGGGAGTTCGGCGGTCACCGTGAAACCGCCGCGCGGCGACGGGCCGGCCGTCAGCGAGCCGCCCGCCGCCGCGAGGCGCTCGGTCAGCCCCTTCAGGCCCGTGCCGCCGATGCCCGGCTGCGGCCGGCTCACGGGTGTGCCGCTGCCGTTGTCGGTGACGGTCAGCCGGACCTGCTCGGTGCCGCTGTCCACGGTGATCTCACAGCGGCTCGCGTCGCTGTGCCGGACCACATTGGTGACCGCCTCGCGCACCACCCAGCCGAGCAGCGCCTCGGTCTGCGGTTCCAGCGGCGTACCGGACTGCCGTACCACCGGCTCCACGCTCGCCGCGGACAGCGCCGAGCGGGCCCGGGTCAGCTCGGTGGCGAGGCTGCCCTCCCGATAGCCGGTCACCGCCTCCCGGATCTCGGTGAGCGCCTGCCGGCCCACCGACTCGATGTCCGTGATCTGGCCCAGCGCCGCGTCCATGTCGCGCGCGGCCAGCCGCCGGGCCGCCTCCGACTTCACCACGATCACCGACAGCGTGTGCCCCAGCAGGTCGTGCAGATCCCGCGAGAAGCGCAGCCGCTCCTTCTCCACCGCGCGCCGGGCCAGCTCCTCGCGGGCGGCGCGCAGCTCCCGTACGGCCTCGGACAGACCGAGGATCGCGGCGGTCACCATGCTGGAGAGGAAGGTGCCATAGGCGATGTTCACCGCGTCTCCGCCCTCGCGGACGCCGGAGATCGCACCCGCGTACGCGGCGAGCAGCAGACCCGTACGGCCCAGCCACGGGCCGCGCAGCACCGCGCCCGTCGCGAGCCCCAGCAGCGGGAAGAAAAACAGCCAGGTGCCGCCGTAACCGAGGGCCAGGCCCGTGGTGACCAGGCCCATCAGCCCCAGCGCCACCCGGGTGGAGACCGCCTCGCGCGTCTCCCGGTGGAAGGCGCGGAACGTGACGTAGACGTACAGAGAGTTGAAGGCCAGCAGGCCCAGGCCGCCGATCAGCGGGTTCGGGGTCTTGCCCTGGAGCAGGTTGGAGAAGGCCCCCATCCCCATCAGCAGCCAGGGCAGCAGCGCGAAACCGGTGGGCGGCGGGCCCGGATGGTCGACGTCAGGCTTCTCGCCCCGCTTCCGGGCGGCCCGTTGCGCCGCCTTGAACCGCTCGTGCTCGGCCTTCCACCGGCGCCGCTCGGCCCGCAGGACCTGTATCTGGCACCGAACTCCCGACACCCACGTCATATCTGTTTTTCCCCCGGTCACATGGTCCCCGCCCGACGGCGGTACGACAGAACAGCGTACGAACCGAACAGAACGAGCCAAGTCGTCAGCACGATGATGGCACCGGCGCCCGGCGCGTGCCCCTACGCCGACAGGTCCCGCAGCCAGCAGTGCGAAGCCGTCGTCTTGACCGCCCCCGTGAAGGACACGGCGGTGTTGTCCGTCTGTGTCATGTCTACGACGTTAGGAAGCGCGCCCCGTCTGCGGCAGATGCGCATGTACGGACTCGGGCAGTACAAATGTCACGGTCCCACCGAGCTGACACTGCATCAGGAGCCTTCACAACTGTGGAGCGCTGGGCTATACAGAGGGCGCCGGACTGGAACGCGTTCTAGATCGGCCCGTAGCGACCTCGGTGCGGCCGACGGTGCGGACGTCCGCACCGGGGTCTTGAACCGCCAGTGTCAGGAGCCGTATGCCCATCGACGCAAGCCGAGCCCTCGCGGCCGAACCCCGGACCGGCGAGATCTCCTGGACCACCAAGGACGTCCAGCTCTACCACCTCGGCATCGGCGCGGGAACCAACCCCGACAAGGGTGATCCCGCCACCGACCCCGACGAGCTGCGCTACACCCTGGAGTCCCGGCTGCACGTCCTGCCGAGCTTCGCCACCGTCGCGGGCTCCGGCGCGCCCGGGGTGATCAGCGGGCTGTCCCTGCCGGGTGTGGAGGTCGAGCTCGCCAAGGTCCTGCACGGTGGGCAGACGCTCCGGATCCACCGGCCCATCCCCGCCGAGGGCACGGCGACCGCGACCAACCGGCTCGCCGCCGTCTACGACAAGGGCAAGGCCGCCATCCTGGTCCTGCGCACCGAGGTCGCCGACGCCGACGGCCCGCTGTGGACCAACGACGCCCAGATCTTCGTACGGGGAGAGGGCGGGTGGGGCGGCGACCGGGGTCCCTCCACCCGGCTCGAACCCCCCGCCGGCGCACCCGACCGGACCGTCGAGCGCCCGATCCGCGCGGACCAGGCCCTCCTCTACCGCCTCTCCGGCGACTGGAACCCGCTGCACGCCGACCCGGAGTTCGCCAAGCTTGCCGGCTTCGACAAGCCGATCCTGCACGGGCTGTGCACCTACGGCATCACGCTCAAGGCGGTCGTGGACACGCTGCTCGGCGGGGATGTGAGCCGGGTGCGGTCGTACACCACCCGGTTCGCGGGCGTCGTGTACCCGGGGGAGACCCTGCGCATCCGCATGTGGCGACAGGAGGGGAGCGTGCGGGTGGCCGTGAGCGCGGTCGAGCGGGGCGACGCGCCGGTCCTCGCCGACACCGTCGTAGAGCACTCCTGAAAGCACGCTCGAAACAGCCTTGAGGGGAGCCGCACCATGCGCGCAGCCGTACTGCACGAGATCGGCCAGGAGAAGCTGGAGGTCCTCGACGACGTCGAGGCGGTGGGCTTCGGCCCCGGCAAGGTGAGGGTCCGGGTGCGGGCGACCGGGCTGTGCCACTCGGACCTGTCCGCGATGAGCGGGGTGCTGCCGCAGCCCGCCCCCTTCGTGCCGGGTCACGAGGGTGCCGGTGAGATCCTCGAAGTCGGGGACGGCGTACGGCACTTGAAGGCGGGCGACCGGGTCGTCATCTGCTGGCTGCCCGCCTGCGGCGCCTGTCCGGCCTGCGGGCGCGGCCAGAGCGAGCTGTGCCTGGCCGGGTTCATGAACGCGGGCACCCCCAACTTCCGGCGCGCCGGCGCCGACGTCTTCGGCTTCGCCGGCACCGGCACCTTCGCCGAGGAGGTCGTGGTGGACGCCGGCTGCGCCGTGCCGATCCCGGACGACGTGCCCTACGACATCGCCGCGCTGATCGGCTGCGGAGTCACCACGGGCCTCGGTGCCGCCCTCAACACCGCCGATGTGGAGGCCGGTTCGTCGGTCGCCGTCATCGGCTGCGGCGGCGTCGGCATCTCGGCGGTGCAGGGGGCGCGGCTGAAGGGCGCCGCCGAGATCGTCGCCGTGGACCCGGTCGCCTCCCGGCGCGAGTCCGCCCTCAGGTTCGGTGCCACGAGGGCCGTCTCGCCCGAGGAGCTGGCCGACGCCAAGCAGCAGGTCACCGGCGGCGAGGGCTTCGACTACGTCTTCGAGGTCGTCGGAAAGTCGGCCACCGCCCGCACCGCCTACGAGTACACCCGGCGCGGCGGCACCCTCGTCGTGGTCGGCGCCGGCGCCATGGACGACTTCCTGCAGCTCAACATGTTCGAGTTGTTCTTCGACGAGAAGCGCATACTGCCGTCCCTGTACGGCGGCGGGGACGTGCTGCGCTCCTACGAGCGCGCCATCGCCCTGTGGCGGGCCGGCCGCATCGACCTGGCGGGCCTGATCACCCACCGGGTCCCCCTCGCGGGGATCAACGAGGCACTGGACCAGATGCGTACCGGGACGGCCCTGCGTACGTGCATCGAGATCTGAGGACGGGGACCGGCACATGGCACTGCCATCCGAGGGGCCGTTGAAGGGGCTGTCCGCCGTCGTCACCGGCGCCGGACGCGGGCTCGGCCGGGCCGAGGCACTGGAACTCGCCCGGCTGGGCGCGGCCGTCGTCGTCAACGACTTCGGGCAGCCCGGCCGGGACGGGTCGGGTGCGGCCTCGGCGGGACCGGCCGAAGAGGTCGTCGCCGAGATACGCGCGGCCGGCGGCCGGGCGGTCGCCCACACCGGGGACGTCGCCGACTTCCAACAGGCCCGAGAACTCATCCAGTTGGCCGTCGACGAGTTCGGCAGGCTCGACGTCCTCGTCAACAACGCGGGCATCCTGCGCGACCGCATGGTCTTCTCCATGACGGAGGACGAGTGGGACTCGGTGATCCGTGTCCACCTCAAGGGCCACTTCAACACCACCCACTTCGCCGCCCGGCACTGGCGGGAGCGGTCCAAGGCGGCCGGAGGGGAGAAGGTCTACGGGCGGATCGTCAACACCTCCTCGGAGGCGTTCCTCGCCGGGTCCGCCGGACAGCCCAACTACGCGGCCGCGAAGGGCGGGATCGTCGGCCTGACCACCTCCACGGCCCTTGCCCTCGCCAGGTACGGCGTCACGGCCAACGCGATCTGCCCGCGCGCCCGGACCCGCATGACCGAGGACGTCTTCGCCGGGTTCGAGCAGCCCGCCGACGGCCTGGACCCGCTGGCCCCCGGGCACGTCGCCCCGCTCGTCGGCTACCTGGCCTCGCCGGCCGCCGCCGGGATCAACGGCCAGCTGCTCGTCGTGCACGGCGGCATGGTCGCGATCGTCGAACGGCCGCGGGTGCAGGTGAAGTTCGACAGCAAGCAGGAGACGTTCACCTACGACGAGCTCGACGCCCTGCTCACCGCGCACTACGCGGACCGGCCGCCGGGGGAGACCTTCGCGGCGGCGGAGGTGCTGGGGCTGAAGCGGGGGTAGCGAACTGGGCCTGAAACGGGGGTAGCGAAAAGGGGCGCCCGCTGGACGGGCGCCCCTTCTTCCATGTGCCGTCAGGCAGCCGCCTCCGCGGTCTCCTCGGCCGGCTTGCGGTGTCGGCCGTGCGGGGCCGACTCGCTCTCCTGGGCCGCGATCCGGCCCCGGTGCCGGCCGTGGCCGGCAGCCTCCTGAGAGTCGGCAGACAGCTGCTCCGTCGTGCTGGTGTCGCTCATCGGAAGTATTCACCCCGTCAACATGATCTTTCGTACAGCCGGGCGAGTCTAACCGGCGCACCACGGGCCGAATCCAGGCGCACACGCCAACCGGCACTAGTTCGTTACAAGACGTCCCAGAGGCGCTTGCTGCAACGGCACCGGACGCGCCATCACCGGCTCCGCAGCGCCCGGTTCCGCGGGTTCCACACGTCCCACGGGCTCCGCAGGTTCCACACGTCCCACGGGCTCCGCGGGGTCCACAGGTTCCGGAGGGTCCGGTTCCGTCGGCTCCGGTGACGCCCCGAGCGTCCCCGCAGCCGTGCCGTCCCGGACCGGACCCTCCAGACCCGCGCCCCCCGCGGCCGCGGCCGTACCGCTGTCCGCGACCGCCTCCCCCTTGGGCACCGTCAGCTCCGCCACGCCGCACGGAGTCTCCTCCGTGGCGTACGGCAGCCGCAGCACCCCGTCCCGTGTCCACAGCCCGGCCCCGGCCAGCCACCCCTCCGGCGCCGGGAGATGGCTCGTCCGCCGCCCGGCCGGCCGCCAGATGCCCACCCAGCTGTTGCCGTACGGCCCGTCGAGGCGCAGTGCCACCGCACAGTTCTCCGGCATCAGCACCTGACCCGGCTGGATCGCGAACGGCGTCACCGCGCAGTCCGGCACCCGCAGGCACTCCGGGAAACGCACCGGCAGCAGGCTGCCGAGCACGCCCCAGCCCAATCGTTCCTCCCCCGGCGAGGGGGCGTCGGAGGAGATGAGCAGCAGCCCGCTGTCGGGGTCGGCCAGCAGCAGCCGGTCGTCGCTCCCGGCCGCGATCTGCAGCAGCGGCGAGACCTCCCCGCGCTCCAGGTCCACCACGACCGTCTTGACCGGCCCGCCGGCCGGCCGCCGGTCCAGCGCCAGCATCCGCCCGGCGCGGTCCAGCCAGACCCCGCCCGAACAGCGCCCCGGCACCTCGGCGAGCCGCTCGGGCCCGAACGCCCCGCCCGCCACCCGCCACACCACGCTGGAGCGCGGCCCGACGGCGAGGGCGTACGCCCGTACGCCTCCCGGGGCGGGCGGCAGCAGCGTGAGCCCGGTGCCGGGCTCATGGCACTCCACCGCGCCCAGCGGCAGCTCGCCGGTGCCGGGACCGGTCGGGTACAGCAGCGAGAAGGTGTGCCGGTGCTCGACCAGCCGGTGGATCAGCACCCGGCCGTCGGACAGGGGCTGCACCTCGGTGCCGGGCTCCTCCGGCTGGTTGCCGGGCAACGGCACCGCGTACGGCTCCGGGCCGTCCAGTGTCCAGCGCTCGGGGAACCAGCACTCGCCGGCCGGGGCGAGCCGGGCCGCGTAGGCGCCGTCCGCCGTCACGGCGAACGCCGTCCCCGGTACACCGTCCGCCCCGCCCGTGGACGGGGGTTCGATAGCACAGGCCGTCATCGTTCGGTCACCTCCAGCGACGAAGCTAGTTTTCGTACGCACAGGCGGGGGACGGGCCGACCCCGGCTTCACACATACGGGTGGCGCAGAAGCGATTCACCTGTGGAAAGCGGGGTCTTTGTGCTGAGCGGTGACAGAGCGGACGGATGCGGTACGGCCGCCCGGACCAGCCAGGTAGCCTTGCCTTCGTGCCCCGTCTGTCTGAAGTCATCGCCGCGCTGGAGAACCTGTGGCCCGCCGAGCGGGCCGAGTCCTGGGACGCGGTCGGCACGGTCGTGGGCGACCCCGACCAGGAGGTCACCCGGGTCCTGTTCGCCGTCGACCCCGTGCAGGAGATCGTCGACGAGGCGGTGAAGCTCGGCGCCGACCTGCTGGTCACCCACCACCCGCTCTATCTGCGGGGGACGACCACGGTCGCGGCGAGCCACTTCAAGGGCCGTGCCGTGCACACGCTGATCAAGAACGACATCGCCCTGCACGTGGCCCACACCAACGCCGACACGGCGGATCCGGGTGTCTCGGACGCGCTCGCGGGCGCGCTGGACCTCCGCGTCCTACGGCCCCTGGTGCCGGACCCGACCGACCCGGCGGGGCGGCGGGGCCTCGGCCGGGTGTGCGAGCTGGACCACCCGGTGACCGTCCGCGAACTGGCGGCCCGCGCCGCCGAGCGGCTGCCCGGCACCGCCCAGGGCATCCGGGTGGCCGGCGACCCCGAGGCCGTCGTCCGCACGGTCGCCGTCAGCGGCGGCTCCGGCGACAGCCTCTTCGACCAGGTCCGCGCCGCCGGTGTCGACGCCTTCCTCACCGCCGACCTGCGCCACCACCCGGCGTCCGAGGCCGTCGCCCAGAGCCCCCTCGCGCTGCTCGACGCGGCGCACTGGGCCACCGAGTGGCCCTGGTGCGAGCTGGCCGCGAGCCAGCTCGACGAGATCTCCGACCGCCACGGCTGGGACCTTCGCGTCCACGTCTCCAAGACGGTCACCGACCCCTGGACCGCCCACGCGGCGTCCACCACCTCTAGCTGAACTCCGGGAGCCCCCAACTGAACGCCGCGCCCGCCGACCAGATCCGACTCCTCGACGTCCAGGACCTCGACGTCCGCCTGCAGCAGCTCGCGCACAGGCGGAAGTCCCTGCCCGAGCACGCCGAGATCGACTCGCTGAACAAGGACCTCACCCAGCTGCGGGACCTGCTCGTCGCCGCGCAGACCGAGGAGAGCGACACCGCCCGCGAGCAGACCAAGGCCGAGCAGGACGTGGACCAGGTGCGCCAGCGCGCCGCCCGCGACCAGCAGCGCCTGGACTCCGGTGCGGTCACCTCGCCCAAGGACCTGGCCAACCTCCAGCACGAGATCGCCTCCCTCGCCAAGCGCCAGGGCGACCTGGAGGACGTGGTCCTGGAGGTCATGGAGCGCCGCGAGGCCGCGCAGGAGCGGGTGGCCGAGCTGACCGAGCGCGTCGCCTCCGTCCAGTCGAAGATCGACGACGCGAGCGCGCGCCGGGACGCCGCGTTCGAGGAGATCGACGGCGAGGTGGCGACGGTGACCAAGGAGCGCGAGGTGGTCGCCGGTTCCGTTCCCGCCGACCTGCTGAAGCTCTACGACAAGCTGCGCGCGCAGCAGGGCGGCATCGGCGCGGCCAAGCTGTACGCCCGCACCTGCCAGGGCTGCCGCCAGGAGCTGGCGATCACCGAGCTGAACGAGATCCGCGCGGCGGCGCCGGACACCGTGGTGCGCTGCGAGAACTGCCGCCGCATTCTGGTGCGTACGGCCGAGTCGGGTCTGTAGTCGGTCGGTAAGAGTCGTAAGGGGCTTGTGGGGTGCGGGAGTTCATCATCGAGGCGGACGGCGGGTCGCGGGGCAACCCGGGCCCCGCCGGTTACGGCACGGTGGTCCGCGACGCGGCCACGGGCGAGCCGCTGACCGAGGTGGCCGAGTACATCGGCGTCGCCACCAACAACGTGGCCGAGTACCGGGGCCTGGTCGCCGGCCTCCGCGCCGCCCACACCCTCGACCCGACGGCCAGGATCCACGTCCGCATGGACTCCAAGCTCGTCATCGAGCAGATGTCGGGCCGCTGGAAGATCAAACACCCCGACATGAAGCCCCTGGCGACGCAGGCCCGCTCCGTCTTCCCGCCGGAGCAGGTCACCTACGAGTGGATCCCCCGCGAACAGAACAAACACGCGGACCGCTTGGCGAACGAGGCGATGGACGCGGGCACGAGGGGCGAGCAGTGGTCGCCCTCTGACTCCACCGCCGTAGCTGCGGGCAGCGCCGAGGCCGCCGTAGCTGCGGGCAGTCGTGCCGCTGGGGCGGCACGGGTGGGCGATGGGGGTGCCCCCGCGATGGGGGCCCCTCCCGCGCGAGCGAAGCCGAGCGTGGGGGAGAAGCCGAGCGTGGGGGAGGCACCTCTGAGCGAGCAGCGCCCGACCGCCCCCGACGAGCAGCAGCTTTCCAGTACCCCTGGCTGGAGCAGCGCCCCCGACCTGGGCGCCCCCGCCACCTTCGTGCTGCTCCGCCACGGCGAAACCCCCCTCACCCCCCAGAAACGCTTCTCCGGCAGCGGCGGCACCAACCCCTCCCTCTCCGCCGCCGGCCGCGAACAGGCCCACCGCGTCGCGGAGGCACTCGCCGCGCGCGGCACCATCCAGACCGTCCTCGCCTCCCCCCTCACCCGCACCCGCGAAACCGCCGCCATCGTGGCCACCCGCCTCGGCCTGGACGTGACGATCGAAGAGGGCCTGCGCGAAACGGACTTCGGCGCCTGGGAGGGCCTCACCTTCGGCGAGGTCCGCGAGCGCTACCCGGACGACCTGAACGCCTGGCTCGCCGACCCGGAGGCCCATCCGACCGGCGGCGGCGAGAGCTTCGCCGAGACGGCCACCCGGATCGCGGCCACCCGGGACAAGCTGGTTGCGGCGCACGCGGGCCGAACCGTACTGCTCGTCACCCACGTCACCCCGATCAAGACGTTCGTCCGCCTGGCCCTCGGCGCCCCACCCGAGTCCCTGTTCCGGATGGAGCTGTCGGCGGCCTCCCTGTCGGCGGTGGCCTACTACGCGGACGGCAACGCGAGCGTCCGCCTCTTCAACGACACGTCCCACCTGCGTCCCTGATCCCGGCGAGCCGCGCCGCCCCCCGCGCCAGCTCCTCGATCCGCGCCCAGTCCCCGGCGGCCACCGCATCCGCCGGGACCATCCAACTGCCGCCCACACAGCCGACGTTGGGCAGCGAGAGATACTCCGGCGCGGTCGCCGGGCCGATCCCGCCCGTGGGACAGAAACGAGCCTGCGGCAACGGCCCGGCCAGCGACCTCAGATAGTCCGTACCGCCCGCCGCCTGCGCCGGGAAGAACTTCATCTCGCGCACCCCGCGCTCCAGCAGCGCCACGACCTCCGACGTGGTCGACACCCCGGGCAGGAACGGCACCCCGGAACCGCGCATCGCGTCCAGCAGCGCGTCCGTCCACCCCGGGCTGACCAGGAACCGGGCGCCCGCCGCCACGCAACTGCCGACCTGCTCCGGCGTGATCACCGTGCCCGCGCCGACGACGGCCCCGGGCACCTCACCGGCGACCGCCCTGATCGCGTCCAGCGCCCCCGGCGCCCGCAGCGTCACCTCGATCGCCGGCAGCCCGCCCGCCACCAGCGCCCGCGCCAGCGGTACGGCGTCGGCGGCGCCGGAGACGACCACCACGGGCACGACGGGGGCGAGGTCCAGCACGGAGGCAGCCGAGGAGGAGGGCAGCGGTGAGGTCATGCGCTCATCGTGCCCAGCGGATGCAGCACTCGCAATGAGCGTTGCGCATACTGCAATAGCGCAGGGATTCTTAGTGAATCTCCTCCACCAGCACGTCCAGCGACCACGCCTTCCCTGCCCGGCCCGGCGCCTCCGCCTCCACGACGTACCCGAGCTCGCGCAGCACCTCGACCAGCTCGGCGGGGCCCTCCGGCGCGGCACCGGCCGTCAGCAGGCTCCGTACCATCCGGCCCTTGGTCGCCTTGTTGAAGTGGCTGACCACCTTCCGGGTCGGCGCGTGCAGTACCCGTACGGTCGCCGTGCGCCCCGCGAGCCCGCCCTTCGGCTTCCAGGCCGCCGCGTACGCCGAGGAGCGCAGATCCAGGACCAGGCCGTCGCCCGCCGCCTCGGGCAGCACCTCGGCCATCGGTGCCCGCCAGTGCGCCGCCAGCGCACCGAGCCCCGGCAGCTTGACGCCCATCGAGCAGCGGTAGGAGGGGATCCGGTCCGTCACCCGCACCGCGCCCCACAGCCCGGAGAACACCAGCAGCGAGTCCGCCGCGCGCTGGCCCGCCGCCGCGTCCAGCGTGGCCAGGCCGAGCGCGTCGTACAGGACACCGGTGTAGATCTCCCCGGCGGGGCGGGCGCCGGCCGTGCGCAGGCCCGCGTTCTTCGCGACCTCGCCGCGCAGCCCCTGGCTCAGCCCGAGCACCTCGCGTGCCTTCTCGTTCTGCTCGGGGTCCCCGGCGCACAGCTCGACCAGCTCGGTGAGCACGGCCTCCCGTGCGGCGGTCAGCCCCGGCAGGGACAGCGACCCGAGCTCCAGCGGGGCGCCCTCGCCCGAGTTCGCCTTTCCTTCCGAGGGCGGCAGCAGGACCAGCAACACGTACTCCTCACGTAGACCTCCGCGACAGCGTACGGCGTGCCACCGATGCGGCCCCGACCGCAGGCCCTGCCCGGCGGAGGCTTGGCTCGCGCGGGGGACCCCCATCGCGTCGCCGCCCTCCTCCGCCGGGCAGCCCGACGCACCAGACCCCGCTCACCCCGCTCGCCTCTTCGGATCAGATTCCGTCGGCTTCCTCCGGCCTGATCCGCCGGACAGGCCTACGCTCGCTGTATGCCCCGCCGCAGGATCCGCGTGACCGGTGCCCCCGACGGCCCCCTGCGGGCCGCCCTGGCCGCCCTGCGCGCCGAACTCGGCCTCCCGGACGCCTTCCCGCCCCAGGTTCAGGCGGAGGCGGAGCGCGCGGCGAAAGCGCCCGCCCCGCCGTCGTACGACGCCACGGACATCCCCCTCTTCACGATCGATCCCCCGGCCTCCACGGACCTCGACCGGGCCACCCACCTCTCCCGGCAGGGCACCGGCTACCGGATCCGGTACGCCGTCGTCGACGTCGCCGCCTTCGTCGTACCCGGCGGAGCGCTGGACGCGGAGGCGCACCGCCGGGTGAACACGCTGTACTTCCCCGACGCGAGGATCCCGCTGCACCCCACCGTGCTCAGCGAGGGCGCGGCCGGCCTGCTGCCGGACCGGGTCCGCCCGGCCGTGCTGTGGACGATCGACCTGGACGCGGAGGGCCGGACCATCGCCGTCGACGTGTGCCGCGCCCTGGTCCGCAGCCGGGCCAGGCTGGACTGCGCGCATGTGCAGAAGGAGATCGACGCCCGGACGGCCGCGGAGCCGGTCGCGCTGCTCAAGGAGATCGGCGAGGCCCGGGAGCGGCAGGAGGCCGAGCGCGGCGGCATCTCCCTGAACGTGCCCGAGCAGCAGATCACCGAGCAGGACCACACCTACGTCCTCGGCTACCGGGCCCCGCTGCCCGCCGAGTCCTGGTACGCCCAGCTCCCGCTCCTGACCGGCATGGCCGCCGCCGACCTGATGCTCGCGTACGGAACCGGCGTCCTGCGCACCCTCCCCGCCGTCCCGGACGGCGCCGTGGCTCGCCTCCGCCGTACCGCGACCGCGCTGCACATCGACTGGCCGCACCACGTGTCGTACGCCGCCCTGATCCGCACCCTCGACCCGCACGACACACACCACGCGGCGTTCCTCCAGGAGTGCACCAGCCTGCTGCGCGGCGCCGGCTACACGGTCTTCCGGGACGGCGCCCTGCCCGAGATCACCACCCACTCCGCCGTCGCCGCCCCCTACACCCACTGCACGGCCCCGCTGCACCGCCTCGCCGACCGCTACGTGACGGAGATCTGCCTCGCGGCGGTCGCCGGCCAGTCCCCACCCGACTGGGTGCTCGCCGCGCTGGACGCGCTGCCCCGGCGGATGGCCGACGGCTCCCGGATCGCCGGCACGGCCGAGCGCGAGTGCGTGGACATCATCGAGGCGGCCCTGCTCAAGGACCGGGTCGGCGATGTCTTCGACGGCTGCGTGGTCGACGTCGACGAGCACCGGCCGACCGTCGGCACGGTCCAGCTCGACTCCCCGGCGGTCATCGGCCGCGTCGAGGGCGACCGGCTGCCGCTCGGCGAACGCCTGCGGGTCCGGCTCGGCCGGGCCGACCCGGGGACGGCGAAGATCCTGTTCACCGTGGCCTGAGGGCCCGCACGAGACCGCCGGGCTCGTCGGCGTGCAGCCGCACCGCGCTCACCTGGCGGGGACGGCCGAGGAACGACCGGTGGGTGACGGGCTCGGCCAGCTCCAGCCGCACCGAGGTCTGCGAACCGACCACGAGGTCCAGCACGCCGTCCGCCGGCACGTGCGTCATCCGCGTCTCGCGGTGTACGGCGGCGATCGCGCCCAGCGGAATCCGCAGGTCCACATGGACCCCGTACCGCACCCGCAGCGCGTCCGGCGTCAGCACGTGCGGGCGGACCACGCAGGCCGCGTGCAGGCCGACGACGAGCAGCACGGTGTAGACGTCCCCAGGCTCACGTAGAGCCGTAACTCCTACCGAGCCAGCCGTGTCAGTGTCTTCGGCATCCTCATCTCCCTTCCCCCGCAAGGACATTGAGGGCCCAGGCACTATTCGGCCGGTGCGCCGAGCCAGTGTTCCAGGGGTTCCGGCAGGCCCTTGCCGCCCTCGTCATCGGTGGCCCAGGCCACGAAACCGTCCGGCCGTACGAAGAGGGCCTTCAGGGCGGGCCGGGCCGGGCACGCGGCCGTGAGGACGTCCAGCCGGTCGCCGTAGCCCTCGGCGTGGGCGCGCAGCGCGGGGTCGTCGGCCAGGTCGAGCAGCAGGGCGCGGCCGGTGTGCAGATGGTCGCCGAGGCGGGTGCCGTCGGCCAGCTCCAGGTCGGGGGCGCTGGCGCCGGTCAGGGGGTGGTCGCCGGGCAGGTCGTAGCGCTGCCAGACGCCGGAGATCTTCGTGACCAGGTAGGTCGTGCCCGTGGTGGTCAGGGCCAGGTCGCTGACCACCCGGCGCAGGGCGCGGGCATGCCGGTCCGGGCGCATCACCGCGATCTGCGCCCGGGTCCAGTCGAGCACCCAGGCGCCGATCGGATGCCGCTCGGCGGTGTAGGTGTCCAGCAGGGACTCGGGTGCCGTACCGCGTACGACGGCGGCCAGCTTCCAGCCCAGGTTCATCGCGTCCCCGATGCCGAGGTTCAGCCCCTGCCCGCCGAACGGCGAGTGCACGTGCGCGGCGTCGCCCGCGAGCAGCACCCGGCCCTTGCGGTACTCGGTGGCCTGGCGGGCGTTGTCGGTGAACCGGGTCGCGGTGATCACGTGGTGGATCGTGACCTCGGGCACGCCCGACACCCGGCGCAGGCTGTCCTGCAGCTCCTTGGCGGTGATGGGCGCCGACCGGTCGGCGGGCGGCCCGTCGAACTCCACGCTGAGGATGCGCCCGGGGAACGGCCCGTTGACGTACGTCCCCACGTCCGTGGTGTTCCAGCCCACGCCCAGCCGCTCGGTGCCGGACATCTCCACGACCGCCTGATAGCCGGTGATCTCCGGGTCGGTGCCCGGGAAGTCGAACCCGGCGAGCTTGCGGACGGTGCTGCGGCCGCCGTCACAGCCGACCAGCCAGCCCGCGCGGACGGTCCCCTCGCCGGTGTGTACGGCGACCCCGTCCGCCCCGGCGTCGAAGCCTGTCAGCTCCACGCCCCGGCGCACCTCCACCCCGAGCTGCGCGGCCCGCCGGGCCAGGATCCGCTCGAGCTCGGCCTGCGGCACGCCGAGCCCCGTGTCCCCGGCGGGGCCGACGTCCGCCCAGACCGGGTCGGAGGCGTCGAAGAGGTCGGGATCCATGGTGATCCCGGCGAAGTGCCCGGCGAACTTGGGCGGGAGCTTGCCCCAGTCCCGGAGCTTTCCGCTCTCCCGGAAGGTGCGCATCCTCTCCCGCGCCGCCTCCCACACCGCCGCCAGCTCGGGCAGCAGGCCCCGCCGGTAGAAGGCGACCGAACTCGGGACGTTGATCGCGCCCGCCTTGATCGTCTCGTCCACCTCGGTCAGCCGCTCCACCACCAGCACCCGAGCCCCGCCGAGCGCCAGCTCGCAGCCGAGGAAGAGGCCCACGGGGCCGGCACCGGCCACCACCACGTCGTAATCCGCAGTCGTCATGGGTTTCACTGTAGTAACTAAAAATTTCGAGTGGCTATAGTTTTCGGCATGGGCGAGGAGCTGGAGGAACTGGACGAAGAGCTTCCGCTGCGGGAGCGAAAGAAACGGGCCACGCGGCAGCGGATCTCGGACATCGCGACGGGGCTCTTCGTGGAGCGGGGCTTCGACGCGGTGCCGGTCGCCGAAGTGGCCCGGGCGGCCGGCGTCTCGGCCATGACCGTCTTCAACTACTTCCCCCGCAAGGAGGACCTGTTCCTCGACCGCATCCCGCAGGCCGTCGAGCTGGTCGCCGCGGCCGTACGGAAGCGCACGCCGGACGAGACCCCGCTCGCCGCCCTGCGCCGACTGGCGATCCGACTCCTCGAGGAGCGGCACCCGTTGAGCGGGGTGGGGGAGAGGTTCCTGCCCTTCTGGCGGACCGTGATCGCCTCGCCCGCCCTGCGCGCCCGCGCCCGCGAGGGCGTCGAGGAGGTGGAGCGTTCCCTGGCCGAGGCCCTCGCCGGGACCGGCGTACCGGACCCGCACCTCCTTGCCGCACTGACGGTCGCCGCCTACCGCACGGTCTTCATCACCTCCGCGCGCCGGCTGCTGGCCGGGGACCCGGAGCAGGAGGTGGCACGGGATCACCGGCGGCGCCTGGAATCGGCGTTCGGGGCGCTGGAGCGCATGGTTCCCGCAGAGCCCGCCGTCACCCGACGGGACGGCAGGTCAGGCTGAGCGCGCCCCTGCTCCTCCCGCCCTCCGGCTCCACGTGCCACGGCCACTCGGCGGCGTGCCGCCGACAAGGGGGTTGGCGGGGCTCGGCGGCGGCGAAGAGCCGCCGGCCGTGCAGCGCGGAACCGTGCAGCGCCGGGCCCGCTCGGTCGGCGCAGTGCCGACGGCCGAGCGGCCTCCCGCGGACGCCGCCCCCTGGGCGCGGCATGAAAGCGGGACCCGAAGGCGTTGCACCCCAAGACGAAAGGGGTGGTGAGACCGGATGACGGAACAGGCGCTGGAACAGGCGCTGTGGACGCGCGCCCGGCTGGGCCGCGGCGGACCGCCGCTGGACCTCCTGACGGCGAACTTCCGCCGGCACACCTACGCCCCGCACGCCCATGACGAGTACACGATCGGTGTCTGCGTCGGCGGCAGCGAGGTCATCGACTACCGGGGCGGCCACATCCGCACCGGCCCCGGCACGATCGTCGTCCTCGACCCCGGCGAGATGCACACCGGCGGCCCCGGCAACGCCACCGACGGATACGCCTACCGCGCCCTGTACGCCGAGCCGTCCCTCCTGGCCGACGGCACCCTCGGCGGCCTCCCGCACTTCCGGGAGCCCCTTCTCGACGACCCCGAACTGGCCACGGCCCTCCGCCGCGCCCATACCGAACTCAGCGCCTGCCCCGACCCCCTGGAGGCCGAATCCCGCCTCCCCTGGCTGCTGACGGCCCTGGCCTGCCGCCACTCCACGGCCCGGCCGGTCTCCGACCGCATCCCCGGCGCCGGCGAGATCGCCCGGACGGTCCGCGACCGCCTCGCCGACGAACTCACCGACCCGCCCTCCCTCGCCCTGCTGGCCGCCGACCTCGGCCTGTCCCGCTACCAGCTTCTGCGGGCCTTCCGTACGACCATGGGCATACCCCCGTACGCCTGGCTCGCCCAGCACCGGGTGAGCAGGGCGCGGACGCTTCTCGCGGCGGGCCTGCGCCCGGCGGAGGTCGCCGGCCTGGTGGGCTTCGCCGACCAGGCCCACCTGACCCGCTGGTTCCGCAGGGTGCTGGGGGTGACCCCGGCGGCGTACCGCAACAGCGTTCAAGACACCCGATGAAGGGGTGGCCGAAACTCGCGGCATGACTGCACGCGGCTGGTTCCTGTTCTCCCTCATGGGAGTGATCTGGGGCATCCCCTATCTGCTGATCAAGGTGGCGGTGGCCGAGGTGTCCCCGCCGGCGCTGGTGTTCACGCGCTGCGCGCTCGGCGCGCTCCTCCTGCTCCCCTTCGCCCTGCGCCAGGGCGGGCTGCCCCGGACCGTGCGCACCCACTGGCGCCCCATGCTGGCCTTCGCGTGCCTGGAGATCATGGTTCCCTGGTTCACCCTCACCGACGCCGAACGGCACCTGTCCAGCTCGACGTCGGGCCTGCTGATCGCGGGCGTGCCGATCGTCGGAGTGATCGTCGCCCGCCTCCTCGGGGACACCGAACACCTGGGAGCCCGCCGCCTGACGGGCCTCGCCCTCGGCCTGGCGGGCGTGACGGTCCTGACCCTGCCCCACCTCACCGGCGGTGACGCCCGCTCCCTGGCGGAGGTCCTGGTGACGGTCGTCGGCTACGCCACCGCCCCGCTGATAGCCGCGCGCCGCATGAAGGACGTCCCCTCGCTCCATCTGACGGCGGCCTGTCTGACCCTGGCGGCGCTGGTCTACGCCCCCCTGGCCATGGCGACGCGCCCGTCCTCTCTCCCCTCGTCCCCCGCCCTGGCGGCCCTGGCCGGCCTGGGCGTGCTCTGCACGGCGGTGGCCTTCGTGGCGTTCCTGGAGCTGATCAAGGAGGCGGGTCCGACGCGGGCGACGGTGATCACGTACGTCAACCCGGCGGTGGCGGTGGCGGCGGGCGCGGTCTTCCTGAACGAGCGCCTGACCGTGACGGTCCTGGTGGCCTTCGCCCTGATCCTGACGGGCTCGGTCCTGGCGACGGCGGCGGCCGGTCCCCGCCGCTCCCGGCGCCCGGTACCATGGTCGACACGGCAGACGAGCCGGGCGGACGGCCGCGTGGAGTCCCCCTAGGGGGCTTCCCGAGGAACGTCCGGGCTCCACAGGGCAGGGTGGTGGCTAACGGCCACCCGGGGTGACCCGCGGGACAGTGCCACAGAAAGCAGACCGCCCGGGGCTTCGGCCCCAGGTAAGGGTGAAACGGTGGTGTAAGAGACCACCAGTGCCCAGGGTGACCTGGGCAGCTAGGTAAACCCCACCCGGAGCAAGGTCAAAAGGGAGCACCCCGGTGCTCCTGCGCGGACGCTCGAGGGCTGCCCGCCCGAGTCCGCGGGTAGACCGCACGAGGCCGGTGGCAACACCGGCCCTAGATGGATGGCCGTCGCCCCGACGCCCGCGAGGGCACCGGGGAACAGAACCCGGCGTACAGCCCGACTCGTCTGCCGCCCAAGCGTCTGGCCGACGCTCAACCGCGAACGGATCGAGGACACCCCCTCGGCGTGAACCAGCGGCGCGCGCCTCACTCGCCCCGCCGTGTCCGGTCCCGCTGCTCGGTACCGACCGTCGGACGGTCTACGCCGACGGCTCCAGCGGCCGGTCGCGCACCCTCCTCAGATGCCCCTCGAACACCTCCCGCGCCTCAGGTGTCAGCGTCCGCAACGCCACCAGGGCCGTGATCACCACGTCGCACAGTTCCGCCTGGACGTCCTCCCACGTGTGGGTGACGCCCTTGCGGGGGTTCTGGCCGGTCGTGCCGATGATGGCCTCGGCGACCTCGCCGACCTCCTCCGAGAGTTTCAGGACGCGCAGGAGGACGCCTTCCTGGCCTGCGTGCCTGCGGGTGGCCTCCAGGCGGGACCAGAGTTCGTCGATGGTCGGCCAGAGGGCGGCGGCGGGATCCTGAGGGGTCATGCCGCTCAGCGTCCCACGCCGGTCGGACCGGCCGGCGCCTACTCCTCGAACAGCACCTCCTGCTCCCCTTCCACCCTGACCCGCACCCGCTGGTTCCGCGCCCCGATCACCAGCGCCGTCGCCGCCGCGGTGACCCCCAGGGCCACCGGTACCATCCAGCCCCGGTCGAAGACGTGGCCGAGGGCGTGGTCGAGGGAGAGGCGGCCGGGGCCCGTCACCGCGAGGCCCGCCGCCGCGAGGCCCAGGCTCGCCGCGTACTCGTAGCCGCCCTCCTGGGCGAAGAAGCCGTTGGGCAGGTGGACCGTCGCCGCCCCGGCCATCGCGCCGGCCGCCGCCGCGCCCGCCGCCGGGGTGGCCAGGCCGAGCGCCAACAGGGTGCCGCCGCCCGCCTCCGCCAGGCCCGCCGCCGTAGCGCTCGCCTTGCCGGGGGCGTAGCCGACCGACTCCATGAACTGGCCGGTGCCCTCCAGACCGTGCCCGCCGAACCAGCCGAACAGTTTCTGCGCGCCGTGCGCGGCCAGCACCCCGCCGGTACCCAGCCGGAGCAGCAGCAGGCCCAGATCGCGTCGGTCGAAACAGCTCACGGTGACTCCCAAGCGGAGAGGCGGAGAGGCTCGTGTTCCCCAGCGTCGCAGGTCCGACACCCGTCGGCCCGCTGTGGATGGCGTTCGGGTGGCGGGTCCGGGGCGGCGGTGTGAACCTTGCGCCATGACGATTAAGCCAGCCAAACTCAGCGACCCGGCCGTCCGGGCGTTCGTCAACGCCGTCAACTCCCATGACCGGGAAGGCTTCATGGCGCTCCTGGAGCCCGGTGCGACCATGTCCGACGACGGATCCGACCGTGACCTCGCCGAGTGGATCGACCGGGAGATCTTCTCCTCCAACGGACACATGGACGTCGAGAGCGAGTCCGAGGGTGGCCGGGCCGTGCTGGCCCGCTACCGCAACGACACCTGGGGCGAGATGCGCACCCGGTGGACCTTCACCGTGGAGGACGACGGGCGCATCTCGCGGTTCGAGACCGGGCAGGCGTAAAAGCTTCCGGTTCTTGCCTTCGTGTGCGTTGCCTTCGTGTGCGCTTCAACTCCTAGCGTCCACGGGCATGGAGACCACACGGACCCTGGGACGCAGCAGTATCGACGTCAGCCCGCTCGGCTTCGGCTGCTGGGCCATCGGCGGGGAGTGGCAGTCCGCCGACGGGCAGCCGCTCGGGTGGGGGAAGGTGGACGACGAGGAGTCCGTGCGGGCGATCCACCGCGCCGTCGACCTCGGTGTCACCTTCTTCGACACCGCCGACGTCTACGGCACCGGGCACAGTGAGGAAGTCCTCGGGCGTGCCCTCGCCGCGCGGCGCGACGACGTCGTGCTCGCCACCAAGTGGGGCAACGTCTTCGACCCGGACACCCGCACCCTCACCGGCAGCGACGACACCCCGGAGTACGCCCGGCGTGCCCTCACCGCCTCCCTGCGCCGCCTCGGCACCGACCGCATCGATCTGTACCAGTTCCACCTGTCCGACGCCGATCCGGCGCGCGCCGCCGAACTCCGGGACCTGTGCGAGGAGTTGGTCGAGGAGGGCCTCATCCGGGCCTACGCCTGGAGCACCGACGACCCCGACCGTGCCGCCGTCTTCGCCGAGGGGCCGCACTGCACGGCCGTACAGCACGCTCTGAACGTGCTCCAGGAAACGCCGCAACTCCTAGACCTGTGCGAGCGGTTGGACCTTGCGAGCATCAACCGCAGCCCGCTGGCCATGGGGTTGCTTGCCGGGCGGCGGAGCGGGGTGCTGGAGGCCGGGGACATCCGGAGCCGGCCGCCGGCCTGGATGCAGGGGTACGGCGGTGACGGCGCCGATGCCGACTGGGTGGCTCGTGTGGACGCCCTGCGGGACGTCCTCACCAGCGGCGGCCGCACCCTCGCCCAGGGCGCCCTCGCCTGGATCTGGGCCCGCAGTCCGCGCACCGTGCCCATCCCCGGCTTCCGGTCGGTCGCGCAGGCCGAGGCGAACGCGGGGGCCATCGGGAAGGGGCCGCTCACCGCCGGGCAACTGGCCGAGATCGACCGGATCCTGGGCAGATGAGCGACCCCGCCCAGCTGGTTTCAGTAGCCGTGGCCGCTGTACTGCTGCTGCTCGGTCAGCGTGATCTGCCCCGCCTTGATGGTGACAGATGCCGGACATCCCGTTCCTCGAAGGTTGTTGGCGCCCGCCGTGGGCGCGGCCACAAGCTGGGGAGGAACTTTTGAGCCACCCTGGGTAAAGGATGTGTAAGGGCCGCGAAAACGGGCCAACTCATCGGATTTTCATAACGTGGCAAATTCCACGGCGATGACGGCCCCGTGGTGCGGAATCCGCTGCTCGGCGCGGTGTACCTTCCCCGGGTGCGCGAATGTTCCCCGCTCAGCCGGCGTGCCGTCCTCGGACTGACGGCCGCCGCCCTGCCCCTGTCCGCGACCACTGCGGCGTCCGCCGCGACCGTGATCGGCGGCGAGCAACTGGCCCGTGACGGCGTCCAGGTGCGCGGTGCCTCGGGGCTGCCCGAGAAGCTCACCGCCCGCTCCTGGCTGATCGCCGACTGCGAGAGCGGCGAGGTGCTCGCCGCGTTCAACGCGCACCGGCGGCTCCCGCCCGCGTCCACGCTGAAGATGCTGTTCGCGGACACCGTGCTGAAGAAGTTCGACCGCACCCAGCGGTACACCGTCAAGGACTCGGACGTCGCCGACGTCCCGCTCGGCTCCAGCCTGGTCGGCATCAAGCCCGGCATCACCTACACGGTCGAGCAGTTGTGGCAGGGCGTGTTCCTGCGCTCCGGCAACGACGCCGTGCACGTGCTCGCCCACATGAACGGCGGCATCGCCCAGACGGTCGCCGAGATGCAGGCGAAGGCCGCGGACCTGCAGGCCCTGGACACCCATGTGGTCAGCCCCGACGGCTTCGACCACCCGGGCCAGATCTCCTCGGCGTACGACCTCACGCTGTTCGCCCGCCACGGCCTGAAGGACGCCGACTTCCGCGGCTACTGCGGCACGCGGACCGCGAACTTCCCGGCGGGCGGCAGGAAGACCTTCCAGATCCAGAACACCGACCGCCTGCTGACCGGGGCGTGGGGGCTGAAGACGTACGACGGCCTGATCGGCGTCAAGAACGGCTACACCAGCCACGCCGGCAACACCTTCACCGGCGCGGCCACCCGGGGCGGGCGCACCCTGCTGGTGACGGTCATGCATCCCGCCGAAGGCAGCAACGCCGTCTACGAGCAGACCGCCGCGCTGCTCGACTGGGGCTTCGGGCCCGGGCGTTCGGCGCAGGCCGTGGGCACGCTGGTCGATCCGCTCAGCGAGGGTGGTGCGAAGGCGACCGGGGCGCCCGCAGGGGAGGGGCCGCAGGCGGCGGCGGGCGCGCCGGGCTCGGGCTCCCGCGGACCGTCCACCGGCCGGCTGGTGGAGGGCGCGGGCGGTACGGCCCTGCTGCTGGCGGCGGCGGGGGCGTTCGTGGTCAGGCGGCGGCGCAGGGCGGTCGCGGCGGCCGCGATGGCCGAGGCGGCCGACGGGGCCGAGGGGGCGGAGATGCCCGAGGGCGGTGCGGGGACCACGGAGCCGGGCGCCGGGCGGCACCGGCGCTGAACAGTGCGGCGGCCGTTCCACCGGCCGGCGTGTACCTCGCGTCCCGTCGCGAGGTCCACCCCCAACTCCGGCCCGGTGGAACGGCCGTCGCCTCCCCCCTCGGTGGTGGCTTGCGGAATTAACGTGCTCCAACTGTGAAGCTCTCGTGAAGGAAAGTTGAGCATATAAGCTCGACATGTCGCAATACCGCGGATGTTCGAATTCCGGTTGCGGAGACGGGTTCAGCCCCGCCCGATGTACGGCATCGCCGTCGCCAGCACCGTCGCGAACTGCACATTCGCCTCCAGCGGCAGCTCGGCCATGTGCCGCACGGTCCGCGCCACGTCGGCCACGTCCATCACCGGCTCCGGGACCACTTCGCCGTTCGCCTGCAGCACCCCCGCCTGCATCCGGGCCGTCATGTCGGTCGCCGCGTTGCCGATGTCGATCTGCCCCACGGCGATGCGGTACGGCCGCCCGTCCAGCGACAGCGACTTGGTGAGACCGGTCAGGGCGTGCTTGGTCGCGGTGTAGGCGACCGAGAGCGGGCGGGGCGTGTGGGCCGAGATCGAGCCGTTGTTGATGATCCGGCCGCCCTGCGGGTCCTGCTCCTTCATCCGCCGGTACGCCGCCTGGGCGCACAGGAACGCCCCGTTGAGGTTGGTGTCCACCACGTGCCGCCAGGCGTCGTACGACAGCTCCTCGACCGGCACCCCGCCGGGCCCGAAGGTCCCCGCGTTGTTGAACAGCAGGTCGACCCGGCCGAACCGCTCCACCGTCGCCGCGAACAGCGCCTCCACGTCCTCGGGGCGGGAGACGTCGGTGCGTACGGGGAGCGCGGCGGCCTGGGGGACCAGCGCCGCCGTGGCCTCCAGTGTCCCGGTGCGCCGGCCGGCCAGCGCCACCGACCAGCCGGCCCGCAGCAGCTCCACGGCGACGGCCCGCCCGATCCCGGAGCCGGCGCCGGTCACCACCGCGATCTTCGATTCCCTGTCAGTCATGACCCCGCAGCGTAGGCGGCCAGTCCGCCATGCGAAATCCCGTGTCCGCCATACGGTTACCCGGAGCGCCGGTCACCTTCCCCGGTCACCTTCCCCGGTCACCTTCCCGCGACGGCCGGCTCCGCGCTGGGCCGCCACCGCGCCCTCATCGCCCCGCTCATCGGTCATGTGTGCCCCGGCAGTGTGTACGAGCTGAGAGCATGGGTGCCGGTTGGTTGAAACAGGGAGGGACACATGCCCGAGCACGCGGCGGCACCGACACCGCACACCCGGCGCTCGACCCCGTCCACGCCGACCGCCGCCACCCGCCGCACCGGCCCGCTCGTCACCCTCCTCCTCGGCGCCCTCACCGCGACGACCCCGCTGGCCATGGACATGTACCTCCCGTCCCTGCCGGAGGTCACCCGCTCCCTGCACGCCCCCGCCGTCACCGTCCAGCTCACCCTCACCGCCTGCATGGGCGGGCTCGCCCTCGGGCAGCTGGTCGTCGGCCCCCTGAGCGACCGCTGGGGCCGGCGCCGCCCGCTGCTGGCCGGGCTCGCCGTCTACCTGCTCGCGACCGCCCTGTGCGCCTTCGCGCCGAACGTCGAGACGCTGGTCGCCCTCCGCCTGGTGCAGGGCCTCGCCGGCGCCGCCGGCGTCGTCATCGCGCGGGCCGTCGTACGCGACCTCTACGACGGCGTGGCCATGGCCCGCTTCTTCTCCACCCTGATGCTGATATCGGGGGCCGCCCCGATCGTGGCGCCGCTGATCGGCGGGCAGATCCTCAGGGTGACCGACTGGCGCGGGGTGTTCGCCGTCCTCACGGTCGTCGGCGCCGTCCTCACCGCCGTCGTCTGGCTGCGGCTGCCCGAGACACTGCCGCCCGCCGAACGGCACGCCGGCGGAGTGGCGCAGGCCCTGCGCTCCATGCGCACCCTGCTCGCCGACCTCCCCTTCACCGGCTACATGCTCGCCGGCGGCTTCGCCTTCGCCGCGCTGTTCGCCTACGTCAGCGCGTCCCCGTTCGTCGTCCAGGAGATCTACGGCGCCTCCCCGCAGACCTTCAGCCTGCTGTTCGGCCTCAACTCGGTCGGGCTGGTGATCGCCGGGCAGGTCAACGGCAAGCTGCTGGTCGGACGGGTCGCCCTGGAGAAGGTGCTGGCCTGCGGCCTGGCGGTGATCGTGCTCGCCGCGACCGCCCTGCTGCTGATGTCCACCGGTGTCCTCGGCGAGGTCGGCCTGCCGCCGGTCGCCGCCGCCCTCTTCGTCCTCATGTCCGCGATGGGCGTCACGCTCCCCAACGCCCAGTCCCTCGCGCTGCTGCGCACCCGGCACGCCGCCGGCTCCGCCTCCGCCCTGCTCGGCACCTCCTCCTTCCTCGTCGGCGCGGTGGCCTCACCGCTCGTCGGCGTCGCCGGAGAGCACACCGCCGTACCCATGGCGGTGGTCCAACTGGCGGGAGCACTGGTCGCGGCGGCCTGCTTCATGGGAATGTGCCGTCCCTGGAACACACGTGGGAACACACGTGCGGGGTCGGAGGGAGACGAGAACTGAGCGCACCGAGACTGCGCGCCGACACACCGGAACGGGCCGGGCTCGACCCCGTGGAACTCGGGCACCTGGTCGGCGAGGTGCACGCCCTCACCGCCGGAGACCGCCCCTGGGCGGCCGGCGCCGTCGTGCTGGCCGGACGCGGGCCCGTGATCGCCGTGGCCGAGGCCGCGGGCTGGGCCGTCCGCTACTCCGCCCACGACCCCGAGACCGACGCCGGTGTCGAACTGCCGCCCGCCGCCCGGGTCCCGGCCACCATCGACACGCCCTTCGACCTGGCCTCCCTCACCAAGCTGTTCACCTCCGTCGCCGCCGTGCAGCAGATCGAGCGCGGCACCCTCGGCATGAACGCCCGGGTCGGCGACTACCTGCCCGACTTCCACGCCGCGGCCGCCCATGGCATCACCGTGCGACAGCTGCTCACCCACACCTCCGGGCTGCGCCCCGAACTGCCGCTGTACGACTGCCCGGACGACGCCAGCCGGCTGGCCCTGCTGCGCGCCGAGCCCCCGACGGGCGAGCCGGGCCGGTATCTGTACTCCGACCTGAACATGCTCCTGCTCCAGTTCGTGCTGGAGCGCATCACGGGGCGTAGCCTCGACGTCCTCGTCCAGGACGGCATCACCCGGCCGCTGGGCATGACGGCGACCTGTTTCGGGCCCTGCCCCGGCGCGGCCGCCACCGAGGACCAGCGGCGCCCCTGGGCCAAGGCGGACCGCGGCATGCTGCGGGGCGTGGTCCACGACGAGAACGCCTGGGCGCTGGGGGGCGTGGCCGGGCACGCCGGGCTCTTCTCCACCGCCCGCGACCTGGCCGTCCTCTGCCGCGCCCTGCTCACCGGCGGCTCCTACGGCCCCGCCCGCATCCTCGGCCCCGACTTCGTGGAACTGCTGCTGACCCCGCCGGGGCTGGGCTTCGCCGTCGACCAGCCGTGGTTCATGGGCGAACTCGCGGGCCACGGGGCGGCGGGCCACACCGGCTTCACCGGCACGTCCCTCGTCCTCGACCCGAGGACGGACACGTTCTTGGTGTTGCTGGCCAACACGGTGCATCCGAGACGCAGGACTCCGGACAGCAGGCCGAGGGCGGCACTGGCCACTCATCTGGCACGGGCGGTGGTCTGAGCTTGTGCGGTGCTTTCCAGCCGACCGAGACGGGTGGTGGGTGGGCATAGGCCGGGGGTCTGGGGGCGGAGCCCCCCAGCAGGGCCCGCACCAGCGCAGGGCGCCATAGAATCTCCGGGTGAACGCCCCCGTACCGCCGGCCGAAGCCCTCCGCCGAAGCCTCGCCGACCTGCTCGACGGACTCCCGCCCACCCAGGCCGCCGGGGCCGTGGAACGGCTGATCGCCAACTACCGGGGCGAAACACCCACCCACGCTCCGATCCTGCGCGACCGCGCCGACGTCGCCGCCTACGCGGCCTACCGCATGCCGGCCACATTCGCAGCGGTCCGCTCCGCGCTGGAGGCGTTCGCGCAGGCCCTCCCCGACTTCACGCCCCGCAGCCATGTCGACGTCGGTGGTGGCACCGGCGCCGCCACCTGGGCCGTCACCGCGACCTGGCCCGGCGAGCGCAGCGTCACCGTGCTGGACTGGGCCGAGCCCGCCCTCGCCCTCGGCCGGGAGATCGCCGCCGCCAACCCGGCCCTGCGCGGCGCCCGCTGGCAGCGCGCCCGGATCGGCGCGGACCTCACCCTGGACGACGCCGACCTCGTCACGGTGTCGTACGTCCTCAACGAGCTCTCCGAGCCCGACCGCGCCGCCCTCGTCGACGCCGCCGCGGCCGCCGCGCAGGCCGTGGTGATCGTGGAGGCCGGCACCCCGGCCGGCTACGCCCGCGTCATCGAGGCCCGCGACCGCCTGATCCGCGCCGGACTGCACGTCGTCGCCCCCTGCCCACACAGCGCCGCCTGCCCCATCGAGCCCGGCCGGGACTGGTGCCACTTCTCCGCCCGGGTGAGCCGCTCCTCCCTGCACCGCCAGGTCAAGGGCGGCACCCTGCCGTACGAGGACGAGAAGTTCTCGTACGTCGTCGCCACCCGCCTGCCCGCCGCGCCGGCCCCCGCCCGTGTGATCCGGCGCCCGCAGATCCGCAAGGGCCAGGTGCTGCTGGACCTGTGCGAGGCCGACGACCGGCTGCGCCGCACGACGATCACCAAACGGCACGGCTCCCTGTACAAGGCGGCCCGGGACGCCGAGTGGGGGGACTCCTGGCCGCCGGAGGACCACCCGGAGGACTCCCCGGAGGAGCCGTCCGCGTAGCCGCCGGGGCTTGTTAGCGTCCCCTCATGGTCAACAAGCCGGCCCCCGACGCCACCCGCCGCAGCGAGAAGTCCCGCAGGGCGATCTACGCCGCCGCCCTCGCCCTGGTCGGCGAGGTCGGGTACCCGAAGACCACCGTCGAGGGGATCGCCGCGCGGGCCGGGGTGGGCAAGCAGACGATCTACCGCTGGTGGTCGTCCAAGGCGGACGTCCTGCTGGAGGCGTTCCTCGACCTCTCCAGGCAGGCGGCACGGGAGGCGGGCCGGGAGCCGTACACCATCCCGGACACCGGGGACCTCGCCGCCGACCTCAAGGCGGTGCTGCGGATCACGGTGGACCAGCTGCACGACCCGCGCTTCGAGGCGCCCTCCCGCGCGCTGGCCGCCGAGGGCCTGGTCAACGAGCCGCTCGGCCGCCAGTTCGTCGGCAAACTCCTCGAACCCCAGCTCCAGCTGTACGTCGACCGGCTGCGCGCCGCACAGGACGCCGGGCAGGTACGGGCCGGCGTCGATCCCCGTATCGCCCTGGAACTGTTCGTCTCACCGCTCGCGCAGCGCTGGCTGCAGCACACCGGGCCGATCTCGTACGACTACACGGACACCCTCGTCGAGTACGCACTGCACGGAATCGCGGCCCAGCCACCCCGAAGCACATGAAGATGGGACGATAAGGCACACTGTCTGCACACCAGCGAGGCGACCACCAGACTGAGGGGATAGATGAGCGCGACGTTCGGCGGCCGGTCCGGCCGGCAGGGCAAACTCTCCCAGTGGCTGCTCGGACGCCGCCCGAAGGAGGCCCCCGACGACGGGGGCCGCGAGGTCCTGCTGGTGGCCGCCGCCGCGGCGGGCCTGCCGCTCGCCCCCGCCGCGCACCCCGCCCCCGGCTACCGCTGTTCCTGCGACCGGGTCGGCTGTCCCACCCCTGCCCGGCACCCGGTGTCCTTCGCCTGGCAGACCCAGTCCACCACCGACCGCGCCCAGATCGAACGCTGGGCCCGGCACCAGCCGCAGGCCAACTTCATCACCGCGACCGGCATGACGCACGACGTCCTGGACGTGCCCCTGGAGGCCGGCCGGGAGGCGCTGGAGCGGCTGCTCGGCTCCGGCGTCGAGGTGGGGCCCGTCGCCGAGAGCGACGACGGACGCATGCTCTTCTTCACCCTCACCCGCGGCACCCCCGAGGACGAGGACGAGTGGTGGCCGTGCGAGCTGGACTGCCACCCCGAGACCATGGACGAGCACCCGTTGCTGCGCTGGCACTGCCGGGGCTCGTACGTGCTGGTGCCCCCGGCCCGGCTCCCCGGTGACGATCAGTCGGTGCGCTGGGTACGGGGGCCGGAGCATGCGCTGCCGGATCCGCTGAGCCTGCTGGAGGCGCTGACCGACGCGTGTTCGCGGTACGCGGGCACGGAAAGGGCGGGCTGGCCCCTCCGGCACTAGGAGCCCGACGGTGCTGGGACGCTCCGCTTCGGGGCGTTGATCACTCGCCCTGCGCCGAAGTGAGCCCCGGCACCCGGCCCAGCACCGACACCTTCCCGCTCCCCGCCGGGTCCAGTGCGACCTCTCCCGACATGAACTCCAGGGTCAGGGACTGCTTCACCTCGCCCTTGGTCAGGGCCTGTACGTCCTTGTTCGTGACCGGCACGGTGGTTCCGGCGGCGGCGGTCTGCTTCTCGTAGTGGTGTGTGGTGAAGAACACCAGCGCCCCGCCGTCCGCCGTGCGCAGCGCCAGCGGTGCGTAGCTGCCGTTCGTCAGCGGCCCGTCGATGAACTGCGTGACCAGGCCCGGCTTGCGGTCCCGCCTGGCCCGGTCGGCACGCTCGCCGCTGGTGTAGCTGCCGGCGGCGAAGGTCTGGCCGCCCTGTTGCAGATACGTCGCGTACGCCTGGCTCAGCTTCCCCGGGGCGACGGCGAACTGCTGGGAGCCGACCGGTACCGCCTCGGCCCAGCCGTCCTGGTCCGTCTTGAACTCCGGTACCGCGGACGGCACCACGAGGGTGACGTAGGCCACTCGCCAGCGCTCGCCGAGGTCGCCCCGGGTGAACACCATCAGCCAG
Source organism: Streptomyces sp. NPDC001393 (assembly GCF_053597455.1). NCBI lineage: Bacteria > Bacillati > Actinomycetota > Actinomycetes > Kitasatosporales > Streptomycetaceae > Streptomyces > Streptomyces sp. NPDC001393. The sequence continues at coordinate 455,419 of NZ_JBSFIH010000001.1, forward strand.
CGCTGGTCGCCGGTGGTGCTGCCCTTGGCGTCGGCGACGAACCAGCGCGGCCAGCCGGCCTTCTTCGGGATCGTGATCTTCACGTCCGACAGCTTCAGCGGCACGTGGTTCGGGTTGCCGGACGGGCTGTTGGTGTGCCTGGCCTTCAGCCGGGCGGCCGTGATGTCGCCGAACGGGCCGGTGAGATAGGGCGCGTCCAGGGAGTTGTCGTAGGCCTTGTCGGCCTGGTTGTACGCGGTCGTGAACGCGGTGAGCGCCTTGGCGGCCTCGGCACGGGTGGCGGCGGGGAGCACCTCGCGCTCCCCGTGCACCACCATGCACCCGCTCGCCGTCAGCGACAAAGCGGTCAGCGAAGCCGCTATGAGTGCCTTTCGGTCACGCCTGCGGAGCCTGCGCGGGCTGCGATCCCTGCTCATCGGGTCCCTTCACCTTCCCCTTCCCGGAGGCGAACCCTACCCTGGCCGACCGCCGGGGCCGGAGCCGTCTGGTTCTTGACATCCGGGGGCCGGAGCCGCCGTCGCTCGGTTGCTCGGCCGGTCGGTCTGGGACGCGCTCGCGGGCGCCGCGATGTTTCAATTCCCCCGTGACTGACTACGACGTACTCCGCGTCTTCTGCGGGCCGAACGGCGGCTACGGCAACGAACTCGGTGTCGTCCGCGACGGCTCGGTGCTGCCCGAGCGCGGCGACCGGCAGGAGCTGGCCGCCAAACTCGGCTTCAGCGAGACCGTGTTCGTGGACGACCCCGAGCGCGGCGTGATCGACATCTACACGCCCACCCTGCGCCTGCCCTTCGCCGGTCACCCCTGCGTCGGCACCGCCTGGCTGCTCGACGTGCCCGAACTGGTCACGCCCGCCGGGGTCGTCGGCGCCCGGCTGGACGGGGAGTTCAGCTGGATCGAGGCCCGCGCGGAGTGGGCGCCGCCGCGCACCCTGCGCCAGTACGGCACGGCCGCCGAGGTCGACGCCCTCGACGTGCCACCCCCCGGCGAGTGGATCTACGCCTGGGCCTGGGAGGACGAGGCGGCCGGCCGGGTCCGCGCACGTGCCTTCCCCGGCCGGAACGACGGCATCGACGAGGACGAGGCCACCGGCGCCGCCGCCCTCCTCCTCACCGACCGGCTGGGCCGCGCCCTGAACATCACCCAGGGCCGGGGCTCGCAGATCCTGACCGCCCCGCAGCCGGAGGGATGGGTGGAGATCGGCGGGCGGGTGTACCTGGAGCGCTGAACGACAGAACCTAGGCGCTCAGCGGGAACTCCTCGCCCAGGGCCCGGAACACGCCCGTGTTCAGGGCGAACGCCCGCTTGCACTCCGTTGTCACCCGCTGCTTCTCCAGCTCGTCCACGTCCAGCGCATCCAGCAGTTCGCGGTAACTCCGCTTGAACGCGGCCGGGTTGGGGACGCCCTCGAAGACGTAGAAGCGGACGCCGTCGCCCTTCCTGGCGAAACCCCAGGTCTTCTCCGCCCGGTCGCGGATGATCTGACCGCCGGACAGGTCGCCCAGGTAGCGGGTGTAGTGATGGGCGACATAGCCGGCGGGCCAGCGCTCGGCGCACTCGCGCACCCGGGCCGCGTACTCCTGCGTGGCCGGAAGGGCGCTCAGGGTCGCCCGCCACCCCGGCCCCCGCAGATGCGCCAGGTCCCGCTCCAGCGCGGCCAGCCGGAACAGCTCGGGCCGGACGAACGGCCCCGCCACCGGATCCGCCGCCAGCCGCCCGGCGCCGCCCTCCAGGGCCTCGTACACGAACCACAGCTGCTCGGTGTAGCGGGCGTAGGCGGCCACGCCCAGCCGGCCGCCGAGCAGGTCGCTCATGAACGTCGAGGTCTCCGCCTCCACGTGCTGCTCGTGCGACGCGGTGCGGATGAGGGACGAGAACGACTCCATGGACACTCCCCGGTTTGCCGACAGCCTGTCGGTAAGTTTACCGACAGGCTGTCGGAAACGCATCAGGGGGGGCGAGCGCGCAGCAAAAAGCCCGCCCTCCGAAGAGAGCGGGCCAAAGCCGAGTGCAGCGTTACGGCAGGGTCAGGATGTCCGCCCCGGTCTCCGTCACCACCAGCGTGTGCTCGAACTGGGCCGTCCGCTTGCGGTCCCTCGTCACGACCGTCCAGCCGTCCTCCCACATGTCGTACTCGTGGGTGCCCAGCGTCAGCATCGGCTCGATGGTGAACGTCATGCCCGGCTGCATGACCGTCGTCGCCTGCGGGCTGTCGTAGTGCGGGATGATCAGGCCCGAGTGGAAGGAGGAGTTGATGCCGTGGCCGGTGAAGTCGCGGACGACTCCGTAGCCGAAACGCTTGGCGTAGGACTCGATGACCCGGCCGATGACATTGATCTGCCGGCCCGGCCGGACCGCCTTGATCGCGCGGTTCAGGGCCTCCCGGGTCCGCTCCACCAGCAGCCGGGACTCCTCGTCCACGTCCCCGACCAGGTACGTGGCGTTGTTGTCGCCGTGCACCCCGCCGATGTACGCCGTCACGTCCAGGTTGACGATGTCGCCGTCCCTGAGGACCGTCGAGTCCGGGATGCCGTGGCAGATGACCTCGTTGACCGAGGTGCACAGCGACTTCGGGAAGCCGCGGTAGCCGAGCGTGGAGGGGTAGGCGCCGTGGTCGCACATGTACTCGTGGGCGACCTTGTCCAGCTGGTCCGTGGTGACCCCCGGCGCGATGATCCTCGCGGCCTCCTCCATCGCCTGCGCGGCGATACGGCCGGCGATCCGCATCGCCTCGATGGTCTCCGGGCTCTGCACCTCCGGACCGGTGTACGGCGCCGGCGCGGGCTTGCCCACGTACTCGGGGCGGCGGATGTTTCCGGGGACCGAACGGGTGGGGGACAGCTCCCCCGGTACGAGCAGCGACTGGCCAGACATGACAGCGAGTCTATCCAGCCGGCATGGGGGAACATGACGTTGGTGAGAGGAGCTGTTCATGCCCCTGTTCAAGAAGCGCACCGTCGGCAAGCCGGGCGAGTGGTACTACTGCCTGGAGCACAAGAAGGTCGAGGAGGGCCCGGAGTGCCCGGCCAAGGACCGCTTCGGGCCGTACGCCTCCCGGCAGGAGGCCGAGCACGCGATGGAGACCGCCGCCGAGCGCAACCTCCAGTGGGAGAACGACCCGCGCTGGCACGACGCGTCGGCGGGCGGGAGCACCGAGGAGGAGTGATCACACCTCGGTGGGTACGGCGGCGCGCTGCTCGCGCATCCGTACCGCGTGCTCGTTGGTGCGGGCGTCGTACGTCATGAGCCCCGGCAGGCACAGCGCGAGCAGGCCCATGGCGCCCGCGCACGCCAGCCCGCCGGAGACGACGGAGGTCCGTACGCCCGCCCAGGCGGCCATGCCGCCCGCCCGGACCTGGCCGAGCTGCGGGCCGACCGAGTAGGACAGCAGTTCGATCCCGGCGAGCCGGCCGCGCAGCTCGTCCGGGATCGTCTGGTTCCACATCGCCGACCGGAAGATCCCGCTGACCATGTCGAAGCCGCCGCCGACGGTCAGGAGGACGAGGACCAGCCACACGTTCCGGCACGCACCGGCCGCCGCGACCGCGAGCCCCCAGCCCGTCGCCGACAGCACCACCATCAGCCCGTGCCGGTGGATCCTCGACGCCCAGCCGCTGGTCAGGCTGACCAGCATCGCGCCGGCCGGGACGGCGGCGTACATCAGGCCGAGCGCCCAGTCGGCGTGCAGTTCGTCGGCGAGGAACGGCAGCACCGCGAGCGGCATGGCCAGGAACATCGCCGCGAGGTCGACGACGTAGGTGCCGAGGAGTTCCTTGCGGCTCCAGGCGTACCGGGCGCCCTCCAGGATGGCGTGCAGCGAGGGCTTCGAGGCCTCGTGCGAGGCGGGGGAGGGGGCGATACGGACGATGTACGCCAGCGAGACGGCGAAGGTCAGCAGGTCGGCGGCGTACGCCGAGCCGAGGCCCGCGTAGGCGACGACCACGCCCGCGAGGGCCGGGCCCGCGACTCCGCCGACGGTCCAGCGCAGCGAGTTCAGCGAGGCCGCGGCGGGCATGTCGGCATGGGCGACGATCCGGGGCCACAGGGAGTCGAGGGCCGGGCGCTGGACGGAGACCAGGGCGGAGGAGAGGGCGGCGACGGCGTACAGCGGCCAGACCATGGGGTGCGGGGCCAGCGCGTTGAGCAGCAGGACGGCACTCAGCACACCCTGCCCGGCCTCCGTCCACACGATGAGCTTCCGCTTGTCGAGCGCGTCGGCGAGGGCGCCGCCGTACAGGCCGCACACGATGAGGGGCAGCAGCTCCACGGCGCCGATGGCGCCGACGGCTGCGGTCGACTCCGTCAGATCCTTCAGCTGGACCGGGAGCGCGACGAAGGTCAGGAAGCTGCCGAAGTTGCTGATCAGCCCCGATTTCCAGAGCCGACGGAAATCTGCGGAGGCCTTCCAGGGGGAGAGGTCGGGGAGGAGGGCGCGGGTCACCTCAGGGATGGTGGGCCGAGCGGGATCACCGGGCAACTGGTTTTCGCGGGCACGGTCACCAAGGGGCCGGCGGCGGTGCCGTCAGGATCTCCGCCAGCCTTGCCAACCTGTCCCGGAACCCCCGTCGCACCCTCGGAGAGCCGCCGTTCTCGCCGGCCGCCGCGCTGACCAGGTGCTGGACGGTGTCCAGGTCCAGCTCCGCCCCGTCCGGCACGGCCAGCGTGTCATGAGCCATGGCCGCGAGGTCGCCGTCGCCCGGCCCCAGGGCCAGTACCGTCACCCCGGCCCGCCGGGCCGAGTGGACCCGTTCCAGCAGCGGCGCGGGCTCCTCGGGAGCCACGACCAGCAGGGTCTCGCCCCGCCGCGCCGCCTCGATCCGGCCCGGCCCCACGGCCAGGTGAGGCGGGTCGGAGGGGCGCGCGTGCTGCCGTACCAGGGTCGGCGCCAGCTCGGGCGTCCCCGACCATGCGGCCTCGTCCACCAGATGCGCCGCCAGATGCCACGGCTCGTACTCCGGCGTGCCCACCAGCAGCAGCCCGCCCCCGTGTGCCACCACCGACCCGCGCAGCATCCCCGCGAATCTCCGGGTGGCCCCCAGCCACTCGGTCCCGGCGAGCACTTCCCGCAGCAGCGCGACCCGTACGGCGTCCATACGCCCGCATCCTGCCGCAACCGGTCACTCGTGACGCGGAGTTCACCCGGAATTCGCCCGCCCCGGGGACGTACCCCGCTCCACGGGTACCACCACCTGCTCAGGAGCCGCCCGATGACCGAGGTCACCGTCCCCTTCCGCGCCGGACACGAGGGGTACGCCAGTTTCCGGATCCCGGCGGTCGTGGCCACCGGCGCCCGCACCCTCCTCGCCTTCTGCGAGGGCCGCGTCGACTCCGCCGCCGACCACGGGCACATCGACATCGTGCTCAAGCGGTCCACGGACGGCGGCCGCACCTGGGGGCCGCTCCAGGTCGCCGCGAGCAACGGCACCGATCTCGCCGGAAACCCCGCCCCCGTCGTCCTCGACACCGGCCGCGTCCTGCTCGTGCACATCCGGGCCGCCGCCACCGCCACCGAGGCCGCCATCGTGCGCGGCCGGGTCGGCGACGCCGACGGGCGGCGCGTCTGGGTGCAGCACAGCGACGACGACGGCGTGACCTGGTCCGCGCCGAGGGAGATCACCGCACAGGTGAAGAAGCCCGGCTGGCGCTGGTACGCCACCACTCCCGGCCACGCCCTCCAGCTGAGCACCGGCCGGGTCCTCGTCCCCGCCAACCACACCCTGCCGCCCACCGGCACCGACACCGGCGCCGAACCGCGGTACAACAGCGGCCACTGCCTGCTCAGCGACGACCGCGGGGAGTCCTGGTACCTCGGGTGTCTCGACGAGCACACCGACGGGTACATCAACGTCAACGAGACCACCGCCGCCGAACTCCCCGACGGGCGCGTCTACTTCAACACGCGCAACGACTCGCCCGCCCGTCTCCCACCACCGCCCTTGCCGGAGGCGCTTCGCGCCGCCCCTCTCATGCCCGGCAACCGCGCCGACGCCCGTTCGCAGGACGGCGGGCGGACGCTCGTCACACCCTTCCGGTCGCAGGCCGGGCTGACCGCACCCGTCTGCCAGGCCTCCGTGCTCCAGCTCCGCGACCCGGACCTGCTCCTCTACTCCGGCCCGGCCGACCCCGCCGCCCGCGCCCGGATGACGATCCGCGCCTCCGCCGACGGCGGCACCACCTGGCGCCCGGCGCTCACCGCCGACCCGCTGCCCGCCGCCTACTCCGACCTGGTCCGCGTCGATGCGGACACCGTCGGACTCCTCTACGAGACCGGCGACTTCGGCGCCTACGAGACCATCACCTTCCGCCGGGTTCCGGTGGCGCGGCTCGCCTGGGCCGGTGCCGTCCCCCGCACGGACGTAGAGTCGCACTCATGACCTCTACGACCTCTTCCGACAGCGCACAGACCCCGGCCAAGGCCCCCACCAAGGACCCCTGGGACCTGCCCGACGTCTCCGGGTACGTCGTCGGCGTGCTCGGCGGCACCGGACCGCAGGGCAAAGGCCTCGCCTACCGGCTCGCCCGGGCCGGCCAGAAGGTGATCATCGGCTCCCGCGCCGCCGAGCGCGCCCGGGCCGCCGCCGAGGAGTGCGGCCACGGTGTCGAGGGCGCCGACAACGCCGAGACCGCGCGCCGCAGCGACATCGTGATCGTCGCCGTACCGTGGGACGGCCACGGCGACACGCTGAAGGCACTGCGCGACGAACTGGCCGGCAAGCTCGTCGTGGACTGCGTCAACCCGCTCGGCTTCGACAAGAAGGGCGCCTACGCGCTCAGGCCCGAGGAGGGCAGCGCCGCCGAGCAGGCCGCCGCCCTGCTGCCGGACTCCCGCGTCACCGCCGCCTTCCACCACCTGTCCGCCGTGCTGCTCCAGGACCCTCAGATCGAGCAGATCGACACCGATGTGATGGTGCTCGGCGAGGAGCGGGCCGATGTCGAGATCGTGCAGGCCCTCGCCGGGCGCATCCCCGGCATGCGGGGCGTCTTCGCGGGCCGGCTGCGCAACGCCCACCAGGTGGAGTCGCTGGTCGCGAACCTGATCTCCGTCAACCGCCGCTACAAGGCCCACGCCGGGCTCCGCGTCACCGACGTCTGAGCGGATGGGGGACACTGGTCGGCGAAGCAGTGAAGCAGTCCCGAGCAGTGTCCCCTACAGGAGCCACCCCCATGCCCCGCATCGCCCTCTACACCCTCGTCGTCTGCGTCCTCGCCGTGGCCGCCGCCGTCGTCTCCTTCGCGCAGGGCAGCTGGCTGGGGATCGTCTGGGTGCTGCTGGCGGGTCTGACGTCCAACATGACCTGGTACTACGTCAAGCGCGACCGGGCGACTCAGGCCCAGAACCGGTAGAGGCTCCAGCCGTACGAGGTGTCCAGGTCGCTCACTCCCAGTGCGCGCAGGATGGCGTGGATCATGTCGAAGAACGCGATGTTGATCGACGGCACCCACAGCAGCGCGAACGCGAACAGCAGGCCGAACGGCGCGAACGGCTCCACCTGGCGCTTCACCTGGTACGACAGCCAGGGCTCGAGCACGCCGTAGCCGTCCAGGCCCGGTATCGGCAGGAAGTTCAGGATCGCCGCCGTCACCTGCAGCAGGGCCAGGAAGGCGAGCGCGCACCGGAAGTCGACCGGTACGCCGTCCAGCGCGTCCAGCCAGAAGGGGGCCGTGCACACGGCCGCGAACAGCACGTTCGTCAGGGGGCCCGCCGCCGAGATCAGGCTGTGCCGCCAGCGGCCCCGGATCCGGCCGCGCTCGATGAACACCGCCCCGCCGGGCAGCCCGATCCCGCCCATGATCAGGAAGACCACCGGGAGCACGATGCTCAGCAGCGCGTGCGTGTACTTCAGCGGGTTCAGGGTGAGGTAGCCCTTGGCGCCGATGGTGATGTCACCGCTGTGCAGGGCCGTGCGCGCGTGCGCGTACTCGTGCAGGCACAGGGAGACGATCCAGGCCGCCGTCACGAACAGGAACACCGCGACGCCCCGCTGCGCCGCATACCCCGTCCAGGTGGCCCAGCCCGCCACCGCCGTCACGGCCAGGATCCCGACGAACACGGGACTGACCCGGCGATCGCCGCGAGGGGTGGTGGCGGTGGCCATGGCGGGCTCCCGTGCTCAAGGGGGGACGGTCAAGGACTGCGACCGTACCGGCCGCGCGCTCGTCGGGGAAACGTCTCGCGCCCGCCGTCCGGTTCCTGGACCCTGGAGGAATGCCACGGATGAGGGTGTTCTACGAGAACTGGCAGATGGAGTGCTGCGGCACGCCCTTCGCGGTGGGCGACGAGGTGGCCTGGCGGCTGGTCGCCCACGACGCCGAGGACATCCGGGAGGGGTGGGGCTACGGCGCCGAGGCCTGGGTGGAGCGCCACGGCTCAGGCCCGGACGTCACCCCGGACGTTCCGGACGGCACGCCGCCGAAACCCGGTGACCACCGGTGACCGCTCCGGCGACAATGGTCCCCGTGCGCTTTTCGCTGCTCGGCACCACCCAGGTACTCCGCCCCGACGGCACGGCCGTCCCGGTCGGCGGGGCGCGGCTGCGTGCCCTGCTGGGCGTGCTCGCGCTCCGGGCCGGGCGGACCGTGCCCGTGGGCGTGCTGGTCGACGAGGTCTGGGGCGCCGACCCGCCCGCCGACGCCGCAGGGGCGCTCCAGGCGCTGGTCGGCCGGCTACGCCGCACCCTCGGCGCGGACGCCGTCGCCTCCGCCGAGGGCGGCTACCGGCTGACCGCCGCGCCCGACGACATCGACCTCAACCGCTTCGAGCGGCTGACCGGCGACGGCCTCGCCGCCCTCGCCGACGGCGACCCGGCCAAGGCCGCCGCCGTCCTGGACGACGCGCTCGCCCTGTGGCGCGGCCCCGCGCTCGCCGACCTGCCCGACCACACCGCCGAGGCGGCCCGCTGGGAGACCCGCCGCCTGGACGCACAGCGCGCCCGGCACACCGCCGCACTCGCCCTCGGGCACGCCGAGCAGTCCCTGCCCGAGCTGACCGCCCTGTGCGACGACCATCCGCTGGACGAGCCGCTCCAGGCGCTGCGGCTGCGCGCCCTGCGCGACACCGGCCGCCCGGCCCAGGCGCTCGCCGCCTACGAGGACGTACGACGGCTGCTCGCGGACCGGCTCGGCTCCGACCCCGGGCCCGAACTGCGCGCCCTGCACACCGAGTTGCTGACCGAGACGCCCGCCGAACCCGAGCACCGGGCACTCGGCAACCTGCCCGCCCGGCTCACCTCCTTCGTCGGCCGGGAGACCGACATCGAGGCCATCGGCGCCGACCTGGGCGCCGCCCGCCTGGTCACCCTGCTCGGTCCGGGCGGCGCCGGGAAGACCCGGCTGTCCCAGGAAGCCGCCGAGGCGGTACGGCACACCGTCCCGGACGGGGTGTGGCTGGCCGAACTGGCGCCCGTGGACGACCCCGAGGCCGTACCGCAGGCCGTGCTCACCGCGATCGGCGCCCGCGACACCGTGCTGCACGGCGCCGGCGCCGAGAGCATCCGCGCCGTCACCGACCGGCACGACGACCCCCTCGAACGGATCGTGGAGCACTGCGCCCGGCGCCGGATGCTGGTCGTCCTGGACAACTGCGAGCATGTGATCGAGGCCGCCGCCCACCTCACCGAGCACCTGCTGGCCCGCTGCCCCGAGCTGACCGTCCTCGCCACCAGCCGCGAACCCCTCGGAGTGCCGGGGGAGTTGGTGCGCCCGGTGGAGCCGCTGCCGGAGCCGGTCGCGCTGCGGCTGCTCGCCGACCGGGGCGCGTCCGCCAGGCCCGGATTCCGCGTCGAGGACGATCCGGAGGCGTGCGCGGAGATCTGCCGGCGGCTCGACGGACTCCCGCTCGCCATCGAGCTGGCGGCGGCCCGGCTGCGGATGCTCACCCCGCGCCAGATAGCCGACCGGCTCGACGACCGCTTCCGGCTGCTCACCTCCGGCAGCCGCACCGTCCTGCCCCGCCAGCAGACCCTGCGGGCCGTCGTGGACTGGTCCTGGGAGCTGCTGGACGCCGACGAACGGGACGTCCTCGCCCGGCTGTCCGTCTTCGCGGGCGGCTGCGACCTGGCCGCCGCCGAGGCCGTGTGCGGGCCGGTCGCCCTGGACGCGCTCGGCTCGCTGGTCGACAAGTCCCTGGTGGTGGCCGCGCCGTTGCCGGACAAGAGGGCTGGGGGCGGGATGCGCTACCGGCTGCTGGAGACGGTCGCCGAGTACGCCGGTGAACGGCTGGCGGAGACCGGGCACCGCGCCGACGCAGAGCGCGCCCATCTGACGTACTACCGCGAACTCGCCCGCGCCACCGACCCGTTGCTGCGCGGACCCGAACAGCGCACCGCCATCGAGCGCTTCCAGCTGGAGTACGAGAACCTGCGCACCGCACTGCGGCACGCCGTCACCACCCGCGACGAGCAGGAGGCGCTGTGTCTGCTGCTGTCCCTTGTGTGGTTCTGGCAGATGCGCGACCAGCGCATCGAGACCCGCACCTGGTGCCGGGAGGTCATGGCGCTGGGCCCCGACCCCTTCGCCGAACCCGTCCGGCCCGCCGAGCCGGTGTGGCAGCGCTGCACCGACGCCCCGCCCCCGTACACCGGCGAGGTCCTCGCCGAGGCCCGGCGCGGCGTCCACCTCGCCCACCTCGCCTGCATGGACCATGAGCTGGAGGCCTGGCAGACCCCCGAGGCCCAGGCCAAGCTGCGCGCCATCACCCGGGTCTACCACCCCGGCCTGCCGCAGACCTGTCGCGCGCCCGGCATGCTGTGGTTCTTCGCCGTGATGCTGACCGGCGGTGTGGACCCGATGCGGGAGGTCATCGACGCCTGCGTGCAGACCTGCCGGGAGACCCCCGGCTTCGAGTGGGAGCTGGCCGGCGCCCTGCAGATGCGCGCCAACATCCTCGCCAACCGCTCCGCCTGGGCCGGCAACGCCACCCGGGACGCCGAGGAGGCCCTGGAGATCTACCGCCGCCTCGGTGACGCCTGGGGCACCGCCGAGGCGCTGTCCGCCCGGGGCGAGGCCCATGAGCGCCGGGGCGAGTACCCCGAGGCCGCCGCCGACTACCGGGCGGCCGTCGCACACGCCGAACGCCTCGGCGCCCGCGGCCAGATGGCCGTTCTCCGCGCCCGCCTCGGCAGCGTGCTCATGGAGGCGGGGGACATGCAGCGCGGCGAGCAGATGCTCCGGGACGTCATCGCGAGCCGGGACGGCTCCCTCAACGAAGCCATGCCCGCCGCCCGGCTGTTCCTGGCCTGCTGGCTCGGCCTGACCGGCCGCACCGCCGAGGCACGTGAGCAACTGCGCCTGCTGCGCGAGGAGTTCAAGATCTCGTACTTCGTCGTCTTCGACGCCATGATTCTCACCCAGGAGGCCTGGCTGGACGCCCTCGACCGCCGTGCCGAGGACGCCCTGGAGCGGATCAGGCGGGCCCTGCACCTCGCTCGGGACCCGCTGGCCGAGGCCATCGCCCCGCAACTGGACTCCATCTGCCTCTACGCCGCGGCGATGGCCCTCGCCCGCCTCGACGGCGGCAGCCGCGCCGTCGACGCCGCCCGCTGCCTGGGCGCCGCCCGCGCCCTGCTGCCCTCCGGGCATGTCCTCTCCGGCGTCGAACGCCGGTGCCACGACATGGCCGAGGGCCGGATCCGGGAGTCCCTGGACGAACCCGCCTACCGGGCCGCGTACGCCGAGGGCGGTGGCCTCTCCCTCGCGGAGGCCACCGCCCTGGTGTGACACCGGGAGTGTCAGCTCTTCGTACGGAACTTGTGGATGGCCACCGGCGCCATGACCGCGGTGATGCCCACCGACCAGGCCAGGGTCACCCACAGGCCATGGGCGACCGGTCCGCCGTTCATCAGGCCGCGTGCGGCGTCGGCCAGGCCGGACATCGGGTTGTAGTCGGTGAAGTGGCGCAGCCAGCCCGGCATCGAGTTGGTCGGCGCGAAGATCGACGAGCCGAACTGGAGCGGGAACAGCGTCAGAAAGCCCATCGCCTGCACGGACTGGGCGTTCTTCATGATCACACCGAGGGTCAGGAACACCCACATGATGGACGAGGCGAAGAGCGTCGCCAGACCCACGGCGGCGAACAGCCCCGCCCAGTGGGTGACGTCGAAGCCCACCAGCACACCGACGACCAGCAGCACGGCTGTCGCGATCAGCATCCGGGCCAGCTCCACCGCGATCTTCGCGAAGAGCACGGAGCCGCGTCCGATCGGCAGGGAGCGGAAGCGGTCCATGACCCCGCTGTTGAAGTCCTGGTTGAAGCCGGTGCCCACCCCCTGGGCCATGGACAGGCTGGTCATGGCCATCAGGCCGGGCACGACGTACTGGACGTAGGCCTGCTGTCCGCCGCCCAGCGCCTTGCCGATCGAGCCGCCGAAGACGTACACGAACAGCAGGGTGAAGATGACCGGCATCAGCAGCGCGTCGAACATCGACTCCGGGTCCTGGCGGATCCAGATCAGGTTGCGGCGCAGCAGGGCTCCGGTGTGCCGCAGGTGCCCGCGCAGCGGGATGCGGGTGTCGGCCGAAGTGACTGCGGACGTGACGGTGGTGGCGCTCATACGGCGACCTCCTCGCGGGCGTCGGCGGGCAGGGCGTCCTGCGGGGCACTGGCGCGGTGGCCGGTGAGGGACAGGAACACCTCGTCCAGGCTGGGCAGTTCGGTGGTGATGGAGGAGATGGTGATGCCGCGCGCGGTGACCGCGCCGACCACGGCGGTCAGCTGCTCGTCGCTGAGGATCGGCACCAGCAGGGTCCCGGACTCGGTGTCCACGGTGGTGGTCGCGAGCCCGGTGATGCCGAGCTCGTCCAGCATCGAGGCGAGCGGGCGCAGCTGCAGCGGGTCGACGGGCCGGACCCGGAGGGTGCGCCCGCCGACGCGGGCCTTGAGCTCCTCGATCCCTCCGGTGGCGATGACCTTGCCGCGGTCGACCACGGTCAGCTCGGAGGCGAGCTGCTCGGCCTCCTCCATGTACTGGGTGGTCAGCAGCACGGTGACGCCGTCGCCGACCATCGCCTGCACCTCGTCCCACACCTCGTTGCGGGTGCGCGGGTCGAGCCCGGTGGTCGGCTCGTCCAGGTACAGCACGGCAGGCCGCCCGATCATCGAGGCGGCGAGATCGAGCCGCCGCCGCATACCACCGGAGTACGTGCTCGCCGGCCGCCTGGCCGCCTCCGTCAGGGAGAAGCGCTCCAGCAGCTCGTCGGCGCGGGCGCGGGCGTCCTTGCGGGACAGGTCCAGCAGCCGGCCGATCATGTACAGGTTCTCCCAGCCGGGGAGCTTCTCGTCCACGGAGGCGTACTGCCCGGTGAGCCCTATGACCCGGCGCAGCTGCCGGGGCTGCCGTACGACGTCGTAGCCGGCCACGGTGGCCCGGCCGGCGTCCGGGGTGATCAGGGTGGACAGGATCCGTACGAGGGTGGTCTTGCCGGCGCCGTTCGGGCCGAGCACGCCCATCACGGTGCCCTCCCGCACGTCCAGGTCGACACCGTCCAGTGCCTTGGTCTCGCCGTAGTGCTTGACCAGTCCCCGCACCGTCACGGCGTGGCTTTCGCCGACAGGGATGTCTTCGATTCGTGTCATGCGTCAGACAGTGCCAGCGCCCACCGACAAACCACCGACAAGCGACCGACAGCGACCGACAACTCCCCGACGACCACCCCGACCATCACCCGAAGACCACCGCAACCATCAATTGAGCAACCACGACGGCGAGCAACCACGTCCGCGAGAGCGGCGCCGGCTCAGGCGCAAAAAAGGGGTGGCAGCCCCGCTGACGGGGGAAGATCAGCGGGGCTGCCGGGGTGTTGCCGCAGTGGCTCAGTGGACGGAGTGCTCCTCCAGCGGGAACGCTCCGGAGACGACCTCCTCGGCGAACGACCTCACCGCGTTGCCCATGACCTCACGCAGGTCGGCGTACTTCTTGACGAACTTCGGCACCCGGCCGGAGGTCAGGCCCAGCATGTCCGTCCAGACCAGCACCTGCGCGTCCGTCTCGGGCCCGGCGCCGATGCCGACCGTCGGGATGTGCAGCACCCGCGTCACCTCGGCCGCCAGCTCCGCCGGGACCAGTTCGAGGACGACGGCGAAGGCGCCGGCGTCCTGCACGGCCTTCGCGTCGCGCAGCAGCTGCTGTGCCGCCTCCTCGCCGCGCCCCTGCACGCGGTAGCCCATCGCGTTGACGGACTGCGGGGTCAGGCCGATGTGCGCCATGACCGGGATGCCGGACTCCACCAGCAGCCGGATCTGCTCGTGCGAGCGCTCGCCGCCCTCCAGCTTGACCGCGCCGACGCCCGCCTCCTTCACCAGCCGGGTCGCCGAGCGCAGCGCCTGTACCGGGCCCTCCTGGTAGGAGCCGAAGGGGAGGTCGCCGACGATCAGGGCGCGCTGCGTGCCGCGGACGACGGCCGCCGACAGCATGGTCATCTCGTCGAGGGTGACGGGCACGGTCGTCTCGTACCCGAGGTGGCAGTTGCCCGCCGAGTCGCCGACCAGGATCACCGGGATCCCGGCCTCGTCGAAGACGGACGCGGTCATCGCGTCGTAGGCGGTGAGCATGGGCCACTTCTCGCCGCGTTCCTTGGCGAGGGTGATGTCGCGGACGGTGATGCGGCGGGTGCCCTTCCCCCCGTACAGCGCCTTGCTGCCGTCGGAAGGCTTGTTCTGGGCAGCCGAAAGCTGCGTCATGGCAACGGCTCCTTCAGTCATCTCGAGGCGCCCTGACGGCGTCCCCGGATCGACTCCATGGTGGCACCTCGTGCCAGCCAGGGCCAGAGGGGTCCCCTGTGATCCCCACCCGCGGCCGATCGGCACTCATGCGTAAGGCCTTGACGTGTAAGGCCTTGGTAAAGAAGTGAGATACGAGACCGTTCCGTATCGAAATGGTCGTACGCTCGAACACATGACAAGTCCCGTCCCTGCCTCCCGGATACCGGAAGCGGTGCACCGGCGCCGCTGGGCGATCCTCGGCGTGCTGATGCTGAGCCTGCTCATCGTGGTGCTCGACAACTCGATCCTGAACGTCGCCATCAAGACCATCTCCAGCCCCGCGCCGACCGGCCTCGGCGCCTCCCAGGGGCAGATCGAGTGGGCGATCAACGCCTACACCCTCGTCTTCGCCGGCCTGCTGTTCACCGCCGGCCTCATCGGCGACCGCCTCGGCCGCAAGAAGGTGCTGCTGGGCGGCATCGCCGTGTTCGGCATCGGCTCGATGCTGGCCGCCGAGTCCGGCTCGCCGGACCAGCTGATCGCCTACCGCGCGCTGATGGCCCTCGGTGCCGCGTTCGTCATGCCCGCCACCCTCGCCGTGCTGATGAACGTCTTCGAGCGCGAGGAACAGCCCAAGGCCATCGGCATCTGGGCGGGCGGGGTCGGCCTCGCCATCGCCATCGGGCCGATCACCGGCGGCGCGCTCCTCGACCACTTCTGGTGGGGCTCGGTCTTCTTCGTCAACGTGCCGATCGTGATCGTCGCGCTGGTGCTGATGACCTGGCTGGTGCCCGACTCCCGGGACCCGAGGCCGGGCCGCCTCGACCCGGTCGGCGTCGTCCTGTCCGTCGTCGGCCTGGTCCTGCTGGTCTACGGCATCATCAAGGGCGGCGAGCTGGCCGACTTCACCGATGCCAAGGTGCTGGCGACCATCGTCGCCGGTCTCGTCGTGCTGACCGGCTTCGTCCTCTTCGAGAGGCGCAGCGACCACCCCTCGCTCGACGTCACCTACTTCAAGAACAAGGTCTTCTCGGCCGCCATGAGCGCCATCGCGCTGGTCTTCTTCGCGCTGATGGGCGTCACGTTCTTCGGTGTCTTCTACACCCAGAGCGTGCGCGGCTACTCCCCGCTGGAGTCCGGTGTGCTGATGCTGCCGCTCGCCTGCGCCCAGCTGATCTTCGCGCCGCGTGCCCGGCTGCTGGTCGACCGGTTCGGCAACAAGGCCACCACCACCGCCGGCCTGGTGCTCATCGCCGCCACGCTGGCCGCGTTCGCCGGCTTCCAGGCCGACACGCCGATCTGGATCCTGGAAGTCGTCTTCTTCCTCATGGGCACCGGCATGGCGCACATCATGACGCCGACCTCGGTCGTCATCATGCAGGCGCTGCCGCGCGAGAAGGCCGGCTCCGCCTCCGCGCTCAGCAACACCTTCCGCCAGGTCGGCGGCGCGCTCGGCATCGCCGTCCTCGGCTCGGTGCTCGCCACGTCCTACCGCAACGGCATCCAGGACAAGCTCGGCATGCTGCCGCCCGCCCTGCGCGACAAGGCGGCCGAGTCCATCGAGGCAACCCTCGGCATCGCCGGCAGGCTCGGGCCGCAGGGCAAGGCCCTGGTCACCCCCGCCGACGACGCGTTCCTGCACGCCATGCACGTCACCGCGCTGTGCGGCGTGGGCGTCGCGCTGATCGGCGCCGTGGTGACGGCCCTGTTCCTGCCCGGCAAGCCGCCGGCCGCTCAAGCGGGCGAGCAGGAAGCGGAGTTGGTCGCGGCCGCGGACTGACGCGGACGCGGCCGTAGCAGTCGTACGCACGGTCAGACGGGGGAAGGAGGCCGCTGCGGGACAATTCCCGCAGCACAGCGAGAGGACGGAACGACGTGAGCCTTGCCGAGAGCCGGCCGCGACCGGACGGGCCCGTGCGGGGACGACCCCGCAGCGAGGCCGTGGAACGGGCCATTGTGGAAGGCGTGATGAAGCTCCTGGAGGACGGCGTACCGCTCGCCGAACTCTCCATCGAGCGCGTCGCGCGCACGGCCGGGGTCGGCAAGGCCACCATCTACCGCCGCTGGAGCGGCAAGGAGGAGTTGTTCGTCGACGTCATGCGGGCCGCCGAACCCCCCGACCCCGTGCTCCCCGGCACCTCCATGCGCGACGACCTCGTCGCCCTGCTGGAGACGCTGCGTCAACGCGGCCTGGTCAGCCGCTCGGCGATCCTGCACAACGTCTACGCCCAGATGAAGTCCAGCCCCAGGATCTGGGCGGCGTACCACGCCGCGGTCGTCGAGCCCCGGCGCGCCCTCGGTCTCGAGGTGCTGCGCCGCGGACAGCGCGACGGCGAACTGCGCGCGGACGTCGATCTGGAGCTGGCCAACGACCTGTTCGTCGGCCCCATGCTCGTGCGTGCCGTGATGCGTCCCGAGGGCGAGCTGCCCGAGGGCCTGGCCGAAAGGATCGTCGACACCGTCCTGGAAGGCCTACGGCCCGTCAGCTCGACAGCCTCGTAGCACCCATGTGCGCGTTGTGTCACAGACCCACGCGTTCCGGGGCCGACCGGAACTCCCCGCCGCGCTTCGTTCGTCCTCGTCTTCCGTACGGCCGTCATGGGACGGCGGGGTCGGAGCCGATCATCCCCTAGGGTCGGATGAACGCGGGGGGACGACGGTGTGCACGGCAGGCAGTGAGGCAGACGGTATGGCGCAGCAGGCGTACACGACGGAGACGGTGGGCGGCGGCTCGGGGCCCGAGCGACCGGGATCCCGGCTTCGGCGCCTGCTGTACGGCGGCTGGCGGGACGACCCGCGCATCTGGCGCCGGGGCATCCTCCTCGCGGTCCTCGCCCTCCTCCTCGCCCTGGTGATGCTGCTGCACTCGCGCATCCCGAACCGGGTGGGCAACCTCGGCAGCCTCACCGAGACGTTTCTGCCGTGGCTGGGCCTCGCCATCCCGGTCCTGCTGCTGCTCGCGCTGCTGCGCAGGTCGGCCACCGCGCTGGTCGCCGTACTCCTCCCGGCGGCCGTGTGGCTGAACCTCTTCGGCGGGCTGCTCACCGACAAGACGGGCTCCGGCGGCGACCTGATGGTGGCGACCCACAACGTCAACGCCCAGAACCCCGACCCCGCCGCGACAGCCCGCGAGGTGGCCGCCTCCGGCGCCGACGTGCTGGCCCTGGAGGAAGTGCCCGGGACGGCCGTGTCCACCTATGAGAAGGCGCTCGCGCCGACGTACCGGTACCACGGGGTCGAGGGCACGGTCGGCCTGTGGAGCAAGTACCCGATGAGCGATGTGCGGGCGGTGGACATCAGGCTCGGCTGGACGCGCGCGATGCGGGCCACCGTCACCACGCCCAAGGGCCCCGTCGCGGTGTACGTCGCCCACATGCCCTCGGTGCGGGTGAAGATGGACGCCGGGTTCACCGCTCAGCAGCGCGACACGAGCGCCGACGCGCTCGGCGAGGCCATCGCCGCCGAGCCCCTGAAGCGCGTCGTCCTGCTCGGCGACCTGAACGGCACGATGAACGACCGTTCGCTCAACGCCGTCACCTCCCAGATGCGCTCCACGCAGGGCGCGGCGGGCAGCGGCTTCGGGTTCAGCTGGCCGGCGTCGTTCCCGATGGCGCGGATCGACCAGATCATGGTCCGGGGTGTCGAGCCGGAGAGCTCCTGGACCCTGCCGCGCACCGGCAGCGACCACCTTCCGGTGGCTGCCCGTGTGAAGCTGGACACGTCGTCGTAACCCCTTGGAATACCGGGCCTGAGAGGCTTTGTTCCGTACCTGAACATATGCTGGTACGGACTCCGCTCTCGTCGACTCCCACGTCGGGTCGACCCTTACGTTGAAAGGCACAGGCCCTTCATGCCCCTGGCCCTGCTCGCTCTGGCCGTCGGCGCTTTCGGCATAGGTACGACCGAGTTCGTGATGATGGGCCTGCTGCCCGACGTCGCGAACGACCTGCACATCTCGATCCCCACCGCCGGACACCTGGTCTCGGCGTACGCGCTGGGCGTGGTGATCGGCGCCCCACTGCTGGCCGCGCTCACGGCCCGCATGTCCCGCCGTACGGTGCTGATCGCCCTCATGGGGATGTTCGTCGTGGGCAACGCACTGTCGGCGTTCGCCCCCGGCAACGACGCGTTGCTCGCCGCCCGCTTCCTCAGCGGCCTGCCGCACGGCGCCTTCTTCGGCGTCGGTGCCGTCGTCGCCACGGCGATGGTCCCGCCGGAGCGCAAGGCCCGCTCGGTCTCCCTGATGTTCCTCGGCCTGACCGTCGCCAACGTCGCGGGCGTGCCGGTGGCGACGCTGGTCGGCCAGCACCTGGGCTGGCGGGCCACCTTCCTCGGCGTGAGCGTGATCGGCCTGGCGGCGATCGCGTCCCTGGCGCTGCTGATCCCGCACGACCGGGGGCAGGCCGCCCCCTCGGCCGGCCTGCGCGGCGAACTGGCCGCGCTCAGGTCGGTACCGGTCTGGCTGGCTCTGGGCACGACGGTGGCGGGCTTCGGCGCGCTCTTCGCGGCCTACAGCTACGTCACCCCGATGCTGACGGAGTCGGCCGGGTACGCGGAGGGCGACGTGACGCTGCTCCTGGCCCTGTTCGGTGTCGGCGCGACGGCCGGCAACCTGCTCGGCGGCCGCCTGGCGGACCACTCCCTGCGGGGCACCCTGTTCGGCGGCCTGGCCTCGCTGGGGCTCGTGCTGCTGCTGTTCCCCGTGCTGATGCGCGCCGAGTGGAGCGCGGCGCTCGCGGTCGCCCTGCTGGGCATGGCGGCGTTCGTCACCGGTTCCCCGCTTCAGCTGATGGTCATGGAGAAGGCGGCCGCGGCCCCGTCGCTCGCCTCCTCCGCCAACCAGGCGGCCTTCAACCTGGCCAACGCCGGTGGCGCCTGGGTCGGCGGCCTGGCCCTGGCGGCGGGCTTCGGTACGACGTCCCCCGCGCTGGCGGGCGCGATGCTGGCGCTGCTGGGGCTGGGCGTGGCCAGCGTGGCGTGGGCGGTGGACCGGAGGCGGATGACTCCGTCGGTGGGGCGGGTCATCAGCTCCCACGTGCCGGGGGAGGCGGGGGTGTTGCAGCCCTGAATTCTTTGCCCACCCGCCCACCCGACTCGGCCGGTCGAGAGGTGAGCGAGCGGGCGGCCCCACGGCAACTTCACAGCTCGCACCACACCGTCTTCCGGTCCGCCCACTGCTCCACGCCCCACCGCTCGGAGAGCGCGTCGAGCAAGGCCAACCCCCGCCCGGACTCCTCCGTTTCCGTGGCGGGCAGCAGGACAGGCGCGGCGCACGGGGCGGGGTCGGTCACCTCGATGCGGGTGCGGGGGCCGTGGTCCGTCGCCGTACCCATGACGCGTACGGTCACCGGTGTGCCCTCGCCGAGGTGGTCGATGACGTTCGTCAGTAACTCCGTCGCGCACAGCCGGACCTCGAAGTCGTGGTCCCGGAGGTGCCGGCGCAGTTCCGGCGCGGTCTTCGGCGTGGCGAGCAGGCGGAGTTCGAGCACCGTCCTCACCGGCCCGCCGTCTTCCTGAGCGCGGCGGCCAGCGCCCGTGCCGTGGCCGTGTTGCAGTTCCCGAGCGTGACGAGTCCGGCGGGCCGGCCGTATCTACCCGCGAAACTCGGCAGATCCACGCGGAGGGACGGGAGCGTGATGTCGTGCAGGGCGAGGCCGAGCGGAGTTCCTCCACGCAGAGGGTGATGTCGTAGGCGGTGGGGGAGCGGTGGTCGGGCATGGGGGTTGGCCGCCTTCTGTGCGTTGTGTGACGAACTCCTCACAGACTGTCCCCCTGCTGGCTACCGTAAAAGTGGTTTCGCGTTCGCGACCGGGGCAGCGAAAGGTGAACGATGGCACGGCGCAAGGACATCGACGGCTCGATGAGCGTTCCGACCTTCTACGGCGCGGAGTTGCGGTGGAAGAGGGAGGCGGCGGGGCTGTCGCTGGAGGCGTTCCTCGAAGGCAGCTTCTACGGCAAGACCTACCTCAGCGACATCGAGCGCGGGGAGCGGAGGATGCCGCTCGACCTGGCCCGGCATGCGGACCGGGTGCTGGGGACTGACGGGTTCTTCGAGCGGCATTGTGAGGATGTGCGGAAGGCGAGGAGAGGGCCGCATGCCGCGTACTTCGAGAAGGTCCTGGAGGCGGAGAAGTACGCGGAGGCCATTGAGGAATGGTGTCCCATTACCTTCCCCGGACTGCTCCAGACCGCTCCGTACGCCCGGATGCTGGTCCGGTCGGCCCACCCGGCGGCCTCCGACGAGTGGGTCGAGGAGAAGGTGACGGCCAGGCTCGGCCGAGCCTGCCTCTTCGAGGAGGATCACTCCACGCCGGAGTACTGGGCAGTCCTGCACGAGTCGTTGATCGCGGATCCGATCCTCCCGCCACTGGAGATGGCCACTCAGTTGGACCGGATCGTGGAGCTGGCCGAGCGGCATCGGATCACTCCGCAGATCGTTCCGCGGACATGCGGGGCGTATCCCCTGATGGCCGCGTCCGTCAAGATCATGGACTTTCCAGATGCTCCACCGCTGCTTTACATCGAGGCGTCCTACAGCGGGGACACCATCGATGATCCGGCCCTCGTGAAGCAGTACCGCAAGGCATACGATCGGCTCAGGGCCGTCGCACTGTCACCAGACACGTCCCTCGCCATGATCAATGCAGCGGCAGAGGATTATCGAAATGGCAAGCAACCGGATCGACTTGAGTGACGCTCTCTGGTTCAAGAGCAGCTACAGCAACGGTGACGGCGGGGATTGCGTCGAAGTGGCGCCCAGCATCCCCGGCCTGGTCCCCGTCCGCGACTCCAAGTCCCCCGGCGGCCCCGTCCTCCTCCTCACCCCCACCGCCTGGACCCCCTTCATCACCGCGCTGAAGTCCAAGTCCGCGTAACGCAAAGGGGGCGTGAGGTCACCAGGACCCCACGCCCCCCGCGCCTCAGCGGAGCGTCAGCGCGTCAGTGCTTCTTCGCGTACGACTGCACGTAACCGTTGGCCGGCGAACCGACACCCGTCACGTCGTCGTAGCCCTTGACCGCCGACAGGGAGCTGTCCTTGCCGAGGCTGCGGACCGAGTACAGCAGGCCGCCCTTGGCGTCGAAGCCGTTGGCGAAGTCCACCCGGACCTCCGCCAGGCCGGAGCCGGTCGGGTTGTCCGTGACATCGTGGAAGACGCCCTTGTCGTACTTGGCGTAGATCGTCGGGTTGGCGAAGCCGATCGCCGTGCCGCCGCGCGCCTCCTGAGCCAGGGCCTGGACCGCCGCGATGACCGGAGCGGCGAGCGAGGTGCCGCCGATGCGGTACTCGCTGTACTTCTGCGAGCCGTCCGGGAACGTCTGGGTCTGGCCGACCAGGAAGCCGGTGTTCGGGTCGGCGATGGCCGCGATGTCCGGGACGACGCGGTTGCCGTCGGCGCTGTTGGCCTTGGCGAGCGAGTCCGGGACGACGCCCTTCTGGTAGTACGGCTCGGCGACCGTCTTGCTGGTGCCACCGCCCGCGCCCGAGGTGAAGGCGCCGGGGAAGTTGGTCCAGCTCTTGCCGTCGGCCGACAGGGTCGCCTTCTCGGTGCCCCAGCCGGTCTCCCACTGGTACTTGTCGCCCTTGCCCACGGCCAGGGACGTACCGCCGACCGCGGTCACCCAGGCGGAATTGGCGGGGGTGTCGACCTGCTTCGTGCCGGTGTTGGCGACCTCGTCGCCGTTGTCACCGGAGGAGAAGTAGAAGCCGATGCCCTGCACCGCGCCCAGCTGGAAGACCTGGTCGTAGGCGGCCGCGAGGTCCGGGGTCTGGTTGGCCTCGACGTCGCCCCAGGAGTTGGAGACGATGTCGGCCAGGTGGTTGTCCACGACCTTGCTGAGGGAGTCCAGGAGGTCGTTGTCGAAGCAGGAGGCCGCGCCGACGTAGGTGACGTCGGCGTCCGGCGCGACCGCGTGCACGGCCTCGACGTCGAGGGTCTCCTCGCCGTACCAGCCAGCGGCCTTGCACTCCTTGATCTTGGTGTAGTTGGCCGGCAGCACCTGGTGCAGCTGGCTGGTCTTCCACGCCGCGTCACCGTGCTTGACCGCGTACGTGCCCGCGTCGTAGGCGATGGTCGGCGAGGCGTAGGCGTCGGTGATGGCGACGCGGACGCCCTTGCCTGTGTAGTCGCCCGCACCGTAGGCGGCGCGCAGCTGCTTGCCCGTGTAGCCCCTGATCGCGTAAGGAGCCTTGCCGCCGTACGCGTCCGGCAGCGTGCTCGCGATGTTCGAGCCGTAGTACGACGAGAACGGCCCGGAGTTCTTGAACACGGCGTCCGGCTGCGGCAACTGGTCGTCGTGGTGCGACACGTGCGGGGCGTTGTCCAGGCCGGTGACGGTCAGGACGGCGCCCTTCAGGCCCTCCGGCACGGTGGCGGTCTGCGCCGGGGCGCGGTAAGTCGCCGAGCCCTTGGCATAGTTGTGCAGCTGGGTGCCGAAGGCCTTCTCGGCGGCGGCCACGTCACCGGAGACGGCGACGTAGTGCTGGGTGACCTCGGTGACCTTCAGGCCGGCCGACGTCAGCCAGGACTTGACGGCGGCCACCTGGGCCTTCGTCGCCCCGAACTGGGCCTGTGCCTTCTTGGCGCTCAGGTACTTGCCGTAGAGCGGCGAGCTGGGGTCGGACACGGCCTTGGCGTAGGCGGCGAGGCCCGCCGCGTCCTTGCCGGCCAGGTAGACCCGGGCGTTCACCGCGGCGCTGTTCGCGGTCGCGCCCTTGTCCGCCTTGGGCGTGGCCCACAGCGGCTTGGTGCCCTTGATTGCGGAACGAGCGGGGCTGTCCGCGGCGTGTGCCGCGGGTATGCCCAGCGCCAGAGCGCCGGCGACCATGGGCAGTGTCGCTGCCATGCTCACGGCGCGCAGCTTGGCGCGGTTGGATCTCATAGAACCCCCTGCGATGCGGTTCGCATGCATGTCGTGGTCGGTACGTCATGCGTCCGCGTGCCGGCCCGCGGCGGTTCGGCCGGCCGTATGGATCACACGATGGGGGTCACTCTTTCGATGAACTGTTCATGCCAGGGGAACGGAAAGGTCAAGAGAAGCTCAAGGAACCGTCAGATGGGGGGATTTGGGGCTTTTGTTCTTGCGGTGGTGTTGTGAAAGAGCTTGCCCGTTGTTCACAAACGGCTGTGCGGGGGCGGCTGTTCACGAACGCGGCGCGGAACCCCGCTCCTGCCGACGTGCCGGCGCCTCACTACATCGCCCCATTGGTGCAGGGGGCATCCGCCTCCGGGGTCTGCGGGCCATGGACGTAGGCGGCGAAGAACTTGTTCACCTCGGGGTCGTCCGCGCTCTTGACGGTCACCTGGTGGCCCCAGGCCGACAGGATCAGCGGCGCCGCCTGGTTCTCGTACGGGCTCATCATCGAGTACGGCGTCTTCTTCACCTTCGCCGCCAGCGCGGCTATGTCGGCCTTCGCCGCCTTGCTGGTGTACGTCACCCAGACCGCGCCGTGCTCCATCGAGTGCACGGCGTTCTCGTCCTGCAGCGGCTTGGTGTAGACGGTGCCGTCGCAGGTCGCCCAGACCTGGTTGTGGTTGCCGCCGACCGGGGGGTGCATGGGGTACGACACCTTGGTCTGGACGTGCGTGCGCGCCAGTGTGCCGGACCAGATCCGCACGCCGTCCTTGCCGGTGGTCCAGTGCCCGGAGTCCCCGGAGTCCCCAGGGGTCTTGGAGTCGATCGCGCTGTTCGTCGTCTTCTTGCCGTCGGACCGGGAGTTCACGAGCACCACACCGCCGACCACGAGGCCGGCGACGACCACCACGCTCGCGGCGACGGTGAGCACGCGGTTGCGGCGCTCGCGCGCACGCTCGGTACGGCGCATCTCCTCTATGCGCGCCTTGCGCGCCGCGCTGCTGTTCTTGGTGGAGCCCATGAGTGTCCTTCTGGGGGAAAGGGCCGGCAATGGGAAGGGTGGGGCCCGCTGATCGTAAGGGGGAAGGAGTTGCCTTCCGTAGGCAGGAGAGGCAAAGAACGGGGACCCAGGGATAATTTGAACCGTGGATGCGTATTACCTAGGCTCGTGGTATGCGGCTCCTGCGCTCCACCGACCTGGCCCTGCGCGTCCTGATGCGCCTGGCCGTGACCGCCGACGCCATGCCCACCACCCGCCAGGTCGCGGAGGACATGGACGTGCCCTACACGCACGCCGCGAAGGTCGTGGCCGAGCTGCAGCACCTGGGCCTCGTCGACGCCCGGCGCGGCCGGGGCGGCGGCCTCACCCTGACCGCCAAGGGCCGCACGGCCTCGGTCGGCGCGGTGGTGCGCACCTTCGAGGGCGACGGCGACGTGGTCGACTGCGAGGGTACGGCGGGTACGGCCCCCTGCCCGCTGAACACCGGCTGCCGCCTGCGCGGCGCCCTGCGCCGGGCCCAGGAGGCCTTCTACGCCGCCCTGGACCCGATCACGCTCGCCGACCTCGTCACCGACCCGACGGGCCCGCTGCTGCTGGGCATCTCCCGGGCACCGCAGGGCGGTTGACGGCCCGTACGGTCAGGCGGCCTGCTGCGCCAGCCACAGGTCCGGGCCGAACACCTCGTAGTGGATGTCGGCCGGGGCCACGCCCTTCTCGATCAGCTGGGTGCGGACCGCCCGCATGAAGGCCAGCGGGCCGCACAGGTACGCGCGCGTGCCGGCCGGTACGGCGATGTCGGCCAGGTCGACCAGGCCGCTGCGGGTGCCGGGCTCGGCGTCCCGCTCGTAGAAGAAGTGCACGGACGCGTCCGCGAGCTTGCCCGCGTACGTCTCGTGGTCGGTGCGCAGGGCGTGGTCGGCGGGGGAGCGGTCGCCGTGCACGACGGTGACCGGGCCGCCGTGGCCGCCGGCCGCGAGGTCGGCCAGCATCGCGACCATGGGGGTCACACCGATGCCGGCGGAGGCGAGCAGCAGGGGGGTCTCTGTGCCGTCGGTGTCCAGGGCGAGGTCGCCGTACGGCTCGGACAGGTCCAGGACGTCACCGACGCGCACGCGCGCGTGGAGGTGGTTCGAGACCTCGCCGTCGGGCGCCGCGTCCGTGCCCCGCACGCGCTTGACGCTGAACTGGCGGAGCGTCTCGCCGGGCGCGCCGGACAGGCTGTACTGCCGTATCTGCCGGGCGCCGTCGGGCAGCTCGACCTGGACGGAGACGTACTGGCCGGCGCGGAAGTCGCGCACCGGGCCGCCGTCGGCGGGCCGCAGCCGGAAGGTGACGACGTCCGCGGTCTCCTCGACGCGCTCCACGACCTCCCAGGGCCGGCGCTCGGTGCTGCCGCTCTCCTCGTACAGCCGCTTCTCGATGGCGATGAGCGCGTTCGCCATCAGCCAGTAGACCTCGGTCCAGGCGGCGGCCACCTCGGGGGTGACGGCCTCGCCGAGGACCTCGGCGATGGCGGCGAAGAGGTGCTCGTGGACGATCGGGTAGTGCTCGGGGGCCACGCCCAGGGAGGCGTGCTTGTGGGCGATGCGGCCGAGCGTCGCGTCCGGCCGCTGGTCCGGGTGGTCGACCAGGTGGGTGGCGAAGGCGGCGATGGATCCGGCGAGGGCCTGCTTCTGGGCGCCGGAGGCCTGGTTGCCGCGGTTGAACAGGTCCCGCAGCAGCTCGGGGTGGGCGGCGAAGAGGCGGGCGTAGAAGCGCTCGGTGATCTCGCCGATGGCCGCGCCGACGGCGGGAAGGGTGGCGCGGACGGTGGCTGCGGACTGCTCGGACAGCATCGGGGGCTCCTTACGGCTCGACTCGTCGGCACACTATGAAAACTTGCATTTGAGATGCAAATTAAAGAGCTGTGGTCTCGCTCACGGGAGAAGCGGACCGGCCATTACGGATGTCGGTGTGAGAAGGCAAGATGGGCGGCAGAGCAGTACACCTGCCGTACGACAGGCGTTCAGGCCGAGGACGCATCCGCGATCAAGGTCCGCAACGCGCATGAAATGGTGTTGTGGTGGGATGCTCAGGTGCCCGACCGCCTCCCGCGGGACGGGGGACAGGCGGCCTGACCAGCAAGGATGGGGTAGCGGAAGATGGACAAGCAGCAGGAGTTCGTGCTCCGTACGTTGGAGGAGCGCGACATCCGGTTCGTACGCCTGTGGTTCACGGACGTGCTGGGCTTCCTCAAGTCCGTCGCCGTGGCCCCCGCCGAGCTGGAGCAGGCCTTCGACGAGGGCATCGGCTTCGACGGCTCGGCCATCGAGGGCTTCGCCCGCGTCTACGAGTCCGACATGATCGCCAAGCCGGACCCCTCGACCTTCCAGGTCCTGCCGTGGCGCGCGGAGACCCCCGGCACCGCCCGCATGTTCTGCGACATCCTCATGCCGGACGGCTCCCCGTCCTTCGCGGACCCCCGCTACGTGCTCAAGCGCGCCCTGGCCCGCACCTCCGACCTGGGCTTCACCTTCTACACCCACCCCGAGATCGAGTTCTTCCTGCTGAAGGACCGCCCGCTGGACGGCTCCCGGCCCACGCCGGCCGACAACTCGGGCTACTTCGACCACACGCCCACCAACGTCGGCATGGACTTCCGCCGCCAGGCGATCACCATGCTGGAGTCGATGGGCATCTCGGTGGAGTTCTCCCACCACGAGGGCGCGCCGGGCCAGCAGGAGATCGACCTGCGCTACGCCGACGCGCTCTCCACGGCGGACAACATCATGACGTTCCGCCTGGTCATGAAGCAGGTGGCGCTGGAGCAGGGCGTCCAGGCGACCTTCATGCCGAAGCCGTTCTCCGAGCACCCGGGCTCCGGCATGCACACGCACCTCTCCCTCTTCGAGGGCGACCGGAACGCGTTCTACGAGTCCGGCGCCGAGTACCAGCTCTCCAAGGTCGGCCGCTCCTTCATCGCGGGCCTGCTGCGGCACGCGGCGGAGATCTCCGCGGTCACCAACCAGTGGGTGAACTCCTACAAGCGCATCTGGGGCGGCTCCGAGCGCACGGCGGGCGCGGGCGGCGAGGCCCCGTCGTACATCTGCTGGGGCCACAACAACCGCAGCGCCCTGGTCCGGGTCCCGATGTACAAGCCCGGCAAGACCGGCTCGGCCCGCGTGGAGGTCCGCTCCCTGGACTCGGGCGCCAACCCCTACCTGGCCTACGCCGTCCTCCTGGCGGCGGGCCTGAAGGGCATCGAGGAGGGCTACGAGCTCCCGCCGGGCGCCGAGGACGACGTCTGGGCGCTCTCCAACGCCGAGCGGCGGGCCATGGGCATCGAGCCGCTCCCGCAGAACCTCGGCGAAGCCCTGACCCTCATGGAGAGCAGCGACCTGGTCGCCGAGACCCTCGGCGAACACGTTTTCGACTTCTTCCTGCGCAACAAGCGCCAGGAGTGGGAGGAGTACCGGTCCGAGGTCACGGCCTTCGAACTGCGGAAGAACCTGCCGGTGCTGTAGAGGCAGGTCGGGCGGGTTTCCGTCGAAACGATCCCTTGGGGCCGACGGTCGCGGACCGTCGGCCCCGGTGCGTCTCGCGGGAGCCGGGCCGTCTCTGGGCCGTCGGAACGGATACTGAGCGCGCCGTAGCCGCGTCCCATGCGGCCTCGAGAGTCTGCTCAGAGAATCCCTTGGCGTTGCTAGGGCGAGCCGAGCGCGGTTAAGACGTTCACTGCCGCCCTCGTCAAGGCACCCGGCTCCGCTGCGCGCTGCGCTCCTGCCTTCGGCCCGCTCCGCGCGCTGCGCCGACGCGCGCCCACGTGCGGATAGGGCCGGTGGCCAGGAGTCGATCACCGCGTACACGGCCGGTCAGGACAGTGAGCTGTTCCAGCAGGAACAGTCAGCCCTGCCGGGCCTCAACCCGACGGGAACCCGGGTCCTGTGACCGAGAGTCAGCAGATGCTTTCAGGAGGACAGAGCCGTGACGAGTTCCTTGGCGAGAGGCCCCGAGGACGC
Source organism: Streptomyces sp. NPDC001393 (assembly GCF_053597455.1). Classification (NCBI taxonomy): domain Bacteria; kingdom Bacillati; phylum Actinomycetota; class Actinomycetes; order Kitasatosporales; family Streptomycetaceae; genus Streptomyces; species Streptomyces sp. NPDC001393. The sequence goes on from NZ_JBSFIH010000001.1 coordinate 483,965, forward strand.
CGGGTTCTGGCCCGTGATGAGGTTGCGGTCCGCGACCGTGTAGGGCTCCCAGGCAGGGCCCCGCGAATAGTCGGTAGGCAGCTTCTTCAGCTCGTCCTCCAACAGCCACTTTGCCTTGTCGGCAAAACCGACACCGGCCTCCTCCTCGTTGCAGAAACCCGTCACCTGGTAGTTCGCGAAGGGCGTGTCGCCGTTCGCGTCACGGGTCGCAAGGAAAGCGGCCGGGGCATGACACACAACGCCGAGGGGTTTGCCGGAGGCAAGTGCCTCCCGCAGGAGCGCCGCAGAATCCGGGTCGACCGAAAGGTCTTCCATCGGGCCGTGGCCTCCGGGGTAGTAGACCGCGTCGTAGTCATCGAGACGCACGTCCTTGAGGGAGATGGGGTGCCGCAGCTCCTCGGCCTTCTCGATGACGGCTTCCTCCCGGAGGGAGTTTTCCTCGCCACCTGCCATACTCGGCCGCAGGCTCATCGTGTCCACAACGGGAATGACGCCCCGCGGAGTTGCCACGGTGACCTCGTGTCCGGCATCGGTGAACACGGTGTAAGGCGCCACGAACTCCTCGGCCCAGTAGCCGGTGGGGTGCCGATGCCCGTCCTTCAAGGTCCAATAGCTTGCGCCGGTCATCACGCACAAGATCTTGGCCATGGGATGCTCCTCTAGAAGATGCCACCCGGGGAGGGCGCAGTATGGCCAGTTTGAGACTTACATAACAAGCGTGAGTAGAAAACTCCTAAACTGCAACTTGCGACCGATTGGTTTATGCGTAGCGTATGTGGGCGTCAAAATGATAATGGAATTCTGGCGCCGAAAAATAGGATGCGCGTGGCCCCGACAGCAGAATATTTCGGTTGGGCGGTGACCAATCTGCCCGCCTTCGTGACCGACCTTCCGGCCGGGGCGGGGGGCGGCAGGGATCTGCCGGGTGGCGCGGTGACACTGGCCAACGACGCGGCTACAGAAGGTACCTCGGTCCGGGAACGCCTCCAGGTAACGGCCCGGACCGCTACTTCCTTGTGGTACACGCCTGCCTACCTGGAGTTCCTCGGCACCTTTGAGCGGGCCCAGCCTTTCATTTCACTTCTTCCGCATATAGTCCTCTGCGGCGTCGACGATCAGGTTCTTGACCGCCTGCGGGTGGGAAACGAGGGACACGTGCGAGGAGTTGATCTCCACTGTCTTGCGGGCGTTCGCGCGCTTCGCCTCGAACAGCTCCAGGGCCGGGTTGATCGCCTGGTCCTGTCTGCCGACGAGGACGTATACGGGCTTGTTCCGCCAGGCGGCGCCGGTGAGCTTGGCCGCGAACGCCGACAGCGCGATCGGGCGCTGGGTGGCTCCCATGAGGTTGGTCTGGCTGGTGGGCAGGTCGGCGGCGAAGACCTGGTGCAGTTTGTCCGGCTGTACGTAGACGTCCGTGCCGGTGGTGCTGTCACCGTTGCTGAAGGGCACCTGCTTTAGGGCCTTGGTGAGCGGGGCGGCCGGGAACTTCGCGGAGAGGCTGGAGAAGGACTCTCCCGTGTCCGGCATGATCGCGTTGATGTAGACGAGGGCCTTGACGTTGTCGTTTCCGGTGGCGGCCTGGGAGATCACCGCTCCGCCGTAGGAGTGGCCGACCAGGACGATCGGTCCCTTGACGGACTTCAGGAAACTTGCGAGGTAGGCCGAGTCCTGGGGAATGCCGCGGAGCGGGTTGGCCGGCGCGTCCACGGCGTAGCCGTGCTGCTGGAGCCGCTGCACGACCCCGTTCCAGCTGGACGCGTCGGCGAAGGCGCCGTGCACGAGCACGATGGTGGGCTTCGCCCGGCCGGGATCGCCGCTCGGACCACCGGCCTGCGCCGTTTCGACTGTCAGTGCGGAGGTGATTCCCGATACGGCCAGAAGAGCCGCAGCCCAACGGGCCGTGTGCACGCTACGGAGGGACTCGCGGGATATTCGCATGCCGGTCCTTCGGTGCGGGGACGTCGGACGACGCCCGGGATTCCATATTCGATGGCACCTGACGGCTCGTCCTGGCGCAGGGGCCATTCGAGTGAACTCAGAATCTCGCGACATCACTGCCGCGGGCTGTGGTGGGCAAAGATTCGTCGCCGAATTCCCGGAAGGTCGCCGGCCTCGACGCCACTTTATCTCGGCGCCTTCGGTTTCCCCGTCCGGCCGACGGCCACGAACTCGATTTGGATTTTTTTCCGAGTCACGGAATACGGCCGCCGAGTACACGAACGGTTCCTTTTCATCCCTGATCGGAGGACGCCCGTCGGGCCGCAGGTCGTTCGTACAGTGGCGCGCTCCACCTGGACGCCAGGAACCACGCCCGCTCCACTGTGTGGGTCGACGGCGTACGGGATGGGAGCTGGGGTGAGTGGTGGGTGAGGCAGGGGGCAGGCCGGTCGGAAGACCTGGACCTCGTGTCGGGCGAGCGGCACCTGTAGTTCCCACCTAGGGTTGAACAAAGAGGATCAAACGAAGTGGATCTCCGCTACAGGTAGCGACGTAGCGACAAAGGAGGCACTCATGGCCGGAAAAGCCAGCATCGTGCTGGCTCACGGCTTGTGGGCCGATGGCTCGTGCTTCGCAAAGCTCATCCCCGCACTCCAGGCCGAGGGGCGCGAGGTCTTCGCGTCGCAGCATGGGCTTGACTCGCTCGCAGGCGACGTCGACTGCGTAACCCGCGCGATCAACCACGTGGCCGGCCCGGTCGTGCTCGTGGGCCACTCCTACGGCGGCACGCTGATCACCAAGGCGGGCGTGCATGACCGGGTGGGCGCCCTGGTGTACATCTGCGCGCTTGCCCCGGACGACGACGAGACCTCGCAGCAGCACCTGGCCGCGTTTCCCAGCTCGCCGGTTTTCGAGCACCTTGAGGTCGCCGACAACCGCATCTACCTCAAGGAGTCGGGCATCGGCGACTTCTGCGGCGACCTGCCGCTGGAGGAACAGAAGCTCGTGCTGGCGACCGCCAACCCGCCGATCGCGGACCTCTTCGACCAGCAGGTACCCGGCAATGCCTGGCGAGCGAAGCCGAGCTGGTACATCGTGGGCACCCAGGACCGCACGGTGAACCCGGACCGGGAGCGCGCTTCCGCCGAACGGATGAAGGCCACGACCGTCAGCCTCGACAGCAGCCACGTCCCGATGCTCTCCCAGCCAAACGCTGTCCTTGAGGTCATCCGCAACGCTGCGAAGACCCTGGAGTAGGGCCGAGGACCGCGGGGCATGCCGCCTTTGGATCCGTGCGCGTCGCGGCCGGCCGCGATCCGATGTGAGTCGGGATCGCCAGCTGGTCTGAAGTTCCCCCTTGATCTTGGACAGCGGGTTTCTACGCTGCGGGGGTGAAGTCCTACTGCAGTCTCCAGCCGAGAGTCTTGCGTGGGCGCGCGTTGGGAGCCGCCGCGACGGCGTCGAGGTTGAAGCTCCAGTCCAAAGCCGCTCCGTCGATCGCGTGGACCAGCTTCCTGCATCATCAGCTTCCTGCATCAAGGTTCTCTATGAACCGTGACGAGCCGTCAGCCACAGTCAACCTGACTGAACGAACGAGCCCACCCAGTCACGCAGGCTTCCCGGCACGAGTGAAAGGGTGGGCGTGAACCTCTCGGAGGCTCAGACATGAGTGTGGCTCTGTCACCATGCGGCTTGTCAAACCCCAGGCTCAAACTGCGGGTGATCACGGTAGTGATCGTCATCGTGATCGCGTTCCATGCAGTCCTGGACATAGGGGGCGCATGCGCCGATGTGCTTGGCCTGGCGACGGCCCTTCTCGTCGAACGGGTACAGCAGCCAAATGCAGCAACCACGCGGACCGTCAATGAACGGCCTGGACCGTCGATGGCCGCCTGACCAAGCCTGCAGACCCGAGCGGCCTTTGTCCCATAGTTCGCTTCGAGGAGGCAGTCGTGCCCCAAGGGCAGGTCGGAGCAGGCGGCCGCGTCTGCCCGCAACAGGCGGCCCGCCGCTCGGGGCGAGCCGCCGCTTGCTTTTCAACGCCAGTCCGAGACCGAGACCGAGTTCGAGTCCGGGGCGGAGTCGGAGCGGGCCTGCTGGGAGCGCTCGGGGTGGACGTGTGGGCGGTTGTTGCACGCGTCGTGCACCGAGCTGCCCGTCCACGGTGCGGTGAGCGGGACGATCCCGAGGGCCGTCTCGCAGAGCTTGTCCGGGGACAGGGGCCGGCCGGCGATGTTGATGCGGCCGTGGGTGCCGTCGGCGTGGGCGGGGGCGGCGAGCGCGAGACCGGCGGCGGTGAGCGCGGCGAGAGCGGTGATCTTCTTCACGACTTGGTCAACGAGACCGAATCGACCCAGGTCACGCGGCTGACGACGGTGCGGTTATCCGACGTATGCCGGCGACACCGCGGCCGTGGCGATCCGCCGCGCCGCCCCCGACCCGTCCGCCGGGACCGCGTACAGATCGGCGCCGTAGTCTGCGGGCAGTGCGTACACGAGCGTACGGGAGTCGCGCCACACCACCTGGTCGTCCACACTCCTGCGCTCGGCCAGCGGGGTCTCCCGCAGGGTCCGCAGGTCCAGGACGTACAGCCGCCAAGGGGCGTCCTTCGGGGCGCCCTTGACCCGCTTCTTGTAGGCGATCCGCGTGCCGTCGGGCGAAAGGGACGGGCACTCGACGTTCGTGTGCAGGGTGGTGACCGTACGCGCGCGCAGGTCGCCCCGGATCAGATACGTGGTGCCCTGGGTCGCCAGCGTCGCGTAGAACGTGCGGTCGTCCGCCGCGAACGTCACGCCCCAGAAGTTGACGTCCGCCGCACGGTAGGGATGTCCGTCCTTGACGATCCGGAAGTCCTCCAGCGACGGGATCAGCGCGCCGCTCCTCGTGTCCACGATCGCCGCGCGCGTGGAGAAGTTCGTGCCGGCGTACGAGTCACCGCCCACGAACGCCGTCCAGGCGGCGAAGTGACCCGTCGGCGAGACCCGGGCCCGGGACGGAATGCCCGGGACGTCGTACCGGTGCACGGTCCGCAACCGCGCGTCCAGAACCAGCGCGCGATACGTGTCCGAGACCGGCCCGTGCACCGCCTGCAGGCAGACACCCGTGCCCGAAGCGGCGTAGAAACGCAGGCACTTGACCCCGGACGCCGTCCGCGCCCCCGACGGGTCGCCGGCCGGCACGCTCACGAGCTCGTCGCGATGCGGCCCCCAGGCCATGTTCCGGAACACCATGCGCCCGTGCCCGGTCAGCGTCACCGCGCCCGCCGTGACCCGTGGACCGCCCGCCTGCGCCTGGTCACGGCGGCCGGCCCGGGCCGAGGCGTGCAGCACGGACGCCAGCCCCACCGCCGCGAGCACGGCGACGGCGGCGACCAGGATCAGGACGCGGTTGCGTACGGTCATGCGGGCACCGTCCCCTTCGGGCGCAGGGTGAGGGAGAAGGCGGCACACGCGGCCAGCGCCACCGCCGCGCCCGCCAGCGCCGCCCGGTCGCCCCACACCGTCCAGGCCGCGCCGAACAGCAGACTGCAGGCGAACCGGGCCGCGGCCTGCCCGGTCTGCACGAGGGCCAGCCCCGACGAGCGCAGCGCCTCCGGCACCCCGTCCGAGGCGGCCGCCATCAGCACGCCGTCGGTGGCCGCGTAGAAGGCGCCGTGCAGGGCGAGGACGACGTACGGCAGGGCCGGGCCGTGCCACGCCGTGAGCAGCAACGCGTACGCGACCAGCAGGGCACCGTGCCCGCCCACGAAGACCGCCCACCGGCCCACCCGGTCCGCGAGCCGCCCGAGCGGCACCGCCAGCAGCAGGAAGGAGGCGGCCGTACCGAGCGGCAGCAGCGGGAACCACCGGTCCGGTACCCCGAGACGCCGCTGGAGCAGCAGGTACACGAACGAGTCGCTGACCGTGGCCAGCCCCAGCAGCAGCGCGCACACCGCGATCCGCCGCAGCCCGCGCCGGCGCAACAGCCCCACCGCACCCCGCAGAGAGGGCCGCTCGGCCGCGACCGTCCCACCGCGCCGGCCCGGCACGAACAGCAGCAGGATCACCACACCGAGCACCGCGACACAGAAGCTGACGGTGAACACCGCGTCGTACCCGTCCACGGTCGCCCGCAGGATCAGGAAGGCCACCAGGGGCCCGAGCAGTGCGCCCGCCGTGTCCATGGCGCGGTGCACCCCGAAGGCCCGCCCCCGGGACTCGGCCGGACTCGACAGCGAGATGAGGGCGTCCCGGGGAGCGGTCCGCAGCCCCTTCCCCGTGCGGTCGGCGGCGAGAACCAGCCCGATCGGCGTCAGCGAGTGAGCGACCAGCAGCAACGGCTTGCACACGGCCGACACGGCGTACCCGAACCCGGCGACCCACTTGTGCCGCCCGCCACCCCGGTCCGCGAGATGCCCGCCCACGAGCCGTACGACCGCCGAGAACCCGTTGTACACACCGTCCAGCAGCCCGAACCCCAACGGCGACAGGCCCAGCCCGCTGACCAGGTACAACGGCAGAACTGCGGTGACCATCTCGGACGAGATGTCCGTCACCAGGCTGACCGTTCCGAGCGCGAGCACGGTCGGGGCGATCGCGGCACGGCGCCGCCCGGCCAGTGGCCGGACGGCACCGTCCGCGGACGCCGGCGTACTCGCCCGGCTGTCCGCTACGTACACGTCAGGACGCCCAGATGCCGGTGATGTCCTGGGCGGAGGCGGCGTTGCCCGCGTGCGTGCTCAGGCCCTCCAGGTCCTCCAGGGTGCGCAGCAGGTCGTAGTGGTTGTAGGTCGTGGAGCTGGACGACCCGGCCGCCACCGGCTGCCCGTACAGCACGGTCGGAATCCGGTTGCCGCTCAGCCGGTTGTCCTCGTCGAAGGTGACGACGAGCAGGCTGTTGTGGGTCTTGGCCCAGGTCGCGTACGCGCCCAGGTTGTTCTTCAGCCAGGTGTCACCGGTGGACACCGAGCAGTCGTGCATGTCGCTGCACAGGTTGGGGATCACGTACGACATCTGGGGCAGCGTCGAGTAGTCCGTCGGGAACTGGTCGAACGTCATGGCGCTGTCCGTCGGCACGTTGCTGAACCCGAACCACGGGTTGTGCTTCTGGGCGTAGTCGCCGCTGCTGCACGAGGTGTCGCCCTGGCCGGGCAGATCCTCGTTGTAGCTGGCCCAGGTGCGGCCGGCGTCGAGCACCTCGGACGCGAGGTTCGGGGCCGACGAGAAGCCCGGGGTGACACAACTGTCGTCCGTGATGCCCTGGGTGTCGCCGGAGAACATGGCGTAGTAGTTCGGCTGGCTCGGGTGGGTCTCGGCGTACGACTGCGTCAGGTTGGCGCCTCCCGACTTCAGGGAATTGATGTACGGGGCGCTGGAGGAGCCGATGACCTGGCTGTACGCGTGGTTCTCGAAGACCACGACGACCACGTGGTCCGGGCTCGGCACGGCGCCCGCGGCGTGCGCGGACCCTGCGCCGATCCCGGTCCACAGCCCGAACGCGGCCGCGGCGAGGGCCGCTGTGGACGCCACGACGGTACGGGCACGGCGGTACACGGAACTGCCGGACACATCAACCTCCGGTGTGGGGGGCGGGACGGGGCTGGCGGTGCGGACAGAGCATGCACACGTCAACATTCCCGCGCGGTACGGCGTCCAACCGAGAGAGTGAAGACCGGATGAACTACTGACTTCACCCGCGCACGGCTGGCAGGCGACGCGGCCGGCGAAAACCCCTTGTCACCCACAAGGAACAGCCCACCGCACGCCACGGGGCGCGGCACCGACACACAGACAACCGCAGACGCGACACCACCCACAGCGCACCCGCAGCGACCACGCCCCCGCCCGGCGAGGAACGCGCAGGCGCAGTGACCACGGCCCCGCCCTCGCGAGGGGCGCGCACGCGCAGCGACCGCACCACCCACGAGGGACACGCACCTGCAGCGACCACGCCGCATCCCTGCGAGGGCCACGCCCCCGGAGCCGGCCGCGCCTCCATCCCGCGAGGGCCACGCGCCCGGAGCCCGCCACGCCCCCCACCCCGCGACGGCCACGCAGCCGGAGCCCCTCGCGCCCCCATCCCTGCGAGGGCCACGCGCCCGGCGCCCGTTGCGTTCCCTCCGGTTAGGCTCTGGCCAGGACGATCGGTCGTAGCCGCACGCAAGGGGAGGCCACGGAGATGACGCCGGGGCGCAGAAGCAGTACCTTCACCCGCCTGCTCCGACACGGCTTCACCGACCCCTCCGCCGCGGAACGCCTCCTCGACGGGCCGGAACTCACCGCCGTCCGCAACGATCCCGTCCTCCTGGAAGCCCTGGGCGCCACCGCCGACCCCGACCTCGCCCTGCACGGCCTGGTCCGGCTGCTGGAGGCCCAGGACGGCCCCACGGCCCACCGCGAACTGCTGGACACCCTCATCGCGGCCAAGCCGCTGCGCGACCGCCTCCTCGGCGTCCTCGGCGCCTCCGCCGCCCTCGCCGACCACCTGGCCCGCCATCCGGGCGACTGGCATGCCCTGGTCACCTACGAGCCGAGAGACCTCCACCCCGGCGTCGAGGAGTTCGAGCGCGGCCTGGCCGAGGCCGCCGACCCCGTCTCCCTCCGTATCGCCTACCGCCGCTGTCTGCTCTCCATCGCCGCCCGCGACGTCTGCGGCACCACGGACGTCGCCGAGACGGCCGCCGAACTCGCCGACCTCGCCACCGCCACCCTCCGCGCCGCCCTGGCCATCGCGCAGGCGCAGGCCCCCGCCGACGCCGCCGCCTGCCGCCTCGCGGTGATCGCGATGGGCAAGTGCGGCGGCCACGAGCTGAACTACGTCTCCGACGTGGACGTGATCTTCGTGGCCGAGGCGGCCGAGGGCACCACCGAGGCCAAGGCGCTCACCGCCGCCACCCGCCTCGCCGCGCACCTGATGCGGATCTGCTCGGAGACCACCGTGGAGGGCTCCATCTGGCCGGTGGACGCCAACCTCCGCCCCGAGGGCCGCAACGGCCCCCTGGTCCGCACTCTTTCCTCCCATCTCGCCTACTACCAACGCTGGGCAAAGACCTGGGAGTTCCAGGCCCTGCTCAAGGCCCGCCCGGTGGCGGGCGACGCGGAACTGGGCCACGCCTACGTCGACGCCCTCGAACCCATGGTCTGGAAGGCGGCCGAGCGCGAGAACTTCGTGACGGACGTCCAGAAGATGCGCCGGCGCGTGGTCGAGAACATCCCCGCGTCCGAGATCGAGCGAGAGCTCAAACTCGGCCCCGGCGGCCTCCGCGACGTCGAATTCGCCGTCCAGCTCCTGCAGTTGGTGCACGGCCGCACCGACCAGAGCCTGCGCAGCGGCACCACCCTCGACGCCCTCCAGGCCCTGGCCGCCGGAGGCTACGTCGGCCGCGAGGACGCCGCCCGCCTGGACGAGGCGTACCGCTTCCTGCGCGCGATGGAGCACCGCATCCAGCTCTACCGCCTGCGCCGCACCCACCTCGTCCCGGTCGCCGAGGAGGACCAGCGGCGCCTCGGCCGCTCCCTCGGCCTGCGCACCGACCCGGTGGCCGAGCTGAACCGCGAGTGGAAGCGGCACACCGGCGTCGTACGCAGGCTGCACGAGAAGCTCTTCTACCGCCCGCTCCTCGACGCCGTCGCCCAACTCGCCCCCGGCGAGGCCCGCCTGAGCCCCGAGGCGGCCCGCGAGCGCCTCGTCGCCCTCGGCTACGCCGACCCCGCCTCGGCCCTGCGGCACCTGGAAGCGCTCGCCTCCGGCGTGACCCGCAAGGCGGCGATCCAGCGCACCCTGCTCCCCGTCCTGCTCGGCTGGTTCGCCGACTCGGCGGACCCGGACGCGGGCCTGCTGAACTTCCGCAAGGTCTCCGACGCGCTCGGCAAGACCCCCTGGTACCTGCGCCTGCTCCGGGACGAGGGGGCGGCCGCGGAGAACCTGGCCCGCGTGCTGTCGGCGGGCCGTCTCGCCCCCGATCTCCTCATGCGCGCCCCCGAGGCGGTGGCCCTGCTGGGCGACGGCGACGGCGGCGGCCTCGAGCCCCGCGGGCGCGCCCACCTGGAGCAGGAGATCCTGGCCGCCGTGGGCCGCGCGGAGAACGCCGAGCAGGGCGTCACCGCGGCCCGCGGCGTGCGCCGCCGCGAGCTGTTCCGGGTGGCCGCCGCCGACATCGTCGGCTCCTACGGCACCGAGACCAGCCCCGCCGAGGCCGACCAGGGGGCTCTGGTGGACCGGGTGGGGGCCGCCGTCTCCGACCTCACCGCGGCCACCCTCGCGGGCACCCTGCGCGCGGTGGTCCGCGACGGCTGGGGGGACACGCTGCCCACCCGGTTCGCGATCATGGGGATGGGCCGGTTCGGCGGCCACGAGCTGGGCTACGGCTCCGACGCGGACGTCGTCTTCGTGCACGAGCCGCAGGACGGCGTGGACGAGCACGAGGCGGCCACCGCCGCGAACAAGGTCGTCGCCGAGATGCGCCGCCTGCTCCAGCTGCCCAGCGCCGACCCGCCGCTGCTCATCGACGCCGATCTGCGCCCGGAGGGCAAGTCGGGCCCGCTGGTGCGCACCCTGAAGTCGTACGAGGCGTACTACCGCCGCTGGTCCCTGGTCTGGGAGTCCCAGGCGCTGCTGCGGGCCGAGCCGGTCGCCGGGGACGAGGACCTGGGCCGCCGCTTCACCGAGCTGATCGACCCCCTGCGCTACCCGGCCCACGGCCTCGGCGAGGACGCCGTACGCGAGATCCGGCGGCTGAAGGCCCGGATGGAGTCCGAGCGCCTGCCGCGCGGCGCCGACCCGAAGCTGCACACCAAGCTGGGCCCGGGCGGGCTGTCCGACGTCGAGTGGACCGTCCAGCTGTTCCAGCTCCGGCACGGCTGGGAGCAGCCCGGTCTGCGCACCACCCGCACCCGGGAGGCCCTGGCCGCCGCCCGCGAGGCCGGGCTGCTGTCCGCCGAGGAGGTGGAGATCCTGGACGAGGCCTGGGTGCTGGCGACGAGGGTGCGCAACGCGGTGATGCTGGTGCGCGGCCGGGCCGGGGACACCTTCCCCACCGAGCCGCGCGAGCTGTCCGCCGTGGGCCGCTACCTGGGCTACGGCGCCGGGCACGCCGGGGACATGCTGGACGCCTACCGCCGTACCACCCGCAGGGCACGCACGGTGGTGGAGGAGCTGTTCTACGCGGACTGAGCGGCACCGACCGGTTCGCGGGCCGCCGCCGGAACCACCCGCGGCAGCCCGTACGGCAGCGTGCCGTACCACACCCGCGCCACCGTGAACCCGAAGGACAGGCAGAGCACGCCGCCCACGGCGTCCAGCCAGAAATGGTTGGCGGTGGCGACGATGACCAGCAGGGTGGTCGCCGGGTAGAGCAGGCCCAGCACCCGCACCCACGGCACGGACGCCAGTGCGAAGATCGTCAGGCCGCACCACAGCGACCAGCCGATGTGCATCGACGGCATCGCCGCGTACTGGTTCGACATGTGCTTCAGATCGCCGGAGGCCATCGACCCCCACGTGTGGTGCACCATCACGGTGTCCACGAAGTGCCCGCCGCGCATCAACCGGGGCGGCGCGAGCGGAAACAGGTAGTAACCGGCGAGCGCCACACCGGTGGTCGCGAACAGCGTCAGCCGCGCCGCCGCGTAACGCCCCGGATGCCACCGGTACAACCACACCAGCACGCCGATCGTGATGACGAAGTGCAGCGTGGCGTAGTAGTAGTTCATCCCGATGATCAGCCAAGTCACCGAGTTCGCCGCATGGTTGACGGACTGCTCGACGGCGACCCCCAGATGGTGCTCGGCCCGCCAGATCCAGTCGGCGTTGCGCAGAGCCTTGCCCTTCTGCTCCGGGACGGCGTTGCGGATCAGCGAGTACGTCCAGTAACTCACCGCGATCAGAAGGATCTCGAACCAGAGCCGGGGCCGGCGCGGCCGGCGCAGCCGCCCCAGCGGCCCCCGTCCGTCCTCGCCCGTGACGGTGCGAGGAACGGCCACCTCCTCGCGACCTTCCGACTGCGTCACGGTCGAGTCACTCATAGCCATCAAGTCTGCCAGAAAAGGTTTCCTCGCCCGATCATCCCAAGGTCGGGTCCGGCACGCACCTTCTACGACGTACGGACGACATTCGGCGCCGAAGCGGTCGAACCGCGCACCACCAGCTCCGGCATGAACACGAACTCGCTGTGCGGCGCGGGCGTCCCGCCGATCTCCTCCAGCAGCGTGCGCACCGCGGCCTGGCCCATCGCCGGCACCGGCTTGCGGACCGTGGTCAGCGGCGGGTCGGTGAAGGCGATCAGCGTCGAGTCGTCGAAGCCCACCACCGAGATGTCCCGGGGCACCTCCAGACCCAGCTGCCGCGCCGCTCGTATCGCGCCCAGCGCCATCATGTCGCTGGCGCAGACGACGGCCGTGCAGTCCCGCTCGATGAGCGCCTTGGCCGCCGCCTGACCGCCCTCCAGCGTGTACAGCGAGTGCTGGATCAGCCGGGACTCCGTCTCCTGCGGGGTCAGGCCCAGCTGGTCCTGCATCGCGCGCACGAAGCCCTCGATCTTGCGCTGCACGGGGACGAAGCGCTTGGGTCCGAGGGCCAGGCCTATCCGGGTGTGCCCCAGCGACACCAGGTGCGTCACCGCCAGGTTCATGGCCGCCCGGTCGTCGGGCGAGATGAAGGGCGCCTGCACCTTGGGCGAGAAGCCGTCGACGAGGACGAACGGCACGCCCTGGGCCCGCAGCCGTTCGTAGCGCTCCATGTCGGCGGTGGTGTCCGCGTGCAGCCCGGAGACATAGATGATGCCCGCCACTCCCCGGTCGACGAGCATCTCGGTCAGCTCGTCCTCCGTCGACCCGCCGGGGGTCTGCGTGGCCAGGACCGGGGTGTAGCCCTGCCGGGTCAGCGCCTGGCCGATGACCTGGGCCAGGGCCGGGAATATCGGGTTCTCCAGCTCCGGGGTGATCAGACCGACCAGACCCTCGCTGCGCTGCCGCAGCCGTACCGGGCGCTCGTAGCCCAGGACGTCCAGCGCGGCGAGCACGGACTGGCGGGTGGTGGCGGCGACGCCCGGCTTCCCGTTGAGGACCCGGCTGACGGTCGCTTCGCTCACCCCCGCCTGCGCAGCAATGTCGGCAAGCCGTGTGGTCACAGGATTGGACTGTACCGGCCGCATGTCAGACTGCCCACCAGACGGTGGAATCCGCGGGGAGCTGCGTCGTTGCGGGGCCCGGCTGGACGTCGGTGCTGGCGAGCAGCAGGGTGCCGGGCGTGGCCAGGGCGACGGGTGCGGCGGTGAGGTTGACGGTGCAGACGAAGGAACCCTCGCCGGTGTCACGGCGGAAGGCCAGCACGCCCTCGGGGCTGTCCAGCCAGGTGATCTGGCGGCCCGCACCGAGCGCCGGGTGCTCGCGGCGCACGGCGAGCGCGCTGCGGTAGAACTCCAGCGTGGAGGTGGGGTCGCCGTCCTGTGCCTCGACGGTCAGGTGCCTCCAGTCCGCGGGCTGCGGCAGCCAGCTGGGGCCGCCCGCGACCGGACCGAAGCCGAACGGCGGCTCCTGGCCCGACCACGGCAGCGGCACCCGGCAGCCGTCGCGCGTGCCGTCCTGGCCCGAGCTGCGGAAGAAGGCGGGGTCCTGCCGGACCTCGTCGGGCAGGTCGACGACCTCGGGCAGGCCGAGCTCCTCGCCCTGGTAGAGGTACGCCGAGCCGGGCAGCGCGAGCATCAGCAGCGTCGCCGCCCTGGCCCGGCGCAGGCCACGCGCCTCGTCCCCTTCCGCGAGGCGCGTGGAGTGCCGGACCACGTCGTGGTTGGACAGCACCCAGGTCGCGGGCGCGTGCACGGCGTTCATGGCGCTGAGCGAGCGGTCGATGACGTCGCGCAGGTCGGCCGCGTTCCAGCCGGTGGTCAGATAGGAGAAGTTGAAGGCCTGGTGGAGTTCGTCGGGGCGGATGTACAGGGCGCTGCGCTCCACCGTCGGCGTCCACGCCTCGGCGACCGCAATGCGCCCGCCCGTCGCCCGCCACCGCCCTTCTGAGGAAGGCCCTTCGGGCCCCCATTCATTTCCCTGGTATTCGTCGAGGATGCGCCGCCAGCCCCGGTAGATCTCGTGCACGCCGTCCTGGTCGAAGTACGGCACCGCCTCGGTGCCGAGCAGCTTGACCTGCTCCTCGCGGCCGATGTCCGGCAGCCCCTGCGCCTTCACCAGACCGTGGGCGACGTCGATGCGGAAGCCGTCGATGCCCAGGTCGAGCCAGAACCGCAGGATGGAGCGGAACTCGTCGTGCACGGCGGGGTGGTCCCAGTTGAAGTCGGGCTGCTCCGGCGCGAACAGGTGCAGGTACCACTCGCCGTCCGCGACCCGGGTCCAGGCCGGGCCGCCGAAGATCGACTCCCAGTCGTTGGGGGGCAGTTCCCCCCTCGCGCCCTTGCCCGGCCGGAAGTGGAAGCGCTCCCTCAGCGGCGAACCGGGCCCCTCGCGCAGCGCCTGCTTGAACCACTCGTGCTGGTCGGAGCAGTGGTTGGGGACCACGTCGACGATGACCCTCAGGCCCAGGGCGTGCGCCTCGCGCACCAGGTCGTCGGCGTCCGTGAGGGTGCCGAACATCGGGTCCACCGCGCGGTAGTCGGCGACGTCGTAGCCGGCGTCCGCCTGCGGCGAGGCGTAGAACGGCGAGAGCCAGACGGCGTCGACACCCAGCTTCTTCAGGTACGGCAGACGGGAGCGGATGCCGGGCAGGTCGCCCATGCCGTCGCCGTTGCCGTCGGCGAAACTGCGCGGATAGACCTGGTAGATGACCGCGTCGCGCCACCACTCCCGGCGCCCGGGGGCGGCGGAGGAGGCGTCGGTGGGGACTGCGTCGGTGACGTGCTGGGTCATGGATTCCCTTAAGGATGCGGGGGGAACGACAAAAGCGCTTGCTGAAGAGTGGGGGCCGGGCGGGGTGCCCGCCCGGCCGGGGCCGGCGCTCAGGACTTGGTACCGCCGGCCGTCAGCCCGGAGACCAGGCTGCGCTGCACCAGCATGAACACGATGGCCGCCGGGATGGTGATGATGATCGCCGTGGCCGAGGTCCACGCCCAGTCGGGCCGCTGGTCCTGCGCGAAGGTGCGGATGCCGACCGCGAGCGTGTAGTGGTCGGACTGCATGAACTGGGTGGCGTAGGCGACCTCGCCCCAGGCGGTGAGGAAGCTGTAGAACGCGGTCACCGCCAGACCCGGCCTGGCCAGTGGCACGATCAGCCGCCAGAAGGTGCCGAACGGGGTGAGGCCGTCCACCCGGCCCGCCTCGTCGATCTCCTTGGGGATGGTGTCGAAGTAGCCCTTCATCATCCAGGCGCAGAACGGCACCGCGGTGGTCGCGTACGCCAGGACCAGGCCGAGGTAGTTGTCCAGCAGGTTCAGCTCGGACATCAGCAGGTACAGCGGCACGATCAGCACGATGCTGGGGAACATCTGGGTGACCAGGAAGGTCCACATCAGCTGCCTGCTGCCCGGGAACCTCATCCGGGAGACGGCGTAGCCGGCGGTCGCCGCGAGGAAGACGCCGAGCACGGTGGTGCCGCCCGCCACGATGACGGTGTTCAGGAACCACTTGGGCAGGTCCGAGTGGGACAGCACGTCGCTGTAGTTGTGCAGGCCGAAGTCGTCCAGCACCTTGCTGGGCTGCTGCCAGGCGTCCTTCGGGCCGAGCGAGATGAAGAGGATCCACACCACGGGGAAGGCCGCGATCAGGGTCGCGAGGATCAGGGTGCCGTGCAGGGCGAGGGAGGCCCCCATGCCGCGCTCCTCCCGGCCGCGCACCTTTCGGGGGCGGGGGCGGGCGGCGGAGGCGGGCTGGGCGGCGGAGCCGGCGGGCGCGGCGGTCTCGTGCGTTGCTGCGGTCATGACGAGGGCTCCTTACGCCTGCTCGGACTTCAGGGTGCTGCGGCGGTAGAACGTCGAGAAGGCCATCAGGAGGGCGAGGATGATGATCCCGTACGTCGCCGCTCCCGCGTAGTCCGAGACGCCGGTGAAGGCCTTGCGGAAGGCGAAGGTGACGAGGATGTCGGTGTCGCCGGTGGTGTTGTTGCCCAGCAGCAGGTAGATGACGTTGAACATGTTGAACGTCCAGATGCAGCCCAGCAGGATCACGGTGTTCGTCACCGGGCGCAGGCCGGGCAGGGTGACGTTGACGAAGCGCTGCCAGGGCGAGGCGCCGTCCATCTCGGCCGCCTCGTACAGCTCCTTCGGGATCGACTGCAGACCGCCGAGGACGGCGACCATGTTGAAGGGGATGCCGATCCAGACGTTCACCATGATGACGGCGATCTTCTGGGCCAGCGGGGTGCCGAGCCAGTCCTGCTGGGGCAGGCCGACGGCGGTGATGATGTCGTTGAAGACGCCGTACTGGGAGTTGAGCATCAGCCGCCAGGCGAAGACGCCGATGAAGGAGGGGACGGCCCAGGGCAGGATCAGCATCGCGCGGTAGAAGCCCCGCAGCCGCATCTTGCGGTTGAGCAGGACCGCGAGCCCCATGCCGAGGCCGACCTGGAGGGCGACGCAGGACACGGTCCAGATGATCGTCCAGACCAGCCGGGGGTAGAAGTCGCTGTCCGCGCCCGACAGGACGTGCCAGTAGTTGTCGAGGCCGACGAAGTGGTAGGTCGCCGGGCGGTGGAAGGCGCCGATGGTGGTGGCGACGTTGGCCTCGTTGGCGTCGGTCAGCGACTGGTAGACGCCGTACCCCAGCGGATAGAGGACCAGTACGGCCATGACGACGGCGACCGGGGTCACCATCGCCCAGGCGTACCAGTACTTGTCCCACGACCGCCTGAGCGCCGAAACGCGTGCGGGGCGCGGGGGCTGCTCGCCTCGCGCTGTCTTGTCGGTGTGTCCGGTGCTCGCTGCGGTCGTCATGGTCATCGGCTCTTTCGCGGCGGAAGTCTGGTGGTTCCCGCAGCCCCGGGGAGCCCCGGTCGGGGCGGCAGCGGGGAAACGTGAGTCCCCGGGGCTGCGTGGCTTCGATTACCGTTCGGCTACAAAGACGCGGATCAGCCGATGGAGTAGCCGGGCAGCAGCTGCTGGAACTGCTTGGCGGTGGCGTCCAGACCGGCCTTGACCGACTCGTCGCCCTGCAGGATCTTCACGTAGTTCTGGGCGAGCGGCGTGAAGAGCGAACCGACCTGCGGAAGCGCGACGCGCGGGCGGGCGGTCTGCTCCAGGATCGGCTTGAAGCCGGCGATCTTGGCGTTGGCCAGGACGGCGGAGGTGTAGGCCGACTTGCGGGTGGGCAGGGTGCCGGTCTTCTCCGCGATGGTGACCTGGCTCGCGGTGGACGTCATGAACTGCGTGAACAGGTAGCTGGCGTCGAGGTTCTTCGAGCCCTGGTACACGGCCAGGTTGTGACCGCCGGTCGGGGCCTGGGCCTTGCCGCCGGCGCCGGCCGGGACGGGCGCGTAGCCGAGGTTGTCCTCCTTGCCCTTGAACGCCGAGCCGGTCAGGTCGTCGCTGACGGACCAGGGGCCCTGGATCAGCATGGCGACCTTGCCGTCCTTGAAGGCCGTCTGCATGTTCTGGTAGGCGTTCGCGAAGTCGACCTTCATCGAGGCCTCGTCGTTGATCTGCTTGGCGGTGGTGAGCGCCTTGACCGCGGCGGGGTCGCTGATCGTGATCTTCTTCGCGGAGGGGTCGGCCATGTCCGCGCCGTTGCTGTAGAGCAGGGGCAGCAGGAAGTAGGAGTCGGGGTTCAGGTAGGTGCCGTAGGCCCCGGTCTTGCTCTTGATGGTCTTGGCGTCGGCGACGAACTCGTCCCAGGTGGTCGGCGCCTTGCCGATGCCGGCCTTCTTGAACAGGTCCTTGTTGTACAGGAGGCCGAGGGTGTCGGTGACCGACGGGGCGCCGTAGGTCTTGCCGTTGTACTTGGCGGTGTTCATCGGGCCGGAGTTGAAGTCCGAGGCGTTCTGCAGTGCGGGCGTGCCGTCGAGCGGGGCGATGTAGCCCAGCGAGGCGTACTCCGCCATCAGGCCCACGTCGGTGCGGACGACGTCCGGGGCGCCCTTGCCGCTCTTGGCGGCCGACTTGAACTTCTGCTCGACGTCGGTGAACGGGACGTTCTGATAGTTCACCTTGATCTTCGGGTACTTGGCCTCGAACTGCTGGATCAGGGCCTTGTACGTCGGGGCTTCGGTCGCCGCGTCCGAGGTGTCCCAGTACGTGATCGTGCCGGAGACGGCCTGCGGGTCCTTCGGCTTGCCCGACGAACTGCTGTCCGAGCTGCCGCAGGCGGTGGCGGAAAGGGCGATCACGGTGACCGCGGCGGCGATCGATATGCCACGTCGCATATGGACTCCTAGAAGAGGGGTGCCCGGATCATCCCTTGGGAGGACCGCGGGTGCCGTCTGTCCCAATCGACGGCCGCCGGGCGCGGGAGGAAAGTAGCAAGCCTGCAACTCCTTGCGAAAGACGTTGCAAGAAGATTTCTGCAAGATCCTGCAAGCGTGACGTTTCCGTTACCGGCACGTTCCGTTTCCCTCCGCCGGCCGTCACGGCAGGGTCGCGATCAGGTACGCCCGGTGCCGTCAGGAGCGGAAGCTCAGGCGGGCCCGACGGGCCGCGCCCAGTGCAGGTGGACCGTCGTCACGATCGGGAACCCACCCGCACTGGGCTCGAGCGCGGCGCTCGCGAGCTGCGCCGGGACGTCGGGCCGCTGGGCCCGGGCGCTCACTTCCAGGTGTCGCTCGTCGTGTAGCCGGACGAACTGCCCGTCGTGTACGAGCGGTTCGTCCCGGACTCCCAGGTCACGTTCCCGGAGCCGTCCTTCTTCAGGTACTTGTATGTGAAGGTCGTGCTCTTGGGGACGATGACCAGCTTGCTCCAGTTCGGGTACGACGCCGAGGACAGGGGGATGGCGTCGCTCGTGTTCCAGGAGCCGAGGGACGGGATCGAGCCGACGACGTAGACGTTGGTGCCCCAGTCGGTCGTCGCGTTCTCGTTGAAGGTGACGTCGGTGGCGTCGGTGTCCGCCACGTTCCAGGAGTTGTTGAGCGAGAGGGCCGCCGTGGTCGTCGCCGCCGACCTGTTGGCGTTCGACTCCCAGGTCACGTTGCCGGAACTGTCCTTCTTCAGGTACTTGAAGGTGAAGGACGTGTTGACCGGCACGCTCACCTCACCCGACCACTCCGGGTAGCCGGAGGAGGACAGCGCCACCGCCTTCGAGGTGTCCCAGCCGCCCAGGGCCGGGATGGAACCGACGACGTACACGTTGGTGCCGGACGTCGTCGACGCGTACTCGTTGAACGTCGCTTCCACCGTGTCGCCCGAGCTGCCGCCCGCGTCGGAGCAGCCCACCGTGCAGGTGTAGGACGAGTTGTAGAAGGCGACCGCGCTTTTCGCCGGGATGGTGATCGAGGCGCTGCCGCCCGAGACGGTGACCGTGGAGGCGCCGCCGTCGATCACGTTCTTGTACGTGCCGTCGGCCATCCCGGTGGTGAAGGTGTAGGTGGCCGCGCTCGTCCCGTTGTTCAGCGCGAAGAAGCCCTTGCCGCTGCGCCCGAAACCGATGACGTTCGACGACATGGTCTGCCAGTCGGACACCGCGGCCGTGTCGGTCGCGTTGTGCCAGGCCACCATGCCGACCACGGCCGTGTCGCGGTCCAGGCAGTACCAGGCGCCGCTGGAGCAGTCCGTGTCCGTCACGAAACCGGACGAGTTCGGCGGGGCCTGGTCGCTCTGGGTCCACTCCCAGCTGGCGTACACCGTGGGCGTCGACCACTTGTAGGCGAGCTCGAAGAGGTTGGCGAGCTTGTAGGTGTCGCCGTCCTTGTAGGACAGGTGGAGGCCGTTGCGCTCGGTGTCGTGGTTCGTCACGAAGGACACCGAGTTCGCGGCCGGCAGGATGCCGCTGCTCCCGATCGAGGACAGGTCGGACACATTGCCCTGGAACGCCGACTTCAGCTTGCTCGCGTAGGTGAAGTCCAGGACGTCACCGGAGGCGTAGTAGTCGGAGGGCTGTGGTGTGGAGCCCGGGTACACCTCCTGGAACACGTACGGCGCCGAGCCGGACGTGGTGTTCGTCAGCTTGGACTTGATCGCCGCGAGATCGGCCTCGGGGATGTGCTTGGCGGCGTCCACGCGGAAGCCGTCCACGCCCAGTGCCAGCTGGGAGTTGAGGTAGTTCGCGAGGCCCGCGCGGACCGTGTCCGAGCCGGTCTTCAGGTCCGGCATGCCGAGCAGTTCGCAGTTCTGGACCTGGGTGAGGTTGGAGTAGTCCTGGATGGTGAGGTCGGAGGTGGGGCAGTCGGTCGAGTCGTGGTAGTCCGAGCGGTTCCACTCGGGGGTGGCGTACTTGCTGGTGATCGTCGTGCCGTTGTAGCCGGTGCCGGTCTGTGCGGCCGTGTGGTTGATCACCGCGTCCGTGTAGACCTTCACGCCCGCCTTGTGACAGGCCGTGATCATCGCGGCGAACTTCGCCTGCGAGCCGAAGCGGCTGTTCAGGTCGTAGGAGTAGGGCTGGTAGACGTCCCACCAGTAGTACGACGACTGCTTGAGGGACTCCTCGGGCGGTGCCACCTGGACGGCTCCGTAGCCGGCCGGGCCCAGCACGTTGGTGCACTCCGAGGCGATGGAGTCCCAGTTCCACTCCCACAGGTTGGCGATGACATCGCCCTTGGCGGTGGTGGCCGCCTGTGCGGGGGTGGAGGGGAGGGCCATGGCCCCGGCCAGTGCGAGGGCGCCTGCGGCCGCGGCGGTCGCGGTGCGGCGGAAGACACCTGGGGGGTGGTGTCCGGTCATGTGCGGCTCCGAAAGGAGAGTGTGGGGTTTCAACAACCGGTGAGACTGCGCCTGTTGAGAAGGGCACGTCAAGGCAGCGGGTGAAAGTTCTTGCTGTGAATTGCAAGACCCTTGCTGTAAACCTTTCGTTAGCGATACGGTCCCGCGGGGTCGGACCCAAGAGAGCCGCGATCGCTAGGAGTTCCCGCCCGTGATACCGAGATGGCCGGCGCTTCGCACACGCCGTACCCCGCACCGCTCAAGGGCCGCGGCCGTCACCGCCGTAGCCCTGGCCGCCGCACTGATCCAGCCACTGGCGGCCCACGCCGCCGCGGTCCCGCCCGCGCCTTTGTCGGACAAGGACCTGGCCGCCCAGCCCGCCCGGCACGACGACACCCGCGAGCAGTTCTACTTCGTCATGCCGGACCG
This sequence comes from Streptomyces sp. NPDC001393, assembly GCF_053597455.1. Classification (NCBI taxonomy): domain Bacteria; kingdom Bacillati; phylum Actinomycetota; class Actinomycetes; order Kitasatosporales; family Streptomycetaceae; genus Streptomyces; species Streptomyces sp. NPDC001393. Next base: position 505,035 of record NZ_JBSFIH010000001.1, read on the forward strand.
TTTCGCCAACGGTGACACCTCCAACGACAGGGGCGGACTGACCGGCTCCCGGCTCAGCACCGGCTACGACCCCACCGACAAGGGCTTCTACCAGGGCGGCGACCTCAAGGGCCTGACCAAGAGGCTCGACTACATCAAGGGCCTCGGCACGACCGCCATCTGGATGGCGCCGATCTTCAAGAACAAGCCCGTGCAGGGCACCGGCACCAACGCCTCCGCGGGCTACCACGGCTACTGGATCACCGACTTCACCCAGGTCGACCCGCACTTCGGCACCAACCAGGACCTCAAGACCCTCATCTCCAAGGCGCACGCCAAGGGCATGAAGGTCTTCTTCGACGTCATCACCAACCACACCGCCGACGTCGTGGACTACAAGGAGAAGTCCTCGGACTACCTGTCCAAGGGCGCCTTCCCGTACCTGACCAAGGACGGCAGGCCCTTCGACGACGCCGACTACGCCGACGGAAGCAGGAAGTTCCCGGCCGTCGGCACCGGCTCCTTCCCTTACACCCCGCAGGTCACCAGCCAGTCCAAGGTCCCGGCCTGGCTCAACGACCCGACGATGTACCACAACCGGGGCGACTCGACCTACGCCGGCGAGTCCACCACCTACGGCGACTTCTCCGGCCTGGACGACCTGTGGACCGAGCGTCCCGAGGTCGTCCACGGCATGGAGAAGATCTACGAGCGGTGGGTGAAGGACTTCGCCGTCGACGGCTTCCGGATCGACACCGTCAAGCACGTCGACATGCCGTTCTGGACCCAGTGGGCGACCGCGCTCGACAAGTACGCGGCCGAGCGCGGGCGGAAGAACTTCTTCATGTTCGGCGAGGTGTACTCGGCCGACACGAACATCACGTCCCCGTACGTCACCCAGGGTCGCCTCGACGCCACCCTCGACTTCCCGTTCCAGGACGCGGCCCGCGCCTACGCCTCCCAGGGCGCGAGCGCCCAGCGGCTGGCGGGCGTCTTCGGCGACGACTACAAGTACACGACCGACAAGGCCAACGCGTACGAGCAGGTCACCTTCCTCGGCAACCACGACATGGGCCGCATCGGCTACTTCCTGAAGCAGGACAACCCGAAGGCGACCGACGCCGAGATCCTGAAGAAGGACGAGCTCGCCAACGAGCTGATGTTCCTCAGCCGCGGCAACCCGGTCGTCTACTACGGCGACGAACAGGGCTTCACCGGCTCCGGCGGCGACAAGGACGCCCGCCAGACCATGTTCGCCTCCAAGGTCCCCGACTACCTCAAAGACGACGAGATCGGCACCGACCGGACCCACGCCAGCGACTCCTACGACACCTCGGCGCCCCTCTACCGGCAGATCGCCGCGCTCTCCGGACTCCGCAGGGCCAACCCGGCCCTGACCGACGGAGTCCAGACGCAGCGTTACGCGGCCGACGGCGCCGGGATCTACGCCTTCACCCGTACGGACGCCAAGACGGGCCAGGAGTACGTCGTCGCCCTCAACAACGCCGGCTCGGCGCAGAAGGCGACCTTCACGACCGGCTCGGCGGGAATGTCGTACCGGGGCATCTTCGGCGCCACCGGCTCCGTGACGTCCGACGCCGACCGCAGGGTCACCGTCACCGTCCCGGCCGAGTCCGCCGTCGTCTACAAGGCCGCCGGCCCCCTCGCGAAGCCCGCCGCCCAGCCGACGATCACCCTGACCGCCCCGGCCGCCGGCGCCACCGGCACGGTGGACCTCACGGCCGGCGTCGACGGCGGACAGCTCGACCGGGTCGTCTTCGCCGCCCAGGTCGGCGACGCGAAGTGGCAGGTGCTCGGCTCCGCCGACCACGCCCCGTACAAGGTCACCCAGACCCTCGGCAAGGACGTACCCGCCGGGACCGCGCTGCGCTACAAGGCCGTCGTGATCGACTCCGCCGGGCACACCGCGAGCGCCACGGCGGCCGGCACCTCCGGCACCCCGCCCGCGCCCGAGGTGCCCACGGCCTCCTCCCGCGACTACGCGATCGTGCACTACAAGCGCGCCGACGGCGACTACGACAACTGGGGTCTGTACGCCTGGGGTGACATCGCCGACGGCGAGGCGACCACCTGGCCGGCCAGTCACCCCTTCATCGGCCGTGACGCCTGGGGCGCCTTCGCCTACGTCAAGCTCAAGCCCGGCGCCTCCACCGTGGGCTTCCTGGTCATCGACAAGAACGGGAACAAGGACGTCTCCGCCGACCGGAGCATCGACGTCACCAGGACGGGTGAGGTCTGGGTCGAGCAGGGGAAGCCGGACGTACTGACGCAGAAGCCCGACTATCCGGCGCAGGACAGGACCAAGGCGGTCATCCACTACCACCGGGCCGACGGGAACTACGACGGCTGGGGGCTGCACGTCTGGACGGGTGCCGCGAACCCCACCGACTGGTCGAACCCGCTGAAGCCGGTGAAGACTGATGCCTATGGCGCGGTCTTCGAGGTGCCGCTCACCGCGGGTGCCACCAGCCTCAGCTACATCATCCACAAGGGCGACGAGAAGGATCTGGCGGCCGACCAGTCCCTGGACCTCAAGGCCAATGGCTACGAGGTGTGGCTGTTGAACGGCCAGGAGAAGTACCTGCTGCCGCAGCCGGCGGGCAGCTCGGCCGCCCTCGACCTGAGCACCTCCAAGGCGATCTGGATCGACCGGAACACCCTCGCCTGGAACGGCGTGGACGGCGCCGCCTCCACCCAGCTGCTGTACTCGGTGGACGGCTCGATCGCCGTCAAGGACGGGGCGCTGACCAGCGACGACGAACGCTGGATCCGGCTGGAGAAGACCACGCTGACCGACGCCCAGAAGGCGAGGTTCCCGCACCTGAAGGACTACACCGCCTGGTCCGTCGACCCCCGCGACCGGGACCGGGTGCGCCAGGCGCTGAAGGGCCAGCTGGTGGCCTCGCAGCGGGCCGCAAACGGTGCCGTCCTGGCCGCGACCGGCGTGCAGATCGCGGGCGTGCTGGACGACCTCTACCCCGGCGCCACCAAGGCCGCGCTCGGACCGGTCTTCCACGACGGCAGGCCGACGCTCTCCGTGTGGGCGCCGACGGCACAGAGTGTGGCACTGGAGCTGGACGGCTCGGCCCACGCCATGCACCGTGACGACACCACCGGCGTCTGGTCCGTCACCGGCCCGGCGTCCTGGAAGGGCAAGCCGTACCGGTACGTCGTGAAGGTGTGGGCGCCCAGCGTCCGCAAGATGGTGACCAACAAGGTGACCGACCCCTACTCGGTCGCCCTCACCGCCGACTCCGAACGCAGCCTCGTCATCGACCTGAACGACAAGGCCCTCGCCCCGAGCGGCTGGTCGACCCTGCGCAAGCCCAGGGCCGTACCGCTGAAGGACGCGCAGATCCAGGAGCTGCACATCCGGGACTTCTCGGTCGCCGACAAGACCGTCCCGGCCCAGGACCAGGGCACCTACCTGGCCTTCACCGACAAGAACACCGACGGCTCCAAGCACCTGAGGGAGCTGGCCAAGGCGGGCACGTCGTACGTCCATCTGCTGCCCGCCTTCGACTTCGCCACCGTCCCGGAGAAGAAGGCCGACCAGCAGAGCCCGGCCTGTGACCTGGCCTCCTACCCGGCCGACTCCGACCAGCAGCAGGCGTGCGTGGCGAAGACCGCCGCGAAGGACGCCTTCAACTGGGGCTACGACCCGTACCACTACACGGTCCCCGAGGGCTCGTACGCCACCGACCCGGACGGCACCGCCCGTACGGTCCAGTTCCGGAAGATGGTCCAGGCGCTCAACCAGGACGGCCTCAGGGTCGTCATGGACGTCGTCTACAACCACACGGCGGCCAGCGGCCAGGCGGACACCTCCGTCCTGGACCGGATCGTGCCCGGCTACTACCAGCGGCTGCTCGCCGACGGCTCGGTGGCCAACAGCACCTGCTGCTCCAACACCGCCCCCGAGAACGCGATGATGGGCAAGCTGGTCGTGGACTCGATCGTCACCTGGGCCAAGGAGTACAAGGTCGACGGGTTCCGCTTCGACCTCATGGGTCACCACCCGAAGGCCAACATCCTCGCGGTCAGGAAGGCGCTGGACGCGCTGACCGTCGCCAAGGACGGCGTCGACGGCAAGAAGATCATCCTGTACGGCGAGGGCTGGAACTTCGGCGAGGTCGCCAACGACGCCCGGTTCGTGCAGGCCACGCAGGCGAACATGGCCGGCACCGGCATCGCCACCTTCTCCGACCGCGCCCGTGACGCGGTGCGCGGCGGCAGCCCCTTCGACTCCGACCCCGGCGTCCAGGGCTTCGCCTCCGGGCTGTACACCGACCCCAACTCCTCCACCGCCAACGGCACCAAGGAGGAGCAGAAGGCCCGCCTGCTGCACTACCAGGACCTGATCAAGGTCGGGCTGACCGGAAACCTCGCGAAGTACCACTTCACGGACACCGACGGTAAGGAGGTCACCGGAGCCGAGGTCGACTACAACGGCTCGCCCGCCGGCTACGCGGACGCACCCGGCGACGCCCTCGCCTATGTGGACGCGCACGACAACGAGTCCCTCTTCGACGCCCTGACCTACAAGCTCCCGAAGGGCACCTCCGCCTCCGACCGGGCTCGCATGCAGGTCCTGGCCATGGCCACGGCCGCCCTCTCCCAGGGGCCGTCCCTGTCCCAGGCGGGCACCGACCTGCTGCGCTCGAAGTCGCTGGACCGCAACTCCTTCGACAGCGGGGACTGGTTCAACGCCATCCACTGGAACTGCGCGGACGGCAACGGCTTCGGGCGCGGGCTGCCCATGGCCGCCGACAACCAGTCGAAGTGGGACTACGCCCGGCCGCTGCTCACGAGCGTGAAGGTCGGCTGCCCCGAGATCACCGGCGCCTCCGCCGCCTACCAGGACCTGCTGACCATCCGCACGACCGAAAAGGCGTTCTCGCTCGACACGGCCGCGCAGGTGCAGGACGCGCTGTCCTTCCCGCTGTCCGGCAAGGACGAGACGCCGGGTGTGATCACGATGCGGCTCGGTGACCTGGTCGTCGTCTTCAACGCCACGCCGGAGCGGCAGGAGCAGCGGATCGGCGACCTGGCCGGGACGCCGTACCGGCTGCACCCGGTGCAGGCCTCCGGCGCCGACCCGGTGGTGAAGACCTCCTCCTACGCGGCCGGCTCGGGGACGTTCACCGTCCCGGCGCGGACGGTGGCGGTGTTCACGCGGGCGGCGAAGTAGGGTCGGACCGACGCCGTAGAACAGGAGTGCGCATGCCGCAGATCACCATCGACTACTCGGACATCGTGGAGAACGCCTTCGACCGCGAGGGCTTCGCCCGGGCGCTGCACGAGGCGACCGTGGAGATCGCGGCGGCGAAGCCGGAGACCTGCAAGACGCAGTTCCGGCCGAGCGCGTACACGGTGTTCGGGTTCGAGGACCCCGAGGCGCGCGGGCACGCCATCGTGCACGTGACGATCGGGCTCCTCGCCGGACGCAGCGACGAGACGAAGGCGAGGCTCACGGAGACGGCCCTGGAGCTGCTCCGGAAGCATGTGGCGGACCCGCACGTCGCGCTGCACGCCTCCGCCGAGGTCCGCGACCTCGACCCGTCCTACCGGAAGTTCGACCGCTAGTTCAGGGCGCGAGGGACAGCAGCCGGCCGACGAGCTCCGCGAAGGGGCCGTCGGCCGGCTCGTCCTTGACCATCTCCTTCAGCAGGGTCGCCATGTCCTCGTCGTGGGCGGCGCTGACCGCGGCGAGCGCCGCGAAGTCGTGCACGAGCTGGACCTGAAGTTCGGCGCGCGGGATGCGCCGGCCGTCCAGCCAGATCAGAGCCGTGGACTCGGCGAGGGAGATCCAGGAACGGACGACCAGCTCCAGGCGCGGGGAGGCGTCGGCGACGCCGAGGTGCGACAGGATCTGGTCGTACGCGGCCTGGCGTACGGAGTCGATGAGGGCATTCGTGGCCGAGGAGCCGACCGCCGGGCCGCCGCGCATCAGCGCGGAGAAGCCAGGGCCGTGCTCGTCCACGAAGTCGAAGTAGCGGCCCATCACCCGCAGCAGCCGCGCGCCGAGCGGGCCCTCGTGCGGCTCGGCGAAGCGGCCCGCGAGATCCTCCGCGGCGCGCTGCAACGCGGCCTCGTACAGGCTGAGTTTGCCGGGGAAGTAGTGATACACCAGCGGGCGGGAGATGCCCGCGGCCGACGCTATCTCGTCGATGGAGACCTCGTCGGGCGAGCGTCGGCTGAACAGGTCGAGGGCGACGCCGATCAGCTGCTGCCGCCGCTCCTCGACGCCCATTCTGCGGCGAACCCCGGTACTCATGCGAACACCTTACCGATCGGGTTCGGCCGCAGGCGTTCACATGTCAAGCACCAAACGATCGCTGCGGGCCCGCGACACGCAGATCAGCATCGAGTCGGCGCGCTCCTCGTCGGTCAGCAGCTCGTCACGGTGGTCGATCTCCCCTTCCAGCACCCGCTGTTGGCAGGTCCCGCAGAAGCCCTGCTCGCAGGAGTAGGCGGTGCCCGGCAGTTCCCGGCGTACGGCGGCCAGCACGGTGGAGTCGGCGGGCACGGTCAACGTCCGTCCGCTGCGCCTCAGTTCGACCTCGAACTCCGTGTTGCCGTCGGACGACGTACGGGGCGCGAAGCGTTCGAGGCGGACGTCCGGGAAGCGTGCCGCGACGGCCGCCATGAGCCCCTCGGGACCGCAGGCGTAGACGGCGGCCCCTGCGGGCACCTCCAGCGCGTCGAGGTCGGGCCGCCCCGCCACGACGGTCACCCGGTCCCCGCCCAGCTTCCCGACCTCCTCCAGGAACGGCATCGAGGCCCGGTCGCGCCCCGCGTACAGCAGCCGCCACTCGGCGTGCTCCGGCAGGGCCCGCAGCATCGGCAGGAGCGGGGTGATCCCGATCCCGCCGGCCACGAAGACGTACGACTCCGCCTCGACCAGCGGAAAGCGGTTCCGCGGGCCCCGCACCTCCAGCTCCATGCCCTCGGTGACCTGCTCGTGCACCTCGCGCGAGCCGCCCCGCCCGTTCTCGACCAGCCGGGTCGCGACCGTGTACGAGGAGGTGTCCTCGGGGTCGCCACACAACGAGTACTGCCGCACGAGTCCCGACGGCAGGACGAGGTCGAGATGGGCTCCGGGCTCCCAGCGCGGCAAGTCCCGCCCTTCCAGCCGGAGTTGCACGACCCCGTCGGCCACCGTCTCGCGCGCGGTCACCAGCAGCCGCAGCGCCCGCGAGCGCGGCCGGCCCGACGTGGGCTCCTCCAGGGCGGGCATCGGCCACAGCGGTGAGACCTGGATGCGGCGGCGCAGGGCACCCCGGGTCAGCAGCACGGCACCCGCGACGAGCGCGACGGTACGCAGCTTCGGCATCAGGCGCCCCTCTTCTCCGCCGCCGTGGCCGCCGGGGAGGCGGCCAGGTAGGCGACGGCCTGCGCGGTGTCGCCCTCCTGCGAGGGGTGGTAGTCCCGGCTCAGATAGCGGGGGATGGACCTGAGCATGTCCCCGGTCGCGGGGAGCAGCCCCTGCCTGCCGCGGACATAGAGGTCCTTGAGGGAGGCCCTGCCGTCGACGAGGGTCGGGTCGTTCTCCATGAAGAACCGCGTCCCGCGCTGCCACAGGAACACCAGCGCCGTGAAGGCCGTGGCCCAGGTCCGTACGCGCCGGCGGTAGCTGCCGTCGACGTGCATGAACAGCTCGAAGGCGACGGAGCGGTGCTCGACCTCTTCCGCGCCGTGCCAGCGCAGCAGGTCCAGCATGGTCGGGTCGGCGCCGCGCCGGTCCAGTTCCTCGGCGTTGAGCACCCAGTTGCCGAGGAACGCGGTGTAGTGCTCGATGGCCGCGATGAGCGCGACCCGCTCCATCAGCCACCAGCGGCGCGGCCGGCCCGGCGGCAGCGTCCGGTCGCCGAGCAGCTTCTCGAAGAACCAGTCGACCTGCGCGGTGTACGGCGTCGGATCGAGCCCCTGCCCCCGCAGGTGCGGCAGCACCTCGTCGTGGGCCTGGGAGTGCATGGCCTCCTGGCCGATGAACCCGATGACGTCCTCGCGCAGCCGCTCGTCGCGGATGTACGGCAGCACCTGCTTGTAGACGTGCACGAACCACCGCTCACCGGCGGGCAGCAGCAGGTGCAGCACGTTGATGGTGTGCGTGGTGAACGGATCCTCCGGCACCCAGTGCAGCGGCGTGCCGTCCCAGGAGAAGGACACCTTGCGTGCCTTGAGCGGCACCCGGGCCTGCGTGTTAGACATGGCGTCAATGTACTGACGGGTAGGCCCGCTGAGAACCCCTGTGGCAGGGCTTATTTACGGTGCTGTCAACAAAGGGGGCCTGTCAACAGAGGGGGCCTGTCAACAAAGGGGCTACTTCAATCCGCCGACCTCGGTTCCGTCGGCCAGCGTGCCCTTCAGCGTGGCCCGGGCCCCCTGCTTGGCGCGGGCCGCCAGGAACTGTCCCTGACCCGCGGCCTTGACCTGGCCGCCCGCCTGGATCGACGCCGTGTCCCGGTCGCCCGCCGCCAGCAGATACCAGTGCCCGGCCGCGGACTTCCACAGCACCCCGGCGAGCACATGGGGATCACGAGGACCGCAGGACCGCGCGTCCGTGCCCCTGGCGACCGCCGCCCCGACCCGGTGGCCCGGCAGGCCGAACAGGGCCAGCGAACCCGTACCGTCGCCGCGCCAGGTCTCGGCCCTGGCGCACACCCATGCGGCCGATCCGCTGCCGTCGGGCAGCGGCTGCTCGGCGAACGACCAGGCGTTGACGCTGCGCACCCCGCCGGAGCGCTCCGCGTCCAACGCGCAGGCGAACGGCGCCCAGGCCCGCAGCCCGGCCGACCCGGACGCCTCGCCGGCCGAGCCGGGCCCACCCGCGGTGAGATGGGCCGGTACCAGCTCGCCCAGGTCGGTGGTGAGCGCGGTGCCGGAGGCGCCGGTCAGCTGGAGCACGGTCCAGGAGGTGCACTTGCCGGGCTGCAGCGCGGGGCTGGCCAGCGGGGCGGTGACGCCGTCGGTGACCTTCAGGGGGGTCGCGGCCGAGTCCGGCTTCGTCAGGTCCCGGGCGGCCACCTTCTTCACCCAGGGCGCGGTCAGGTACTGGACGTTGCCGTCGGAGCGGCCCAGCACCAGCGCGCTCGCCTCGGCGCCGGTCGCACCGTCGGCCCGGGCGAGGTCCAGGGCCGCGCCCTGGGTGCCGTCGACCGGCTCGGCGTAACGGGCGATGCGCAGACCGTCGTAGAACATCACCACGCGGGCGCCCCCGACCTGGCCTGCGTACAGCAGCTGGGGCGGGCCGGCCGGGCCGCCGGTCTGGGTGCCGGGGGTCGCCGAGACGTGGACCGTCGCGCCGGGGCGGGCCCACACCGCGAGGGCGCGGTGCAGCAGGGCCGTGTCCCCGGTGAGCGGGCCGCGCGCGGGCCACACCGAGAAGTCGGTGCGGGCGGCGGTCGTCCAGTCGGCGGGGGAGGCCTGGATCAGCCGGGCCGGGTCGAGGGCGGCCTCGGCGGCCGGGTTCTGGGCGTAGACGGGCGCGGCGGCGCCGTCCGGGCCCCAGCCGCCCGGGGGCAGGGCGACCAGCGCGCCGCAGACCGCGAGCGCCGCGGCGGCGGCGAGGGCGGCCTTGGTGTGCTGGCGGCGGCGCATCAGGTCGGTGGGCCGGGCCTGGAGCAGACAGGGGTCGAACTCGGGGGAGGAGAGCAGCGCGGGCTGGGTGGGCACGCCGTTCGCCGAGGCCAGCGCGCCGCCCGGGTCGTCCACTCCGGCGGCGGTGAGCAGTGTGCGGATCTCGGCGTCGGAGAGCTTCTCCAGGCCGCGCAGCACATACGCGGCGCGGGCCGGGCCGGACAGCGCGGACAGCCGCTGGTCCAGGGCGAGTTCGTCGGCGCCGCCCGAGCGCGGGAACAGCTTCAGGCCCCACACCTGGGGCAGCAGGGGCGGCAGCTGGGAGAGCCGGGGCAGGCCCTTGCGGGGCCGGGCCGCCTCCAGCGCCATACGCAGGACGCGCTCGCGCAGGAAGGCGTACCCCGGGTCGCCCTCCCGCCCGGAGGCCGGGGCCGGGATCGCGGGCTGCTGCTTCCGGCCGCTGGGCAGGGCACGCTGGGCGAGGGAGTGCGCGGTCAGCACCCGGCGGTTGCGGCCGAGACCCGGCGGCAGCACCAGATAGGCGATCCGGACCAGCCGTGGATAGTGCTCGACGAGCGCGGCCTCGGCCTGCTCGACATCGACCGGTCCGGCGTTCTCGGAGGCGGGCGCGTGACGCTGGGCTACATCCTGTGACTGCACGTCATGCACAACGAGCGAACCGTGGGTTGGTCACCACCGGATGGGTGATTCACTCGACCGCCATCCCGCCCCCGGCCCGCCGACGGCCTGTCCTCAGGTCCGCCGACGGCCTGCCCCTGGCTCGCCGACGGCCTGTCTTTCGGTCCCGCCGATCGTCCGCCTCCGGGTCTACCGACGGCCTGCTCTTCGGTCTGCCGAGGGACCGCGCCCGGTCCGCACCTCGGTCGGCCGACAGCCGGGCTCTCAGTCGGCCGACGGCCTGCGCTGCGGCCGCTGGCAGCCCGGCGCGCTTGGTCCGTCACAGGCCGCGTCCCAGTCGGCCGACGGCCAGGCTCTCGGTTCGACGGCAGCAGCCCCTGAGCCCGCTGCGACGGTCGGCCTTTGGTTCGCCGGGCGGTCGCCCCTCAGCCTTCCGCCACGGTCGGCCCTCGACGGCGGGCATCCCGCCCCGGGTTCGCCAGCCGCGCGGCTCCCCGGCCGACGGCAGCGTGGCTCCCGGGTTGCCGGTGATGTGGCTCCCGGTGTGCCGGTCGCCCGTTCTCAGTCCTGCGGGGTGACCAGGGCGCGGGCGTAGTTTGCCATCGAGCGTTGGTAGCGGGGCAGGTGGGGGGCCAGGGCGCCGAGGGCCAGGGACAGGCCCTCGCGGTCGCGGCCGAGGCTGGACAGGCACAGGGCGAGACAGGCCCGAACCGCGTCGTCCAGTTCGTCGGAGGGGGCGTCGAGTTCGGGGGTGAGCAGCTTGAGGCCCTCCTCCGCCTCGCCGATGTTGCGAAGCGAGCTCGACAGCTGGATCTTGGCCCGGCGGCCCTTGTACTGGCTCGCCTCGCTCAGCCCGCGCGCCAGCGCCTCCCGGTACAGCGGCACCGCCTTGTCCGAGTGCCCGGTGGAGTCCCAGGCGCTGGCCTGCTCGAACAGGCCCAGCGGGCTGCCGTCCGGCAACTCGGCGACCAACGCGTCGATCAGCGCGCGGAACTCGTGCGCGCGCTCTTCCGGATAGTCGTCGAGGGTGGCCCAGGCGGCGGCCACGCGGTCTTCCCAGTCCTTGTTCACCGGGTCACCTTCGCACACCTGTGCCACTCCGGCAGCGGATTTGAGCGGACGGCGCCCCTCAGCCGTATCCGAAGGAGCTGAGTCATGCTTGGCCCACAGGACCGGAGGAACAGATGAGGGTGACACGACTGCTGCCGGCCGCCGCGGCCGTACTGGCGCTGGCGGGCTGCGGTTCGGGCGGGGACACCAAGGCGGTCCCGCCCACCGCCACCGGCAGCCTGGAGAGCCTGGCCGCCGAGGTGAAGTGCAGGCCGAACATGCAGACCGACGCCGACACGATCCGCCAGGCCATCTGCACCAACACCGACGGCAAGTTCATCCTCGCCACCTTCTCCACCGACCGCGGCCAGCGCGAGTGGATCAACGACGCGAAGGACTACGGCGGTTACTACCTCGTCGGCCGCAAGTGGGTCGCCGTCGGTGACGACGGGGTGGTCAAGGCGCTGCGCGGCACCCTCGGCGGGGACGTGGAGATCGGCACGAACCACGCCGCCCACGCCTCCCATTCCGGGCACGGCGGCTGACACACACGGGCGCTGACACACCCGCGCTGACACACACGCGCTGACACACACGGGAAAGGCCGGTGACGGGAGGGGGGTCCGTCACCGGCCTCGTTCTCGGCCCGGTCAGCAGGTCAGGCCCGGTCAGCAGGTCATGCGCAGTTCTGACCGTTGTTGATGCAGCTGGCGATCCTGTTGGCCAGGCCGCCGGTCGTGACGCTGATGAAGTCGTCGTGGTCGGTGATCGGCTTGTGCAGCTCCTCGGGGAAGCCGTCCACCGCGTAGGCGTTCTTCACCGTGCCGTCCGCCTGGATGACCGGCTGCGGCACGTTGTACACCAACCGCATCGTCAGCTGCGGGATCGCCTTGAAGCCGTTCGGGCAGACACCGCTGCCGGGGTCGGCGAAGGCCACGTGCGTACGGTGGTTGGCGCTGTCGATGTTCTGACCGTCCCAGCAGCTCTGGAAGGCGAACGAGCGCACCACCTTGCTGCCCGCCGGACAGATCGGGTACTTGTCCGTCAGCTGCACCCTGTTCTCGAAGCCGGTGCAGCTCCAGTGCGCGTTCGCGTTCTTCGGACCGTTGACGAAGGCCTTGGCGTCACCGGTGATGATCCGCAGGAACTGCGGCATCGCGACGACCTTGCTCGCCGGGCTGCCCACGTACTTGATCTGGGCCTGCTGGGCGACCAGGATCTTGCCGACGTTGAGGTCCTTGCCACCGCCGTCCGCGTTCGCGTCCTTCTCCTGGGTGCCGTCCTGCTCGCGGATGACCGGCCAGTAGTACGCCGACAGGTCGTTGCGGTTCTGGCAGCTGGTGCCGCCCTGCAGGAACGTCTGGTTGCTGGAGAACGCGTTGACCTTCTGGTTGCCGACGTAGTCGTGCACGTGGTGGGCACCGTTGGTCACGCCGGGCGCGACGATCACGTTGTCGCTGTTGTGGTTCTGGTTCGCGTTCACACCGCAGCGCGTGGTGAACGTGCCCGTCGAGGCGTTGGGCGTCTTGTTCGGCTTGGACTGGACGTTCGGCGCGACCTTGGTGATGTCCACGAAGTCCGCCGCGGAGGGCCCGTCGCCGGCCTGGCCGCCGTTGTTGCCCTGCTGCCCGCCCTGCTGCTGCCCGCCTTGCTGTTGGCCGCCCTGCTGCTGGCCACCGTTGTTCTGTTGCTGGCCGCCGTTGTTCTGCTGCTGGCCACCGCTGTTCCCCCCGGCGGTGGTCTGGTTGGCGGTCTGCGTCGTACAGGCGGCCAGCTGCGACAGGGCGTTGTTGAAGCTCCCGCCGACGCGCTGGATGTCGATCCGGATCCGGTCGATCGTCGCCGCCCTCTTGTCCTTGAGGGGACCGACGATCGCGTTCTGTACGAAGCTCGGATCCTTGGACTGCGCGTCGCGCGTGGAGGCGAGCCGGGTGTAGGCCTCGGTGATCTGCTTGTCGAGGTTGGCCAGCTCCGTTGCCACACCCTGGCGGGCCCGCCAGGGCACATTGGTCAGCTGCTGCTGGACGTCCGGACAGGAGATCGTCGCGACCTGCGCCGTCGCGGCCTTCGTCTGGTTGCCTCCCCACGTCTGGTTGTTCGACTCGTGTGCAGAGGCGTAGAAGTTCGCCCAGATCAGCCCGCCCCCACCGAGCGCTAGGGCCGCCGATGCGGCTATGGCCTTGGCAGCCAGCGGCGTACGGCGTTTTCGTGTGTTGCGTCCCATGGAACTCCTCTGACTTCCTTGCGGGGCAGCATCGAGGCGCCCGACAGGAGTGAAGCGGCGCCCTTCCATACGGACGCCGCCCCAGAGGTGTTCACCGGTCTCACAAATTCCTCGCAGAAACAGGCGAGTTGCCAGGTCAGCGGTCCCGGTCCAGATAGGCGAGGACCGCCAGCACGCGCCGGTTGTCGTCGTCCGACACCTCCAGGCCCAGCTTGGTGAAGATGTTGGAGGTGTGCTTGGCGACGGCCCGTTCGGTCACCACCAGCTGGGCCGCGATGCCCGCGTTCGACCGGCCCTGGGCCATCAGCTCCAGCACCTCCAGCTCGCGCGGGGTGAGGCCCGCGAGCGGCCGGTCGTCGGCCCTCCGGGACAGCAGCTGCTGGATCACCTGCGGGTCCATCGCCGTACCGCCGGCCGCGACGCGCCGTACGGCGTCGATGAACTGCTCGGCGTCGAACACCCGGTCCTTGAGCAGATAGCCGATCCCGCCGCCTCCGTCGGCGAGCAGCTCGCGCGCGTACAGCTGCTCCACGTGCTGGGAGAGGACCAGCACCGGCAGCCCCGGCCGCGCCGTGCGGGCCGCGAGCGCGCACTGCAGGCCCTCGTCGGTGTGCGTGGGCGGCAGCCGTACGTCGACCACGGCCACGTCCGGCACCAACTCGGCCAGGGCCCGGGCGAGTTCGGGTCCGGACTCGACGGCGGCCGCGATCTCGAAGCCGAAGGCCTCCAGCATCCGGACCAGCCCGTCGCGCAGCAGAAACAGGTCTTCGGCTAGGACAACGCGCACGGGATCTCCATGGTCACCAGGGTGGGGCCGCCGACGGGGCTGCTGACGGCCAGGACGCCGTCGAAGGTACCGAGCCGGCGCTCGACCCCGGCGAGCCCCGACCCGGCGCCGACCGCCGCGCCGCCCCTGCCGTTGTCGGTCACCGTGATCCGCAGCCGGCCGTCGGCGTGCAGCACATCGACCCAGACCCGGTCGGCGCCGGAGTGCTTGGCGGCGTTGGTGAGCACCTCGCTGACCGCGAAGTAGGCCGCCGACTCCACCGGCGCCTCCGCCCGGCCGGGCAGCTCCACGCTCACCTCGGCCGGCAGCGGCAGCCGCAGCGCCAGCGCCCGTAGGGCGTCGCCGAGTCCGCGTTCGGCGAGGACCGGCGGGTGGATGCCCCGCACCAGGTCGCGCAGCTCCTCCAGGGCCTCGGCGGAGTTCCGGCGGGCCTGGGCGAGCAGCCGCCTCGCCTGGGCGGGGTCCCGTTCCACCAGCATCTCGATGGTGCCGAGGTCCATGCCCATGGCGACCAGCCGGGCCTGCGCCCCGTCGTGCAGGTCCCGCTCGATGCGCCGCAGTTCGGCGGCGGAGGTGTCCACGGCGTCCCGCCGGGTCTCGGTCAGCACCCGGACGCGCTCGGCGAGTTCCGCGTCCCCGCCGAGCACGGCCCGGGCGAGCCGGAAGTGCGCGGTCAGCAGGCGCGGAACGAGACGCCAGGCGACGGCGAGGACCGCGGCGCCGAGCGCGGCGGCGAGGAGGGCGGTGCCCTGACCGGAGACCGGCACGAAGGCGTACCAGTAGGTGCCGCCGCCGCTCACGTACGGCCGCCACAGCCCGGCGGCCAGCAAGAACCCCTCGACCGGGTAGAACAGCAGCACCGCCGGCAGCAGCGCGGTCACGAAGCCCGCCGTCATGGCGACCGGCAGCCACCGCACGTCCCGGAGCACCTGGGGGTCGCGCAGCAGGGCGAAGGTGAGCGTCCAGGGGTTGCGGCTCGCGGGGAGCGGCCGGTACACCGCCGGGATCCGGATCCCGCGCCACTCCGCGGCCAGCCTGCGGTGGACGCCGGCCAGCACCCGTACGCCGGTCAGCACCGCCGGCGTCGTGACGAGCCCGACGCCGAGCGGCACGAACGCCACGGAGAGCAGGGTCAGGACGAGGAAGGCCACCGAGCAGGGCAGGACCGCTACGGCCAGCACGAGCCCCCGTACGGCGTCCAGCACCACCCCTCGGGCCCGGGCACGGAAGTCGTCCGTGTGCGTGTCGGTCGTCATGCCGCCAGTCTCACCGAGCGCGGCGTGCGGGTCACTCGTGCGAGGCCCCCTCTTCGGAGGTGGTGTCAGGTACACCATCCGCCGCGGCCAGCACCTTTGCCTCCGCCTCCGGATCGAGCCCCAGCGGCGGCCGGTCCGGACGCCGAGGTGCCGTACCGCCGATGTCCGTCAGCCACCGCCAGGTGTCCGCGACGGTCTCCCGGACCGGCCGGCATCGCAGGCCCGTGGCCAGTGCCCGGGACACGTCACCGCGGTGTGCGGCGTCGTGCAGGTCCGTGCCCGGCGGCGTCCACACCGGCAGCTGGGTCCACGGCGCGATCCCGGCATCGAGGATCACCTGCGGGTCGGTCCAGCGCAGCTCGGCGTCCGCGCCGGTGACCCGGACGCACTCCTGGAGCAGCTCGCCCATGGTGGTGTGCCCGGACGGGCCGGCCAGGTCGTACGGCCCGCTCAGCCGCTGCTCGGCCGCGCCGAGGATCCAGTCCGCGAGGTCGCGTGCGTCGATGTACTGCAGCGGCAGCTCGCGCGGCCCCGGGGCCAGGACCGGGCCACCGCGGGCGATCCGGGTCAGCCACCAGGGCAGCCGGCCGACGTTCTCGTACGGGCCGAGGATCAGCCCGGCCCGCACCAGCAGCGAGCCGTCCGCGCCGAAGGACTCGACCGCGGCCAGCTCGCCGCCCCGCTTGTCCCGCTCGTAGTCCGTCGGCCCCGCGTCGGCGGCGGCGCCCTCGACCACCGGTCCTTCCTCGGCGGGCCCGCCCAGGGACGGCCAGGGCCAGGTGTACACGGACCGGCTGGAGACGTACACGTACCGCTCGGAACGGCCCCGCAGCAGTCGTGCCGCCGCCAGCACGGCCCGCGGCTCGGCCGACCAGGTGTCGATCACGACGTCCCAGGAGCCGGGCTCGGAGGCCAGCGCGGCAAGGCCGTCCGGGGCGGTGCGGTCGCCGTGCAACGCCCTTGCACCGGGCGGGGGTTGGTGCCGTCCCCGGTTGAAGACGGTCACCTCCCAGCCCCGCTCGAGCGCCGCCTCGGCGACGGCCCGCCCGACGAACTCCGTACCGCCCAGCACCAGAAGTCTCATACCCCTGATCGTGCCCGCTCCGGGCGCGCGGCGGTACGGGACTCTGCTCAGGGCAGAGCGGCGGCCGCGTCAGCGGGCGGTCGGCGGAGTGTACTTGTAGCCGACCCGGCGCACCGTCTGGATCGACTGGCGGTGCTCGGCGCCCAGCTTGCGGCGCAGCCGGGCGATGTGCACGTCGACAGTGCGGCCGTCCCCGACATGGCCGTAGCCCCACACCGTGGTGACCAGCTGGTCGCGGGTGTGCACCCGGTGCGGATGGGCCACCAGGTGCGCGAGCAGCTCGAACTCCAGGTAGGTGAGGTCGAGTTCACGGCCGTCGACACTGGCGGTGCGCTGCACGGGGTCGATCTGTACCACCGGGGCGGTCTGCGGGTCCGGGCCCGGGGCCGCCGTCTCCTGCTGGTCCGGCGCCGCGACCGGCAGGAACGGCGGGTGCTGGTCGGCCGGGACCAGCACCAGGTAGCCGACCATCGGCGGCTGCCCGGGCAGGGTCGGCAGGGTGTGCTGCGGCGCGGGCAGCCAGGTGGCGCCCGGCGGCAGGAAGTCCGCGACGTCGACCACCTCGTCCCGGTCGACGGCGCGCAGCCGGTGCCGGGCGGGGGCGGTGAGGGTGGAGGCGGGGGAGAGAGAACGAGTGGTCGCCATGAGAGGTCAGCTCTTTCGCGCGAGAGGTTCGTCGAGGGGAGCGACGGCCGCGATTCGTGGTCGGGCGCGCCGGAGGACGTACGTCGTTCGCGCTGGCCGAAGGCCGGGGGTTACGGCTTTAGAGGGCCCGCGCGTTCACCGCGCGGCAACACACCCGGTCGAAGTCGTGGTGCTGACGGGAAGGCCAGAAGGGCTCGAGGTCATGGCGACCCGTCGCGGTGTACTTCTGGAAGCTGGCCATGGGCCCATTGAAGCAGACGCGGGCCTCGGAGAGGACCCCTGCGCGAGATGTCGTCTCGGTATCCGGACAGCGCATCGCTCAGACCTCGCCGGGCAGCGGCAGTTCGGCGGTGCGCAGCAGGTTCTCGGCGGCGAGCCGTACGCGGGGCCAGGGGTGGCCTCCCCCTCCCAGTCGGTCTCCATCGGGCGCACGATACGCAGCAGGGGCGCCCACCATGGCGGTGGGCGCCCCTGTCGGAAGCGGGACGGATCAGACCTGGCCGGCCTTCTCCAGCGCGGTGCAGCAGGTGTCCACCAGCAGGCGGGTCACCACGTACGGGTCGACGTTGGCGTTCGGGCGGCGGTCCTCGATGTAGCCCTTGCCGTCCTTCTCGACCTGCCACGGGATGCGGACCGAGGCGCCGCGGTCGGAGACGCCGTAGGAGAACTTGTCCCACGGGGCGGTCTCGTGCAGACCCGTCAGGCGCTCGTCGATGCCGGCGCCGTAGTTCTTGACGTGGTCCAGCGGCTTGGAGCCCTCGCCGAGCGACTCGCACGCGGTGATGATCGCGTCGTAGCCCTCGCGCATGGCCTTGGTGGAGAAGTTGGTGTGCGCGCCCGCGCCGTTCCAGTCGCCCTTGACCGGCTTGGGGTCGAGGGTCGCGGAGATGCCGAAGTCCTCGGCGGTGCGGTAGAGCAGCCAGCGGGCCACCCACAGCTGGTCGGAGACCTCCAGCGGGGCGAGCGGGCCGACCTGGAACTCCCACTGGCCCGGCATGACCTCGGCGTTGATGCCCGAGATGCCGAGACCGGCCTTCAGGCAGTTCTCCAGGTGGGCCTCGACGATGTCACGGCCGAAGATCTCGTCGGCGCCGACACCGCAGTAGTAGCCGCCCTGCGGGGCCGGGAAACCGCCCTCGGGGAAGCCGAGCGGGCGGGAGCCGTCGAAGAAGGTGTACTCCTGCTCGATGCCGAAGACCGGTTCCTGCGCGGCGAACCGCTCGGCGACCTCGGTCAGCGCGGCCCGCGTGTTGGAGGCGTGCGGGGTCATGTCCGTGTTGAGGACCTCGCACAGCACCAGGACGTCGTCGCCGCCGCGGATCGGGTCCGGGCAGCTGAAGACCGGCTTGAGCACACGGTCGGAGGCGTGGCCCTCGGCCTGGTTGGTGGAGGAGCCGTCGAAGCCCCAGATGGGCAGCGCGTCGAGACCGGCCGGGGCACCCGTGATGATCTTCGTCTTGGAACGGAGCTTGGCCGTAGGCGCGGTGCCGTCGATCCAGATGTACTCGGCCTTGAAGGTCACGGGGCCACTTCCTTCGGGGTGGTCGGGCGCACTCGGTGCGGGTGCTGCGGGGTGCTGCGGCGCTACGGCACCGGGGCGCCGCGTCGATCTGCCGCGCAGCCTGTCAACAGGCGGTTTCCCGGCCATTGCTCTTGTGTGAACCCCGTGTTACCTGGTCGTTCTGTGTCCCGGCTCATGTTGTGAGGTCTCGGCGGGCGGGGTATGGACCCCCTCCGCCGCGACCTGCCGCACCCCGTCGAGGAAGTCCCGGATCGCGGCCCGCTGGTGGTCGTCGTAGCCGCGCAGCAGCTCCAGCGTCCGCTCGATCAGCGGCCCGAAGGAGGCCTGTCCGAGGTCCACGGCATCCTCCGTCACCTCCACCACGACCTTCCGCCGGTCGGTCGTGCCGCGCACCCGCCGGACGTGGCCGGCCCGCTCCAGTCGGTCCAGCAGAGCGGTCGTCCCCGCCGAGTTGAGCCCGAGCAGGGCCCCGAGCCGCCCGGCGGTCAGCTCCTCGCCGGACCGCCGGGCGTCCATGAGCGCGATGAGGGCGCGTACGTCCGTGGGGTGCATGCCGTTCGCCTGCGCGAACCGGGCGCTGTGCAGGCCGAGTTCGACGGCGACGGCACGCAGGAGGTGGACGATCTCCATGTCGGGCTGCACGCAGGACCTCCGAAGCTATTATCTCGTTGAGCGAATGTCTCGCTCAACGAGATAATAGGGGGCAGTGCCGTGGCGGGATACGACAGCGGGGCCTTCCGGGTTGCGTACGACAGACTTCTGGCCGCGTGGCCCGCCGAACGGGAGGCGCTGACCGTCGCCACGCCCTTCGGCGACACCCGCGTCAACACCTGCGGCCCCCGCGACGCGCCCCCGCTGCTCCTGCTGCCGGGCGGCGGCGGAGCCACCTCGCTGTCCTGGTACGCCCAGGTCGCGGAGCTGGCCCGGGTGCGCCGGGTGCACGCGGTCGACGTGATCGGCGCGCCGGGCCTGAGCGTCCCGGCCGGCGACCGCCACCCCCGTGCGGTCGCCGACCTGACGCTCTGGCTGGACGCGGTGCTGGACGGCCTGGGCGTCACCTCGGCCGACCTGGGCGGGCACTCGTACGGCGGCTGGATCGCCCTGCACTACGCCCTGCGCGCCCCCGACCGGACACGCCGCCTGTTCCTCCTGGACCCGACCCAGTGTTTCGCCGGGTTCAAGGCGGCGTATCTGTTCCGCGCCCTGCCGATGCTGCTGCGGCCCGCGCCCCGCCGGGTCCGCGCCTTCCTGGAGTGGGAGGCCGGGGGAGCACCTCTGGACCGGGACTGGCTCGCGCTCCAGGAGGCGGCGGCCGGCTTCCCGGCCGCGAAGCCGGTGACCGGCCCGCGCCCGGCGGCACAGGCGCTGCGGTCCCTGGACGTGCGGGTCCTGCTGCTCGTGGCCGCGAACAGCAGGACCCATGACCCCGCTGAGGTGGCTGCCAGGGCCGAGGCGCTGCTGCCGCGCGTGGAGACCGCCGTACTGCCGGACGTCTCGCACCACGCGCTGCCGCAGGCGGCACCCGCCGCCCTGGCCCGCCGCCTCACCGAGTTCCTGTGCGGTCCCTGAGCCTCACCCCACCTTCTCGATCCGGGCGTGGCGGATGAGGAACTTGCCGGGTTCCCGGACCTGTTCGAAGGCCGCGTTGTTGAGGAGCACACAGCTGCCGGAGACCGAGGTCACCTTCACCGTCGTGGACTTGTTGTTGTCCAGGTTGGTGACCTTCAGCGTGGTCCCGGCCGGGAACTGGTTGCTGGAGGCGGCCGGGGCGCCGGCCTCACCGGAGAGCGTGACCGTGGAGCCGTTGCAGACCTGCTGACCGGAGGCCGCGGCGGCGCCACCGCCGTTGTTCCCCGCGGCGGCGGACTGCGAGGGCTGCGCGCTCTGCTGCCCCGCGCCCTGTCCGGC
Source organism: Streptomyces sp. NPDC001393 (assembly GCF_053597455.1). NCBI lineage: Bacteria > Bacillati > Actinomycetota > Actinomycetes > Kitasatosporales > Streptomycetaceae > Streptomyces > Streptomyces sp. NPDC001393. Next base: position 525,732 of record NZ_JBSFIH010000001.1, read on the forward strand.
CTGTTGACCGGCACCCTGCTGACCCGCGCCCTGTTGGCCGGCGCCCTGCTGCCCTGCGCTCTGCTGGCCGGAGCCCTGCTGACCCGCCTGCTGCCCGGTCTGGGAGCCCTGAGCCGACTCCCCAACCGTGCAACCGGCCGCCTTCTGCTGGACCTCGATCTGTTTGATGACCGCCTCGCGGTTGGCGATCCGGGCCGCCGACTGCGCGTCCGGGTGCGCCTTCTGGTCCGCGATGAACCGGTCGTTGTTCCCGTGGGCCGTGGCCAGCCCCTGGCAGACGGTCGAGTTGTCCGCGGCCGACAGGGTCTTCGCGCCCTGCGCGGGCTGGGCCGCGTTGGACGTCGTGGCCAGCGCGAAGGCCCCGCCGCCGGCCACCGCCGCGGCACTGACGAGCACCGCGAGCTTCTTCTTCGTACTGAGCGTGCGCCTACGCGACATGCGCGCCTCCTGGAGAGGTAGGGGAGCGTACGCCGCTATGTACGAGATACCGAACGGGGTTACTCAGCGGTTGTGGAGGTCGGTGAAGTGTCGTGTATCACAGGGGAGTTGAGCACGGCTCAGCTCTTGCTGTGGTCCAGGGCCTCCCGTACCGCGTCCTCCGAGCGGGCGACCAGGGCCGTTCCGTCGTCGGCGGTGATGATCGGCCGCTGGATGAGCTTGGGGTGCTCGGAGAGCGCGGCGATCCACCGGTCCCGGGAGTCGTCGTCCCGCGGCCAGTCCTTGAGCCCCAGCTCCTTGGCGACCGCCTCGCCGGTCCGGGTGATGTCCCACGGCTCCAGGTTCAGCCGCTCCAGCACGGCCCTGATCTCGTCCTTGCTCGGCACGTCCTCCAGGTAGCGGCGGACGGTGTACTCGGCCCCCTCGGCGTCGAGCAAGCTGATGGCGCTGCGGCACTTGGAGCAGGCCGGATTGATCCAGATTTCCATGCCGGACACGGTAGCGAAGCCCCGCCGCCGCCCGGCGGCACAGGTCACTCCCGGAGCCGGACCGTGTCCGCGACGACCGCGGTGCCTCCCACCCGCACCTGCGGTACGGCCGTCCGCCCGGACCGAGGCCGTACGGTCGCGGTGACGGTGGCCGGGGAGCCGATGGCGTCCCCCAGGTCGGCGGTGATGCCGGCAAGGCCCCGGCCGGCGAGATGGGCGGCGAGACAGCCGGTGCTGTTGGCGTTCGCGATGTCCTCGGCCACGCCGATCGACGGCGCGAACATCCGGGCCGCGAGGCGCCCCCCGGCCGTCGGCTCCGTGTACACGTAGCAGCCCAGCAGCCCGCTGCGGTCGCAGGCCGAGCGCAGCAGGTCGACGTCCGGTGCCAGTGCGGCGAGGCGGGACCGGGTGGCTACGGGGACGAGCAGCCGTGGCCGGCCCACCGAGGCCACCCGGAGCGGGCCGGACAGCGCCCGTACGGCGATGCCCAGGGCGTCTAGGACGGGCTCCGGTTCGCCGGGCCCGGGTGCGCGCAGGCCGACGGGGCCCAGGGTGAACTCCGCGTCGAGGCGGCCGTTCGTGCGGACCGTCTGCCCGGTGAAGACGCGTTCCCGGGTGCGGAGGGTGGCCCGGTACTCCACGCCTCCGGCGCGTTCGGCCAGGCATGCCAGTGCGGCGACCGTGCCGTGGCCGCAGGCCGGCAGTTCCCCGGTGGCGGTGAAGAAGCGCAGGGTGACCTCGGGGCCGCCGGGACCGGTGTCCCGCGTGCCGACGAAGACCGCGTGGGACGTGCCCGCCAGGCCCGGCACGGCCTGCCGGGCGGCGTCGTCCAGGCCGGTGTCCGCCAGTACCGCGGTGGGGCTGCCGCCGACGCCGTCCCGTACGCACGCGTGCACGATCGTCGCGGTGAGGGCGTCGCCGCCGGACATGTCGTCGTCAGGCATCCGGGCGTCCGTCGGCCGGGAACCCGGGGGCCCAGCTCTCCGGCTCCAGCAGAAGGGAGTTGGCGACCTGGCTGATGGTCCGGTACCAGCCCACCAGGACGAGGAACTCCAGCAGCCGGGAGTCGTCGTAGTGGGCACGCAGGCCGTCCCAGGCCGAGGGGGAGAGGTGGGCGGTGTCGTGCAGTTCGTCGACGGCGTCGAGCAGGGCCCGGTGGCGCGGCGTCCACGCGGCACCGGCCGCGGGGTCGGGCCGGGTGGTCGCCCGGAGCCGGTCCGGACCGAGGCCGACCTGTGCGGCGAAGGCGGCGGCGTGTACGCCCCACTCGTAGGCGCATCCGGCGCGCGCGGTGACCCGGGCGATGACGATCTCGCGGTCGAGGGCGGGCAGCAGCCCATGGCCCAGCAGCCCGGCGCCCAGGGCGAACATCCGCGAGGCGAGCTCGGGATTGCGGTGCAGCACCCGGAACAGGGCGATCGGCTCCCGCGCGACGCCGGGCGGCATCCAGCGGCGCAGCGCCCGGTCGACGGGGTCGGGATAGGGAGGGGCGAGTGGTTCGATGCGGGGCATGCGACAACACCTCCTGCTTCGATTTCCGAAACATCGTTGCGCTTCGAATTCAGAAGCGCAAGGGGGTGTGGACGGCGAGCGGAGCGGAGGGGGTTCAGTCGCCGGCGCCCGGATGCTTCTCCGTGGACCCGGTGAGCGTTTCCGCCCATCGGCTCGACCAGCGCACGAGGGGGCGCAGGGCGGAGTGGGCCTCCGTGCCGAGTGGTGTGAGGCCGTATTCCGTGCCGTCCTGCTGGGTGACGAGTCCCGCCTCGGTCAGTTCGCGGAGCCGCTGGCGCAGCACGCTGGAGGACATGCCGTCGCAGCGCTGCTGCAGGGTGCGGAAGCCGATGGGTCCCGCGTGCAGCTCCCAGAGGATGCGCAGGGTCCAGCGCCGTCCGAACAGGTCGAGTGCCGCCATCAGGGGGCGGCCCGTGGCCGATCCCCGGACCGGTCGTCCGGGCCTGGGTGCCGTCATGCCGTCCGTCCGTGCAATCCGTGGCGATGTGTCTGTTTCCGAAACGCTAGCATCGGTCGCCGCACTGCGGCGTGTTCGAATTGATGCCGGCTCACCCGCCACTTCGGGAACTGGTGTGACACGGCGCCAGTTTCCATGCTGAGCTGGGGATTTGGCAGGACTCGCAGTCCCCCCGTTGTCAGTGGCCGGCAGTAGACTGGAAGCAGCGTTCGAGGGCATCGCCGGGCTGTCCGGCCGGTGCCCGACCGCGACAGGAGGATGCCCGTGCCCGCTGCCGCCCTGAAGCCCAAGCCGTCGCCGACCCAGTCCACCGCCCAGCATCCCGTGCTGTTCGACTCGCCCTACGTGCCCCGGGCGAAGCGGCCGCTGCCGGCCGGACGGCCGCGCGAGTGGTACGTCGCCCACAACCGCCGCCTGAAGGCCATGCGCCTGGCCATAGCCCTGCTCGACTCCGGCATCTACCTCCCGGCCCAGGCCCGCGACGACACGATCCGCAGCACGGCGGAGGAGATCGGCATGCGCCCGCCGTCCGACACCACGTGCCGCATGGTCCGGGCGTTCATGCGCTACAGCCGCTGACACCGGCCCCGGGTACCCCCGCGCGTTCCTCGGGGGTACCCGGCGCCGCAGCGGTGTGCGGGATCTCTCAGCCGTACCGCTCCAGCAGCCCGCGCACATACGCCTCCATGCGCGCGCCCAGCACCTCCGGGGTCAGATCCGTACGGCCGAGCCCGCGCCACGGTCCGGCCAGTTTCTCCGCGCCGGACGCGTAGTGGAGGGCGTCCAGCAGCCGCCAGTACAGATGGTCCCGGCCGTCGGCCAGGCCGTGCCCGCCCTGCCGCTCGTACCGGTCCCGGAAGGCCAGCCCGTGCTCCGGGCCGTGCAGCAGGGCCAGCGCGGTCGAGCAGTGCGCCACGTCCAGGTCGGCCGGGCCCCAGGAGGTCTCCACCCAGTCCACGACCCCGCTGATCCGCAGTTCGTCGCCCGCGCCCGTGAAGAGCACGTTCCCCGGGTGGTAGTCCCGGTGCAGGAAGCGCCCCCGGTACGGCGGCGGGTCCCGGCGGAGCGCGTCCAGGGCGCGCTCCCACAGGTCCCCGGCCGGGACGCGGACGTGCTCGGGCGAGGTCCACGCCTCGTACGCACGCGGGCGGTCGTCCGGAACCACCGCGTGGATCCGGACCAGTTGGGCCGCCAGGAGGTCGAGCCGGTGGCCCAGGGCGGCCCGGTCCCCGCCGTCCACCAGGACCCGGCCCGGCAGCCGGGTCATCAGCAGGGACGGATGGTCGCAGTGCTCGGCAGTCGCGTCCACGGCGACCAGGGCCGGCGCCGGGACGTCCGCCTCGCCGGCGAGCAGTGCGAGGACCGCCGCCTCCCGGGACAGCAGAGCGGGCGCGTGCCGCCGGAAGAAGGGCTTCACGAAGCTGCGCAGCACCAGTTCCTCCCCGTCGTCGAGGACGAGCCCGCGCATCTGCGACGACCAGCCGCCCTGGAGCATCCGGGTGCCCGTGACGGTACGGCCGGCGGGCACCTGCTTGGCCACCCAGCCCCGGGTCGCGGCCCACCCCCGCTCCCCGTCGAGCCCGCTCACCAGCGCCGTCACGAACTCCCGCCGGTCCTCGGCGTGGTCGCGGAACCACAGCCCCAACCGGTGCTCGGCCTCCGGGAGTTCGAAGCGCGTGTACTGGGCGCGAGTCGACAGCGCGTCCTGTACGGCCTCGGTCACGGCCGGCGGGATGACCGCGTCGGTGCCCGGGACCGCCAGCACCGCCCGGCCCTCGTACGCCCGGAACGCCTCCAGGGCGGGCGAGGCCCGCCAGCTGTCCGGGGTGCGGATGATCCCGCTGAACCGGCCCCGGCTGTCTCCGAACGGCACCTCCCAGGCCTCGGAGGCGTACACGGCGGGTGCGCACAGCCCGACGGCCGCCACCCGCGGGCCGTAGTGCCGTACGAGATCGGCCACCGTCTGCCCGCTCATACTGAAGCCGACCAGGACGAGCGGACCCTGAGCCGGTGTGTGCGCGTCGACCACCGCCACCGCCTGCTCGAACCGCCGACGCAGGCTGAGCTCCGCTAGGGATCCGGTGCTCTCGCCATGGCCGGTGAAGTCGAACGCCAGCGCGTGGCAGCCGTGCTCGGCGAACTCCGTGAGCAGGGGCAGCAGGCGCTGCTTGCTGCCGGCACCCGCGCCGTGCAGCAGTACGGCCGTGGCCCGGCCTGGTGCTCCCGCGGTCAGGCCGTGAAGGCGTTCGCCGTCGAAGTCGTGGGTGAATGGGGTGAGTTCGCTCATGAGGCCATTCACTCACGGCGGGCCCGCGCCCGGCCGAAAACGGGATGCGGTCGCCGCCACCGCGTCCCTACGCTGAACAAACGGCACGAAGCCGACACACTCCACCCCAGCCACCCGCGCCCCACGGAGGAGGTCCGTCATGCGTGGCATCGTCGCAACCGGGACCGTCGTCCTGGTGATCCTCGGAATCGGAAACCATCTGTGGTGGCTCGCCGCCGTCGCACTGCTGTATCTGTACGCGACGCACGGACGTGGTTCCCCCGGCACACCACCACCCGCCGGCGCGGGCACCCCGCCGACGCCGGAGAGCTACCGCGCCTACCGCGAGCGCCGGGACCGGCTGGCGAAGTGGGAGCGCCGCTACCGCAGGGAGCGCCCCTTCGAGACCCGCCGGCAGGAGCGCGAGAAGAGCAGGTGAGCCACGGCGTCCCCGGTCACAGGCCGGGGGCGCCCCACACCGGGAACCAGCGGCCGAGGTCCTGCTCGATCCTGAGGTCGTTCGCGAGCGTCGCCTTCACCTGGAGCTCCAGCGCGTTGTCCCGCCGCTCGGCGCTGCCGGGCAGCGGGGCGAAGGGGTAGAAGGTGCCCCGCTTGTAGAGGTAGACCAGCGCCAGCCTGCGGCCGCCGTCGTCCGTGAAGGCGGCCAGGGAGCACAGCAGCTGCGGGCCGAAGCCGTTGATCTCCATCGCGCTGTTCACCGCGTGCAGGTCGTTGACCAGCTCCGGCAGCTGCTCGGGGCCGCGCGCGGACACCAGCCAGGAGTAGCCGTAGCCGTCCCGCCGCAGCTCCACCGGCGGGCCGCTGCGGTCGGTGTCCGCGTCCAGCAGCGCCTGCACCTCCCGGTGGGTCTGCTCGAAGGCCGCGCCCTCCACCGTGGCGAAGCACACCGCGCCGGTCCCGGTCGGTGTGAAACCGGCCGCGGCCTGAAGGGTCACGGCCGCCGAAGGCAGCGCGAAGAGCTGGTCGAGATCGGGCGCGACCGGTTTCGTACGGCCCAGCAGGATGTCCAGCAGCCCCAACGCTCAGCCCGCCTTCCGTAGTGCCATGTGTTCAGCTCGCTCCGCCCGGGGTGGCGGCCTCGCCCAGCTCCGCCGAGATCCGGCCCAGCTGTTCCAGCCGCTGCTCCAGGGTCGGGTGCGTGGAGAAGTACCGCTCGATGCCCGGCTCCTTGCCGGTCGCCGGGGTGAAGTAGAAGGCGTTGAAGGCCTGGGCGGTGCGCAGGTCCTCGGTCGGGATCCGGGCGATGTCCCCGGTGACCTTGGTGAGCGCCGAGGCGAGGGCCGACGGGCGGCCGGTGAGATGGGCGGCCGCACGGTCGGCCGCCAGCTCCCGGTACCGGGACAGTGCCCGGATCAGCAGGAAGCTGATCGCGTACACCGCCGCGGAGACGCCCATGATCGCGGCGAAGGCGACGGCGGTGTTCTGGTCCCTGCGGCCGCCGCCGAAGAGCTGGGAGTAGAAGGCGAACCGCACGATCAGGCCCGCCAGCACACCGAGGAAGGACGCGATCGTGATCACGGCGACGTCCTTGTGCGCCACGTGCGACAGCTCGTGCGCCAGCACGCCCTCCAGCTCGGCCGGCTCCAGCCGCCGTAGCAGCCCCGTGGTCACGCAGACCACGGCATGGTCGGGATTGCGGCCGGTCGCGAACGCATTCGGCATGTCCATGTCGGACACGGCGACCACCGGTTTGGGCATGTCCGCGAGTCCGCACAGCCGGTCGACCACCGCGTGCAGCTCGGGATACTCCTCCCGCTCCACCACCCGGCCGTGCATCGCGAACATGGCGATCCGGTCGGAGAACCAGAACTGCGCCACGAACATCGCCCCGACCACCACGACGACCAGCACCCAGGACCTCAGCAGCGCGATCAGCGCGGCAACGAAGCCCACGTACAGCAGACCGAGCAGGAACATCGTCAGACCCATGCGCACGGTCAGCCGTCGGTCGCTCCGGAAGCGGCTCTGCATCTTGCATCACCCCGCAGTCAGGCACTCGTCCCGCTGTCCAGTGTGCACCAGCCGACCCCCATGAACAGGTCCTGAAGGGCCCTAGGAGCAGCAAAACGTATCTGTGAGTCGGCCGGCTGTCGCTGAGCGTCCCCGGTTCCCGCGCGCCGGGTACGACCGTCCTAGTAGGAGGAGCCGAACTGCACCAGCCCGATCAGCACCATGACCACGATCACGCAGCCGATGACCACGGCCGTCGACGCCCATGACGTCCGGCGCGTCACCGGTTCCGGGTCGGCGCGGAAGGGCGCCGGATTCGGCGGGTTCTCCTTCCAGCGCGCGGCCAGCATCCGGGCCCGGGCCGAGGGCTCCTTGTGCTCGGCGGAATTCGCCCAGCGGTGATCGAACTCCCGCTCCCAGTCGTCCTGTTCCGTCATCCCCGTTCAACCTCTCTCGTCCGGCACGGTCAGGAGGGATGATCCCCCGACAATAGGAAGTCTGTGAAGCGGGAAAAGTTGCACCGGGCGGCGGGGCGGGCGCGGCGCACGGGCCGGGGGCACGGGGAAGGCCCCCCGGCTGAGCCGGGGGGCCTTCCTCATCCGCAGGGGACCGATCCGCAGGGGACTGGCCCGCAGGGACCGTCTGTCACACGTCGAAGTACAGCTCGAACTCGTGCGGGTGCGGACGCAGCTGCAGCGGCGCGATCTCGTTGGTGCGCTTGAAGTCGATCCACGTCTCGATCAGGTCCGGCGTGAAGACGTCGCCCTGGAGGAGGAACTCGTGGTCGGCCTCGAGCGAGTCGAGAACGGCCGGCAGCGAGGTCGGGACCTGGGCGACGTTCGCGTGCTCCTCGGGAGCCAGCTCGTACAGGTCCTTGTCGATCGGCTCGGCCGGCTCGATCTTGTTCTTGATGCCGTCCAGGCCCGCCAGCAGCAGGGCGGAGAACGCCAGGTACGGGTTGCCGGAGGAGTCGGGCGCGCGGAACTCGACGCGCTTGGCCTTCGGGTTGGAGCCGGTGATCGGGATACGCATGGCCGCGGAGCGGTTGCGCTGCGAGTACACCAGGTTGATCGGCGCCTCGAAGCCCGGGACCAGACGGTGGTACGAGTTCACCGTCGGGTTGGTGAAGGCCAGCAGCGACGGGGCGTGCCTGAGGATGCCGCCGATGTAGTAGCGGGCGGTGTCCGACAGGCCCGCGTAACCGGCCTCGTCGTAGAACAGCGGGTCGCCGTTGCTCCACAGCGACTGGTGCACGTGCATGCCCGAGCCGTTGTCGCCGAAGATCGGCTTCGGCATGAAGGTCGCGGTCTTGCCGTTGCGCCAGGCCACGTTCTTCACGATGTACTTGAACAACTGCAGGTCGTCGGCGGCGGCCAGCAGGGTGTTGAACTTGTAGTTGATCTCCGCCTGCCCGGCGGTGCCCACCTCGTGGTGCTGGCGCTCGACCTTCAGGCCGGCCTTCTCCAGCTCCAGGGAGATCTCGGCGCGCAGGTCGGCGAAGTGGTCGACCGGCGGGACCGGGAAGTAGCCGCCCTTGTAGCGGACCTTGTAACCACGGTTGTCCTCCAGGGCACCGGTGTTCCAGGCGCCCGCCTCGGAGTCGATGTGGTAGAAGGACTCGTTCGCCGAGGTGGCGAAACGCACGCTGTCGAAGACGTAGAACTCGGCCTCGGGGCCGAAGTAGGCGGTGTCGGCGATACCGGTCGACGCCAGGTACGCCTCGGCCTTCTTCGCCACGTTGCGCGGGTCACGGGAGTACTGCTCGCCCGTGATCGGGTCGTGGATGAAGAAGTTGATGTTGAGCGTCTTGTCCCGGCGGAACGGGTCCACACGGGCGGTGGACAGGTCCGCGCGCAGGGCCATGTCGGACTCGTGGATGGCCTGGAAACCACGGATCGACGATCCGTCGAAGGCGAGCTCCTCGTCCGGGTCGAACGCCTCAACGGGCACCGTGAAGTGCTGCATGACGCCCGGCAGGTCGCAGAAGCGGACGTCGACGAACTTGACGTCCTCGTCCGCGATGAACTTCTTGGCCTCGTCGGCGTTCTGGAACATCCAGCTCCTCCTACTCCCGACCGTCCTCGCCGGGGTGGTAGATCGTTCGTGCGGCCAGTGCGGTGGCACACGCTGGTCATGACCCTAGGGACGGGTGATTTCTCGGGCGTGACCCATTTGTTTCGCAGAAGTTAACCGGCCACCTGTCCACCGTAGCCCCGGCACACCCCTCGGCGCAGTGCCCGGAACCGGGCCCAGTACCGTGGACGGGTGGACAACAGGCAAGCACTCGGATCGTGGCTCTCCGGGCCCCGCGCGGCCATGGAGGAGGCCGGTGCGGACTTCGGCTACCGGGGTGAGCAGCTCGGGCTCCCCGAGGAGGGGCCGAACTCCGTCGCCCGGCCGGGCCGGCGGCTCGGCGCGCTGGCGGTGGACTGGGGCCTGAGTGTCCTGATCGCATACAGCTTGATCACGGGTGGCTACAAGGTCCCTGCCACGAGTAACTGGGCGCTCGGCGTCTTCTTCGTCATGAGCGTGCTGACCGTGGGCACGATCGGCTTCACCCCGGGCAAGCGGCTCTTCGGCATCCGGGTGGTGGCCCTGGAGACCGGCACGGTCAACCCGCTGCGGTCGCTGCTCCGCACGGTCCTGTTGTGCCTCGCGATCCCGGCGCTGATCTGGGACCGGGACGGGCGCGGCCTGCACGACCGGCTGGCGAAGACCGTGGAAGTACGGGTCTGACCCTTTTCGGCTGCGCCTTCGTGGGGACCTGCGCGACAGGCCACGACGGACCCGCACCCGGCAATGCTCCAGATGCCCCCATCCGGTTGCCCGGTACATCCCCCGACGGCATCGTCGCCGTATGACCGATGCGCAGGATGTGATCGCGGCCGAGGTGACGCCCGAGGAGTTCCGGGACGCCATGGCCCGCTTTCCGTCGGGCGTGGTGGTGGTGACCGCCCGCTGCGAGGACGGCACCCCGCGCGGCTTCACGGCGAGCTCCTTCTGTTCCGTCTCCCTGGAGCCACCGCTGGTCCTGGTGTGTCTCGCGGAGACGGCCGACTCGGCGGCGGTCTTCGCGCGGTGCGACCACTTCGCGGTGAGCGTGCTCGCCCCGGAGCACCAGCCGCTGGCCCTGCTGTTCGCCACGAAGGGCGCGGACAAGTTCTCCGACGCCCTCCTGCAGCCGAGCCCCTCCGGGCTGCCGACGGTGCGGCAGGCGCCCGTACAGCTGGACTGTGCCGCATACGCGCGTTACCCGGCCGGGGATCACACGATCCTGATCGGCCGGGTAACGGGAGTACGGCTGGGCGAGGGTTCGCCGATGGTCTACTGCGAGCGGCGGTTCCGGTCGCTGAACTGAGGGAGCTCAGCGCCCCTTCGGCATCCGCATGCCCCTGGGCATGGGCCCCTTTGGCAGCGGCATGTTGCTCATCAGGTCGCCCATGGCCCGCAGGCGGTCGTTGGTGGCCGTCACCTGGGGGCCGGTGAGTACGCGCGGGAACTTCAGCAGGGTCGTGCGCAGCTTCTTCAGCTCGACCTGGCCCTCGCCGTTGCCGACGATCACGTCGTGCACCGGCACGTCCGCGACGATCCGGTTCATCTTCTTCTTCTCGGCGGCCAGCAGGCTCTTCACCCGGTTGGGGTTGCCCTCGGCGACCAGCACGATGCCGGCCTTGCCGACCGCCCGGTGCACCACGTCCTGGCTGCGGTTCATCGCCACCGCCGGAGTCGTGGTCCAGCCGCGGCCGATGTTGTCCAGCACGGCGGCCGCGGCGCCCGGCTGGCCCTCCATCTGGCCGAAGGCGGCGCGCTCGGCCCGGCGGCCGAACACGATCGCCGCCGCCAGCAGACCGATCAGCAGGCCGAAGATGCCCAGGTAGACCGGGTGGCCGAGCAAGAAGCCGATCACAAGGAAGACAGCGAGGGTGCCGATGCCGACGGCCCCGAGCACAAGACCGATCTTCTTGTCGACCTTGCGGGTCATCTTGTAGGTGAGAGCGATCTGCTTCAGTCGCCCTGCGTTCGCGGCGTCCGCCGCGGTTTCCTTCCTCGCCATGTCACGAAGTCTACGTGGCCCCGGGAGTGCGGACGACGGCAGTGCCCGGTGCGCGGGGACCTGTGACTCAGGAGCGGCCGGCGGCCTGCTCCAGGACGCGCTGCGCCTCGACCCGGTCCTTGGCGCGCCGGCGGTCCTCCAGCACGGAGGTCCACGCGTTGCGCCGGGCGGTGCGCTGACCGCCGCTCATGAGCAGGGACTCGACGGCGCGGAGAGCATCGGTGAAGGACGGGATGACGGTGGCGCGTACGGGCGCGGCCTGCATGATCGAGGTCTCCCCTCGGATCGGATGGTGTACGAGGCGTGATACCAGAGTCACTGATTGGTGTTACCAGGGCGTGTCCGACCGGTCAAACGCCAATGAAGCCTTGATGCGGAGCGCTGAAACGCCGACGCGGCCCTGACGCCCGCCCTCATCAGCGAGGACGGTCAGGACCGCGTCGACTCGGCCATTACTGGCCAGTAAGTGCTTGTGCGCGAATTCACACAGCCTGCGTGGCCACGTAGGTGCCGCGCTTCTCGACGGCCATCTGGTACAGGCGCCCGGCCCGGTACGACGACCGGACCAGCGGACCCGACATCACACCGGAGAAGCCGATCTGCTCGGCCTCCTCCTTCAGCTCCACGAACTCCTGCGGCTTCACCCAGCGCTCGACGGGGTGGTGCCGGACGGAGGGGCGCAGGTACTGGGTGATGGTGACCAGCTCGCAGCCGGCGTCGTGCAGCTGCTGCAGTGCCTCGCTGACCTCCTCGCGGGTCTCGCCCATGCCGAGGATCAGGTTGGACTTGGTCACCAGGCCGTAGTCGCGGGCCTCGGTGATGACCTTCAGGGAGCGCTCGTAGCGGAAGCCGGGGCGGATCCGCTTGAAGATCCGGGGGACCGTCTCGACGTTGTGCGCGAAGACCTCGGGCCGGGCGGAGAAGACCTCGGCGAGTTGCTCGGGGACCGCGTTGAAGTCGGGGGCGAGGAGTTCGACCTTCGTACGGCCGCCCTCCCGGCCGGCGGTCTGCTGATGGATCTGCCGGACCGTCTCCGCGTACAGCCAGGCGCCGCCGTCCTCCAGGTCGTCGCGGGCGACGCCGGTGATGGTGGCGTAGTTCAGGTCCATCGTGACGACCGACTCGCCCACGCGGCGCGGCTCGTCCCGGTCGAGGGCCTCGGGCTTGCCGGTGTCGATCTGGCAGAAGTCACAGCGCCGGGTGCACTGGTCGCCGCCGATGAGGAAGGTCGCCTCGCGGTCCTCCCAGCACTCGTAGATGTTCGGGCAGCCGGCTTCCTGGCAGACCGTGTGCAGGCCCTCGCTCTTCACGAGGTTCTGCATCTTCGTGTACTCGGGACCCATTTTCGCCCGGGTCTTGATCCACTCGGGCTTGCGCTCGATGGGGGTCTGGCTGTTGCGGACCTCCAGGCGCAGCATCTTGCGTCCGTCGGGTGCGACTGCGGACACGTCGGCTCCCTGTAGCTTCGATTCTTCGGCGTACACAAGGGTACGCCCGTGTTCATTGCGCCCTGCCGACGAGATCAACCTCGCGCTCGCAGGGTGCATTCCCCCGGACGGCCGACGGCTCAGGCGGTCGCCTTCTCGATCACCCGCGGCTTGAGGTCCGCGTTCTCCAGGATGTCCTTCAGGTGTTTCTCGGCCACCGGCAGGACCTCCTCGATGGTGACGTCCCGGCCCAGCTCGCCCGCGAGGGAGGCGACCCCCGCGTCCCGGATGCCGCACGGGATGATCCGGTCGAACCACTTGTTGTCGGGGTTCACGTTGAGGGCGAAGCCGTGCATCGTGACGCCCTTGGCGACCCGGATGCCGATCGCGGCGATCTTGCGGTCCTCGCGGCGCTGGCCCGCGTTGGACGGGGCGTACTCGGGGCCGTTGAGCCGGGGGTCGAACTCCGGGTCGCTCATCCGCGGGTCGAAGTCCAGGGCCAGCCCGCCGAGCGCCGGCCGCTGCTCGATCGGGTCGCCGAGCACCCACACGCCGCTGCGGCCCTCGACCCGGGTGGTCTGCAGGCCGAACTCGGCGCAGGTGCGGATCAGCGCCTCCTCCAGGCGCCGTACGTGCGCGACCACGTCCACCGGGCGGGGGAGCTTCTGGATCGGGTAGCCCACCAGCTGGCCGGGGCCGTGCCAGGTGATCTTGCCGCCGCGGTCCACGTCGATGACCGGGGTGCCGTCCAGCGGGCGCTCGCTGTCCTCGGTACGCCGGCCGGCCGTGTACACCGGGGGGTGCTCCAGGAGGAGCACGGTGTCCGGGACCTCGTCGGCGAACCGGGCTGCGTGCACCCGGCGCTGCTCGTCCCAGGCCTCCTGGTAATCGACGGCATCCGCACCGAACCCCATGCGGACGAACCGCAACTCACTCACGGCAAGCGCCTCCCTCAGCGACCGGTGTGTCAGGCACGTAAAGCGCCCACGCCACTGTACGTCCGACCGGCGTACGTCAGCCCTGCGGGCGTTTCTCACACGATCGGATGAATGCCGGGCGGAATGTGCGATCGCCTGCTCACTCTCCGCTACATTCGCGCCGTTCGGGTGGCCATAAGGGCTGCTCAGAGGCAGACCGGGCAGTTCACAGGCCCGGAAGGCAGGAGACCGCACCGCAGATGACGGACCGACCCGCGCAGCGCACCCCCAACCGCCAGCTCGCCGCGCTCATCGCAGAAGCTGGGTTCTCCAACGCGGGTCTGGCCCGTCGCGTCGACCAGCTCGGCCTGGAGCACGGGCTGGACCTGAGATACGACAAGACCTCGGTCACCCGCTGGCTGCGCGGACAGCAGCCCAGGGGCACGACCCCCGCCCTGATCGCCGAGGTCTTCACGCGCCGCCTCGGGCGTCGGCTCACGGCCCAGGATCTCGGCCTGGACGCCTGCGCGCCGGTGTACGCCGGGCTGGAGTTCGCGGCCACCCCGGAGGAGGCCGTCGACATCGTCAGCGGGCTGTGGCGCAAGGACTCCGGCAGCCACGCCGAGCTGCGCAAGATCGCGTTCACCCCGGCGGGGCTCGTGGTGCCCAGCCGGGACTGGCTGATCGGCAAGGCCGACGACAAGGTGGCCCGCGAACCGGCACCCCGGGTGCCCGCCCAGGGCCGCCCCGCCCCGGCCAAGCCCCAGGGCCGGCCGGCGCTCGCCCTCCCGCCCCGGGCGCGCGGGCAGGCCGAGCGCGCCCCCGGCAACAAGGTCACCAACGGCGACATCAACGCGCTGCGCTCGGTCGGCGAGCTGTTCCGCACCCTCGACGACCGGTACGGCGGCGGCCACGCCCGGCAGGCCCTGGTGCGCTACCTGGAGCACGAGTGCGAGCCGATGCTCCGCGGCTCCTACGACGAGCAGACCGGCCGCCGCCTCTTCGGTGCCGCCGCCGACCTCACCCGCCTGGCGGGCTGGACCTCGTACGACATCGCCGCGCACGGACTCGCCCAGCGCTACTTCGTGCAGGCCCTGCGGCTCGCCCAGGCGGCCGGCGACCGGGCGTACGGCTCCTACGTCCTGGTCACCATGAGCCGCCAGGCCGTCTATCTCGGCCACGGCAGGGAGGCCGTACAGCTGGCCCGGGTCGCCCAGCAGGGCGCGGGGACCGGTGGACCGCCGGTCGTGCAGGCGCTGCTGCACGCCTCCGAGGCGAGGGCGCACGGCGTGCTCGGTGAGGTGCGGGCGTGCACGGCGGCGCTCGTGCGGGCCGAACGCGCCCTGGAGGCGGCCCGGCCCGGGGACGAGGTGCCGTACTGGGCCACGTTCTTCGACGAGGCGCAGCTCGCCGACGAGTTCGGGCACTGCCACCGGGATCTGCAGCAGTTCCGGGCGGCCGCCCAGCACGCCGAACGCTCGCTCCAGCTCCGCGCGCCCTCCTACGCCCGCAGCCGGCTCTTCTGCCGCGTCGTCCTCGCCACGGCCCGCCTCGGCCTCGGCGAACTCGACCAGGCGTGCGCGCTGGCCGCGGAGGCCGCCGGGCAGGCCGCGGAGATGCGGAGCGCTCGCGCGATCGAGTACGTGCGGGATTTCGAACGGCGACTGGAGCCTTATCGGGATGCGGCGCCGGTGCGGGGGTATCGGGAGAAGGTGGCGGCGTTGGGGTAGCTACTCGCCGTTCTGCCTTGCGGTTGTCTGTTCGGTTTCGCGCTGTCGTGGCTTGTCGCGCTCACGCGGCGGAGCCGCATATCGATACGGCCCCGCGCCCCTTCGGGGCGCCTTACGCCGCCCTTGGCAGAGTAGGTGCCGGATCCGAGCGATTCAGCGAACCCGCCGCGCCCAGGTCGGTCAGGATCGCCGCCGTGGCCCGGTGCGCGGAGTGCAGGGCGCCCTGGACCGTGCTGGTGTCGCGGTGGTCGCCGCAGACGTAGAGGCCGGCGAGGAGCCGTACCGGGCGGCGCAGGTCGTGGGGTGGACGCATCGCCGGGACCGCCTCCGGGGTGTGGTGGACGGCCAGCGTCTCCCAGCGGCGCGTCGAGGTGCCGTACAGGCGGGAGAGGTGGATGCGGACGGCGGTGTCGACGCCCTCGGGCGGAGCCCCGAGCACCGTGGAGGAGATCAGTACCCGGCCGACCGGCGCCCTGCTCGGGTCCACGTTGCTGAGCACCGCCGTGTGCGCCACCGGCCCGCCACGGTCGGCGTCCAGCAGCAGTGAGGTGCCGGTCGGGAAGGCGGCCGCCGGATCATCGGTGGTGTGGTGGACCGTGGTCACCGGGTGGAAGCCGGGCACCCTGAGGCCCGGCAGCAGCTCCGCCGCCGCTCGCGCGTCGGTCGCCAGCAGCACCGCCCGGCAGCGGATCTCGCCGTGCTCGGCGGTGGCCACCGAGGTCGTGGACACCGAGGTGACCCGCACCCCGGTGTGCACGGTGCCCGGCGGCAGCGCCCGTGCCAGCAGCTCCGGCAGCACGTCCGCGCCGCCCTCCGGTACGCACAGCCGGCCGCTCGCGAAGGCGCGCAGCGCGAGATCGGCGCACCGGCTGGAGGTGGTCAGCTCCGGGTCGCACAGCAGGGTGGCGAGCAGGGGGCGCAGGAAGCCGTCGACCGTGCGCGGCGGCATCCCGCGCTGGGCGAGGGCCTGCCGGGCGGGCAGCTCGGGGCGGGCCAGGATGCGCTCGACCGGGGTGGCGGCGATCCGGGCCAGCGCGGCGCCGAGCCGGGCCTGGTCGACCGCGCCGCCCACCGGCGCACCGGCCCGGCCGGGGGCGGCCGCCGGCCCCCTGGGGGCGCTCGCGAGAGCGCGCACCGCATGGAGTGCGCCCCGTGCGCCCCTTGCGCTCCCGCCGGTCGCCGGTGCGCCCGCGCGCTGGGTGCGTCCGTCGCGGTGCAGCAGGACTCCCGGTGCGAAGGTGCGCAGGACCAGGGAGTCCAGGCCCGGGGTCGTGCGGAGTTCGGGGTAGGACGTGGACAACAGCTGTCCGATGCGGTCCAGCCGGAAGCCGTCGACCTTCTCCGTCGACATGCGGCCGCCGACGTAGGGGGCGGCCTCGAGGACTGCGGTCGAGATTCCTGCGCTGGTCAGCCGATGAGCCGCCGAGAGTCCGGCGATTCCGGCTCCCACGATGACGACGTCCACCTGGTACGCGGGCTCAAGCACGAGGCCCCTCCTGTGGTTGCGCGGCCGGTGGAGACGTCATGCCCCCAACTGGCTCCAGGGATACCCGAGTTCGCGTCGAGGTTAGGGCCGTGATCGGTCACAAACAGTCGCGCATCAACAGGGCACAGTCGCATGGAGGTCGCATACGGTCACAAGAGGTCGCAGGACATCCCTTGCGTATGACGGGCCGCCTCGGCCGCTGGGTCAGGCCGCCCGGATCGCCTCCTCGATACCGGGGAACGCGAACCGGAACCCGGACTC
Organism: Streptomyces sp. NPDC001393; assembly: GCF_053597455.1. Taxonomy (NCBI): domain Bacteria; kingdom Bacillati; phylum Actinomycetota; class Actinomycetes; order Kitasatosporales; family Streptomycetaceae; genus Streptomyces; species Streptomyces sp. NPDC001393. Next base: position 542,739 of record NZ_JBSFIH010000001.1, read on the forward strand.
CAACAACCGCTTCGGCACCACCCGTTGGCTGCCCAGCACGTCCCCCGCCATTTCGCCCAGCACGGCCCGCAGCACCGGTGCCGGTACCGCGAACGGGGCCGGGCGGTGCAGGACGCGGGACATCGCCGCCGTGATCTCACGGTTCGTCAGCGGCTGCGGCGCCGTCAGGTTGAACGGCCCGGACAGGGCCTCGTCGTCGATGAGGCGGCGGATCGCGGCGACCTCGTCATGCAGCGCGATGTACGACCAGTACTGCCGCCCGTCGCCCAGCCGCCCCCCGAGCCCCGCCCGGAACAGCGGGAACAGCCGCCCCCAGGCCCCGCCGCCCCGCGCCACCACCAGCCCCGTGCGCAGGAACACCGTCCGCACCCCCGCCTCCTGCGCGGGCGCCGCCGCCTCCTCCCACTCCACGCACAGCGAGGGCAGGAAACCGTCGCCCGGCGGGGCGTCCTCGTCCACCGCCCGGTCGCCGGTGTCGCCGTAGATGCCGATCGCACTGCCGCTGACGAAGACCCGCGGCGGCTCGGGCAGCGCGGCCACCGCCTCCGCCAGCGCGGCCGTGCCCAGCACCCGGCTGTCCCGCAGCAGCCGCTTGTACGACGGCGTCCAGCGCCGGTCGGCGATCCCGGCCCCGGCCAGATTCACCACGGCGGCACAGCCGGTCAGCCCCGCCGCGTCCACGTACTGGCCCTCGGGATCCCAGCAGACCTCGTCCGGGGCCGCGGCCGCCCGGCGCACCAGCCGTACCACCTCGTGCCCGTCCGCGGTCAGGGACCGCACCAGGGCGCTGCCGATCAGCCCGGACGCCCCGGCCACCGCGATGCGCATACGCTCCATGACCCCAGCATGCCCGCCGGAAATCCCCGTGAGGCGCACCGGCGGCCCGCCGTAGGGTGATCGTCATGCCGGAGCCGTACATACGCCTCGCCGCGCCCGCCGACGAAGAGGAACTGGCCGTGCTGGACCGGGCCACCTGGTCCACCCTGCACGCCGTGGGACCCCCGCCCCAGGGCCCGTTCTTCGACGAGCGCCACGTCCCGGAGGACTACCTGGTCGCCGAGGCCGACGGGCGGGTCGTCGGCTATGTCCGCATCTGCCGCCCGACCCCGCTCGCCTCCAACGCGCACGTCCTGCAGATCCAGGGGCTCGTCGTCGCGGAGGAGGCGCGCGGGCTGGGCCTCGGGCGCGCCCTGATCCGGGCCGCCGTCGACGCGGCGCGCGGGCGCGGGGCGCGCCGGCTGAGTCTGCGCGTGCTCGGGCACAACGCCCCGGCCCGGGCGCTGTACGAGTCCGAGGGGTTCACCGTCGAGGGGGTGCAGCCGGAGGAGTTCCTCCTCGACGGCACGTACGTCGACGACGTGCTCATGGGCCGGAAGCTGTGACAGCTGTGGGGTACTGGGAGCCGGCCGGCCGGGCTGTGGGTGCCAGGAGCGGCTAGGAGCTGACCAGCTGGCCGGTGTCCACCGCTGCCGTCGCCGTGGCCGCGCGCTGGGCGTCGCCCGCCACCTCGTCCGCCGTCAGCGCATACCCCGTCTCGGCGTCCGAGGTGGAGCGCGCGAAGACCACCCCGAACACCTTGCCGTCCGTGGTGAGCAGCGGGCCGCCGGAGTTGCCCGGCCGGACCGTGGAGCGGATCGAGTAGATGTCCCGGGTGACCGCGGCGTCGTTGTAGATGTTCTGCCCGGTCGCCTGCACCCGGCTCGCCACCGTCGCCGCCTGCAGGTTCAGGCCGCCGTCCTGCGGATAGCCCGCGACCACCGCCGCCTCCCCGCGTGCCGCGCTGGTGTCGAAGTGCAGCACGGGGGCGCGCAGCCCGGGCACATACAGCACCGCCACGTCCCGGCCGGGGTCGAAGAGCACCACCCGGGCCGCGTACGACTGCCCGACGCCGCCGACCCGCACGCTCGGGTGGTCGATGCCCGCCACCACATGCGCGTTGGTCATCACATGCCGCGCGGCATAGACGAAACCGCTGCCCTCCCGGCCCTCGTTGCCCGAGACGCCCTCGATCTTCACCGTGCTGAGCTTGGCGGCGCTCGTCGCGGCCGGGGTGACGCTGTCACCCGAGGGCCGGGCGACCCGCGCCGTGGACTCGTTCTCGAACGGGTTGAAGACCTGCGGGAAACCCGCCTCGGTCAGCGCCGACGTGGCCCGCGAGAACCACGCGGGCGTGGTGTCCGGCATCGCGTCCTGCACCGCGCCGAGCAGCGTCGAGTTCCGTATCGCCGTGTTCAGCGTCTGCGACGGGGCGGCGCCCAGCACGCTCGCCGCCACCCAGGCCACGATCAGCACCGCCACCGAGTTCGCCGCGGCGCCCCCCAGCCCGTCCAGCACCCGCAGCGGGCCCCGGTCCAGCTCCCCGCGCAGCCGCAGCGCCAGCCGGCCCGCCAGTTCGTGCCCCACCACCGCGGGCACCAGCACCGTCACCACCGCGAGCGCCGTCGCCTGCGCCGTACCGCGCTCCACCAGGCCGGTCACCCAGGGCAGCACCCACACGCCGACGACGGCACCGCCGACGAACCCGGCCAGCGAGACACAGCCGGCCACCAGCCCCCGCCGGTAACCGGACGCCGCATAGACGAGGATCACCAGCACAAGCACCAGGTCGAGCAGGTCCACGGAGCCGCCTTTCTCTCGGACCCCTCAGTACGGACGGGAGGGGTCCGATGATCAGTCACCCACGCACGGCACGGCCGCCGGAGGGCGAACCGGCCACGTATGTGTGTACCCCCAGAAACGTCCCGGACCGTGATGATGGTTCCGCCAGGTGGCAGAGCGCACATCGCGGGCACGACCCGACCGCCCGAGAGTGGGCTCATGCACGCCGTCCGAAGAAGACTGCAGACCCCCTGGCACCGTCTCAGGCCGGGGGCATCGCGGATGCAGGGAATGCACACGAAGCCGAACACACAGACCGCCACGGAAACCCCGCAGGCCTGGCCCACCACAGGGAGCCCGGGGACACGAGCCACCTCCGCGAGCCCGGAGGCGGGGGGTGCCTCGGGGAGTCGGGAGGCAGGGGGTGACTCGGGGAGTCCGGAGGTACGGGGTGACTCGGGGAGTCCGGAGGTACGGGTTGCCTCGGGGAAGCCTGGGGCACGGGTCGCCTCGGGGAGTCGGGAGGCAGAGGCCGCCTCGGGGGCTCCGGTGGCACCGGTCGCTTCCGGGGCTCCGGAGGAAGGGGCCCCCTCGGGGAGTCCGGAGGTACGGGTCACCTCGGGGAGCCCGGAGGCGGGGTTCACCTTGGGGGCTCCGGTGGCACCGGTCGCTTCCGGGGCTCCGGTGGCAGAGGCCCCCTCGGGGAGTCCGGAGGTACGGGTAGCGTCCGGGAGCCCGGGGCCTGAGACCCTGGGGCAGCCGGAAACCTCGGGGACGGGGCCGTCGGAGACGTGGGGAGCTCCGGAGACGCCGGAGCTGTCCGCGCGCCGGAAGGCTCCGGGACCCTGGAGACTCACAGGACTCGTCATACCCCCGGCATGCCGGAGAGCCCGCCGGGCGCAGCAGCCAACGACAGCACCGGAGACGCCCGGGACTTCGCCCACGCCGCCGACCTCCCGGATCTCGCAGACTCCCGAGGCGTCCGGAACACCCGGCACTTCGGAGGCCCTGTGCACCCCCGGCATCTCGGAGCCACTGGCACAGTCGGACCAGTCGGGGCCATCGAGGCCGTCGGACGTGCCGGAGATCTCCGGAACCCCTGGCACTTCGCAGGCCCTGCAGACCCCCGGGATGCCGGAGCCACCGGAGCCGTCGGATCGGCCGGAGCCGCTGGGGCCACCGCGGTCCTCGGACCTGCCAGGGACCCCACGGCCGCCGGAGAGACCGGAGCGACCCCGGCCGTCTGACCTGCCAGGGACCCCACGGCCGCCGGAGAGGCCGGAGCGACCCCGGCCGTCTGACCTGCCAGGGACCCCACGGCCGCCGGAGAGGCCGGAGCCGGCGCCGTTGCCGCGGCGTCGGTCCGGGCGGCGGATATCCCGTGCGCTGGTGGTTCTGCCCGGGCTGGTGGCCGTGCTCGTGCTGACGCTGTGCGCCCGTGGTGCCGAGCGCCCCGCTGCGGACCGCCTCGCCGGTCCCGTCCCGGCCCGTAACGCGGCCGCTCACCGCGCCCCCCGCCCACGCATCGTGCCCCGCACCGTCTGGCTGGGGGCCGCCGGGCGCGTCCAGCCGCCGCCGCGCTACGACGACAAGGTGCTCGCCGTCTTCCTGCACCACACCGACTCGCCCAGCGCATACGACTGCGCCGATGCGCCGGAGATCATCCGCCGCCTGTATGCCGGACAGACCGGCGCCCGGCACTGGGACGACATCGGCTACAACTTCCTCGTCGACCGCTGCGGCACCATCTACGAAGGCCGCGCCGGAGGTACCGACCGGCCCGTCACCGGCGCCCACACCCAGGGCTTCAACCACCGCACCGCCGGCATCGCCGCACTCGGCACCTTCACCGAGGGCGCGACCGTGCCACGGGCCATGACCGACGCGATCGCCGCACTGGTCGCCTGGAAACTCGGCCTCGCGGACATCGACCCGCGCGCCGGGGTCCGCCTGGTCTCCAGCAACAGCCTCAGCCGCTACAAGGCCGGCACCACCGCCATCCTGCCCGCCCTGTCCGGCCACGACGCCGGGTTCATGACCAGCTGTCCCGGTGCCGCCCTCACCGCCCGCCTCCCCGAGATCAGGGAGCAGGCCGCGCGCCTCCAGGGCCGGACCACGGCACGGCTCACAGCAATCCCCTAGACGCCACGCAGCCCGTTCCGAGCCCCGCGCCCTACGGTCGTGCACATCACAAGCCGACGGGAGGCGGGGGTCATGAACAGGAGTCGTACCCACGTGAAGAGCACGGACGAGAGGACGTACAAGAGCACGGACGAGAGCGCGGACAAGCGCACGGAGCGGGTGCGCTGGACGCGGGCCGCGCGCGGCCCCTGGGCGGTGCTCTGCGCGGCCGCGACCGTCGTCCTCGGTCCGGCCGCGGTCACCGCCTCCGCCCTCGACCAGGCCAACTCCGCGCCGCCGCACCACGCGGTGCGGGCCGACCAGACCCAGGCCTACCTGCCGGCCGACAGCACCCGCAGGCGCACGGCCGGCTGAGCCGGGGCCGGCTACTCCCGGAAGCGGTCCCACAGCCGGGGGAAGCGTACGGCGAGCGCACGCTCGTTCTCGAAGTCCACCGGCGAGCCCTCCGGTTCGGCGGGCGCCGGCGCGATGCCCAGCTCGGGCGCGACGGTGCCGGTCAACTGCTCGTAGGCCTCGTCCGCCGCGTACCCCAGCTCCTCACCGTCGCCGTCGATCTCCTCGTCGAACTCGTCCAGCAGCTCCGCCAGCGAGTCGGGATCGTGCAGGGCGCCCTCGTAGACCTCCCGGCCCTGGCCGATCAGCCAGCACCGGAAGAAGTCGAACGCGTCGTCGCTGGCCCCGTCCAGCAGCACCCAGGCCGCGCCCCACAGGTCCCAGCGGTAGGCGCGGTTGTAGCGGGCCTCGAAGTGACGGGCGAAGTCCAGAATCAGCTCGGGGTCCAGCTGGAGCAGCCGGTCCACGAGCGCGTCGGCCTGTTCCTCGGGGTCACCCTCGGCGGCCTCGCGAGCGGCATCGATCAGCTCCCAGAACTCCGTCTCGTCCATCACGGCACCAGCATCGGGCCTCCACCGGTGGGGCGCACGCGGAGTACGCCGGAGTACGGCGGATCGTTATCCGGCGCCGGTACGACCGGGGCGTCACCCGGTGTCCGTACGGTGGGCCGGGGCGTCACCCGGTGTCCGTACCGTGGGCCGGGGCGTCATCCGGTGTCCGTACGGCCATGGGGGCGCGGACCGCCGTACAGCGCGGCCAGCCGTGCCGCGTCCCGCGCGAACCGCTCCCGCAGGCTCTCGGGGGCCAGCACCTCCGCCTCCGCACCGAGCGCCGTCAGCTGGGCGTGCGCCACTTCCTCGGACTCCACCGGCAGCGTCACCGTCACCCGGCCGGCCACGTCCGGCTCGAGCGGCCCGCTCAGCGCCTCACGCGCCGCCACCGGATCGACGGCGTACCGCAGCATGCGCACGCCCTCCGGGGACAGCCGTACGACGACCTCGGCGCGCAGGATCGAGCGCGCGAACCGCTCGGCCTGCTCGGCCCAGTGGCCGGGCAGATCGAACTCCGGGTCACGGGTGAAGCGTTCCTCCAGGGCTTCCACGGCGCCGAACCGGTCGATCCGGTACGTCCGGAAGTCGCCGTGGCCGTCGGACACCCGCGCGCACAGGTACCAGACGCCCGCCTTCAGCACGAGCCCGTACGGCTCCAGCTCCCGCTCGACCGTGCTCTCCCCGCGCCGGTAGACCGCGCGGATCCGCCGGTCGTCCCACACCGCCTCGGCCACCGCCGGCAGCAGCGCGGGCGTCTCCGGCTCCCGGAACCAGGCCGGCGCGTCCAGATGGAAGCGCCGGGCGGCGCTGTCCGGGGCGTCCCGCAGCGAGGGCAGCAGGGCGGCCGACACCTTCAGCCGGGCCGCCGAGGCCGCGTCGTCCAGGCCCATCTCCCTGAGCGCCCCCGGCACCCCGCTCAGGAACAGCGCCTCCGCCTCGCTCCTGGCCAGCCCCGTCAGCCGGGTCCGGTACCCGCCGACCAGCCGGTACCCTCCGGCCCGCCCCCGGTCCGCGTACACGGGCACGCCCGCCTCCGACAGCGCCTGGGCGTCGCGCGTGACGGTCCGCTCGGACACCTCCAGCTCGCCGGCCAGCTCGGCGGCGGTCATGGAAGGACGGGACTGCAGGAGAAGCACCATCTTGATGAGGCGTGCGGCGCGCATACGGCCCATCATGCAACGAGGCCCCCGCCGCAGCGGGGGCCTCGTCGGCGCTCTTTACAGTCCGTATTACAGCCTGTACTTGTCAGGGATTACAGCCCGTACTTGTCCCGGGCCTCCTTCACCGCCGTCGCCTTGACCTCGCCGCGCCGCGCGAGCTGGGCCAGGGCCGCGACGACGATCGACGGGGCGTCGATGCCGAAGTGGCGGCGGGCGGCCTCACGGGTGTCGGAGAGGCCGAAGCCGTCCGCGCCCAGGGAGGAGTAGTCCTGTTCCACCCACTGCGCGATCTGGTCGGGAACCTGGCGCATGTAGTCGGACACGGCCAGCACCGGGCCCTCGGCGCCCTGCAGGGCCTGGCGGACGTACGGCACCCGCTCCTCGCCGCGCAGGAGGGCGGCGTCCGCCTCCATCGCGTCGCGGCGCAGTTCCGTCCAGGAGGTCGCCGACCAGACGTCGGCCGCGACGCCCCACTCCTCGGCGAGCAGCTTCTGTGCCTGAAGGGCCCAGTGGATCGCCGTACCGGAGCCCAGCAGCTGGATGCGCGGCGCGTTGGCGGCGGGGGACAGGCCCGCCGACTCCGCCGTGTTGAAGCGGTACAGGCCCTTGACGATGCCCTCGTCGATGCCGAGGCCGGCCGGCTTGGCGGGCTGCGGCAGCGGCTCGTTGTAGACCGTCAGGTAGTAGAAGACGTTCTGGTCCTCGCCCGGCTTGGCCTCGCCGTACATCCGGCGCAGACCCTCACGGACGATCACCGCGATCTCGTAGGCGAACGCGGGATCGTACGTCAGCGCCGCCGGGTTGGTCGCGGCGATCACCGGGGAATGGCCGTCGGCGTGCTGCAGACCCTCGCCCGTCAGGGTCGTACGGCCGGCCGTCGCGCCGACGAGAAAGCCGCGGCCGAGCTGGTCGCCGAGCTGCCACATCTGGTCGGCGGTGCGCTGCCAGCCGAACATCGAGTAGAAGATGTAGAAGGGGATCATCGCCTCGCCGTGCGTCGCGTACGCGGTGGACGCGGCGATGAAGTCGGCCATCGAACCGGCCTCGGTGATCCCCTCGTTGAGGATCTGGCCGTTCTTGGCCTCCTTGTAGTACATCAGCTGGTCGCGGTCGACCGGCTCGTACGTCTGGCCCTTGGGGGAGTAGATGCCCAGCGACGGGAACAGGCTCTCCATGCCGAAGGTGCGCGCCTCGTCGGGGACGATCGGCACCCAGCGCTTGCCCGTCTCCTTGTCGCGGACCAGGTCCTTGACCAGGCGGACGAAGGCCATCGTCGTCGCCACGTTCTGCGAACCCGAGCCCTTGTCGAAGGAGGCGAAGGCCTTCTCGGCGGGGGCGGGCAGCGGGGCCAGCGCGTGCGTACGGCGGGCCGGGGCCGGGCCGCCGAGGGCCGCGCGGCGCTCCTGGAGGTAGCGGACCTCGGGGGAGTCGGCGCCCGGGTGGCCGTAGGGGACCACGCCGTCGACGAAGTCGCTGTCCTTGATGGGCAGTTCGAGAAGGTCGCGCATCGCCTTGAACTCGTCCACCGAGAGCTTCTTCATCTGGTGGTTGGCGTTCTTCGACGCGAAGCCCTCGCCGAGGGTGTGGCCCTTGACCGTCTGGGCCAGGATCACGGTCGGCGCGCCCTTGTGCTCGACGGCGGCCTTGTACGCGGCGTAGACCTTGCGGGCCTCGTGACCACCACGGGAGAGGTGGAAGCACTCAAGGATCTTGTCGTCGCTCAGCAGCTTCGCCATCTCGACGAGCGCCGGGTCCTTGCCGAAGAAGTCGGCGCGGATGTAGGCGGCGTCGCGGGTCTGGTACGTCTGCACCTGGGCGTCCGGTACCTCGCGCAGACGGCGTACGAGCGCACCGGTCGTGTCGAGCGCGAACAGCTCGTCCCAGGCCGAGCCCCACAGCGTCTTGACGACGTTCCAGCCGGCGCCGCGGAACTGGGCCTCCAGCTCCTGCACGATCTTGAAGTTGGCGCGGACCGGGCCGTCGAGGCGCTGCAGGTTGCAGTTGATGACGAAGGTCAGGTTGTCGAGGCCCTCGCGGCTCGCCAGCGCGAGCGCGGCCGTCGACTCGGGCTCGTCCATCTCGCCGTCGCCGAGGAAGGCCCAGACGTGGGAGGCGGAGACGTCCTTGATACCGCGGTTGGTCAGGTACCGGTTGAAGCGCGCCTGGTAGATCGCGGAGAGCGGGCCGAGGCCCATGGAGACGGTGGGGAACTCCCACAGCCAGGGCAGGCGGCGCGGGTGCGGGTAGGACGGCAGGCCGTTGCCGCCGGCCTCCTGGCGGAAGTTGTCCAGGTGCGCCTCGGTCAGGCGGCCGTCGAGGAAGGCGCGGGCGTAGATGCCGGGGGAGGCGTGGCCCTGGATGTACAGCTGGTCGCCGGAGCCGTCGCCCTCCTTGCCCTTGAAGAAGTGGTTGAAGCCGGTCTCGTAGAGCCACGCGGCCGAGGCGAAGGTGGCGATGTGGCCGCCGACGCCGTGCTTCGCACCACGGGTCACCATCGCGGCCGCGTTCCAGCGGTTCCAGGCGGTGATCCGGGCCTCCATCTCCGGGTCGCCGGGCAGGGCCGGCTCGGCGGAGGTGGGGATGGTGTTGACGTAGTCGGTTTCGAGGAGCTTCGGCAGCGCGATGCCGCCCGCCTCGGCGCGCTCCAGCGTGCGGCGCATCAGGTATGCGGCGCGGTGCGGCCCGGCCTCCCTGGCGACGGCGTCGAGGGAGGCCTGCCATTCGGCGGTCTCCTCCGGGTCGCGGTCGGGGAGCTGGTCGAGCGCGCTCGGCTGGATGGCGTTGGGGTCGGTCATGTCGCCGCCTTCCTCAGTCGAAGGGGGTTCCCTCATCGGTAAGGGTTCGGGGGTGCCCTTGGTCTTTGGCAGGACAGGGCAGGCGGGCTTCGGTAGAAGTCCGTCGGCGACTGTAACTCCCTGATCGATGATCGATCAAAGGGTTGAGCTCGAAAACCTCTCGATTCCGAGAAAGTCGGCACCCGGTGCCTTCAAGAATGGCACCGGGTGACGCCGAATGGCCTTGTTTTCGCAGGTGGGGCGGCGTTTGAGCGGGGGTCTGCTCGACTGCTCAAGCCCGCGTCAGGCGCGCGGCGCGCACCCCAGGACGTGTGCCTTCACGATCTCGGGGATGCGGGGGTCCCGCCTCTTGAACGCGGCCACCAGCTCCTCGTGCTCCTCCGCGTACGACTGCTGGACCGTGCCCAGCCAGCGGATGGACAGCGCCGTGAACACCTCGATGCCGAGGCCCTCCCAGGTGTGCAGCAGCACCGAGTTCTGCGCGGCGCGGACGAGTTCGCGGTGGAAGCCGACGGTGTGGCGCACCTGGGCGGTGCCGTCCGCGTTGCGGTCGGCGTCGTACAGGGCCAGGACGTGCGGCTCCAGGGCCGAGCAGTCCTCGGCGAGGCGGTCGGCCGCAAGCTCCGCCGCGATGGCCTCCAGGCCGGCCCGGACGGGGTAGCTCTCCTCCAGGTCGGCCGCCGTCAGGTTCCGTACCCGCACGCCCTTGTTCGGCGCGGACTCGATCAGCCGGAGCGACTCCAGCTCGCGCAGGGCCTCGCGGACCGGGGTCTGACTGACCTCCAGCTCGGTGGCGATCCGGCGCTCCACGATCCGCTCACCCGGCTGCCAGCGCCCGCTGACGATTCCCTCCACGATGTGCTCGCGGATCTGTTCGCGCAGCGAGTGGACGACGGGCGCGGTCATGGAGGGCTCCTTAGGGAGGGCTGACGTTTAGACAATACGGCGGGTTCGCTCCGCGGGTAGGGCACGTGGGGGTGCTTTCGTGCAGGTGAGACAAGGCGCACACCTCCGGTGGTGGGGCCGGGCGCCGAACAGCTCGGTTCCGTCCGTTGTCGGGCGGGTGCGGGTCGTCGGTGGTTCCTCGCGCAGTTCCCCGCGCCCCTGGGGAGTTGCAGCCGACCCCCTGCAAAGGCGGCGCCCCGTCCGGAGAGACTCCGGACGGGGCGTCGTACTACCTGAGCAGGGCAATCAGAGGCCCAGCTCGACCTCGAACTCGCCCGCCTCCAGGATCGCCTTGACCGCCGTCAGGTAACGGGCCGCGTCGGCGCCGTCGACCAGGCGGTGGTCGTAGGAGAGGGTCAGGTAGGTCATGTCGCGGACGCCGATGACCGTGCCCTCCTCGGTCTCGATGACGGCCGGACGCTTGACCGTGGCACCGATGCCGAGGATCGCGACCTGGCCCGGGGGCACGATGATCGTGTCGAACAGCGCGCCGCGCGAACCGGTGTTGGAGATGGTGAAGGTCGCGCCGGACAGCTCGTCCGGGGTGATCTTGTTGGCGCGGACCTTGCCCGCCAGCTCCGCCGTGGCCTTGGCGATGCCCGCGATGTTGAGGTCGCCGGCGTGCTTGATGACCGGGGTCATCAGGCCCTTCTCGGAGTCCACCGCGATACCGATGTTCTCGGAGTCGAAGTAGGTGATCGTGCCCTCGGCCTCGTTGATCCTGGCGTTGATGACCGGGTGGGCCTTCAGCGCCTGGGCCGCCGCCTTCACGAAGAACGGCATCGGGGAGAGCTTGACGCCCTCGCGCGCGGCGAAGGAGTCCTTGGCCTGGGCGCGCAGGCGCATCAGGCGGGTGACGTCGACCTCGACGACCGACGACAGCTGCGCCTGCTCGTGCAGCGCCTTGACCATGTTGTCGCCGATGACCTTGCGGATGCGCGGCATCTTGACGGTCTGGCCACGGAGGGGGGAGACCTCCAGCGCCGGGGCCTTCCTGGCGGCGGCCGGAGCAGCGGCGGCCGGAGCCGGGGCAGCGGCGGCGGCCTTCGCGGCCTCGGCGGCGGCGATGACGTCCTGCTTGCGGATACGGCCGCCGACGCCGGTGCCCTTGACGGTGGCCAGGTCGACGCCGTTCTCGGCGGCGAGCTTGCGCACCAGCGGGGTGACGTAGGCACCCTCGTCCGTCGCCTGGGTGGCGGTCGGGGAGGTCGGCGCGGTGGCCGGCGTGACCGGGGCCGGGGCGGGCGCCGGAGCGGCCGGAGCCGGGGCAGCGGCGGCGGGCACCGGAGCCGGAGCCGGAGCCGGAGCGGCGGGGGCCGGGGCCGGGGCAACCGGAGCCGCGGGGGCGGCCGGAGCCGGGGCCGGAGCGGCCGGGGCAGCGGCGGCGGGGGCCGGGGCGGCCGGAGCCGGAGCGGCGGCCGGGGCGGCACCCGGGGCGCCGATGACGGCGAGCTTGGCGCCGACCTCGGCGGTCTCGTCCTCGCCGACCACGATCTCCAGCAGCACGCCGGAGGCGGGCGCCGGGATCTCGGTGTCGACCTTGTCCGTGGAGACCTCGAGCAGCGGCTCGTCGGCCTCGACGGTCTCGCCGACCGACTTCAGCCAGCGGGTGACGGTGCCCTCGGTGACGGACTCACCGAGCGCGGGCAGGACCACGTCCGTGCCCTGGGCGCCACCGGCGGGGGCGGCGGCCGGAGCGGCGGCGGGGGCCGGGGCGGCGGGGGCCTCGGCGACCGGGGCCGGAGCGGGCTCGGCGGCCGGAGCCGGAGCCGGGGCCTCGGCGGCGGCCGGGGCCGGAGCGGCAGCCGGCGCGCCGGTGCCGTCGTCGATCACGGCCAGCTCGGCGCCGACCTCGACCGTCTCGTCCTCGGCCACCTTGATGGAGGCCAGCACACCGGCGGCCGGCGAGGGGATCTCGGTGTCGACCTTGTCGGTCGAGACCTCGAGCAGCGGCTCGTCGGCCTCGACGCGTTCGCCCTCGGCCTTCAGCCAGCGGGTGACAGTGCCCTCGGTGACGCTCTCGCCGAGCGCCGGAAGGGTTACGGAAACCGCCATGGTTTCGGTTGCTCCTAACGAATTGCGGAAGTCTGTGTCGTCGCGCCCGTGGACCGAAGGCTCAGTCGTGGGAGTGCAGCGGCTTGCCGGCGAGCGCCAGGTGCGCCTCGCCCATCGCCTCGTTCTGCGTCGGGTGGGCGTGGATGAGCTGGGCGACCTCGGCCGGCAGCGCCTCCCAGTTGTAGATCAGCTGGGCCTCGCCGACCTGCTCACCCATGCGGTCGCCGACCATGTGGACGCCGACCACGGCACCGTCCTTCACCTGGACGAGCTTGATCTCGCCCGCGGTGTTGAGGATCTTGCTCTTTCCGTTGCCCGCCAGGTTGTACTTCAGAGCGACGACCTTGTCCGCGCCGTAGATCTCCTTGGCCTTGGCCTCGGTGATACCGACGGAGGCGACCTCCGGGTGGCAGTACGTCACCCGCGGGACACCGTCGTAGTCGATCGGAACGACCTTCAGACCGGCCAGACGCTCCGCCACCAGGATGCCCTCGGCGAAGCCGACGTGCGCGAGCTGGAGCGTCGGGACGAGGTCGCCGACGGCGGAGATGGTCGGGACGTTGGTCCGCATGTACTCGTCGACCAGGACGTAGCCACGGTCCATGGCGACGCCCTGCTCCTCGTAGCCCAGGCCCTGCGAGACCGGGCCGCGGCCGACGGCGACGAGGAGGACCTCGGCCTCGAACTCCTTGCCGTCCGCCAGGGTGACCTTCACGCCGTCCTGGGTGTACTCGGCCTTCTGGAAGAAGGTGCCGAGGTTGAACTTGATGCCGCGCTTGCGGAACGCGCGCTCGAGAAGCTTCGAGGAGTTCTCGTCCTCGACCGGGACGAGGTGCTTCAGGCCCTCGATGACCGTGACGTCCGAGCCGAAGGACTTCCACGCCGAGGCGAACTCGACGCCGATGACACCGCCGCCCAGGATGATCGCGGACTTCGGCACGCGGTCCAGGACGAGGGCGTGGTCGGAGGAGATGATCCGGTTGCCGTCGATCTCCAGGCCCGGCAGCGACTTCGGCACGGAGCCGGTCGCCAGCAGGACGTGGCGGCCCTGGACGCGCTGGCCGTTCACGTCGACGGAGGTGGGGGAGGACAGCCGGCCCTCACCCTCGATGTACGTCACCTTGCGGGACGCGATCAGACCCTGCAGGCCCTTGTACAGGCCGGCGATGACGCCGTCCTTGTACTTGTGGACGGCCGGGACGTCGATGCCCTCGAAGGTGGCCTTGACGCCGAACTGCGCGCTCTCGCGGGCCTGGTCGGCGATCTCGCCCGCGTGGAGCAGGGCCTTGGTGGGGATGCAACCCCGGTGCAGGCAGGTGCCGCCGACCTTGTCCTTCTCGATCAGGGCGACGTCCAGGCCCAGCTGCGCTCCGCGCAGGGCTGCGGCGTAACCACCGCTACCACCGCCGAGGATCACTAGGTCGAAAACGGTGCTGGCGTCGTTCGCCACGTCACGTCCTCCATGCATGTGCGCCTTGCGCCGGTCTCCTGTGACCGGCGGGCGGCTGGTGTCCGGCCGCTTGATGCTTCGGCCCTTCGGTGGGGGCCCTGTCCTGCCGGGCTCCATCTTTGCACTTGTTCGAGGCGGACGAGACGCGGGGCTGGAGTGTGAGACGTCCCACTAGAGCGCCCCGAAGGGGCGCGGGGAACTGCGCGACCAGTCCCCACGCCCCGAAAGCCGCCATACGGCAGTGCGACCCGAGTCAACAGGCGAACCTCAGCCCAGGTCACCCGCAGCGGTCAGCTCGGCGAGCCGCACCAGCGTCCGCACCGCCGACCCCGTGCCACCCTTCGGCGTGTACCCGAAGGGACCGCCCTCGTTGAAGGCCGGCCCGGCGATGTCGAGGTGCGCCCAGGTGATGCCCTCGCCCACGAACTCCTGCAGGAAGAGGCCGGCGACCAGCCCGCCGCCCATCCGCTCACCCATGTTCGCGATGTCGGCGACCTGGGACTCCATGCCCTTGCGCAGGTGCTCCGGCAGCGGCATCGGCCAGGCCGGCTCGCCGACCTCCTCCGCCGCCTCGTGCACCGCGGAGCGGAACGCGTCGTCGTTGGCCATGACACCGAACGTCCGGTGGCCCAGGGCCAGCACCATCGCGCCGGTCAGCGTGGCCACGTCCACGATCGCGTCCGGCTTCTCCTGCGAGGCCGCCCACAACGCGTCGGCGAGCACCAGCCGGCCCTCGGCGTCGGTGTTGAGGACCTCCACGGTCTTGCCGCTGTACATGCGCAGTACGTCACCGGGGCGGGTGGCGGAGCCGGACGGCATGTTCTCGGCCAGCGCCAGCCAGCCGGTGACGTTGACCTCCAGGCCGAGGCGCGCGGCGGCGACGACGGCGGCGAACACGGCCGCCGCACCGCTCATGTCGCACTTCATCGTCTCGTTGTGCCCGGCCGGCTTCAGGGAGATGCCGCCCGAGTCGTAGGTGATGCCCTTGCCGACGAAGGCCAGGTGCTTCGCGGCCTTCGGGTGCTTGTACGACAGCTTCACCAGGCGCGGGGTGGCCGCCGAGCCACTGCCGACGCCGAGGATGCCGCCGTAGCCGCCCTTGGCCAGGGCCTTGTCGTCGAGCACCTGCACCTTGATGCCGTGCTCCTTGGCCGCGGTCTGCGCGATGCCCGCGAAGATGGCGGGGTTCAGGTCGTTCGGCGGGGTGTTGATCAGGTCGCGGGCGCGGTTCAGTTCCTCGGAGACCGCGACGGCGCGGGCCACGGCCGCCTTGTGGGCGGCGTCGCGCGGCTTGCCGCCGAGCAGCGCGGCCTCGGCCAGCGGAGCCTTGCCGTTCTTGGCCTTGGCACCATCGTTCGCCTGGGCGGCGTTCTCCTTGTAGACGTCGAAGGAGTAGGCGCCCAGCAGGATGCCCTCGCTGATCGCACCGATCGCGCCGGGGCCGTCGACGGGCAGCGCGAACGCGGCCTTCCTGGACCCGGCGAGCGCGCGGGCGGCCACGCCGGCGGCCTTGCGCAGCGCCTCGGCGCCGTAGGCCTCGTCGGCCTCGCCGTCCTCGTTCTCGCTCTTGGCGTCCGGCTCCGCGCCGAGGCCGACCGCCACGACGATCGGTGCCTTGAAGCCGGCCGGAGCGGGCAGTTTCGTCAGCTCGCCCTCGGCACCCGAGGCGCCGAGGGTCTCCAGGACGCCGGCCAGCTTGCCGTCGTACGCCTTGTCCACGGCTTCGGCGCCCGGCGCGATGACGGGGCCCTTGGTGCCCTTGGCGACACCGATCACGATCGCGTCGGCCCGGAGGCCGGGCGCCGCGGCGGTGCTGAGAGTCAGAGCAGTCACGGTGGTGAAATCTCGCTTCCGATGTGAAGTTGCTGTGGCCGATGGGGGGTGGGTCGACCGGGCCCGAGAGCCGACCCTAGGTCCATCCCTGGGCGCGGGTGGCAACCGGGGCCTTCACCCTGTCGGCGAACACCCGGGACGAGACTACGCGCGTGCGCGCGTTCACTCATTCCTGCGGGCGTTCACCTGTGTGTGGCGCCGCGGTCACTTCCGCGCACCGCGCACCCCTACTCCGCCTGCTGGAACGCGCCGAGGACGCAGGTGCCGGCCAGCCGGTCGGCGAGGGAGCGGCGGCCCGGGAGGACCACCGACAGGGCGTTGACCAGGAACAGCAGCACAGCGATGGCCCACACCAGCACCGAGAGACCGAACTGCCCCTCGATGAGCAGCACACAGGCCAGCGCGTACACCGCGACGTCGGCGACGGTGGTGACGGCGGCGCGGCGCAGGGCGTGCCCGGGCAGCCGTGGGGTGACGCGCAGGCCGAGCAGGCCTTTGCCGAGGGTGCGGCCGAGCAGGGCGAGGCAGGCCCACTGGTAGAGGAACGCGATGACGACGAGCGCGCCGAAGGCCTCCTCCACGTCCAGGACCACCTTGTCCCACAGGGACAGACCCAGGTGTTCGGAGGCGCCGATGACGTCGCCGCGCGAGGTCACGAGGTCGAGGCCGCCCTTGGTGGCCAGCGAGGGCACGTCCGTGACGAGGGCGGTGACGCGGTGGAAGGTGAGCACGGCCAGGAGGGCGGCCACCGACGCCACGAGTGCGAAGTCTATGGACCAGGACAGGGCACGGCGCAGCCTCAGCACGGAATTCCCCCCACATCACAACTCTCTTGTCCGTGTACGGCCGTGAAGCTTATCGGCCCAGGGACAGCACCACGAGAGCGGTGGTCGCCGCCGTCTCGGCCACGGCGCCGAAGACATCCCCCGTCACCCCGCCGAAGCGGCGTACGCAGCGGCGCAGCAGGAGTTCGGCCGTGCCCAGGGCCAGCAGGACCGCGGCGGCGGCGCGCACGGCGGCGTACGGACCCGTGACCGCCCCCCAGGCCGCCGCGGCCGACACGACCGGGAGCGCCACCGACAGCGCGCCGCCCACCGGCACCACCCCGGCCACCGCCGCCCCCAGCCCCTCCGGGCGGGCGGCCGGCACCCCGGTGCGGGCGGCCAGGGTGAGGGCGAGCCGGGCCGTGACCGCCGAGACGACGGCCGCCAGGGCACCCCGGGCCCAGGAGTCGCCGTACAGCTGGGCCAGCACCGCGACCTGCGCCAGCACCACCAGGACCAGGGTGATGACCCCGAAGGGGCCGATGTCCGACTGCTTCATGATCCGCAGTGCGTCCTCGGCGGGCTTGCCGCTGCCCAGGCCGTCGGCGGTGTCGGCGAGGCCGTCGAGGTGCAGTCCCCGGGTGAGGGCCGCGGGTACGGCGACGGAGGCGGTGGCGGCGAGCAGCGGGCCGGCGCCCAGGGCGAGGAGCAGCAGTCCGAGTCCGGCCGCGCCAAGGCCCACGACGAGTCCGGCGACGGGGGCGTTCAGCATGCCGCCGCGTGCGGCCGCGCGGTCCCAGCGGTGCACCCGGACGGGCAGCACGGTGAGGGTGCCGAAGGCGAAGCGGAGGCCGTCGAGGGGGGAGGTCTTGCGCACCGGCGCAGGTTACCCGGCGGTCGCGGAGCTGCCTGCCGCGCCCGGGGATAAGGTGCGCATATGGGGCACTGGTGGGTGCGGAACATCGTCGAACCGGGCAAGCTCCCGCTGCTGCTCGCCCTCGTCGCCTTCCTGCTCACGTTCGTCGTCACCCGGGTGATCACCCGGCTGATCCGGGCCGGCAAGGGCCCGTTCGGGAACGTCAGGGCGGGCGGAATGCACATCCACCACGTGGTGCCCGGGGTCGTCCTCACCATTGTCGGCGGGTTCGGCATGCTCGCCAGCGACTGGCACGGCGCCGGCGGTGCGGTCGCCGCCGTGCTGTTCGGGATGGGCGTCGGGCTGGTGCTGGACGAGTTCGCGCTGATCCTGCATCTGGACGACGTCTACTGGACCGAGGAGGGCCGCAAGAGCGTCGAGATCGTCGTGCTCACCGCCGCGCTCGTCGGGCTGCTGCTCGCCGGGTTCGCCCCGTTCGGCGTCAACGGCCTGTCCCCGCAGGAACTGCAGGACCGCGGCGGTGCCCTCAGCACCATCGGCATGAACTTCCTCTTCGCGCTCATCGCCCTGAGCAAGGGCAAGGCGCGCGTCGCGGTCTTCGGGGTGATCGTGCCGCTGGTCGCACTCGTCGGCGCCGTACGGCTGGCCCGCCCCGGCTCCCCATGGGCCCGCCGCTTCTACGGCCGCCGCCCCCGCGCCCGTGCCAAAGCCGCCCTGCGCGCCTACCGCCACGACCGCCGTTGGGCCCGGCGGAGTCGTGCGGTTCAGGACTGGATCGGCGGCAAGCCCGACCCGCGCTCGGCCCGGCTGTCCGACCGCCGCTGAACGCGCCGCAGCAGTACGCTCGTACGAGCGCCGCGGCCGAAACCGCAGCCAGGTACTCGTACGGCCGCCGCCCCTGCCCCCGCGCCCGTGCCCGGGCAGCCTGCGCGCCTACCGCCACGACCGCCGTTGGGCCCGGCGGAGTCGTGCGGTTCAGGACTGGATCGGCGGCAAGCCCGAGCCGCGCTCGGCCCGGGTGTCCGACCGCCGCTGAACGCGCCGCAGCAGTACGCCCGTACGCGTGCCGCGGGCGAAACCGCAGCCAGGTACTCGTACGGCCGCCGCCCCTGCCCCCGCGCCCGTGCCAGGGCAGCCTGCGCGCCTACCGCCACGACCGCCGTTGGGCCCGGCGGAGTCGTGCGGTTCAGGACTGGATCGGCGGCAAGCCCGAGCCGCGCTCGGCCCGGCTGTCCGATCGTCGCTGAACGCGCCGCAGGACGCGCCGGTACGCGTGCCGCGGGCGAAACCGCAGCCAGGTACTCGTACGGCCGCCGCCCCCTGCGCTCGTGCCAGGGCGGCCCCTGCGCGCCTACCGCCACGACCGCCGTTGGGCCCGGCGGAGTCGTGCGGTTCAGGACTGGATCGGCGGCAAGCCCGAGCCGCGCTCGGCCCGGGTGTCCGATCGTCGCTGAACGCGCCGCAGGACGCGCCGGTACGCGTGCCGCGGGCGAAACCGCAGCCGGTACCCGTAGCGGTGGCGCACCGCCACTGCGAGGCAGATCAGGCCCACGGCCATCAGCGCGGCCAGATGCTCCTTGCCCGCCAGGTTCTGCTTGACCAGGACCTCGGCGACCATCGCCAGGGTCACCGCGCCTGAGGTGGCGTATGCGCCGTAGCGCCAGCTCACGAACACGGCGAGCCCCACCACGGCCGCCGACGGGCCCGTGTCCACCACCTGCGCGTCCGTCCACGGCAGCCCGAACGGGGCGTGCGCGCCGAGCGAGATGCCGACGCGCGCGTAGAGGGTTCCGGCGAGGGTGGCGGCGTACGCGATGACCAGGGTCCGCCACCAGCCGATGCACACCTCGGCGATCCCGAACACCAGCAGGATCTGCGTCAGCGCACCCCACACCGGCAGGTCCAGCGCCGGCACGAACAGGGAGAGGGGCGTGCGCAGCAGGGCCAGCCACAGGGGGTCCTCGGCCCGTACGGCGCCCAGGTCCTGCACGAACTGATAGCCCCACGGCCGGTTCTGCACGTACTGCAGCAGGGTCGTCAGACACACCGCGCCGAGCGTCATCGGGGCCGCCCACAGGTGCCGCTTCAGCAGGACCGTGCGTACGGTGACGTACAGCGGCCCCCACTCCTCACGGGCCCAGCGGACGAGCGCTGTCATCGGTTGGTCCTCACCGGTGTGTGTCCAGGTGTCTGCGGTGCAGCCACTTCGGCAGTCCCGGCGCCGCGGGGCCTGTCGCCGGATTCCCGCCTGCCCCGCGACGCCTGGCACGCACTCCCCCACGCTCGGCTTCGCTCGCGCGGGGGGACCCCCACGCCGCGTTGCCGAAACGCCCACGTGGCTCCGCCACGAGGACGCTCCGGCGCCTTGCGATCGCACGCACCAGACGCCGCGGGGCCCGCCCTCCGGGTGGACGACGGGAATCCGGCGACAGGCCCCCCAGAAAGCCCTCCGCGCGGGCCGACGCGAGGCCGATGCGCAGCAGGTCCGCGCTCTTCTCGAAGAGCAGGAACCGCGGCTCCCAGATGGGCCGGTACTTGGCGTTGGCGCGGTACAGCGACTCGATCTGCCACCAGCGGGAGAAGAAGCTGAGCAGCGACCGCCACAGCCTCAGCACCGGACCGGCACCGAGGCGCGCGCCACGTTCGAAGACCGACCTGAACATCGCGAAGTTGAGTGAGACCTGCGTGATCCCGATCTCGTCGGCGCGCCGCAGCAGTTCGATGACCATGAACTCCATCAGCCCGTTGTCGGAGTCCCGGTCGCGGCGCATCAGGTCCAGGGACAGCCCGTGCGGCCCCCACGGCACGAAGGACAGCAGCGCGCGCAGCCTCCCCTCGGCGTCGGTGCACTCCAGCATCACGCACCGCCCGTCCTCGGGCTCCCCGAGCCGGCCGAGCGCCATGCTGAACCCGCGCTCGGTCGCCCCGTCCCGCCAGTCGTCCGCACGCTCGACGAGATGCGCCATGTCGTCCGCCGGGATGTCCTCGTGCCGCCGGATCCGCACCTCGTACCCGGCCCGCCTCACCCGGTTGTACGCCTGCCGGACCGTGCGCATCGCCCGGCCCTCCAGTGTGAAGTCGGCGACCTCCACGATCGCCTCGTCGCCGAGTTCCAGGGCGTCGAGCCCGTGCCGGGCGTAAACCGTCCCCGCCTCCTCGCTCGCCCCCATCACCGCCGGGATCCAGCCGTGCGCCCGCGCCTGGGCCAGCCACGGCGCGATCGCGCCCGGCCACGCCTCCGGATCCCCGAGCGGATCCCCGGAGGCCAGGCTCACCCCGCCGACCACCCGGTAGGCGACGGCAGCCTTCCCGGTCGGCGACCACACCACGCTTTTTTCCCGGCGCAGCGCGAAGTAGCCCAGCGAGTCCCGCTCACCGTGCCTGTCCAGCAGGGCCCGCAGCTTCTTCTCGTCGTCCTCGGTGAGCGGGTCGACGGCGCGCCGGGAGCGGAACGCGGCGTAGAACACGGCGAGCACGAGGGCCGTACTGAGCACGTTGATCGCGACGTTGGCCCAGTTCGGCGGGTCGATCCCGGGGAAGCGCGACTCGTCGGCGGCCACCGACACCAGGCGCAGGGTGCCGTAGTGCCAGCGCTCCAAGAAGGTCGAACGGGCCGCGTCCGGCGCCTGGTTGGTGGCCGTCACCAGCAGCCCGGCCAGCAGGCTCGCGGTCAGCCCGCCGCCGACGGCGACCGTCGCCGCGAGCCGCGGGTTGGACCGGTCGCCCTTGGCGTAGAACTCCCGGCGGCCCACGAGCAGCGCGCCCACGAACACGGCCGTGAGCGCCAGCGAGACCCAGTTCTGGGCGTACCGCCGGATCTCCGGGAACGCCATGGCGAACGCGAACAGCGCGAGGAAGGCCCCGCTGAGCACCACGTTCAGGATCCAGGCCGCCCGCTTGCGGCGCCGCATGGTGATCGCCAGGAACGCGGTGAACACACCCGAGGCGAAGCCGGCCGTCAGCAGGTACGGGGTGAAGAAGTCGTCCTGGTTGTGCCGGCGCACGTCCTGGCCGAGCGAGACCCAGACCGCGCTGAGGAAGTTGATGAAGGCGACGGTCCGCAGATACCAGACGGCGATGGCGGCGGCCCGCCGGGAGCTCCCGCCGGGCCGCCGCCCCTCCTCACCCGGACGCCCCGGCTCGGCGTGCTGCGGAACGGCATTTCGGGCATCTCCCATGGGGCAGGATCATATGGGGGCCGCTCTGGCGAACCTCACTTTTCCGCCGGGGGCTCGCCCAAACCCCGCTACTCCTGCTCCTCGTTCTGCTTCTCGGCCTCCGGATTCTCCTTCTCGGCCTCCGGCTTCTCGGGAAGCTCGGCGGCCAGTGCCGCGGCGGCCCGCACCAACGGCAGGGCCAACAGCGCCCCCGCGCCCTCGCCGACCTTCACGCCCTGCTCCAGCAGCGGCTCCAGGGCCATCCGGTCCAGCGCCTTCGCCTGTCCCGGCTCCCCGCTGTCGTGCCCCGCCAGCCACCAGTCCGGCGCCCGGAACGCGACCCGCTGCGCGACCAGCGCACACGCGGCGGCCACCACCCCGTCGAGGATCACCGGCAGTTTCCGTACCGCGCACTGCAGCAGGAACCCGGTCATCGCCGCGAGGTCCGCCCCGCCCACGGTCGCCAGCAGCTGCAACTGGTCCCCGAGCACCGGCCGCGCCCGCCTGAGCGCGTCCCGGATCGCCGCGCACTTGCGCATCCACGCCAGGTCGTCGATCGCGAGCCCGCCCCGCCCGGTCACCACCGACGCGTCGGTCCCGCACAGGGCCGCGATCAGCACCGCCGCGGCCGTGGTCCCGCCCACGCTGATGTCGCCGAGCACCACCAGGTCCGTGCCCGAGTCGGCCTCCTCGTCGGCCACGGCGATCCCGGCCCGCAGGGCGGCCTCGGCCTCCTCCAGGGTGAGCGCGTCCTCGATGTCGATACGGCCGCTGCCGCGCCGCACCCGGTGCCGTACCACGTCCTCCGGGAAGGCGTCCGGCGCGCAGTCGAGGGCCATGTCCACGACCCGTACGGGCACCTCCTGCCGGCGCGCGAGCACGGACACCGGGCTCGCACCCTCCAGCACGGCCCGCACCAGCTGCTCGGCGCTGCCGGCGGGGCGCGCCGAGACGCCCAGCCCGGCGATCCCGTGGTCACCGGCGAAGAGGATCACCCGCGGCCGCTCAACGGGCCGTACCGGTACGGCACCCTGTGCGGCGGACAGCCACTCGCCCAGCGCGTCCAGGCGGCCCAGCGCCCCGGGCGGCACGATCTGGCGCTCCCGCCGGGCCTCGGCGTCGCGGCGCACGCCCCCGTCCGGGCGCTCGATCAGATCGGTGAAGTCGTCCAGATTAAGCCTGCTCATTCGCCGAACAGTACCGCCCGGGAACGAACGCTTCCGCGCCACATGGCCACCACACCCCCACAACATCATTGCACCCAAGATCGGCATCCCATACGTTCCGGTTTGCTGCGGAATGTCGCCCAGGGAGTTGCCCATGCCGACCTTGCCTTCCACGCCGACGCCCCTCCCGCGGTCCTCCGACCCGTTCCTCGAACCGGCCCGCGAGGACTGCCCCTGGTGCGGCTCCGCACGGCTGCGCACCCGGGTGCGCGCGGGCGACCCCCTGCGACACCGGCCGGGCCGGTTCGTCGTCGACCAGTGCCGCGCCTGCGGCCACGTCTTCCAGAACCCCCGGCTCACGGCGGAGGGGTTCGCCTTCTTCCACCGGGACTTCTACGAACGGCACCTGGAGGAGTTCACCGCCCGCGTCCTGTCCGCCCGCGCGGTCCGCCGACGGCACCGCGCCGCCGCCCGGAGGCTGTCGGCGCTGGCCGAGGCGGAGAGCTGGCTGGACGTGGGCACGGGCCACGCCCGCTTCCCCGAGGCGGCGAAGGAGTTCTTCCCGTACACGAGCTTCGACGGCCTGGACCCCACGGCCCGGGTGCAGCAGGCCCAGCTGGAGGAGCGGGTCGAAGAGGCCCACCGCGGCTACCTCGCCACGCCCGGCATGACGGCCCGGCTGCGCGGCCGCTACGACGTGGTCAGCATGTTCCGCCATCTGGAGCAGACGCCCGACCCGCGCGCCGAAATCCGCGCCGCGCTGTCGGCCCTGCGCCCCGGCGGCCACCTCGTCGTGGAAGTCGCCGACCCCCGCTGCGGGTTCGCTGCGCTGCTGGGCAGGTTCTGGCTCCCCTACGGCCAGCCGCGCCACCTCCACCTGCTGCCTTTGGCAAATCTGCGGGCGGAGTTGGAGAACCTCGGCTGCACGGTTCTGGTGGTCGACCGCAGGGATCCCCACATGCCCTACGACCTGTCCGCGGCGGTCTCCTTGGCGGTGGCCCAGATCCCGCTGCTGAGAGCCGCCTTGGCACCCGTGCGGATGCTGGCCTCGGCCCTGGACCACGCCCTGGCGCCTCTGTTCCGCCGCACGGGGTTCTCCAACGCCTACAGGATCGTGGCCCGCAAGGACCGTGGCTGACTGGGGGTGCGGGGTGGGCTGGTCGCGCCCACGCGGCGGAGCCGCATATCGATACAGCCCCGCGCCCCTTCGGGGCGCGGCCAGCATCAGTACAGGGTGCCCGTCAACCGCGCAGCACCAACGCCTGCCCCGCCACCACCAACAGCACCTGCTCGCACTCCTCCCCGAACGCCGCGTTCAATCGCCCGAGTTCATCCCGGTACCGCCGCCCGGACGCCGTCGCCGGCACGATCCCCGACCCCACCTCGTTCGACACGGCCACCACCGTCCGCCGCGTACAGCGCACGGCCTCGGTCAACTCCCGCACCCGCTCCCGCAGGGACTTCTCACCGCCGCCCGCCCATTCCGCGTCGTCCCACGCCCCGACGCGGTCCATGGCATCCGTCAGCCACAGCGACAGACAGTCGATCAGCAGCGGCGGCCCGTCCTCGCCCAGCAGCGGCACCAGGTCCGTCGTCTCCGTCGTACGCCACGACCCCGGCCGCCGCTCCCGGTGCGCGGCCACCCGCTCGGCCCACTCGGTGTCCCCGCCCCGCGTCCCACCGGTCGCCACGTACAGCACGTCCGGGAAGGACTCCAGCCGCCGCTCGGCCTCCACCGACTTGCCCGAGCGCGCCCCGCCCAGCACCAGTGTCCGGCGCGGCACGTCCGGCACGTCCTCGTACGCGCCGACCGTCAGCGTCGTACCGTCCGGCACCGCCCGCGCCCCGGCCGCCGCCAGCCGGCGCCGCAACTCGGCGCCGGGCGGCACATCGTGGTCGAGGTGGACGGCGAGCACGTCCGTCGTCGGCCCGGCCGAACCCACCGCCCGCAGGCGTGCCAGCGCGTCCGGGCGCCCGACGACGTCCAGGAGGACCATGTCGTACGACTCCGCGGTCGCCTCCTGAAGACCCGCCGGTGCCCCGCCCGGCGGCAGATACAGCAGCCGCTGCCCGTCCGGTCCGCTCACCGCGTATCCGGTGCCGCCCGCGTCCATCGCCACGGCCCGCACCCGATGCCCCGTCAGCAGCGCCAACTCCCGCCCGTCCGGCACCCGCCCGGGCTGCGGCAGCCCGGCCGGCACCTCCACCGCCGGGCCGTCGTGCGGATGCGACAACAGCACCTGCCGTACCCCGCCCAGCGAATGCCCGGCCCGCGCCGCCGCGAACGCCGCGCCGGGCGTCAGGTCGAGCAGCAGCTCCCCGTCGACCAGCACGGCGGTGGCCGCGCGGGCGTCCTGCCCCAGCGCCCGCGCACAGGCGGCACAGAGACAGTCGGGTCGCGGCAGCCCAGCCGGGGCACCAGTACCGAGCAGAGTGATTTCCACGGGATCGATTCTCACCCGTCCCAGCAGGTCTTGCGCTCCCGGCTAGGCTGCGAGCACGAGTTGGATCACTAGGAGGCCCACATGACGGCATGGACGTGGCGGTTCGAGAAGGCCGACGGGACGGAGGTCCAGCCCGCGGTGCAGCCCGAGGAGTTCACCACGCAGGGGGATGCGGAGTCCTGGATCGGCGAGCACTGGAAGGCGCTCCTGGAGGGCGGCGCCGACCAGGTGCGGCTGTTCGAGGAGAACACCGAGATCTACGGCCCGATGAGCCTGCACGCCGACGCGGCGTAGCCGGTGCCCGGGGGTGCGGCCCCGCGGTCGCAGGCGTCGTACCCCTCGTCACTGCTCGCCCAGCGTCACCTCCACTGTCTTCTCGGTGCCGCCCCGCTGGTAGGTCACCGACGTCTTCTGGCCCGGCGTGTCCGCCGCCAGCGCCTCCGCGAGGGAGGTGACGGTGGAGATCGGCCGGTCGCCCACCTTGGTGATGGTGTCGCCCGGACGCAGGCCCGCCTTGTCCGCGGCGCCGCCGGGCCTGACGCTGACCACCGTCACCCCGGCGGGCCGGTAGCGGTCGTCCACGACCGTCCGCGCGGTGATGCCCAGCGCGGCCCGCCCGGAGTTGGTGACCCTGCCGTGCTGGACGATCTGCCCGGCGATCGTCTTGACCATCGACGCCGGGATGGCGAACCCGATGCCGGGTGCCGCGCTGCCCCCGAGGTCGGGGTCGGCGGCGGCCAGCGTCGGGATGCCGATGACCTGACCGGCGAGATTGACCAGCGCGCCACCGCTGTTGCCCGGGTTGATGGCGGCCGAGGTCTGCACCATGTTCGCGATCGTCGCGCCCGTACCCCCGCCGGGGACCTCGCTGACGGTCCGCCCGGTCGCCGAGACGATGCCCTGGGTCACGCTGGAGGACAGCCCGAGCGGCGAGCCCATGGCCAGCACGATCTGGCCGACCTCCACCTTCTCGGAATCTCCGAACACCGCCGCCCGCAGCCCGGTCGGCACCTTGTCCAGCTTGATCACGGCCAGGTCCTGCTCGGGGTAGGAGGACACCAGGCGCGCGGTGAGCGGCTCCTCACTGTTCGCCGTGGTCACCTGGAAGGTCTTCTCCGACCTGACCACGTGCGCGTTGGTGACGATGTGCCCCGTGCCGTCGTACACCACCCCGGAGCCCAGACCGTGGCTCGCCTGGATCTGCACGACCGACGGCAGGACCTGCCGGATGACCCGCTGGTACTGGCTCTGCAGATCACCCACGGTCATCGGCACCACCGCCCGCGCCGTCGCGCCGGCGTCCTGCCGGTCCTCGGGAGCGGTGGCCGTACAGCTCGCCGCCACGCAGCACACCAGCGCCGCGGCGACCGCGACCCTCCACGGGGCACGGATCCGGGAAGCGTCCATGCCCCGAGTCTCACCGCGCGCCGATCATCCGGCCCGCGGTGTTGGCCCGAACGGTCTCAGCCCCGTACGCCGCACAGGTGCAGCAGCGCCGCCACCCGGCGGTAGGGGTCCGTGCGACCGGCCCGCTCCTCGACCGCGAGCAGCGTCTGAAGATCCTGCGGGAGCTCCGCGTCGTCCGCCGCCGTGTCCGTGAAGACCCGCACGCCGTACCAGGCGTGCAGCGGGGCCGCGATCCCGTCGAGCGTGGCGGTGAGGGTGGCCAGCCGGTCGGCCCGTACGTCCAGGCCGAGGCGGATGGGGGTCCCCCCGTTCGAGTCAATTCGAGAATGGGGGAGGTAGGCGGTGGTGTCGAAGGCGGCCAGCGCGCCCGCCCAGTCACCGGCGAGGCCCGGCCGCATGGCGAGCGCGTCGCCGTTGCGGACGAGCAGGGAGAGGAGCCCGCCGGGGGCCAGCATCCGCGCCAGGCCCGCCACCAGGGGGTCCGGCTCCTCGACGTACATCAGCACCCCGTGGCACAGCACCACGTCGAAGCTGCCCGGCAGGAAGTGCACACCGGTGTCCCGCCCGTCGCCCTGGACCAGCCGCACCCGCTCACGGATGCCCTCCGGCTCGGCGGCCAGCGCCGCACGCGCCGCGGCGATCATCGTCGCGTCCTGCTCGACCCCGGTCACCTGATGGCCGAGCCGGGCCAGCCGCAGCGCCTGCGTGCCCTGGCCCATCCCCACGTCGAGCACCCGCAGCCGCTGCCCGACCGGGAACCGCCCGGCTATCTGCTCGTCCAGCTGCCGCGCCACCAGCTCCTGGCGTACGACATCACGCAGCCTGCCCAGCTTGTCCAGCCGGGCCTCGGCGGCGCCCCCGGTGAAGGCCTCTGCGCTCAGGGCCGCTCTCCGCGCTTGACCTGCGGCTTCGGCAGCCGGAGCCGGCGCATCTGGAGGGAGCGCATCAGGGCGTAGGCGACCGCGCCCCGCGTGTTCTGGTCCGGGAAGCGCTCCGCCAGCCGCTTCTTCAGCCGGAACCCGCTGAACGCCGCGTCGAGCACGATCAGCACGATCACCACCAGCCACAGCAGCAGCGCGATCGACTGGATCGCCGGCACCCGCACCACGCTCAGCACCAGGATCACCACGGCGAGCGGCAGGAAGAACTCCGCCACGTTGAACCGCGAGTCCACCCAGTCGCGGGCGAACTTGCGGACCGGGCCCTTGTCCCGGGCGGGCAGATAGCGCTCGTCACCGGTGGCCAGCGCCTGGCGCTGCCGCTCCAGGGCCTGGCGCCGCTCCTCGCGCTGACGCTTGGCGGCCTCCTTGCGGTTGGTCGGCGTGTTGGCCACGCTGCGCCGCTGGGACTGGGCCTCACTGCGCTTGGGCGTGGGCCTGCCCTTCGGGGCCTGCGGGTCACGGGGCTGCTTGGAGAGGTTCACCTGCGCCTTGTCGGCGGTCGGGGCCTTCTCGTCCTTGGCACGGCTACGGAACACAAAACCCAAGGGTACGGGCTTCACCGGCATGGACCCCAGCCCGGCGGGGAACGATCCGGCAACGCCGGACGTCTGTAGGGGGACAGAGGGGACGTTCCGGTGCGGGCCGGTGGGGGACCACCTACTCCTCACGCCGGAGCGGTACGGTCCGCAGTCGTCCTCGGGGATGAGCGCATCACTCCCCGAACAGTGCGGTAATGGAGTCAGGGCCCGTACTGTGGGTCCTGTCGCAGGATCTGTGAGCTGGAGTCCGTCAGAAGGGGGCGCGCGAAGCCCATGAGCGGTGTCATGAAGCGTATGGGGATGATCTTCCGCGCGAAGGCGAACAAGGCCCTTGACCGGGCCGAGGACCCGCGCGAGACCCTGGATTACTCGTACCAGAAGCAGCTGGAGCTGCTGCAGAAGGTCCGCCGCGGCGTCGCCGACGTGGCGACCAGCCGCAAGCGTCTGGAACTCCAGCTCAACCAGTTGCAGCAGCAGTCCTCCAAGCTGGAGGACCAGGGCCGCAAGGCGCTCGCGCTCGGCCGCGAGGACCTGGCCCGCGAGGCGCTGTCCCGGCGCGCCGCGCTCCAGCAGCAGGTCACCGACCTGCAGACGCAGCACGCCACCCTGCAGGGCGAGGAGGAGAAGCTCACCCTCGCGGCCCAGCGCCTGCAGGCCAAGGTGGACGCGTTCCGCACGAAGAAGGAGACCATCAAGGCCACCTACACCGCCGCCCAGGCCCAGACCCGGATCGGCGAGGCCTTCTCCGGCATCTCCGAGGAGATGGGCGACGTCGGCCTGGCCATCCAGCGGGCCGAGGACAAGACGCAGCAGCTCCAGGCCCGGGCCGGCGCCATCGACGAGCTGCTCGCCTCCGGCGCCCTGGACGACCCGACCGGCATGGCCAAGGACGACATCGCGGCCGAGCTGGACCGGCTCTCCGGTGGTAGTGATGTAGAGCTGGAACTGCAGCGCATGAAGGCCGAGCTGGCCGGCGGTTCGCCGCAGCAGGCCATCGAGGGCGGCACCGGGCAGGGGCAGACCCAGCAGCAGCCGCAGGACACCCCGCGCTTCGACAAGCAGTAGGGGCCACCGAGGAGGCCGACGTGATCGTACGGATCATGGGGGAGGGGCAGGTGCGGCTGGACGACGCGCACCTCCCCGAGCTCAACAAGCTGGACGACGAGCTGCTGGCCGAGATCGAGAGCGGCGACGAGGCCGGCTTCCGCCGCACGTTCGCCGCCCTCCTCGACTCCGTCCGTCGGCTCGGCACGCCCCTGCCGGACGACGCGCTGGAACCCTCGCAGCTGATCCTCCCGTCGCCGGAGGCGTCGCTGGCGGAGGTACGGGAGATGCTGAGCGATGAGGGGCTGATTCCGGGGTAGCGCCGTTGGCGGTGCTCGCCGTCGCCGGGTGCGGGTCCGTGGTGGGTTGCTCGCGCAGTTCCCCGCGCCCCCTGGGGAACTGCAGCGCCGTCGGCTGCGTAGGGGCACCCCGCACGCGCGGGCAAGCGACCCGGCCCCCGCCCGGCCACGGCACAGGGCACCTTGCCGGCACCCGTACTGTTCAATGCGTGAGCACTCTCGACCGCGCCCGCTGCAGTCTCAAAGCGCACCCCCTCGCGCTGGACGCAACCATCGCCGCAGGCGTGCTGGTCTGCATGATCGCGGGATCCTTCGTGACCCCGAGGGGCGACAACGGGGTCACCTGGGGCGTCCGCACCCCCGACCCCCTCAGCCTCCTCCTCATGCTGCTCGCCGCGGCCGCGCTGGTCTTCCGCCGCCGCGCCCCCAAGACGGTCCTCGCCGTCACCGGCGCCTTCTCCGTGGTCGAGTGCGTCACGGGCGACCCCCGCGCCCCGGTCGCGATGTCCGCCGTGGTCGCCCTGTACACCGTCGCCGCGACCACCGACCGCACCACCACCTGGCGGGTCGGCCTGCTCACCATGACCGTGCTGACGGCCGCGGCCATGCTGGGCGGCCCGCTGCCCTGGTACGCGCAGGAGAACCTCGGCGTGCTCGCCTGGACCGGTATCGGCGCCACCGCCGGGGACGCCGTACGCAGCAGGCGCGCGGTCGTCCAGGCCATCCGGGAACGGGCGGAGAGAGCCGAACGCACCCGGGAGGAGGAGGCTCGCCGCCGGGTCGCCGAGGAGCGGCTGCGCATCGCCCGTGATCTGCACGACGTCGTCGCCCATCACATCGCCCTCGTGAACGTGCAGGCAGGGGTGGCCGCGCACGTCATGGACAAGCGGCCCGACCAGGCCAAGGAGGCCCTGGCCCACGTCCGCGAGGCCAGCCGCTCGGCACTGGAGGAACTGCGCGCCACCGTCGGACTGCTCCGTCAGTCCGGTGACCCCGCCGCCCCGACCGAGCCCGCTCCCGGCCTCAGCCGGCTGGACGAGCTGGCCGACACCTTCCGCCACGCGGGGCTCCCGGTGGAGGTGGCCCGTGCCGACCAGGGCACGGAACTCCCCGCCGCCGTCGATCTCGCCGCCTACCGGATCATCCAGGAAGCGCTGACGAACGCCCAGAAGCACGCCGGAGCCGACGCCAAGGCCGAGGTCAGCGTCGTACGGGTGGGCACGGACATCGAGGTCACCGTGCTGGACGACGGCGCGGGCGCGGCCGGTGTGCCCGGGGCCGGCGGCGGGCACGGACTGCTCGGCATGCGCGAGCGGGTCACCGCCCTCGGCGGCACCCTCACCACCGGGCCCCGCTACGGCGGCGGTTTCCGCGTCCATGCGATCCTGCCCCTCAAGACCCGAAGCGAGACCCGTACGACGGCCCCGGGGGAGCCCGCATGACGATCCGTGTCCTGCTCGCCGACGACCAGGCCCTGCTGCGCAGCGCGTTCAGGGTGCTGGTCGACTCCGAGCCCGACATGGAGGTGGTGGGGGAGGCCTCGGACGGGGCGGAGGCGGTCCGGCTGGCGAAGGAGCAGGCCGCCGACGTGGTCCTCATGGACATCCGGATGCCCGGCACGGACGGGCTCGCCGCCACCCGGCTGATCAGCGCCGATCCCTCCCTCGCCGACGTCCGCGTGGTCATCCTGACCACCTTCGAGGTCGACGACTACGTCGTCCAGGCCCTGCGGGCGGGCGCCTCCGGCTTCCTGGGCAAGGGCAGCGAGCCGGAGGAGCTGCTGAACGCCATCCGGGTCGCGGCGGGCGGTGAGGCCCTGCTGTCTCCCGCCGCCACCAAGGGACTGATCGCCCGCTTCCTCGCCCAGGGCGACGGCGACGACGGCCGTGACCCCGCCCGCTCCGACCGGCTCGGAACGCTCACCGGGCGGGAGCGCGAGGTGCTGGTCCAGGTGGCCGGCGGCCACTCCAACGACGAGATCGCCGAACGCCTCCAGGTCAGCCCGCTGACGGTGAAGACGCACGTCAACCGGGCCATGGCCAAGCTGGGCGCGCGCGACCGGGCGCAGCTCGTGGTGATCGCGTACGAGTCGGGTCTGGTGCGTCCGAGGACGGACTGATCTCCACCCGGGCCTCCTGGAGATCTCCACCCGGGCGTACTGCGGATCTCCACCCCGGCGTACTGCGAGCGGAGTAGGACCGGGATGAGGAAATGGACCCAGGGCCTACGGATCGGCCGTCCGGGATGGCTCAGGGTGAGAGGGTCTGCCGCTCACAGATTGAGAGACCCTGATCCATGTCCTGGCTGTCGAGATTCAGCCTCCGGCAACGGGCCCTGATCGGCCTGATGTCGCTCGTCGCGCTCGTCTTCGGGCTGATCGCGATACCCCAGATCAAGCAGCAGCTGCTGCCCACCATCAACCTGCCCATGGTGTCGGTGATCACGCCGTACCAGGGCGCCTCGCCCGACGTGGTCGAGAAGCAGGTCGTCGAGCCGATCGAGAACAACCTCCAGGGCGTCGACGGCGTCAAGTCCGTCACCTCCACCGCCAGTGAGGGCAACGCCGTGATCATGGCGTCCTTCGACTACGGCAACGACACCAAGCGGATCGTCTCCGACGTCCAGCAGGCCGTGAACCGGGCCCGCAACCAGCTCCCGGACGCCGTCGACCCGCAGGTCATATCCGGCTCCACCGACGACATGCCGACCGTGGTCCTCGCCGCCACCTCCGACAAGGACCAGCAGGCCCTCGCCGACCAGCTGGACAACACCGTCGTACCGGCGCTGAAGGACATCGACGGCGTCGGCCGCGTCCAGGTCACCGGCGTGCGCGACCTGCAGGTCACCGTCACCCCGGACGACGCGAAGCTCGCCCGGGCCGGCCTCACCCCCGCCGCGCTCGGCCAGGCCCTGCAGGCGGGCGGCGCGACCGTCCCGGCCGGCTCCTTCGACGAGAACGGCACCAACCACACCGTCCAGGTCGGCGGCGGCTTCACCTCGCTGCAGCAGATCCAGGACCTGATGGTCACCGGCCAGGGCGGGGAGAAGGCGGTACGGCTGGGTGACGTGGCCACCGTCAAGGAGCAGCCGGCTCCGGCCGACTCCATCACCCGCACCGACGGCAGGCCCAGCCTCGCCGTCACCGTGACGATGGACCACAACGGCAGCGCGGTCACCATCTCGAACGCGGTCAAGGACAAGCTGCCCGACCTGCGCGCGCAGCTCGGCTCGGGCGCGAAGCTCACGGTCGTCAGCGACCAGGGCCCGGCCGTGTCGAAGTCCATCAAGGGCCTGACCACGGAGGGCGCGCTCGGCCTGCTCTTCGCGGTCCTGGTCATCCTGGTCTTCCTCGCGTCGGTCCGCTCGACGCTGGTGACGGCGGTCTCCATCCCGCTGTCGGTGGTGCTGGCCCTGATCGTGCTGTGGACGCGCGGCCTGTCGCTGAACATGCTCACGCTCGGCGCGCTGACCATCGCCATCGGCCGGGTCGTGGACGACTCGATCGTCGTCCTGGAGAACATCAAGCGCCACCTCGGCTACGGCGAGGAGCGCAGGGACGCCATCCTGAACGCCGTGCGCGAGGTGGCCGGCGCGGTCACCTCCTCCACCCTCACCACGGTCGCCGTGTTCCTGCCGATCGGCCTGGTCGGCGGCATGGTGGGTGCCCTGTTCGGTTCGTTCAGCATCACGGTGACGGCGGCCCTGCTGGCCTCCCTGCTGGTGTCGCTGACGGTTGTACCGGTCCTGTCGTACTGGTTCCTGCGCGCCCCGAAGGGCACCCCCGAGGACGCGGCCGAGGCCCGCCGCCGGGCCGAGGAGAAGGAGGCGAACAGCCGCCTGCAGCGCGCCTACGTCCCCGTCCTGCGCTTCGCCACCCGCCGCCGCCTCACCAGCGTGCTGATCGCGATCGTGGTCCTGGTGCTGACCTTCGGCATGGGCGGCCTGCTGAAGACGAACTTCTTCGACCAGGGCGAGCAGGAGGTCATCACCGTCAAGCAGGAGCTGAAGCCGGGCACGAGCCTGGCCGCCACCGACGCGCAGGCCAAGCGGGTGGAGAAGCTGCTCGCCGCCACCGAGGGCGTCAAGGACTACCAGGTCACCGTCGGCTCCTCCGGCTTCATGGCGGCCTTCGGCGGCGGCACGAGCACCAACCAGGCGTCGTACCAGGTGATGCTCAAGGAC
Source organism: Streptomyces sp. NPDC001393 (assembly GCF_053597455.1). NCBI lineage: Bacteria > Bacillati > Actinomycetota > Actinomycetes > Kitasatosporales > Streptomycetaceae > Streptomyces > Streptomyces sp. NPDC001393. The sequence continues at coordinate 576,421 of NZ_JBSFIH010000001.1, forward strand.
TCCAAGTCGTACGCCAAGGTGCAGAAGCACATCGAGGACGGCCTGAAGCAGCTCAAGGGCATCGGTACGACCACGGTGTCGGCCGGTGACGGCTTCGGCAACCAGAACCTGAGCGTGGTGGTCAAGGCGTCCGACCCGCAGACGCTGCGCACGGCCGCGGAGCAGGTCCGCTCCACGGTCGCCGGCCTGGACGGCGTCACGGACGTCACCAGCGACCTCGCGACGAGCGTGCCCCGGATCTCGGTCAAGGCGGGCGCCAAGGCGGCCGCGGCCGGGTTCGACGACCAGAAGCTCGGCGCGGCGGTTGCCGAGGCGGTCCGCGGTACGACGGCGGCGAAGGCGATCCTCGACGACACCGAGCGCGATGTCGTCGTGCGGTCGGCCAATCCCGCGACCACGATGGCCCAGCTGAAGGCGCTGCGCCTCGGCCCGGTGAAGCTCGGCGACATCGCCACGGTGCAGCTGGTGGACGGCCCCGTGTCGCTGACCCGGATCGACGGCCGGCGCGCCGCCACCATCACGGCCAGGCCGACCGGTGACAACACCGGTGCCATCAGCACCAAGCTCCAGTCGAAGATCAAGGCGCTGAAGCTCCCGGCGGGCGCGAAGGCCGAGATCGGTGGCGTGACGTCGGACCAGAACGACGCGTTCAAGAACCTGGGCCTCGCCATGCTGGCGGCGATCGCGATCGTCTTCATGCTGCTGGTGGCGACCTTCCGCTCGCTGGCCCAGCCGCTGATCCTCCTGGTCTCCATCCCCTTCGCGGCGACGGGTGCGATCGGCCTGCTGGTCGCCACCGGCACCCCGATGGGCGTCCCGGCGATGATCGGCATGCTGATGCTGATCGGCATCGTGGTGACCAACGCGATCGTCCTGATCGACCTGATCAACCAGTACCGCAGGCAGGGCTACGGCGTGGTGGAAGCCGTCGTCGAGGGCGGCCGCCACCGCCTCCGCCCGATCCTGATGACGGCCCTGGCGACGATCTTCGCCCTGCTCCCGATGGCCCTGGGCGTCACCGGCGAGGGCGGCTTCATCGCCCAGCCGCTCGCGGTGGTCGTCATCGGCGGCCTGATCACGTCCACCCTGCTGACGCTCCTGCTGGTGCCGACGCTCTACGCGATGCTGGAACTCCGCACGGAGCGCCGGGCGAAGAAGCGGGCGGCCAAGCGGGAGGCGAAGGCGGAGAAGGTCCTGGAGCCCGCCGGAGTCTGACGGCTCTGACGGCATGGATACGGCATGGAAAAGGGCCGGGTCTCGCAGGAGACCCGGCCCTTTTCGTGCGCGCTACGGCAGCGCGAGCATCCGCTCCAGGGCCAGCTTCGCGAAGGCCTCGGTCTCCTTGTCGACCTCGATCCGGTTGACCAGCTTGCCCTCGGCCAGGGACTCCAGGGCCCAGACCAGGTGGGGCAGGTCGATGCGGTTCATGGTCGAGCAGAAGCAGACCGTCTTGTCGAGGAAGACGATCTCCTTGCCCTCGGGTGCGAAACGGTTCGCCAGCCGCCGTACCAGGTTCAGCTCGGTGCCGATGGCCCACTTGGAGCCCGCCGGGGCCGCCTCCAGAGCCTTGATGATGTACTCCGTCGAGCCGACGTAGTCCGCGGCGGCGACCACCTCGTGCTTGCACTCGGGGTGGACCAGGACGTTCACGCCGGGGATGCGCTCGCGCACGTCGTTGACCGAGTCCAGGTTGAAGCGGCCGTGCACCGAGCAGTGGCCGCGCCACAGGATCATCTTCGCCGCACGCAGCTCGTCCGCCGTCAGGCCGCCGTTCGGCTTGTGCGGGTTGTAGACCACGCAGTCGTCCAGGGACATGCCCATGTCCCGGACGGCGGTGTTGCGGCCCAGGTGCTGGTCGGGCAGGAACAGCACCTTCTCACCCTGTTCGAAGGCCCAGTCGAGGGCGCGCTTGGCGTTGGAGGAGGTGCAGATCGTGCCGCCGTGCTTGCCGGTGAACGCCTTGATGTCGGCGGAGGAGTTCATGTACGAGACCGGTACCACCTGCTCGGCCACGCCCGCCTCGGTCAGGACGTCCCAGCACTCCGCGACCTGCTCGGCCGTCGCCATGTCGGCCATCGAGCAGCCGGCGGCGAGGTCGGGCAGGACGACCTTCTGGTCGTCGGAGGTGAGGATGTCGGCCGACTCGGCCATGAAGTGCACACCGCAGAAGACGATGTACTCGGCCTCCGGGCGCGCGGCCGCGTCCCGGGCCAGCTTGAAGGAGTCGCCCGTGACGTCGGCGAACTGGATGACCTCGTCGCGCTGGTAGTGGTGGCCGAGCACGAAAACCTTGTCGCCGAGCTTCTCCTTGGCCGCACGGGCGCGCGCGACCAGGTCCGGGTCGGACGGCGAGGGCAGGTCACCGGGGCACTCGACGCCCCGCTCGCTCTTCGGGTCGGCCTCACGGCCGAGCAGCAGCAGGGCGAGCGGAGTCGGCTGCACGTCGAGTTCCGGGGTCTGGGCGGTGGTCACGACACGCACCCTTTCTACTTTTCGTCTAACTGACGCTATCTATCATAACCGGTTCACGTCAGTTTGACGATGGCCATAACGTCGATGTGACGTGAATCCCGCCCGGGTCCCTCCATGAGCCGCTGCCGACCTCATGGGGCGTGTGCGAGCATGAAGACGGAAGCAAGAACGCGCCAACACGACTGCCCGCCCCGGAATGAATCCGCGGAAGCGCCGGTTGCACTCGTCGGCAAGCAGTCTCCGTACAACCCGGGAGAGATGTAGATGTCCGTATCGGACGAGACCACCACCGTCACCGACGGCATCATCCTGACCGACGCCGCCGCGGCCAAGGTCAAGGCCCTGCTCGACCAGGAAGGCCGCGACGACCTCGCGCTGCGCGTCGCCGTCCAGCCCGGCGGCTGCTCCGGCCTGCGCTACCAGCTCTTCTTCGACGAGCGCTCGCTCGACGGTGACGTGGAGAAGGACTTCGGCGGGGTCAAGGTCGTCACGGACCGCATGAGCGCTCCGTACCTGGGCGGCGCCACCATCGACTTCGTGGACACGATCGAGAAGCAGGGCTTCACGATCGACAACCCGAACGCGACCGGCTCCTGCGCCTGCGGCGACTCCTTCAGCTGAGCCGAGGGCTCACAACCCTGACGGTCCGAAAGGCGGCGGCTCCCCGAGCGGGGGGCCGCCGCCTTCGTCGTGCGCCGGGTGGTCAGCGGGACAGGGCCGAAGCGTCCGGGTGCAGGGCGCCCGGCTTGGCCTGTGGAATACGGGCGCCGTCGGCGCCGACCACCGTCCGCCCGTCCAGCGGCGCAGCCAGCCGTACGGTCTTGACGTACTCCTTGGCGATCAGCACACACACCTTGTCCGGCCAGGGGTGCGCGGTGACGGTCACGGTCACCCGCTCGCCGCTCTCCTTGGCAGCCACCGTGTAGTCCGCACACACCCCGCCGTAGAAACTCACGGTCAGCTCGCTGTCCTCGGCCAGGTAGCCGGTGACCTTCACGTCATGGGGCGCCGCGGACGCGGTGGGCGCCGAGGGCGTGGCCGCCGACGCCAGGTACCGGGGATCGACCGCCGGGTACGACACCGTCGACGCGCCCTGGCCGGCCGGACCCCGCACCTCGAACAGCCACGACGGCACCAGCGTCTGCCGCCCGGCGACGGAGTGCGCGGCCAGCCCGAACACCGCCTTGTCCACGGGGACCGCGTCCGTCCCCGCGTCCGCCCCCCGCTGCGGCGCGCCCGTGGCCGCGCCGCACGGCTGCTCCAGCCGGTCCTTCATCGGCACCGGACTGGCGCAGCCGCCGATCCCCATGCGGTGGTCGCTCTTCGGCGCCGCGTCCATCAGCTTCAGCGTCTTCGCGGCGCCCAGCACGGGATACGTGTCGCCCTTCACCGGCGCACCGAGCAGCCCGTGCCCGCCGACCAGCGCGCCCTGTCGGTCCACGGTCAGGCCGGTCGTCCAGCCGTACGTCGGCAGCCCGCCGACCACCGGGTCGGCGTTCACGACCCGCCCGCTCCCCATGACCTGGCTCGCGTCGATCTTCGCGTCGTCCAGCCCCGCCGCCTTCAGCACCGGCGCGGCCACCTCGGTCGCCTTCCGCACGCTCACCGGGGCGCCGGCCGGCACCATCGGGTCGTGCATGCACAGGACGCCCTTCCTGCAGTCGTCCGTGCCCGGCGCGTACCGGCTGAACGTCCAGCTGCCCGGCGCGTCCCGGTTCACCGTCAGGCTCGGCCCGGAGCCGTCCCTGCCGCCGACCCGCCAGATCCGGCCCTCGGCCACCGGAGTGCCGTCGACCCCCAGCGCCTTGGCCAGCCGGACCACCGCGTCCCTGCCGACCTCGCCCTTCGGCACGTACACCGGCGCGGAGCCGGGTCCGGCCGGCAGCGCGCCGTGGGCGACGTATGTCGCGCCGTACGGGTCCGGCTCGCCCCCAGCGGTGCCGTTGCCGCTGGTCCAGCCGTCCAGCGCGAGCGGCGGGGGAGTGGCGCCGGAGCCGTCCGCGCCGGGTCCGCCCGTACGACCGCCGGTGTCGCCGCGCGCCGCGAGGTAGGCGCCACCGCCGCCGACCAGCAGCACCGCGGCGGCGACGGAGACGACGACGAGCCGCGACCGCCGCCGGCCGGCCTGCCCGCCCTCCGCGCCGTCGATGTCGCCGATACCGCCGGTGCCGTCGGCGCCCTCCGCCGCAGTGGCCGTCGGCTCGGGCTTCCCCGGGCCCTCGGGCCCCTCCTGGCCCCCGCTACTGCCCGCGTTCCCCGCGGCCTCGGTGTGCTCGGCGCTCTCGGTGTGCTCGGAGCTCTCCGGGTGCTCGCGGTTCTCGGGTCGCTCGGTGTTCACCGCATCGCTCCTCGCTGGTCGTATCCCGCATCCCCCGCCTGGAGGACGGCGATGGGACGTGGGAGGGGAGCGTGCGGTTCCCTGCGGAATGCGCCCCGCGCGTCAGTCGCCGTAGTCGGACATCGCGTCCAGCAGATGCGCGGACCGCGCCGGCACGCTCACCCCGTGGATCAGGGACGGCGGCACCGGCCGGGCCTCGGCGTGCTCGGGAACCGCCCAGCGCGGCGCCATCCGGGCGCAGTCGCCGCGCAGCACGGCGAGGTCGCCCTCCAGGTCACCCTCGAGGTCGGCGTGGACGGTGTGGCGGAACTTGAGGTTCGTCATGACCGCACGGTAGGCCCGCTCCGCACCGCGAAGAAAGATCTACTATCGGGTAGTTTCGCCAACTACTGAGGGGACGGCCGACCGGGTAGCGTGAACTGTCAACCCAGCCTCCCGCAGGAGAATCCCCGTCGTGCGCATCGCAGTCACCGGCTCCATCGCCACCGACCACCTCATGACCTTCCCCGGCCGTTTCGCCGACCAGTTCGTCGCGGACCAGCTGCACACGGTTTCGCTCTCCTTCCTCGTCGACAACCTGGACGTGCGCCGCGGCGGCGTCGCCGCGAACATCGCCTTCGGCATGGGTCAGCTCGGCACCCAGCCGATCCTGGTCGGTGCCGCGGGCTTCGACTTCGACGAGTACCGGGCCTGGCTCGACCGGCACGGCGTGGACACCGAGTCGGTCCGGATCTCCGAGACCCTGCACACCGCCCGCTTCGTGTGCACCACCGACGCCGACCACAACCAGATCGGCTCGTTCTACACCGGCGCGATGAGCGAGGCCCGCCTCATCGAGCTGAAGACCGTCGCCGACCGCGTGGGCGGCCTGGACCTGGTGCTCATCGGCGCCGACGACCCGGAGGCGATGCTCCGCCACACGGAGGAGTGCCGCTCCCGCCGGATCCCCTTCGCCGCCGACTTCTCCCAGCAGATCGCCCGGATGGACGGCGACGAGATCCGGGTGCTGCTGGACGGGGCGACGTACCTGTTCTCCAACGAGTACGAGAAGGGCCTCATCGAGTCCAAGACCGGCTGGACCGACGCCGAGATCCTGGGCAGGGTCGGCCACCGCGTCACCACGCTCGGCTCGCGCGGCGTACGCATCGAGCGGGTCGGTGACGACCCGATCGAGGTCGGCGTCCCCGAGGAGGAGCGCAAGGCCGACCCCACGGGCGTCGGCGACGCCTTCCGCGCCGGGTTCCTGTCGGGCCTGGCCTGGGGCGTCTCGCTCGAGCGCGCCGCCCAGGTGGGCTGCATGCTGGCGACGCTCGTCATCGAGACGGTGGGCACGCAGGAGTACCGGCTGCGGCGGGGGCACTTCATGGAGCGGTTCGTGAAGGCGTACGGCGACGAGGCCGGGGAGGAAGTGCGGGCTCATCTGGGCTGAGGCCGGGCGCCCCTTCGGGGCTGCGCCCCCGGACCCCCTCAGGCGACCCGGCGCACCAGGTACGCCGTACCCCGCTCCGCCGGTTCCTCCCCGACGTACTCCTGCCCCCGCATCTCGCACCACGCCGGGATGTCCAGGCGGGCCGCCTCGTCGTCGGAGAGGACCCGCACCAGCCCGCCGACGGGCACCTGACCGAACACCTTCGCCAGTTCGATGACCGGGATCGGGCACCGCTTGCCCAGGGAGTCGACGAGCACCTCCCCGGGACCCTGCTGGGCGGCCGGTGCCGCCGGTGCGCCCAGCTTCTCCCGGACCCCCGCCACCACCCCCGGCAGCACCTCCAGGAACCGCTCCACGTCAGCCTCCGGGGTGCCCATCGGCAGGGACACCCGGACGTTCCCCTCGCTCAGCACGCCCATCGCCTTCAGCACATGGCTCGGCGTCAGCGTGCTGCTCGTGCAGGAGGAACCGGAGGAGACCGAGAAGCCCTCCCGGTCCAGCTCGTGCAGCAGCGCCTCGCCGTCGACGTAGAGGCAGGAGAAGGTGACGATCCCGGGCAGCCGGAGCTCGGGATCGCCGACCACCTCCACGTCCGGCACCAGCTGCGGCACCCGCGTCCGGATCCGCTCCGTCAGCTCCCGTAGCCGTACCGCCTCCTGGGCCGCCTCGGCCCGAACCGCCCGCAGCGAGGCCACGGCCGCCACGATCGCCGGGATGTTCTCGAACCCGGGCGCCCGGCCCGACTCCCGCTCGTCCACCGGGCGTTGGGCGGAGAACCGCACCCCCTTGCGCACGACGAGCAGCCCGACCCCGGACGGCCCGCCCCATTTGTGCGCACTGCCGGTCAGCAGCGACCAGCCGCCCTCGACGCGCCCCCACCCCAGCGACTGCGCCGCATCCACCAGCAGCGGCACCCCGGCGGCCCGGCACACCTCGGCCACCTCACCGACCGGCTGCACGGTACCGACTTCGTGGTTGGCCGACTGCAGGCACGCCAGCGCGGTGTCCGGGCGAAGGGCAGCCTCGTAACCCGACGGGTCCACGACTCCCGCCCGGTCCACGGCCACCCGGGTCACCGTCCCCCCGTCGGCCTCGAACGCCTCCGCCGAATGGAGGACGGAGGAGTGTTCGACGGACGACACGATCAGGTGGCGTCCCACCCGCCGCCGCCCGGCCAACGCCCCGGCGATCCCGCTGTGCAGGGCCCGGGTCCCCGACGACGTGAACACCACTTCGTCCGCCCGGCACCCCACGGCCTCAGCAGCCGCCTCGCGCGCCGCATCCAGCAACATCCGGGCCTTGCGCCCCTCCCGGTACAGCCGTGCGGGATCGGCCCACCCCTCATCCAAAGAGGCCAACAACGCCTGGCGGGCAACGGGATGGAGAGGAACGGCGGAGGCAGCGTCAAAGTAGGCCATACGGCAACGTTAAGACCCCGGCGGGGACAGCCAACCCAGGGGCGCGAGGCTGTGACATCAGCGGCTCCGCCGCGGGGCGCGACCAGCCACAACGGACCCGCAGCCGCCAATCCAGCGAACCACCCAACTCAGTAGGCCCCCCTCCCCGCGAACCCCCGGAGGGCGTCGGCTAGGGTTTGGTCCGCATAAACATCCAAACCCCTGCCCGACGCAGGGCGGCGACCGACCAGCGAGAAGGCCGCAGCCGACCGCGCGGGCGAGACTCTCGGGAAGGCGCTACGTGAGTCCCAACGGCTCCGACCGCTCGCCGCGGCGCCCGATGCGGCGGAAGCTGCTGCAGGCACTGACCGCGGGCCTGGTCCTGGCGACCGCAACCGGTTGCACATACAAGGACTTCCCCCGCCTTGGCATGCCCACCCCGACCACGGAAGAGGCTCCGCGGATCCTCTCCCTGTGGCAGGGCTCCTGGGCTGCCGCGCTCGCCGTCGGCGTGCTGGTGTGGGGCCTGATCCTGTGGAGCGCCATGTTCCACCGGCGCAGCCGCACCAAGGTCGAGGTACCTCCGCAGACCCGGTACAACATGCCGATCGAGGCCCTGTACACGGTGGTCCCGATCATCATCATCTCGGTGCTCTTCTACTTCACGGCCCGGGACGAGTCGAAGCTCCTGAGCCTCTCCAAGAAGCCGGACGTCACGATCAACGTGGTCGGCTTCCAGTGGAGCTGGGGCTTCAACTACATCGAGAACGTCCCCGGTGTCTCCGGCGACGCGAAGACCGACGCGAACCTGAACGCCATTCCGGACCGGTTCAAGAAGGACTTCCCGGCGAACGCCGGCGGGGTCTACGACGTCGGTACGCCCGCCACGAAGAACCCGCAGACGGGCAACCCCGGTCCGACGCTCTGGCTCCCCAAGGGTGAGACGGTCCGCTTCGTCCTGACCTCTCGTGACGTCATCCACTCCTTCTGGGTGGTGCCGTTCCTGATGAAGCAGGACGTCATCCCGGGCCACACCAACGCCTTCCAGGTCACTCCGAACCACGAAGGCACCTTCCTCGGCAAGTGCGCCGAGCTCTGCGGTGTCGACCACTCGCGCATGCTGTTCAACGTGAAGGTCGTCTCCCCGGCGGCGTACCAGAAGCACCTCCAGGACCTCGCCAAGAAGGGGCAGACCGGTTACATTCCCGCCGGCATCGCGCAGACGAGCCACGAGAAGAACCGGGAGACGAACAACCTGTGAGCATCCTCAACGAACCCCAGGGTGCCGCGGCAGCTGAAGGCGCGTTCGCGGACGAGCTGCCGGTCAGGCGCAAGCAGCCCGGCAATGTCGTGGTGAAGTGGCTGACGACCACCGACCACAAGACGATCGGGACGATGTACCTTGCGACGTCGTTCGCGTTCTTCCTGATCGGCGGCGTGATGGCGCTGCTCATGCGCGCCGAGCTGGCCCGGCCGGGCCTGCAGATCATGTCGAACGAGCAGTTCAACCAGGCGTTCACGATGCACGGCACGATCATGCTGCTGATGTTCGCGACGCCGCTGTTCGCCGGTTTCGCGAACTGGATCATGCCGCTGCAGATCGGCGCCCCCGACGTGGCGTTTCCGCGGCTGAACATGTTCGCCTACTGGCTGTACCTGTTCGGCTCGCTCATCGCGGTGGGCGGCTTCCTCACCCCGCAGGGTGCGGCGGACTTCGGCTGGTTCGCCTACTCGCCGCTGTCGGACGCGGTCCGCAGCCCCGGTGTCGGCGCCGACATGTGGATCATGGGTCTGGCCATGTCCGGCTTCGGCACCATCCTCGGCTCGGTCAACTTCATCACCACGATCATCTGCATGCGTGCCCCGGGCATGACCATGTTCCGCATGCCGATCTTCGTGTGGAACGTGCTGCTGACCGGTGTCCTGGTCCTGCTGGCCTTCCCGGTCCTCGCGGCCGCGCTGTTCGCCCTGGAGGCGGACCGCAAGTTCGGCGCCCATGTCTTCGACGCCGCAAACGGCGGCGCACTACTGTGGCAACACCTCTTCTGGTTCTTCGGCCATCCAGAGGTGTACATCATCGCGTTGCCGTTCTTCGGAATCATCTCCGAGGTCATCCCGGTGTTCTCCCGCAAGCCGATGTTCGGCTACATGGGTCTGATCGCCGCGACGATCGCGATCGCCGGTCTGTCCGTGACCGTGTGGGCCCACCACATGTACGTCACCGGTGGTGTGCTGCTGCCGTTCTTCTCCTTCATGACCTTCCTGATCGCCGTACCGACCGGTGTGAAGTTCTTCAACTGGATCGGCACGATGTGGAAGGGCTCGCTGTCCTTCGAGACGCCGATGCTCTGGGCGACCGGCTTCCTGATCACCTTCACGTTCGGTGGTCTGACCGGTGTCATCCTGGCCTCGCCCCCGATGGACTTCCACGTCTCCGACTCGTACTTCGTGGTGGCCCACTTCCACTACGTCGTCTTCGGTACGGTCGTCTTCGCCATGTTCTCCGGCTTCCACTTCTGGTGGCCGAAGTGGACCGGCAAGATGCTGGACGAGCGCCTGGGCAAGATCACCTTCTGGACGCTGTTCATCGGCTTCCACGGCACCTTCCTGGTCCAGCACTGGCTGGGTGCCGAGGGCATGCCGCGCCGGTACGCCGACTACCTGGCGGCCGACGGCTTCACCGCCCTGAACACGGTCTCGACGATCAGCTCCTTCCTGCTCGGCCTGTCGATCCTGCCGTTCCTCTACAACGTCTGGAAGACCGCCAAGTACGGCAAGCCGGTCAATGTGGACGACCCGTGGGGCTACGGCCGTTCGCTCGAGTGGGCGACGTCCTGCCCGCCGCCGCGGCACAACTTCCTCACCCTGCCGCGGATCCGCAGCGAATCCCCGGCGTTCGACCTGCACCACCCTGAGATCGCCGCGCTCGAGCAGCTCGCGCACAGCGGTCACGGCACCGCCATCGCGGGCAGCAAGGAGGCCGGCAAGTGAAGATCCAGGGTCGGATGTTCATCTGGCTGAGCGTCTTCATCCTGATCATGGCCATCGTGTATGGCGTGTGGTCGAAGGAGCCGGCCGGTACCACCGCACTGTTCCTGGCCTTCGGCCTGAGCGTCATGATCGGCTTCTACCTGGGCTTCACCGCCCGGCGGGTCGACGCGGGCGCCCAGGACGACAAGGAGGCCGACGTCGCGGACGACGCGGGCGAGCTGGGCTTCTTCAGCCCGCACAGCTGGCAGCCGCTGCTGCTGGGCTTCGGCGGTGCGATCGCCTTCCTCAGCATCGCGGTCGGCTGGTGGCTGATCTACTTCTCCGCCCCGTTCATCGTGGTCGGCCTGTTCGGCTGGGTGTTCGAGTACTACCACGGCGAGAACCGCACCCAGTAGCACGCGCGTGCACGCACCGGAGGCCCGGACGCTCCCTCAGGAGGGTCCGGGCCTCCGGCTTTTCCACAGGTCGCCCGGGTGCGGTCGTTCCTCTGCCGCAGTGTCGATCACTCGTACGGGTTACCCACCGCGCAAATGGGGTCAACGCCTCATAGCGTGATCGTATGAACCACACTCCGCGGACCCGCACCGTCGTCAGCTGCGCCCTGCTGGTGACCGCGCTCGGCGCGGGCCTCACCGCCTGCAGTTCGGACGGCAACTCCTTGTCGGCCAAGCCGTACGACGCGGCGGACGTGATCTCCTCCAACCTCCCCACAGAGGAGGGGGAGCGGGCCGACCCGGACAAGCCCCTGGAGATCACGGCCAACGGTGACGACCGCATCACCGACGTCACCGCCCAGGACTCCGCAGGGCGCTATGTGCCGGGCGAACTCGCCGCCGACGGCAGCAGATGGCACAGCACCGCCCCGCTGGCCGCGGGCGCCCACTACACGGTCACGGTGAGCACCGAGGACGACGACGGCGCACCCGGCCGCAAGATCCTCACCTTCGACACCGGCAAGCCCACCAGCAGAAAGCGCCTGACCGTCACCCTCGGGCCGAAGTCGGGCCAGTACGGCGTCGGCCAGCCCATCACCGCCCAACTCGACCAGGAGGTCAAGGACAAGGCGCAGCGCGCCATCGTGGAGCGCGCCCTGAGGGTGGAGTCCACGCCGGCCGTACCGGGCTCCTGGTACTGGGTGAGCGACAAGGAACTCCACTACCGGCCTCAGGAGTACTGGCCCGCCCACGCCACCATCACGGTGCACAGCAACCTGGACGGCATCAGGATCAGCGACCGGCTGTGGGGCGGCCCGTCGAAACCGCTGAAGATCACCACGGGTGACCGGATCGAGGCCCTCACGGACGCCGCGGCACACCAACTGACGTTCTACAAGAACGGTGAGGCGATCAAACGGATCCCCGTCACCACCGGCAGGCCCGGCTACGACACCCGCAACGGCATCAAGGTCGTCCTGGAGAAGGCGTACGTCGTCCGCATGCGCGGCACCACGATCGGCATCTCCACGAGCAGCTCCGACTCCTACGACCTGAACGTCTACTACTCCACACGGGTGACCTGGTCCGGCGAGTACGTGCACGCCGCGCCCTGGTCCGTGGGTTCACAGGGCTACGCCAACGTCAGCCACGGCTGCACGGGCATGAGCACCGCCAACGCCCAGTGGTTCTTCGCCAACATCCACCAGGGCGACATCGTCAGGGTCGTCAACTCCGGCGGCCACCAGATGGAGGACTTCGGCAACGGCTTCGGCGACTGGAACGTCGACTGGAAGAAATGGAGCATGGGCAGTGCCCTCGTCAACGGCAAGCCCGCCGGGCCGTCCCAGGCGGACACGGTGAGACTGCAGCCCGCGGCGCTCTGAGCGCCCCGCAAGGGGCGCGGGGAACCCCCACGCCCCCCTCCCCGCTAGGCGCCCACCAACCGCTTCTGACGGAGCAGCGAAGCAAGGGCCGAGGAAAACTCCACAGGATCCACCGGAAGAGTCACAGCGGCGTCAGCCCGGCTCCACGTGGCCAGCCACGCGTCCTGGGGCCGGCCCATGAGCAGAAGCACCGGCGGGCAGTTGAACACCTCGTCCTTGATCTGCCGGCACACCCCCATACCCCCCATGGGCACGGCCTCGCCGTCCAGCACGCACACGTCGATCCCGCCCCTGTCCAGCTCGCGCAGCACCGCCTCGGGCGTCGCGCACTCCAGGAACTCGACGAAGGGGACGTCGGGAGCGGGCCTGCGGCCGGCGGCCAGCCGTACTTGCTCGCGGGTGTTGGAGTCGTCGCTGTAGACCAGCACCGTGGCGGTCGGCTGCATTGTTCCTCCGGGACGTCAGCGTCGTACGGACGGGACGGACAGGGCCGTTCGGGGCGGAGCTTACTCCCGTGGAAGTCCCCATGAACACCACGTCAACACCGGTTCGGCGGCAGCAACACTCCGAACGGCACCCCCCGGAGTGAGGGCGGGATAAGCGACCGACATAATGTCGGTCGTGGCGACAGCAACGACAGTAGAAACCGGGCACGCGCACCCGTCGGTCAACCGGCCGAACCTCACCAGCGTCGGAACCATCATCTGGCTGAGTTCCGAGCTGATGTTCTTCGCGGCCCTCTTCGCGATGTACTTCACCCTGCGGTCGGTGACGGGTCCGGCGCACTGGAAGCACATGGCCGACGCGCTCAATGTGCCCTTCTCCGCGACGAACACCACGATCCTGGTGCTCTCCTCGCTCACCTGCCAGCTCGGCGTGTTCGCGGCCGAGCGCGGTGACGTGAAGAAGCTCCGCGGGTGGTTCATCCTCACCTTCATCATGGGTGCGATCTTCATCGGCGGTCAGATCTACGAGTACACGAGCCTGGTGAGGGACGACGGCATCTCGCTCTCCTCCGACCCCTACGGCTCGGTGTTCTACCTGACCACCGGCTTCCACGGCCTGCACGTGACGGGCGGTCTCATCGCCTTCCTGCTGGTCCTCGGCCGCACCTACATGGCCAAGAGGTTCACCCACGAGCAGGCGACCGCCGCCATCGTCGTGTCCTACTACTGGCACTTCGTCGATGTGGTCTGGATCGGCCTTTTCGCCACGATCTACCTGATCAAGTAGCCGGGACCGGCTCCCGCACATCCAGAAGCACCGACGCAGAAGATCCTGACACCGGGGTAATCCGTGAAAAAGCTCTCCGCACGACGACGCCATCCGCTGGCGGCGGTCGTCGTCCTACTCCTCGCGCTGGCGGCCACTGGGGGGCTGTATGCCGCGTTCGCACCCGCGGGCAAGGCGCAGGCCGATGATTCCGCCCAGTCCCTGACCATCCAGGAGGGCAAGAAGCTCTACGAGGTCGGCTGCGCCAGCTGCCACGGCACCGGTGGCCAGGGCTCCTCCGACGGGCCGAGCCTGGTCGGCGTGGGCGCCGCGGCCGTCGACTTCCAGGTCGGCACCGGCCGTATGCCGGCCGCCACCATGCAGGGCGCCCAGGTCCCGCGCAAGAAGGTCATCTACAACCAGACGCAGATCGACCAGCTCGCCGCGTACATCGCCTCGCTGGGCGCCGGCCCGAGCGTGCCCACCAAGGACCAGTACGGCCCTGAGGGCGCGGACATCGCCAAGGGTGGCGAGCTGTTCCGCACCAACTGCGCGCAGTGCCACAACTTCACCGGCAAGGGCGGCGCCCTGACCAAGGGCAAGTTCGCGCCGACGCTCGAGGGCGTCGACCCGAAGCACATCTACGAGGCCATGCAGACCGGCCCGCAGAACATGCCGTCCTTCCCGGACACCACGTTGTCCTCGAAGAACAAGAAGGACATCATCGCGTACCTGCACGCGGTCGACAGCAGCGAGACGACGAACCCCGGCGGTCTGGAGCTGGGCGGCCTCGGGCCGGTCAGTGAGGGTCTGTTCGCCTGGATCTTCGGCCTCGGCGCGCTGATCGTGGTCGCCGTCTGGGTCGCCGCTCGGACCGCAAAGGCCAAGAAGTCATGAGTAGCCAAGACATTCCAGAAGAGAACCTGCCCGCAGAGCAGGAGCACGCGCACGGCGCGGTAACGGCGGTCGCGGACGAGGAGAACCCGTTCGCCGACCCGGGGCTGCCGCCTCACGAGCACCGCATCCAGGACATCGACGAGCGGGCCGCCAAGCGGTCCGAGCGCATGGTCGCCCTGCTGTTCACGGTGTCGATGCTGGCCACCGTCGGCTTCATCGTCTCGTACGTGACCATCCCGCACGACAAGGACATCTTCGTCTTCCCGATCGGGCACCTCAGCGCGCTGAACTTCGCGCTGGGTCTGACCCTCGGCACGGCGCTGTTCTGCATCGGCGCGGGCGCGGTCCACTGGGCCCGCACCCTGATGTCCGACGTCGAGGTCGCCGACGAGCGGCACCCGATCGAGGCCTCCCCCGAGGTCCGGGCCAAGGTCCACGCGGACTTCCGCCAGGGTGCCGCCGAGTCGGCGCTCGGCCGCCGCAAGCTGCTCCGCACCACCATGTTCGGCGCGCTGGCCCTGTTCCCGCTCTCCGGCGTCATGCTGCTGCGCGACCTCGGCCCGCTGCCCGGCACCTCGCTGCGTCACACGCTGTGGGCCAAGGGCAAGCGCCTGGTCAACACGAACACCGGCCTGCCGCTGCGCCCCGAGGACGTCGCCGTCGGCTCCCTCACCTTCGCCAAGCCCGACGGGCTGAACGAGACGGACGAGGAGTTCCAGACGGAGATCGCCAAGGCCGCGCTGATGATCGTCCGGCTGCAGCCGGACAACATCAAGGACAAGCGCGAGCTCGACTGGTCGCATGAAGGCATCGTCGCCTTCTCCAAGATCTGCACCCACGTCGGCTGCCCGATCTCCCTGTACGAGCAGCAGACGCACCACGTGCTGTGCCCGTGCCACCAGTCCACCTTCGACCTCTCCGACGGTGCCCGAGTGATCTTCGGCCCCGCCGGCCACGCCCTGCCGCAGCTGCGCATCGGTGTGGACAGTGAGGGTTACCTCCAGGCGCTCGGCGACTTCGAGGAGCCCGTCGGTCCTGCATTCTGGGAGCGCGGATGAGTACTGCAGCGAACGAGACGCCCCGCTCTCGCGGGAAGGCACCGGCCGGCGAACGTGTCGCCGACTGGGCCGACGGCCGGCTCGGGATCTACTCCCTGGCCAAGGCCAACATGCGCAAGATCTTCCCCGACCACTGGTCGTTCATGTTGGGCGAAGTGTGCATGTACAGCTTCATCATCATCATCCTGACGGGTGTCTATCTGACGTTGTTCTTCCACCCGTCGATGAACGAGGTGGAGTACCACGGCAGCTATGTCCCGCTCCAGGGACAGCTGATGTCCGAGGCGTTCAGCTCGACCCTGCACATCTCCTTCGACGTGCGCGGTGGCCTGCTCATCCGGCAGATCCACCACTGGGCCGCGCTGATCTTCCTCGCTGGCATGTTCGTGCACATGATGCGCGTGTTCTTCACCGGCGCGTTCCGCAAGCCGCGTGAGATCAACTGGCTGTTCGGCTTCCTGCTGTTCGTCCTCGGCATGTTCACCGGCTTCACCGGTTACTCGCTCCCGGACGACCTGCTCTCCGGCACCGGTGTCCGCTTCATGGAGGGCGCGATCCTGTCCGTGCCGATCGTCGGCACGTACCTGTCGTTCTTCCTCTTCGGCGGTCAGTTCCCCGGCCACGACTTCGTGGCCCGGTTCTACTCGATCCACATCCTGCTGCTGCCGGGCATCATGCTCGGCCTGATGGTGGGCCACCTGATCCTGGTCTTCTACCACAAGCACACGCAGTTCGCGGGTCCCGGCAAGAGCAACAAGAACGTCGTCGGCATGCCACTGCTGCCGGTCTACATGGCCAAGGCCGGAGGCTTCTTCTTCCTGGTCTTCGGTGTCATCGCGGCCATCGCGGCGGTCGCCCAGATCAACCCGATCTGGGCCATGGGACCCTACCGTCCGGACCAGGTGTCCACCGGCGCCCAGCCCGACTGGTACATGGGCTTCGCCGAGGGTCTGATCCGCTTCATGCCGGGCTGGGAGATCAACCTCTGGGGTCACACGCTCGTCCTGGGCGTGTTCATCCCGCTGGTCCTCTTCCCGCTGGTCCTGGCGGCGATCGCGGTCTACCCGTTCATCGAGTCCTGGATCACCGGCGACAAGCGCGAGCACCACATCCTGGACCGCCCGCGCAACGCCCCGACGCGTACCGCGTTCGGTGTCGCCTGGGTGACGATCTACATGATCACCCTGGTCGGTGGTGGCAACGACCTGTGGGCGACCCACTTCCACCTGTCGATCAACGCCGTGACCTGGTTCGTCCGGATCTTCTTCTTCCTCGGGCCGATCATCGCGTTCATCGTCACCAAGCGGATCTGCCTGGGTCTGCAGCGCCGCGACCGCGACAAGGTGCTGCACGGTCGCGAGACCGGCATCATCAAGCGCCTGCCGCACGGTGAGTTCATCGAGGTGCACGAGCCGCTCAGCCAGGAGCAGCTGCACACCCTCACGGCTCACCACCAGTACGAGCCGGCCGAGATCGGCCCGACGGTCGACGAGAACGGTGTCGAGCGCAAGGTCGGTGTCTCGGAGAAGCTCCGGGTGAAGCTGTCCAACGCCTACTACGGCGAGGACAACCAGATCCCGAAGCCGACCGTCGAGGAGTACAAGGAGATCACGAGCGGCCACGGCCACCACTGATCCCGCGTCGCCACGCCACGCCGAAGGGCCCCGTCCGGGTTACGGACGGGGCCCTTCGCCCTGCCCGGCGCTGGATAGGCTGGGACCACACTGTTTCCTCAGGACACCAGGAGCGGCTATGAACGCTGTGACCCCCGCTGGAGGCGACACCGCGGCGGGCCGTTCCTGGCCCGCCCTGCTGAACGGCCTGCTGGACGGCCAGGACCTCTCCGCCGACGACACCGCGTGGGCGATGGACCGGATCATGCGCGGCGAGGCGACCGACGCGCAGATCGCGGGGTTCGCGGTGGCGCTGCGGGCCAAGGGGCAGACGGTGCAGGAGATCACCGGTCTGGTCCGCACGATGTACCAGCACGCGAACGTGATCGAGGTGCCCGGCCCCACCGTCGACATCGTCGGCACCGGCGGCGACGGGGCGAAGACGGTGAACATCTCCACGATGTCGTCACTGGTCGTCGCCGGCACGGGCGCGAAGGTCGTCAAGCACGGCAACCGCGCCGCGTCCTCCGCCTCCGGATCCTCCGACGTCCTGGCGAAGCTGGGCGTCAACCTCGACCTCACGCCCCGGCGGGTGGCCGAGGTCGCGGAGGAGGCCGGCATCACCTTCTGCTTCGCGGTGAAGTTCCACCCCGCGCTGCGTCATGTGGGCGCCGCACGCGGCCAGTTGGGCATCCGTACGGTGTTCAACCTGCTCGGTCCGCTGACCAACCCGGCGAAGGTGCGGGCCCAGGCGGTCGGCGTGGCCGTCGCCCGTGAGGCGCCGATCGTCGCGGGCGTGCTCGCGGAGCGCGGCAACTCCTCGCTGGTCTTCCGCGGCGACGACGGGCTGGACGAGCTGACCACGACATCCACGTCCCACGTCTGGGTGGTCCGGGACGGCAAGGTCACCGAGGAGACCTTCGACCCGCGGGACGTCGGCATCGACCTCGTTCCCGTGGAGGCGCTGCGCGGCGGCGACCCGTCGCACAACGCCGAGGTCGCCCGCCGTCTGCTGGACGGCGAGCAGGGCCCGGTACGGGACGCCGTGCTGCTGAACTCCGCGGCGGCCCTGGTGGCCCTGCACCCGACGGACGCCTCGCTCGCCGACCAGCTGCGGGCCGGCATGGCCCAGGCCGCCGAATCCATCGACTCGGGCGCGGCGAAGCGGACGCTGGAACGGTGGGTGGCGGCGAGCAACGCCTAGTGCCCCGGCAGGCAACGTTTGCCCGTCAAGGAGCGGCGTCCGGTGCGTGCTCTGGGGGTCCCCCCCGGCCGAAGGCTGGGGGAGTGCCGGGTGCAAGTCCTCGTACTGGATGTACTTGGGCTTGTGCCCGGTGCGGCGAGTGGGGGCACCTCCCACGCCCTTAAGGCAGTGGGGGAGCGTGCCGGGCGTCGCGACGGGGCGAACGTTGCCTGCCGGGGCGCTGGCCGCCGCCGGTGGTCGTCCCGCGATCCGGACACGGGTTGCGGGGCGACGATCATTTACCGTACGTTTCTGCACCAGGTCATGAGTGACAGCCATTCGGCCCCGGCCGGCTGTCCGGCAACCCTCCGTCCGTGGCGGGGTGCCCCGGGTGAAGACCAGGCCGTAGGCAGCGAGGTCTACGGCAAGCGCGGACCCCTCGCGCGCTCGACGAGAGCGCGGGACCAGGGGTCCTGGTCATCGAGGGAGCCTTCCGTGAGCAAGCGAATGCGATAGGGCCGCAGAGCCCCGCCTCCGCACACCCCTTTTCTCTTCTTCCCGTACGTGTCTTCGCGTACGTCCTCACGGGAGTTCCCCATGTCTGTCTTCACCGCTGCCGCCGACCAGTCCGTTTGTGCCCCTCTGCCGGTTCTGGGCCGGGATGTCACCGTCCCGCTCGTCACCGGCGGCGAGGTCACCTACGCGGCCCTCGACTACGCGGCCAGCGCCCCTGCCCTGCAGCGCGTCTGGGACGACGTGGCCGCCTACGCGCCGTACTACGGCAGCGTCCACCGTGGCGCCGGCTACCTCTCCCAGCTCTCCACCGACCTCTTCGAGAACGCCCGCAGGACGGTCGCCGACTTCCTCGGCTGCCGCCCCGCCGACCAGGTGGTCTTCACCCGCTCCACCACCGACTCCCTGAACCTGCTGGCCCGCGCGCTCCCCGCCGACTGCCAGGTCTTCGTCTTCGAGACCGAGCACCACGCCTCCCTGCTGCCCTGGCAGGACGCGCGCGTCACCTACCTCGACGCCCCGCGCACTCCGCAGCAGGCCGTGGCGACCCTGGAGCGGGCCCTCGCCGACCGGGACCCCCACGGCCCGGCCCTCGTCTGCGTCACCGGCGCCTCCAACGTGACCGGCGAGCTGTGGCCGGTGCGCGAACTGGCCGCGGCGGCGCACGCCCACGGCGCCCGCATCGTCCTGGACGCCGCCCAGCTGGCCCCGCACCACCCCGTGTCCCTGCGTGACCTGGACGTCGACTGGGTCGCCTTCTCGGGTCACAAGCTGTACGCCCCCTTCGGCTCCGGCGTTCTGGCCGGCCGCGCCGACTGGCTGCGCGCGGCCGAGCCGTACCTGGCCGGCGGGGGCGCCAGCCGCAAGGTGACCCGGCGTCAGGACGGCGGCGTGGAGGTGGAGTGGCACGACAGCGCCGCACGGCACGAAGCGGGCTCGCCCAATGTGATCGGCGCCTACTCCATCGCGTCGGCCTGCAAGGCGCTGACCGAGGCCGGCTGGGACACCCTGGTGGCCCGGGAGCAGCACCTCGTCCGCCGGGTCCGGGCCGGCCTTGCCGAGATCCCCCAGGTGAAGGTGCTCTCCCTCTTCGGCGACGACGCCCCGCGCGTCGGTGTCATCTCCTTCGTCGTCGAGGGCTGGAACAGCTCCCACTTCGCCGCCGCGCTCTCCGCCGAGTACGGCATCGGCGTCCGCGACGGCCTCTTCTGCGCCCACCCCCTGGTCCGCACCCTCCTCGGCACCGACCCCCAGACCCAGGGCGAGTGCGGGGCCCCCGAGGCCGCGCCGGGGGAGAAGTCCCTCAACGCCATCCGCGTGAGCTTCGGCGCGGGCACCCCCGACGAGCACGTGGAGCGTTTCCTGACGGCGGTGCGGGAGCTGGTGACCGACGGTGCGAAGTGGACGTACCGGACGGAGGACGGCCGCTGCGTCCCGGCGGTGTGATCGGCGCCCCGCGGACGCTCAGGCGGTCTTTTCGACGGTCAGTTGTCCAGACCGATCGAGAAGGCCGCCTCCAGGTCGTGCTGGGAGTAGGTGCGGAAGGCGACGTGCGTGTCGGTGGCCTCGACGCCCGGGATCTTGCTGATCCGGCCGGGGATGACATCGGCGAGATCCTCGTGCTGCCGCACCCGGACCATCGCGATCAGGTCATATGTGCCCGTGACGGAGAAGACCTCGCTCACCGACTCCAGCGAAGCGATCTGCTCCGCGATCTCGGGGATCCGGTCCACGCTGGTCTTGATCAGGACGATCGCGGTGATCACGGCTGGTTCTCTCCCTCGGGGGCCTGAGCAGGGGCGGCTTTCACTCTAGCCGCCCGGCCGTACCGCACCCACGCGTAGCCGAAGCCCAGGCCGAAGCCGATGAGGTGGGCCAGATAGGCCACCCCGGGGCCGCCCGAGCTCTGCTCCGCCGCCGCCCACTGCAGGGCCGCCCAGAACGGCAGCACGATCCACGCGGGAAAGCGCAGTGGCAGGAAGAACAGGAACGGCAGAAGACTGGTGACACGGGCACGGGGGAACAGGTAGAGGAACGCTCCGAGGACCGCCGAGATCGCCCCGGAGGCGCCCACCAGCGACTGCTCGGAGGCGGCGTTGGCGGCCGCGTAGCCGAGCAGGGCGAGACAGCCGCAGCCGACGTAGAAGAGAGTGAACTCGACCCGGCCCATCCGCTCCTCGGTCATCACGCCGAAGACGAAGAGGAAGAGCATGTTGCCGAGCAGGTGCACCCAGCTGCCGTGTACGAACAGGGCCGTGGCGGGGGTCAGGACCTCGCGCAGCGGCCTGGCGAACAGCTCGGCCGGCACCACGCCCCAGCGCCGGAAGTACGCCCGCTGCGCGGCGAGCAGGCCGTCCCCGGAACCGTATCCCGGGGTGAGCCCCGAGGCCGGGCCCAGGACGAAGAGCAGGCAGCACAGGGCGATGAGGCCGTACGTCATGGGTGCTGATGAGCTCCGGACCGCTCTGAGGGTCCTGCCGGCCGCCGTGCTCCACTCGCTGATCATGAATACAGAGCATGACGTAACGGGACGCAAGCCGACAGACCGCCTCGCCGCCTTGGACGGACCAGCGGCGAGTCCCCGCCAGGCCGTAGGGTTACCGCCACACGCGTCGGCCGGCGGCGCGACGAGCGACTACCAGAAGGAAGCGGACAGCCACGATGACGGTTCCCCTGCCGACCGCGACCACCCGATGGCGCTGCACCCTGTGCGGCAACCTCACGCGGTTCGACGTGACGCGTTCCTCGAAGGTCGTCGAGTACGTCCACCTCGATCTGGCGGGCGAGCCGACCGTGGAGGAGCGGCAGGTGGTCAGTGAGACCATCGAGTCGGTGCGGTGCCGCTGGTGCAACGCGGTGGATCAGGTGGAACTCGTGGACAGGCCGGGTGCCGGCTCCTGAGCGGAGCGGCCCCGAAGAAGTCGAAGTAGTGGGGTGTGACGGATGGTGGAGACCGCAGGCGGGGGGCCGGGCGACGGCACCGCTGAGGTGCTTGACCGTCCGCTGCCCGACGGGGTGCGGCGCAGGGTCGTACAGATCGTCTCGGACGGCTTCGGCCGGCTCACCGTGACGGAACTGCCCGCCCAGCTGAGGCAGTACGCCCGGTTCGCCCCCAATCGCCGGGCGAAGTTCGCCGGGAACGCGATGGCGGCGGTGCTGGAGACCGATGCGCTGTTCCGGCAGCGGATCGGGGAGAAGTTCAGAGAGGCGCAGCCGGAACTCGCCGGCGCCCTCGACTCCGGCTCGCCGCTCCCGGCCGCGGACCCGCTCGACGTGGCGGCCGCGGCCTATGTACTGCGCCCGGCGGGCTGGGTGAAGCTGGTCACCGCGGCCGGCGAGGAGGTCCAGCGCGCGGACGCCGAGCGCGCCGACGAGGAGGGCCGGGCCGAGCTGGAGCGGCTGCGCGCCGAGCTGGCCCAGGCCCGCGAGCACACCCGCGCCGAGACCGAACGGCTACGCACGGAGCTGGAGTCGGCGAAGAAGGATGCCGAGTCGCTGCACCGCAAGCTCCGCGCCGCCCTGAGCGACGTCAAGCGGGGCGAGGCAGCCCTGCGCAAGGCCCGGGGCGAGATGGACGCCGTACGCGCCGAGGCGCACCGGCAGGTGTCGGCCGCCGAGAGCGAGTCCCGCCGGCTCAGGGCCCGCCTCGGCGAGGCCGAGGCCGCGCTGGAGGCCACCCGCCGCGCCGCCCGCGAGGGCCGCAGCGTGGAGGACATGCGGGTACGGCTGCTGCTCGACACCCTGCTGGACGCCACCCAGGGCCTCAGGCGCGAACTCGCCCTGCCGCCCGTGTCCGTGCGGCCCGCCGAGACCGTGGACGCGGTCGAACCGGGACGCATGACACCGAAGGACATCGCGGCGCGCGCCCTGTCGGAGAACGACCCGGCGATTCTCGACCAGTTGCTGGCGCTGCCGCAGGCGCACCTGGTGGTCGACGGCTACAACGTCACCAAGACCGGCTATCCGCAGATGCCGCTGGAGAAGCAGCGGCTGCGGCTCCTCGGCCAGCTCTCCGCGCTCGCCGCGCAGACCGGCGCCGAGGTGACCTGTGTCTTCGACGGCGCCGAACTGGCCGCCCCGGTGCTGCTCGCGCCGCCGCGCGGGGTCAGGGTGCTGTTCTCCAAGCCGGGCGTCACGGCCGACGAGCTGATCCGCCAGCTCGTGCGCGCGGAGCCGCCGGGCCGTCCGGTCATCGTCGCCTCCACCGACCGCGAGGTGGCCGACGGGGTCGCCAGGGCGGGTGCCCGTCCCGTCGCCTCTGCGGTGCTTCTCAAGCGACTGTCCTGAAGGCCCAACGGGCATATGCAATGCCCGAATTGGCCGTATCGTCACGCAACGTAGTGTCGATCGTGCATCACAGCATGTGAGTTCTGTGCAAAGAATGCATTGCGTGATGGGATTTTCTGCTGAGAGGATTTGAACTGATCACAACTGGGTCACTAGGGTCTGGGCTCGAACCTCCGAACGGGTGAGTACTCACTCTTCACAAGAAGGAGTTCGTCCTCCGTGGCGTCCCACCGTCGACCCAAGCAGCAGAGTCGCGCCCGCGTGACCGTGCTGACCACCGCAGCAGCCGCCGCCGTCGTCCTGAGCGCGAACGCCGCCAACGCGGCGCCGAGCCAGAAGCTCACCAAGGACCAGGTCAAGGCCAAGGTCGACGAGCTCTACCAGCAGGCGGAGCAGGCCACCGAGAAGTACGACGGGGCCCAGGCGAAGCAGCAGAAGCTGCAGAAGGAGATATCCACGATCCAGGACAACGTCGCGCGAGGTCAGCAGGACCTCAACAAGCTGCGCGACGGCCTGGGTTCGCTGGCCACCTCGCAGTACCGCTCGGGCGGCATCGACCCCTCGGTCCAGCTCTTCCTGTCCTCCAACCCGAACGACTTCCTCGACAAGGCGTCCACGCTCGACCAGTTGAGCGCCCAGCAGGTCGACGCGCTGAAGAAGATCCAGGACAAACAGCGCGAACTGGCCCAGGAGCGTGCCGAGGCCACCCAGAAGCTCAAGGACCTCTCCGCCACGCGTGCCCAGCTGGCGCAGAACAAGAAGGACGTCCAGGGCAAGCTCGCCGACGCGCAGAAGCTGCTGAACACCCTGACCGCCAAGGAGAAGGCGGACCTCGCCGCCCAGCAGGCGCGCGCCGACCGCTCCTCCAGCTCGCGGGTCGACCTCGGCAACAGCACCCCTGCCTCCGGCCGGGCCGGCGCGGCCTTCGCCGCCGCCCAGAGCAAGGTCGGTGTCGCCCCCTACGTCTACGGCGCCTCCGGCCCGTCCTCCTTCGACTGCTCGGGCCTGACCTCCTGGGCCTACGCCCAGGCCGGCGTGTCCATCCCGCGCACCTCCCAGGAGCAGGCGACCATAGGCACCCGGATCGACTCGATCAACGACCTCCAGGTCGGCGACCTGGTGTTCTTCTACAGCGACATCCACCACGTCGGCCTGTACGCCGGCAACGGCATGGTGCTGCACGCCCCGCACACCGGTGCCTACGTCCGCTACGAGGCGATGTCCGACATGCCGTTCCAGTTCGGCGTCCGGGTCTGATACCCGTCGCGGTCCCCTGGGAAACGCCCGCACGGGGGCGCCCGAACGGGCGAATCCCGTGGACCGGAAGTGACCCCACGCCCCGCCACTGACCTGGGTCAGCGGCGGGGCGTCACCGTATGTTGCCGCCACGGCCGTTGGTCCGGCCCCTCCCGTACGGCTACTGTCTGCCGCGTTTCCCCGGCGCCGGGGCCTCCCCGTCCCCAGGCGCCGGGGAAGCAGTCTCTGTCCGCCAGCAGAAGGACTGCCGTGGGGTCTCATCGCCGCCTTGCCTCCTCCGGATTCGACCGGGGCGCCGCCGCCCTGTGTGTCCTGTCGGCCGCGGCCGCCGCGCTCGGCGCCGTACCGGCACAGGCCGCTCCGCACGACGACTCCCGGGCCGAGGTGGACCGGCTCTACCAGGAGGCCGAGCAGGCGACCCAGGCCTACGACAAGGCCCAGGAGCGGGAGGACACGCTGCGCCGCGAGGTGCGTGAGGCCCAGGACCTCATCGCCCGGCAGCAGCAGCACGTCAACACCCTGCGTGAGGCGCTGGGTTCGCTGGCCGGCGCGCAGTACCGCGCGGGCGGCATCGACCCGGCCGTGGCGCTGCTCTTCTCCGACGACCCCGACGACTATCTCGACAAGGCGTCCACCCTCGACCGCATCACCAGCCAACAGGCCGGACAGCTACGGGAGTTGCAGCTGGCGATGCGGGAGCTCGCGCAGGAGCGCTCCGTGGCGGCCGGGAAGCTCGCCGAGCTGGAGAGCAGCCGCAAGGCCGTGGTCGTGCACAAGCGCACCGTGGTGCAGAAGCTCGCCAAGGCCCGGCGGCTGCTCAACGCGCTCCCGGTCGCCGAACGCGACGTCTTCAGCAGGGCCTCGCGCTCCGACGGCGACGGCCGCCTCGATCTGTCCGACCTCACCGGCCTCATCGCCCCCGGCACCTCGGATGCCCCCGACGCGCCCGACGCCCGCGCCGCCGCCGCGGTGGCCGCCGCCCGTTCCGCCCTCGGCCGGCCCTATGTGTGGGGCGCCAGCGGCCCCTCCGGCTTCGACTGTTCGGGGCTGATGCAATGGTCGTACCAGCACGCCGGGGTCCAGCTGCCCCGTACCTCGCAGGAGCAGCGCTTCGCCGGCCGGCAGATCCCGCTCTCCGAGGCCCGCCCCGGCGACCTGGTCATCTACCGCTCCGACGCCAGCCACGTGGGGATGTACGTCGGCAACGGCCAGGTCATCCACGCGCCCTATCCGGGCGCGGCGGTGCGCTACGACCCGGTCGGGATGATGCCGGTCTCCTCGGTCACCCGGCCCTGAACGCGGCGCTCGCCGTTACGATCGGCAAGTGGGCAAGCGCTCCGCCGGCTGGGCAGCGACTCCGGAAGTGCCACGACGTGCCGCCGTTCGGCTGCGGCGCCGTCGTGGCCGGGCGCGCGCCCGCGGCGGAAACCGCAGCTTCGGCCCGGCCCCGCGCCTCTTCGGGGCGCTGTCGCGCGCGGCCGTCGCCGGGCTCTGTCTGCTGCCCCTGGCCGGCTGCGGCGGCACGCCGGGCGACCCCGTCCGCACCCAGGTCCAGCATCTGCTCGACCGGCGCTCGGCCGCGCTCCTCTGTCACGACGAGACGGCGTACGGGGCGACGGGCACCCGCACGGAGTACACCCGGCTGCGCGCCCTGCCGCTGGCCTCCTGGGCCTACCGGGTCACCGCCGTGCACCGCACCGCCACCGGCGCCACCGCCGACGCCGACCTGAGCTATCGCGTCGCCGGGTACGACAGGGCCCCCGTCGACGCCCGCCGCACCCTCACCCTCGGGCGGACCGCCGACGGCGCGTGGTACGTCACCGCCGACCGACCCGCCGGGAACGACGGGCAGCAGCTGTGGGACCAGGGCCCGGTGACCGCCGTCAAGGGCGCGCACAGCCTGGTCCTGGGCACCGGCCGGACGGCCGCCGAGCTGCGCGGATACGCGGCGCTGGCCGACCGCGCCGTACCGGCCGTCTCCCGGGCCTGGGGCACCGACTGGGCCCGCCATGTCGTCGTCCTCGTCCCGCGGTCCCTCCAGGGCATGGCGGGACTGCTGGGCTCGCCCGCCGCGAACTACCGGGGGATCGCCGCCGTCACCACCGGCGAGGCGGGGGGCTCGGGGAAGGCGCCGGCGGACCGGGTGGTCGTCAACCCGGAGGCGTACGCCATTCTGGGCGACCTCGGCAAGCAGGTGGTGCTCACCCACGAGACCACCCATGTCGCCACCCGCGCGCACACCACCGCCGCGACCCCGCTGTGGCTCTCCGAGGGCTACGCGGACTGGATCGGCTACCTCGGCACCGGCCGCACCCCCACCGAGGCCGCGCCGGAACTCACCCGCGCCGTCCAGGACGGCCACCCGCCCACCGCGCTCCCCACCGACGGGGACTTCGGCTTCACCAGCGACCCGGCCGAGCTCGCCCGGGCCTACGAGGGCGGCTGGCTGGCCTGCCGGATGATCGCCGACCACTGGGGCACGGCCCGGCTCGGCGCCTTCTACCGCGCCGTCGGCGACCGTCAGAGGCGGGCGGGCGCGGTCGAGGACGCGCTGAAGAAGGTGCTGGGCACCACACCGCAGGCGTTCACCGATCAGTGGCGGGCGTATGTGCGGGCGCAGCTGAGCCGGACCGAGTGAAATCCGTTCCTCTGTACGTCAGTTGGATGCGCTGAGGGTCTCGATGGCCTCGCGCAGCCAGGCCCGCTCCGCCTTCCCCGTGGCCCGGGCCACCCGCAGCATGCCCTCGCGGAACAGGTCCCCGGCCTCCTCCGCACGCACCGGCTCGCCCTGCCGGTAGAAGAAGCTCGCCGGAGCCTGGAGGAACTCCAGCCGGCGGCGCAGCACCGCGGCCTGCTCGGCGGGGTCGTCCAGGTGGCGCAGGAAGGCCAGGAGCGTGTTGAAACGGACGTGGTCGGTGATCTCCGCCTGCTTGGGCGCGCGCAGCCGTGCGAGCAGTTCCTCCCGGCCCTTTGCGGTCAGGGACAGCACGCGGCGCGGGGCGGCACTCGCGCCCTCCTCGGTGCGCTGGTCGAGCAGGCCGGCCGCGACGAGCCGGTTGATGGCCGGATAGAGCGCGCCGTCGCTGACCGGGCGGACATGACCGCTCAGCGCCTTGATGCGCTCCTTCAGCTCGTAGCCGTGCAGCGGTTCCTCGGCGAGAAAGCCCAGGATCGACAACTCCAGCACGCGGTTTCCTCCTTGCTTCCTCCTTGCGGCGGCCTCGCGAGCCATGCTAGCTCTTATCGAGCTACCTCTAAACGAGGTAGCTCGATTCGGGGATTTTGAGGAGCGTCCGTCCGTGAACGCCCACCGCAAACAGCTCATAGCCCTCGCCCACCCCGTCTACCTCTCCCTGCTCGCCTCGGTCGCCTCCGGGATCATCAACACCGTCTGGGTCTCCCGGCTCGGTGGTGCGGCCGTCGCCGCCGTGGCCGTCGCCACCAACACCGAGAACGTGCTGCTCGGCGTCGCGCTGGTCTTCGCCTCCGGTACGACCGTGCTGGTGGCGCACGCCAGAGGCGCCCGGGACCCGGCCGCCGTACGCGTCGCCGTGCGCGGTGGAGGGGCCCTGTGCGCGCTCGTGACGCCCGTGGTCGCGGTCGGCGGCCTGCTGCTGCGCGGGCCGCTGGCCGGTCTGGTCCTCGGCGACGGCGACGGCGCGGCCCGCGGCCTGGCCACCGCCTACTTCGCGATCTCCCTGCCGGGCATGACCGTCTTCTTCGCCCAGCAACTCGTCGACGGCATCCTCAAGGGCACCGGCGACACGCGCACGCCGATGCGCCTCGCCCTGCTCGCCAACAGCCTGATCCTGCTGTGCGACCCCGTCCTGATCCACCTCTACGGCGTCCGGGGCGCCGCCGCCTCCACCGTGCTGTGCCGCGGCGTGGCCCTCGCCGCGGGCCTGCGCGCCCTGCGCCGGGGCGCCCTGCTGCGGACGGCGGCCCAGGTTCCGCCCGCCGAACCGGTGCGCGCCGCCCTGCGCCGTACCCTCACCACCGGCCTGCCCATGTCCGCCGACTTCACCGTGCGCCAGAGCGGAGCCCTGGTGCTGGTGGCGATCGTGGCCCGGCTCGGGGTGACGGCGGTGGCCGCCTACGCCATCGCCTACAAGGTCATGTACGTCGCCACCATGGCCTTCTACGCGGTACGGCAGGCCGCCGCGATCCACACCGCGCACACCCGGGGCGCGGGCGCGGACGCGCGGCGGGACATCGGCCGGCAGGCGGTGCTGGTCTCCGCTGCCCTGGGCCTGACCGCCTCCGCCGTGCTCGCCGCGACGGCCCCCTGGATCATGGCCGCCTTCGGCGCCGGCCCCGAAGTGGCCCGCCAGGGCGCGCTGTTCCTGCGCTGCGTCGGCCCGTATCTGCTGCTGATGGCCTGCTTCATCGCGCTCGGCGGGGTCTTCGAGGGCAGCGGCGGAGCACCGGCGCTGCTCCGGGTCACCCTGCTCGGCACGGCCGTCCAGCTGCCCCTGGCGTACGCCCTCGGCGGCCTCGGCCTGCCCGGCGTCTGCCTGGCACTGGCCCTCGCGATGAGCGTGCAGTGCGCGGCCGTGGCAGCGCTGCTCCGAAGGTCCGACCACTGCGAGAGGCCCGGGACGCCCTTGGCCCGCGTCGGCTGAGCCGGGAGGGGACGAGGGTTGCGTTGCCAGGGCGGCTGCGAACCGGTGGGGCGGGGCCAGGGGGGCCGGCGGCCGGGGGCGCGCCGGACATTGTGGTCCGGGGGTTGCCGTGGGGCGGGCGTTGTCTCCCCGGAGCGCGCCGGCCGGGTCAGGAGGAGACCTGGGTGTGGCGTGACCGGGACGGCTGCGAGGGCAGGGGGGTGGCGGGGGCCGGGGGCACGGTCGAGCGCCACAGGCGGCGGGCGGCCGTGAGTGAGGCCGCGACCAGCAGGCCGTTGCGCACCAGCAGCAGGAGGACGCCGTACCGGTCGCTCAACACCACGTGCAGGAAGCCGAGCGGGAACTCCAGGACCGTCACGAAGGACGCGGCGGCCACCATCAGCGCGGGCGCCCCCATCCGGCTCGCCCGGTACGACACACAGACCGCGGCCAGGCCGATCAGCCACACCAGGTACTGCGGGCTGATCACCCGGCTGGTGACCGTGAACAGCAGCACCGCGGTGAAGGCCGCCTCCGCGAGCGTGTGCGGCCCCCTGTGGCTCGCGCGCAGCCGCCACAGCAGCAGCCAGCCGAACGCGGCCCCGGTCAGCCCCAGCGCCGCCGTGCTGACCGCGTTCACGTACGGCCCGAGGAACTCGATCGACCCGTAGTTCAGCAGCACCTGGCCCTGCCAGCCGAAGTGCCGGGCCACATGGAAGACCAGGGCGCCCAGCGACTCCACCTCGGTGCCCCGGTTCCGCTGGAAGGTCAGGAAGGCGAAGGCCCCCGGCATGGTCACCGAGAACAGCGCCGCCAGCGCGGACGCGGTCACCGCCGCCGACCACCACGCCCGCCGCCGCACGGCACCGACCAGCAGCAGCGCCGGCCACACCTTCAGCAGCGCCCCGAACGCGGTCAGCGCGCCCATCACCCGCGGATGCCGGGCCCCGGCGAGCAGCGCCGCCACGGCCACCGCGGTCACCATCACGTCGTAGCGGGCGTACACCGTGGGCCCGAGCAGCGGCGCGCTCGCCACCCACACCCAGGCCCCGCGCAGCGAGCGGCCGGGGCGCCGGCTCGAGTACAGCAGCAGCGCCAGGACCACCACGTCGGCGAGGAACGCCAGCACGAAGAAGGCGTGCGCGTACGACAGGAAGGGCAGGGCGGCGGGGGCGAGCACCGGCAGCGCGGCGGCCGGGGGGTACTGCCAGGTCACGTCGTCCAGCGGAAACGTGCCCTGGCGCAGCACCTCGTACCAGCCCCGGTAGATCACCGACACGTCGGAGGTGACGTCCGGGCCCGGGAACAGGTACACCTGGAAGACGAACAGCAGCAGCACCACACGGGTGACGCCCCAGGTCGCGAGCAGCCATGCCAGGGACCGCCCGGCGCCTTTCGTCTCCACGTGCTCCCCTGCCGTTCGATTCCGGTCGCGCCACCATGATGTCGTGCCTGTCTGTGTGCATGCCACAGACTCGGCCGTACGCGGCTCCGGACGGCCGATTCGGTAGGGTCGGCGGCGATGCACAAGACCCTGATCGTGACCAACGACTTCCCGCCCCGGCCGGGCGGCATCCAGGCCTTCCTGCACAACATGGCCCTCCGCCTGGACCCCGGCCGGCTGGTCGTCTACGCCTCCACCTGGAAGCGCGGCCGGGAGGGGGTTCAGGCCACGGCCGCCTTCGACGCCGAGCAGCCCTTCACCGTCGTACGCGACCGTACGACCATGCTGCTGCCGACCCCGCGGGCGACCCGGCGGGCGGTCGGGCTGCTGCGCGAGCACGGGTGCACCTCGGTGTGGTTCGGGGCGGCGGCGCCGCTGGGTCTGATGGCCCCGGCCCTGCGCAGGGCGGGCGCCGAGCGACTGGTGGCCACCACCCACGGCCACGAGGCCGGCTGGGCCCAGCTGCCCGCCGCCCGGCACCTGCTGCGCCGGATCGGGGAGTCGACGGACACGATCACCTATCTGGGTGAGTACACCCGGTCGAGGATCGCCACCGCGCTGACGCCCGCGGCGGCGGGCCGCATGGTCCAGCTGCCGCCCGGCGTCGACGAGAAGACCTTCCACCCCGGCTCCGGCGGCGACGAGATCCGCGCCCGCCTCGGCCTCACCGACCGCCCGGTCGTCGTCTGCGTCTCCCGCCTGGTCCCGCGCAAGGGCCAGGACACCCTCATCCAGGCCATGCCCCGCATCCTCGCCGCAGAGCCCGACACCGTCCTGCTCGTCGTCGGCGGGGGGCCGTACGAGCAGGACCTGCGCCGCATGGCCGCCGAGACCGGGGTCGGCGACTCCGTCCGCTTCACCGGCGCCGTCCCCTGGTCCGAGCTGCCGGCCCACTACGGCGCCGGCGACGTCTTCGCCATGCCCTGCCGAACCCGGCGCGGCGGCCTGGACGTGGAGGGCCTGGGCATCGTCTACCTGGAGGCGTCGGCGACGGGCCTGCCGGTGGTGGCGGGCGACTCGGGCGGCGCACCGGACGCAGTCCTGGACGGGGAGACCGGCTGGGTGGTCAAGGGCGGCGAGCCCGCGGAGGCCGCAGACCGGATCGTGGCACTGCTGGGCGACCCCGAGCTGCGCCGCAGGATGGGCGAGCGAGGCCGCCAGTGGGTCGAGGAGAGGTGGCGCTGGGACCTGCTGGCGGAGACGTTGAAAACACTGCTGTAGTGCAGCGCCCCGTAAGGGGCGCGGGGAACTGCGCGAGCAACCACGAAGCACCCGCACTCGCCGACGCATCGCACCCAGCACCCCGGAAGGCGCCCTTTCCCTTGGCGGAACCGAAAAATCCGCCGATGCTGCGCCCATGACAGCAAACCTGATGAGACGTCAGCTGACGAGACGTCACATACTCGGTATGGCCGCACTGCAGACCGTGCCACCCTCGGCTTCACCCGCATCGGACTCCAGTCGGCCCGAGCCGCCGAGCCCGACGCAGTCGAAAACGCCCCGGCGATCGTCATCGGCTCCGGCTACGGCGGCGCCGTGGCCGCCCTCCGCCTCGGCCAGGCCGGCATCCGCACCCTCGTCCTCGAAATGGGCCGGCTCTGGAACACCGCCGGCCCCGACGGCAGGATCTTCTGCTCCACCGCCGCCCCCGACCAGCGCTCCATGTGGTTCCGCACCCGCACCGAGGCCCCCCTCGCCACCTTCCTCTGGCTCGACGTGGTCAACAAGGACATCAGCCCCTATCCCGGCGCCCTGGACCGCGTCCACTACGACAACATGTCCGTCTACGTCGGCCGCGGCGTCGGCGGTGGCTCCCTCGTCAACGGCGGGATGGCGGTCACGCCCCTCAAGTCGTACTTCGCCGAGCAGTTCCCGACCGTGGACGCCGACGAAATGTACGGCACCTACTACCCCCGCGCCCGCGCCATGCTCGGCGTCAACACGATCGACCCCGCCTGGTTCGAGTCCACCGAGTGGTACCGGTTCACCCGCACCTCCCGGAAGGCCGCCGGCAACGCGGGCCTGAAGACCACCTTCGTGCCCAACGTCTACGACTTCGGCTACATGCAGCAGGAGGCCGCCGGCACGGCCGCGAAGTCCGCCCTCGCCGGCGAGGTCATCTACGGCAACAACCACGGCAAGCGCAGCCTCGACAAGACCTATCTGGCCGCCGCCCTCGGCACCGGCAACGTCACCCTCCACACCCTGGAGAAGGTGACGTCGGTCGGCAGGGCGGGCGACGGGTCGTACGTCCTGACCGCCGACCGGATCGACACCACCGGAACGGTCGTGGAGACCAAGCAGTACACCTGCACCTATCTGTTCCTCGGCGGCGGCAGCCTCGGCACCAGCGAACTCCTGGTCCGCGCCCGCGACACCGGCACCCTGCCCGACCTGAACTCCGCCGTGGGCGCGGGCTGGGGCACCAACGGCAACACCATGCTCGGCCGCGCCAACCACGTCTGGGACACCGTGGGCGCCGACGAGGCCACCATGCCGGTCATGGGCATCGACGACTGGGCCAACGCCGACAACCCCGTCTTCGCCGAGATCGCCCCGCTGCCCATGGGGTTCGAGCACTGGATCAGCCTCTACCTGGCGATCACCAAGAACCCCGAACGGGCCTCCTTCACCTACGACTCCGCCTCCCGGGCGGTGAAGCTCGGCTGGAGCGCCGCCCAGAGCGCGGTGTCGGTGAGCATGGCCAAGAAGCTGTTCGACCGGATCAACCTGGCCAACGCGACCATCTACCGCTACGACCTGTTCGGCTCGACGAGCAAGGTCTTCGCGGACGACTTCACGTACCACCCGCTCGGGGGCTGCGTCCTCGGCCGGGCCACCGACGACTACGGCCGGGTGAAGGGGTACGACCGGCTGTACGTCACCGACGGCTCGCTCGTGCCCGGCAACATCGGTGTGAACCCCTTCGTCACCATCACCGCGCTCGCCGAACGCACGATGGCGCGGGTCCTCGCCGAGGACACCGCGCCATGACGCACCGTCAGGACAGCGAAAGGAGGCCCTACTTGGCGTAGATCGCCTCGATCTCGTCCGCGAAGTCCTTCGCCACCACGTTCCGCTTGAGCTTCAGCGACGGGGTGAGGTGGCCCGACTCCTCCGTGAACTGGGAGGACAGAATGCGGAACTTCCGCACCGATTCCGCCTTCGACACCGCGGCGTTGCCGTCGTCGACGGCCGCCTGGATCGCCGCGTTCAGATCCGGGTCGTCCTTCAGCGACACCGCGGTGGCACCCGCCGGCTTGCCGTGCTCGGCGGCCCAGCGGCCCAGGAACTCCTCGTCGATGGTGACCAGCGCGCCCACGAACGGCCGCCCGTCGCCCACCACCATGCACTCCGCGACCAGCGCGTGCGCCCGGATCCGGTCCTCGATCACCGCCGGCGCCACGTTCTTGCCGCCGGCCGTGACGATGATCTCCTTCTTGCGGCCGGTGATCCTGAGGTAGCCGTCCTCGTCCAGGGTGCCGATGTCACCGGTGTGGAACCAGCCGTCGGCCAGCGCCTCCGCCGTCGCGCCCGGGTTGTTCCAGTACTCCTTGAACAGGTGCTCGCCGTGCAGCAGCACCTCGCCGTCGTCCGCTATCCGGATCACCGAGCCGGGCAGCGGCTGACCGACGGTGCCGATCTTCTGCCGGTCCCAGGGGTTGAAGGCCGTGGCCGCGCAGGACTCGGTCAGGCCGTAGCCCTCCAGCACCGTGAAGCCGATGCCCCGGAAGAAGTGACCGAGCCGCTCGCCGAGCGGCGCGCCGCCGGAGATGGCGTACTCGCCCCGGCCGCCGAGGACCGCGCGCAGCTTGCTGTAGACCAGCTTGTCGAAGACCCTGTGCTTGATCTTCAGACCGAACGCCGGGCCGGACGGGCTGTCCAGCGCCTTGCTGTAGGCGATCGCGGTGTCCGCCGCCTTGTCGAAGATCGCGCCCTTGCCGTCCGCCTGCGCCTTGGCGCGCGCCGAGTTGTAGACCTTCTCGAAGACCCGCGGGACGCCCAGGACCAGCGTCGGCCGGAAGGCGGCCAGCTCGTCGGTGAGGTGCTTGATGTCCGGGACACAGCCCAGCTTGATCGGCGCCATCATCGGCGCGATCTGCACCAGCCGGCCGAAGACGTGTGCCAGCGGCAGGAAGAGCAGGACCGAACACTCGCCGGTGCGGAACAGCGGGCGCAGGCGCTCCACGATGTTGCCGCACTCGGCGAAGAAGCTGCGGTGGGTGAGCACACAGCCCTTGGGGCGGCCGGTCGTACCGCTCGTGTACACGATGGTCGCCGGGTCGTCGGCCTTGGCGAGCGAGCTGCGCTCCTCCACCGTCTCGGCGGAGACGTCCTGCCCGAGCCGCCCGAGCTCCTCCACGCCGCCGGCCTCGATCTGCCAGACGTGCTTGAGGGCGGGCAGCGACTCGCGCACCGACTCCACGGCCGCGGCGTGGCCCGGCAGCTCCACGACGCAGGCGGTGGCGCCCGAGTCGGACAGGATCCACTGGACCTGCTCCGGCGAGCTGGTCTCGTACACCGGCACGGTGACCGCGCCCGCGCTCCAGATCGCGAAGTCGAGCAGGGTCCACTCGTAACGGGTGCGGGACATCAGACCCACCCGGTCGCCCGGCTGGACCCCGGCGGCGATGAGACCCTTGGCGGCGGTGTGCACCTCGGCCAGGAACTCCCGGGCCGTCACGTCCTGCCAGGCACCGCCGACCTTGCGGGCTATGACGGCTACGTCGGGATGCTGCGCGGCGTTTCTGCGGACGATGTCGGTCAGATTGCCGTCCGCAGGGACCTCGTACAAAGCCGGAAGGCTGAACTCGCGCAAGACTGCTGCTCCTCATAGGGCGCCGGCGCCACGACACTGTGTGATGCGACGGTGCGGTCCAAGGCTCGGGCAGGTGCTCGGGAATCCAGCTGTTGAAATCCAGAGCACGACTGGACTGCCCGGACGTTACCCGCCGGTATGGCGTTCCCGACAGGGGGTTCGGGCGAGATGTTCGCTGCGTCACACACGTTGGCGTTCCTTCGCGCACAGTAGTCCACGGCTGAACCGACCGGCCAGTAACCGCAGGCCGGACCGACACTGTTCACGCACACCGCACACGCCTACGCTTGATCGCCATGGCACCCACACCCTCCGGTAACCGAAACGCCGGACATCGCAGGACGCGCGTCCACGTGGTCAGCGACGTGCACGGCAACGCCCGGGACCTGGCCCGGGCCGGCGAGGGTGCCGACGCCCTGATCTGCCTGGGCGACCTGGTCCTGTTCCTCGACTACGCCGACCACTCGCGCGGCATCTTCCCGGACCTGTTCGGCAGGGAGAACGCCGACCGCATCGTCGAGCTGCGCACCGCCCGGCGCTTCGAGGAGGCCCGGGAGTTCGGCGCCCGGCTGTGGGCCGGCATCGGCACGGACCGGGCCGCGGCCATCGAGAAGGCGGTGCGCAAGCAGTACGCCGAGCTGTTCGCCGCCTTCCCGACACCTACGTACGCCACCTACGGCAACGTCGACATGCCGCCGCTGTGGAAGGAGTACGCCCATCCCGGGACCACCGTGCTCGACGGCCAGCGGGTGGAGATCGGCGGCTGGACGTTCGGGTTCGTCGGGGGCGGCCTGAAGACGCCCATGCGGACGCCGTACGAGCTCGACGACGAGGAGTACGCGGCCAAGATCGAGGCGGTCGGCGAGGTCGACGTGCTGTGCACGCACATCCCGCCGGAGGTGCCCGA
The DNA here is from genome assembly GCF_053597455.1 of Streptomyces sp. NPDC001393. Lineage (NCBI taxonomy): Bacteria > Bacillati > Actinomycetota > Actinomycetes > Kitasatosporales > Streptomycetaceae > Streptomyces > Streptomyces sp. NPDC001393. The sequence continues at coordinate 612,658 of NZ_JBSFIH010000001.1, forward strand.
GCTGGTGTACGACACCGTCGCCCGCCGCTTCGAACGCGGCAGCCGCGCCCTGCTGGCCGCGATCCGCCGCACGAAGCCCCGCTACTCGCTCTTCGGCCATGTCCATCAGCCCCTCGCGCGCCGCATGCGGATCGGCGCGACCGAGTGCGTGAACGTGGGGCACTTCGCCGGGACGGGCCGCCCCTGGGCGCTCGAATGGTGATCCGCCGGTGGCCGGGGGACATCGGGTGAAGGCGGCAGGTGGGCGGCGCGGTAGCCTTCACGCTGCACACACGTGCGCACGACGACCTCTGTACCGGCCCGCATCTGGAGGAGCCACGGCGATGGCGGAACACACCAGCTCGAGCATCACCATCGAGGCGGCACCGGCCGACGTCATGGGGGTGATCGCCGACTTCGCGCGCTACCCGGACTGGACGGGTGAGGTGAAGGAGGCGGAGGTCCTCAAGACCGACGACCAGGGCCGTGCCGAGCAGGTCCGGCTCGTCATGGACGCCGGCGCGATCAAGGACGACCAGACCCTCGCCTACACCTGGACCGGCGACAACGAGGTCTCCTGGACCCTGGTCAAGTCCCAGATGCTCCGCTCCCTGGACGGCTCGTACATCCTCAAGCCCACCGGCCCCGGCGCCACGGAGGTCACCTACCTCCTCACCGTCGACGTCAAGATCCCCATGCTCGGCATGATCAAGCGCAAGGCGGAAAAGGTCATCATCGACCGAGCCCTGGCAGGCCTGAAGAAGAGGGTGGAGTCAGCCGACTAGCCCCACGAGGGGCAGGACGCACGGGGGTACCCCAGGCGGCACCCCACCAGCGCCGGGCTGCGCGGCCCACCCCCGTCCGGCCCCAGCTCCGGGCCCGGACCGACACCGCTGCCCGAGGGGTTGTCCAAGCTCCCGTTCCTGGCGCCGCCCGATGCCGCTGCCCGAGGAGCCGTCCGAGCACAGCTCCGGGTGCCGCCTGACACGGCTGCTCCGGGTGCCGCCCGCCACCCCTGCCGGGGCGCTGCCCAATTCCCCCGCTCCGGCGGTCCGATACCGCTGCCTGAGGTGCCGTCCAAGCTCCCGCTCCGGGTGCCGCCCGACACCACTGCCCGACGGGCCGTCCCATCCCCCCGCTCGGGCGCCGTCCCATCCCCGCGCTCCTGGCGCCGCCCGACACCCCCCGCTCCCGCCCTCCGTTACCGTTCAGCCTCATGCGCACCATCCTGATCACGGGCCCGGGCGGCAGCGGTCGTACCACCGTTGCTGCTGCCACCGCACAGCGCGCCGCAGGCGCCGGCGTTCGCACGCTGGTGCTGAGTGCCGACCGCACCGACGGTCTCGGCGTCGCGCTGGGTTCCGCGACGGGACCGGTACCGCAGGAGACCGCGGCGAACCTCAGTACCTGGCGTCCTGACGCGGTCGCCCGGTTCCGTGAGGACCTCACCGCCTTCCAGTGCCGCGCAGCGGGCGTCCTCGACCTGCTCGGCGCCGCACGGCTGGACGCCGAGGAGGTCACCCCGCTGCCCGGCGCCGAGGAGCTGTCCTTCCTGCGGGCCGTCCGGGACGCGGCGCTGTCCGAGCGCTATGACCTGCTCGTCGTGGACCTCCCGCCCCTCCCGCAGGCCCTCGCCCTGCTCGGCCTCCCCGAGGAGCTGCGCCGCTATCTGCGCCGCCTGCTCCCGCCCGAGCGGCAGGCGGCCCGCGCCCTGCGCCCGGTCCTCGGCCGGCTGGCCGGCGTGCCGATGCCGTCCGACTGGCTGTACGAGACGGCCGCCCGCTGGGACGTCGAACTCGCCGCCGTCGAGGCCGTCCTCACCGACCGGAACACCGCCGTACGCCTGGTCGCCGAACCCGGCCCGGCCGGCGCCGACGCCGTACGGGCCGCCGGCCTCGGACTCGCCCTGCGCGGCCTGCGCACCGAGGCCCTGATCGCCAACCGCACCCTGCCCGAGACCACCCCGGACAGCTGGCTCGCCTCCCTCCTCGCCCAGCAGCGCAAGACGCTCGCCGACTGGCAGGAGCAGCCGTACGCCGTCCACCGCGTCCCGCACCTCGGCCGCGACCCGCGCGGCGCCGACGACCTCACCGCCCTCGCCGTACCGGCCGTCAACCCTGCGCCCGCCCCGGTCGAGTGGCCCGTCACCGACCGGATCGCCCAGGACGGCGTGCTGGTCTGGCACATCCCGCTGCCCGGCGCGATACGGGACGAGCTGGATCTGATCCGGCGCGGCGACGAGCTCGTGATCACCGTGGGCCCGTTCCGGCGGATCGTCCCGCTGCCCTCCGCCCTGCGCCGCTGCACCGTCGCCGGCGCCGCACTGCGCGAGGGCGAGCTGCGCGTCCGCTTCGCCCCGGACCCCGACCTGTGGCCGGCAACCGGACGATGATGATCCGGGTACGCCCGTTCGGGTAACGTCGTAAAGGCGAACCGTAGTCAGGAGTCCGCCATGACCGAAGAGCGTCCCGCATCCGACTCGTACGAGGAACCCGACTCGCACGAGGGATATGAGGAACAGAGGCGGGCGACCGACGCCGACGCCTGGGCCACGGCCTGCGCCGAGGACCTCGCCGCCGAGAAGGCCCGCCGCCGCGCCGAGTACGGCCCGCAGCCGGGCTCGGCCGCGGAGGAACTGAAGAAACTCGTGGACACGGTGGCCGACAAGCTGTCCGGCCTCCAGTCACCGCTCCTCGACAGCCTCGCCGGACCCGCGGCCCAGCAGGTGGTGCGCCAGGTCGTCCAGCAGGCCAAGGCCGCCGTCGAGCCCGTCATAGACCGCAACCCGGAGGTCTTCGACCACCTGGCGGCGGCCGGCGGCGAACTGCTGGCCGCCTACCGCTCCGCCGTCCAGGCCCAGGAGCGCCGCTGGACCGCACGCACCGCCGACGACCTGACCCGTGAGGGGCAGGACGACCGGCGGGACCGGGGCGAGGGCACCGGTCCGGGGGAGCGGATCGACCTGGACTGAAGCGCTTTCCCGGCAGGGCCTCGGGTACGGTTGGCCGTAGCGGGGCTCGACCGAAACTGAGGGATTCATGGGACTCACCATCGGCGTCGACATCGGCGGCACCAAGATCGCGGCCGGCGTGGTCGACGAGGAAGGCAACATCCTCTCGACCTTCAAGGTGCCGACCCCCACCACGCCCGAGGCCATCGTGGACGCCATCGCCTCGGCGGTGGAGGGTGCGCGCGCCGGGCACGAGATCGTCGGCGTGGGCATCGGTGCGGCCGGTTACGTCAACCGGCAGCGCTCGACGGTGTACTTCGCGCCGAACATCGACTGGCGCCAGGAGCCGCTGAAGGAGAAGGTCGAGGCCCGCGTGGGCCTCCCGGTCGTGGTCGAGAACGACGCCAACGCCGCCGCCTGGGGCGAGTACAAGTTCGGCGCCGGCAAGGGCCACCGCAACGTCATCTGCATCACGCTCGGCACCGGCCTCGGCGGCGGCATCATCATCGGCAACAAGCTGCGCCGCGGCCACTTCGGCGTGGCCGCGGAGTTCGGTCACATCCGGATGGTCCCGGACGGCCTGCTGTGCGGCTGCGGCTCGCAGGGCTGCTGGGAGCAGTACGCCTCCGGCCGCGCGCTCGTCAGATACGCCAAGCAGCGCGCCAACGCCACCCCCGAGAACGCCGAGATCCTGCTCGGCCTCGGTGACGGCACCCCCGACGGCATCGAGGGCAAGCACATCTCCATGGCCGCCCGCCAGGGTGACCCGGTGGCCGTCGACTCCTACCGCGAGCTGGCCCGCTGGGCCGGCGCGGGCCTCGCCGACCTGGCCTCCCTGTTCGACCCGTCCGCGTTCATCGTCGGCGGCGGCCTCTCGGACGAGGGCGAGCTGGTCCTCGACCCGATCCGCAAGTCCTACAAGCGCTGGCTGGTCGGCGGCAACTGGCGCCCGGTGGCCGACGTGATCGCCGCCCAGCTCGGCAACAAGGCGGGCCTGGTGGGCGCGGCGGACCTGGCCCGGGAGCCCGACCCGATCATGTGAGACGTCGTACGACAGTGCCCGCCCGTCCGGTCCCGGGACGGGCGGGCATCGTCGTATGCCGGTCGGTATCGTCGTATGTTGACCGGCATGGCGACCAGCAGGCTGCTTCCCAACTCCCGTACCGAGTCCGACGGTTCCGCGGTCATCCGCGTCCTGAGCTACAACATCCGCTCGATGCGCGACGACACCGACGCCCTGGCCAGGATCATCACCGCCTGCGCCCCCGACCTGGTCCTGATCCAGGAAGCCCCCCGCTTCTTCCGCTGGCGCAAGAAGCTGGCCCGGCTGGCGGCGGCCTCCGGACAGGTCGTCCTCACCGGCGGCGCCACCGCGGCCGGCCCGGCGATCCTCTGCTCGCTCCGGGCCACCGTCGAGCGCACGGAGGACGTCCTCCTCCCGCTCACCCCCGGACTCCACCGGCGCGGCTTCGCCACGGCCGTGGTCCGGGTCGGCGGGGCCCGGCTGGGCGTGATCAGCTGTCATCTGAGCCTGGATGACAAGGAGCGGTACGAGCAGGGCGGCATGCTCCTTGAGCGCCTCGCTGGACTCGGCGTCGACCACGCCGTCGCCGGCGGCGACCTCAACGAAGGCCCCGGCGGCCCCACTTTCGGGCTGCTCTCCGCGAGTCTCCAGGACTGCCGCGCCGCTGCCCCCTGGGGCGGCGAGACCACCTGGCCGCACAGTGACCCCCCGCAGCGCATCGACGCCGTCTTCGCGACCAAGGGCATCGAGGTGCTCGGCTGCGGGGTCCCGCTGGACCAACCGGGAGTCACTCGGGCCGACTTGACCGCGGCGACGGACCATCTCCCGGTCCTCGCCGCCCTGCGCGTACCGGTGGCATGAGCTCTGTAGGAACCTAGTGCCCCAACAGGCAACGTTCGCCCCGTCGCGACGCCCGGCACGCTCCCCCACTGCCTTAAGGGCGTGGGAGGTGCCCCACTCGCCGCACCGGGCACAAGCCCAAGTACATCCAGTACGAGGACTTGCACCCGGCACTCCCCCAGCCTTCGGCCGGGGGGGACCCCCAGAGCACGCACCGGACGCCGCTCCTTGACGGGCAAACGTTGCCTGCCGGGGCACTAGCCCGGGCGTCCCCTCGCCCTCAGACCACCGCGCCCCGGCCCGGGTCGTCGTCCCCCTCGTCGTCCGTGCGCATCCGCATCACCAGCGTGGCGAAGCCGCCGAGGAAGCCGCCGATGCCGAGGGTCGTCAGCCACCAGGTCATGTCCCAGCCGAGCAGCACCGCCAGGAGAAGGAGAACCGGCCCGCCCACGACGCCCAGCCAGGCGAATTTCGCGGTGGTGTCGGCGGTCGGCAGCGGCGGCGGCTCCGGCGGGACGAAGTGGCCCTCGTCGTCCTCGTCGAAGTCGTCCTCGGAGGGCTCGGGCGGGGTGTGGTCGCGCGGCCCGACACCGGGCGCGAAGGAGACCGAGCTGCCCAGCGGCCGGACCGGCGCCTTGTCGGTGTCGCTCTCGGCGCCCTGCTCCGGCTCCGGCAGCGCCAGATCCTCCACCGGCTTGAAGGGCCGGGCGCCCGGTGGGTCCGGCGGCTCCTCGCCGTACCCGGCGACGATGGCCCGCCAGGCGGCGTCCTCGTCGAAGGGCACCTTCTGCTCGTCCGGCTCGCGGCCGTCGCGGCCTTCGCGGTCGGACTCGTGCTCAGCCACCTGTGGCCGTCCCTTCCTTGCCGAGACTGGGTGCGAGGCGGCCCATGAAGCCGAGGCTCTCCTCGAAGATCCGGTCCGCATCCTGGTCCAACGTCGCCACGTGGTAGCTGTGTTCCAGCACGATCTCCGTCACGTCCGTGGACGACACCCGGCTCAGCACCCGGGCCGAGTCGGCCGCCGGGACGACATGGTCCTGGGCGCTGCGCAGCAGCAGCAACGGCTGGGTGACCTGGGGCAGCTCGCCGTCCAGCCGGCGCAGGAACACCCGCAGCGAGTGCGCCGCGTGCAGCGGCACCCGGTCGTAGCCCAGCTCGGCGGCGCCCTCCTTGGCGATGTCGCTGGCGATGCCCTTCGTCGTCCGCACGAGATGCCGGGCCACCGGAAGGGCGTACGCCGACAGGCCGTGCACCTTGTTCGCCGGGTTGACGACCACCGCGCCCGCGACCCGCTCGCCGTGCCGGGCCGCCAGCCTCAGCGCCAGTGCGCCGCCCATCGACAGGCCGGCGACGAACACCTGCGAGCAGCGCTCGGTGAGGACGCGCAGCTCGCGGTCCACCTCCGCGTACCAGTCCTGCCAGCCGGTGACCTGCATGTCCTCCCAGCGGGTGCCATGGCCGGGCAGCAGGGGCAGCGACACGGTCAGGCCGTGCGCCGCGTGGTGCTCCGCCCAGGGGCGCAGCGACTGGGGCGAGCCGGTGAAACCGTGGCAGAGGAGGACCCCCACCTCCCCGCCCTCGTGGCGGTACGGCTCGGCTCCGGGGAGGACCGGCACCTTCGACGCTCCTGTTCCTGACGAGAGCCCCACCGGTGACCGGTGGCGGCGTGAGGGAAACGTGCGGATGTGCTTCACCGTACGCGACCGCACCGACACCGACCAGGGTCGTCGGGGCCTTTGACGTTCCTGACGGGTTAAGGTCTGTTCGACGGATACAGGAGGCACGCGGGTGTTGTACGGCACGATGAAGGTCGCCATCGGGGGGCCGCTGAAGGTCGCCTTCAGGCCCTGGGTGGAGGGCCTGGAGAACATACCGGCCTCAGGTCCCGCCATCCTGGCGAGCAATCACCTGTCCTTCTCGGACTCGTTCTTCCTGCCCGCGGTCCTGGACCGCAAGGTCACCTTCATCGCGAAGGCCGAGTACTTCACCACCCCCGGTGTGAAGGGCCGGCTCACCGCCGCCTTCTTCAAGGGCGTCGGACAGCTCCCGGTGGACCGCTCCGGGGCGCGCGGCGCCGGCGAGGCCGCGATCAAGAGCGGCATAGAGGTGCTGGAGCGCGGCGAGCTGTTCGGCATCTACCCCGAGGGCACCCGCTCGCCCGACGGGCGGCTCTACCGGGGCAAGCCGGGCGGCCTCGCGCGCGTGGCGCTCGCCACCGGCGCTCCGGTCATCCCCGTGGCGATGATCGACACCGAGAAGATCCAGCCGCCCGGCAAGGTGATGCCGAAGCTGATGCGGCCCGGCATCCGCATCGGCAAGCCGCTGGACTTCAGCCGCTACCACGGCATGGAGCACGACCGCTTCGTCCTGCGCGCCCTGACCGACGAGGTCATGTACGAGATCATGAAGCTCTCCGGCCAGGAGTACGTCGACATGTACGCGACGGCCGCCAAGCGGCAGATCGCGGAGGCGGCGAAGGCCGCCAAGGAAGCGGAGAAGGCCAGGGAGGCCGAGAAGAAGGCCGAGGCCTGAGCAGGCCTGACGGAGGGCTCGGGGGACGGGGGACATGGCCAGGCGCGAGCGCGTGATGAGGATGTCGGTCGAGCTGCCGCTGTGGCGCGCGCTCACCGGCTACCGCGTGCTGACCATGCTGTACGCCATCGGCCTGGGCGCCACCCGGTACGGCCTCTACACGCGCCCCTGGGCGGCCGTCTGCTACTTCGCCGTCCTGGCCGTCTGGACCCCCGCCACCCTGCCGAGGGTGCGCAACGCGGCGAGCTGCACCAAGCGCTTCCTGGCTGTCGACCTGACCATCGCCCTCACCGGCGTCCTGATCACCCCGCTCGCCGACAGCCACCAGCGGATCGCGGGCGGCCCCACGCTGCCGTCGATATGGACCGCCGGCGCGGTGCTGGCCTTCGCGATCAAGGGCGGCTGGCGCTGGGCGGCCGTCGCCGCCACGCCGGTCGCGCTGGCCAACCTGGTCGAACGCGGCCATCCCGCCCGGGACACCGTGCACAGCCTGATCCTCCTCTGGGTGGCCTCCCTCGCCATCGGCTACGTCGTGGAGGTCGCCCGCGCCTCCGAGCGCACCCTCGCCCGTGCCCTGGAGATCGAGGCCGCCACCCGGGAGCGGGAGCGGCTGGCCCGGGACATCCACGACGGCGTGCTCCAGGTGCTGGCGATGGTGCAGCGGCGCGGCGCGGTCATCGGCGGCGAGGCGGCGGAGCTGGGGCGGCTCGCGGGGGAGCAGGAGGTGGCGCTGCGCACCCTGGTCTCCGGCGGTCTGCTGCCGGTTTCCCGGGTGTCGGAGGACGCGGCCGCGGGAGCCGTGGTACGCGCGGTGGAGGAGCCCGACGACGACGGACCGGTCGACCTGCGCGCCCTCCTGGCGCCCTACGCCGGGGCCCGGGTGAGCCTGGCCGAGCCCGGTGCGCCGGTCGGGCTGCCCCGGCCGGCCGCGCGGGAGCTGGCCGCCGCGGTCGGCGCCGCCCTGGACAACGTACGCAGGCACGCGGGCGAGCAGGCCCGGGCCTGGATCCTGGTCGAGGACGAGCCGGACGAGGTCGTCGTGACCGTCCGGGACGACGGCCCCGGCATCCCCGAGGGCCGGCTCGCCCAGGCCGAGGGGGAGGGCCGGCTCGGCGTGGCCCAGTCGATCCGGGGGCGGCTGCGGGACCTGGGCGGCAGCGCCGAACTGGTCTCCGTCCCCGGGCAGGGCACGGAAGTGGAACTGAAGGTACCGAAGAACGCGAAGGCGGGACGTCGATGAGCGAGCAGCAGGACCCGATCAAGGTCATGGTGGTGGACGACCACCCCATGTGGCGCGACGCGGTCGCCCGGGACCTGACCGAGTCCGGCTTCCACGTGGTCGCCACCGCCGGCGACGGCGAGCAGGCGGTCCGCCGCGCCAGGGCCGCCGTCCCCCACGTCCTCGTGCTGGACCTCAACCTGCCGGCCAAGCCCGGCGTCCAGGTGTGCAAGGAAGTCGTCGCCCACAACCCGGCGTTGCGCGTCCTCGTCCTCTCGGCGAGCGGTGAGCACGCCGACGTGCTGGAGGCGGTGAAGTCCGGCGCGACCGGCTATCTGCTGAAGTCGGCTTCCACCGAGGAGTTGGTGGACGCGGTGCGCCGTACCGCAGTCGGCGACCCGGTGTTCACGCCGGGCCTCGCCGGGCTCGTCCTCGGCGAGTACCGCCGCCTGGCCGCCGAGCCGGCGCCGGCTCCCGACACCGACGAGCCCGGCGCGCCCCGGCTGACGGACCGGGAGACGGAGGTGCTGCGGCTGGTCGCCAAGGGCCTGAGCTACAAGCAGATCGCCGAACGCCTCGTCATCTCCCACCGCACGGTGCAGAACCACGTCCAGAACACCCTCGGCAAGCTGCAGTTGCACAACAGGGTCGAGCTGGTGCGGTACGCCATCGAGTGCGGACTCGACGACGAGTAGGGCCCGCCGGGCGGCCGTACGCCTGAATCACCCTTCCCGCCTCTCCCGGTGTGACGCGAATCACCATTAGCGTGACTCTCTGTCAGGGAACCGCGGTGAAGGGACTTTTCCATGCGGGTCGGAGTACTGACCGGAGGCGGCGACTGCCCCGGGCTCAACGCCGTCATCCGGGGCATCGTCCGCAAGGGCGTGCAGGAGTACGGCTATGACTTCGTCGGCTTCCGGGACGGCTGGCGGGGTCCCCTCGAGGGCGACACCGTCCGTCTCGACATCCCCGCGGTGCGCGGCATCCTGCCCCGCGGCGGCACCATTCTGGGCTCCTCGCGCACCAACCCCCTCAAGGCGGAGAACGGCATCCGCCGGATCAAGGACAACCTGGCCAAGCTGGACGTCCAGGCCCTCGTCGCGATCGGCGGCGAGGACACCCTGGGCGTCGCCGCGCGGCTGTCCGACGAGTACGGGGTGCCCTGCGTCGGGGTGCCCAAGACCATCGACAACGACCTGTCGGCCACCGACTACACCTTCGGCTTCGACACCGCCGTCAACATCGCCACCGAGGCCATCGACCGGCTGCACACCACCGCCGAGTCCCATATGCGGGTCCTGGTCGTGGAGGTGATGGGCCGGCACGCCGGCTGGATCGCCCTGCACTCGGGCCTCGCCGGCGGCGCCAACGTCATCCTCATCCCCGAGCAGCGCTTCGACGTCGACCAGGTCTGCGCCTGGGTGACCTCCCGCTTCCGGGCGTCGTACGCGCCCATCGTGGTCGTCGCCGAGGGCGCCATGCCGAAGGACGGCGACATGGTGCTCAAGGACGGGTCGCTGGACTCCTTCGGGCATGTGCGCCTGTCCGGGGTCGGCGAGTGGCTGGCCAAGGAGATCGAGAGCCGCACCGGCAAGGAGGCCCGGACCACGGTCCTCGGCCATGTCCAGCGCGGCGGCACACCCAGTGCCTTCGACCGCTGGCTCGCCACCCGCTTCGGCCTGCACGCCATCGACTGCGTCCACGGCGGCGACTTCGGCACGATGGTCGCCCTGCGCGGCACCGACATCGTCCGCGTCCCGATCTCCGAGGCCACGGCCAGGCTGAAGACGGTGAACCCGAAGCTGTACGAGGAGGTCGGGGTGTTCTTCGGCTGACCGCGGCCCCGGACGGCTACACGGTCGTACGGCGCAGCCGGCCCACCAGTTCCCGTACGACCGTCGCCCCGTTCAGCGTCAGGATCGACTCCGGGTGGAACTGCACCCCGGCGAACCCCGGTCCGCGCAGCGCGTGCACCTCACCGTTCGCCGCCCGGCTCACCTCCACGCCGTGCGCGGCCAGTTCACGGGCCGCCTCCTCGTCGCAGTGGGCGACGAAGCTGTTGTAGAAGCCGACCGTCTCGGGGCGCCCGAACAGGTCGATCGTGGTCTGCGCCCCCTGGTGGGGGACCTCCTTGCGGACGATGTCCAGCCCCAGCTCGGCCGCGATCAGCTCGTGGCCCAGGCAGACACCCAGCACCCTGTGCCGGTGTTCCCGGATCACCGTGGCGGTCAGCTGGCGCAGGAAGCGCATCTTCGGGTCGGCCGGATCGGAAGGGTCGCCCGGCCCGGGGCCGAGCACCACCGGGCCCTCGTGCGCGAGCACGGCCGCCCGCAGTCCCGGCTCGTCGTACCGCCGGACGGTGACGTCCAGCCCGTTCGACCGCAACACGTGCGCGAGCATCGCCGTGAAGGTGTCCTCGCCGTCGACGACCAGGGCGTGGCCGGTGAGCTCCCGTGCCTGCTCCTGCATCCGCAGCCAGAACGGCGCGAGCGCGGCCCGCCGCCCGTCCAGCGCCGCCCGCACCCGCGGATCGTCGGCCAGCCGGGGCCGCTCCCGCTCCGCGCGCGGCCGGGACCGCCGTACCCCGAGGGCCGCCAGCACGCCCGCCGCCTTCGCGTGCGTCTCGGCGACCTCGCCCGCCGGGTCCGAGCCGCGCACCAGCGTCGCCCCGACCGGGACGCGCAGATGACCCTCGGCCGAGATGTCGGCGGTGCGGATCAGGATGGGGGAGTCCAGCGTCTGCGCGCCCCCGGAGTCCCGGCCCAGCAGCGCCAGCGCACCCGCGTAGTAGCCGCGCCCGCCCACCTCGTGGCGCTCGATCACCCGGCAGGCGTTCTGCACCGGCGAACCGGTCACCGTCGCCGCGAACATGGTCTCCTTCAGTACCTCCCGCACGTCCAGGGAGGACTTCCCGCGCAGCTCGTACTCGGTGTGCGCGAGGTGCGCCATCTCCTTCAGCCGCGGCCCGACGACCACCCCGCCCATGTCGCCGACGGTGCACATCATCTTCAGTTCCTCGTCGACCACCATCGACAGCTCCTCGATCTCCTTGCCGTCGGCGAGGAAGGAGAGCAGGTGCTCCGGGGTCGGGCCCTCGGCGGGATAGCGGTACGTCCCGCTGATCGGGTTCATGACGACCGTGCCGCTGGACATCCGGACGTGCACCTCGGGGCTCGCGCCCACCAGCGTGCGGTCCCCGGTGTGCACGACGAACGTCCAGTACGCGCCGCGCTCGCCCGCCAGCAGCCGCCGGAACAGCGCGAGCGCGTCGGCGCGGCCGAACCCCGGGATCCCGCCCTCGTACGTGCGCCGGATCACGAAGTTCGCGCCCTCGCCCCGGCCGATCTCCTCCGCCAGCACCCTCCCGACGATCTCGCCGTACTCCTCGTCGCCGACGTCGAAGCCGCCGCCCTCGACGCGCACGGCATGACCGGGCAGCTGCCGAAGGGCCTCGTCCAGCGGGAGCTCGTACGACTCCTCCGGGGTCAGCACCAGCAGCGGGGTGCCGTCGTCGCGGACGTCGAAGCCGCGCTCGCGGATCTGCCGGAACGGGACCAGCGCGAGCCCCTCGTCGGGCAGGTCGGCGAGCCGGTCGCGGCCGGTCACCGGGCCGATCAGCAGCTCCACGGGGTGCTCGTCGCGGCCCGGGGTGCGGCGGCGGAGCAGGGCGAAGGGGCGGTCGTCGTGCAGGAGCTGTGCCAGGTCCATGGGTCCTCTTCCGTCGATGTCGGTGAGGAACGACCCCGGACACACCGAAGGCCGCCCCTCGGGCGGCCTTCGCGAAGTCTTGCGTACGCGCAGTCAGTGGGCCGCCGGATGAGCGGTCCACCACCAGTCCTGGGTGCAGTTCTGGATCGAAAGCGCGAACATGGCAGGAACCCTACCGCACCCGTCCCCCTGTCCACAGGACAACCGTCGCGTCTCACCCTTCGAGCCAGAAGATGGGGCATGCGACACGACCCCGTAATGTTTACGAGGTGACCGTGAACGCTAAGACCAGCCCGAGCGCTGGCAACACCTGGCGAAACCTGCCCGCGGCGCAGCAGCCCGAGTACCCCGACCCCGAGGCTCTGCGCGCAGTGATCGCGGACCTCGAGTCGTATCCGCCGCTCGTCTTCGCGGGCGAGTGCGACCAGCTGCGCGCCCGGATGGCGGCCGTCGCCAAGGGAGAGGCGTTCCTCCTCCAGGGCGGCGACTGCGCCGAGGCCTTCGACGCGGTGTCCGCCGATCACATCCGCAACAAGCTGAAGACGCTGCTCCAGATGGGTGCCGTCCTCACCTACGCGGCCGCCGTGCCCGTGGTGAAGGTCGGCCGTATCGCCGGGCAGTACTCCAAGCCCCGCTCCAAGCCGACCGAGACCCGCGACGGGGTGACGCTGCCGACCTACCGGGGTGACTCGGTCAACGGCTTCGACTTCACCGAGGCCGCCCGCGTCCCGGACCCCGAGCGGCTCAAGCGCATGTACCACGCGTCGGCGTCCACGCTGAACCTGGTGCGCGCCTTCACCACCGGCGGTTACGCCGACCTGCGCCAGGTGCACGCCTGGAACCAGGACTTCGTGAAGACCTCGCCGTCGGGCCAGCGCTACGAGCAGCTCGCCCGGGAGATCGACAACGCGCTGAACTTCATGCGGGCCTGCGGCACGGACCCGGAGGAGTTCAAGACCGTCGAGCTGTACTCCTCGCACGAGGCGCTGCTGCTGGACTACGAGTCCGCCCTGACCCGGGTCGACTCGCGCACCGGCAAGCTGTACGACGTCTCCGCGCACATGGTGTGGATCGGTGAGCGCACCCGGCAGCTGGACCACGCGCACATCGAGTTCGCCTCGCAGATCCGCAACCCGATCGGCATCAAGCTCGGCCCGACGACGACGGCCGAGGAGGCGCTGCAGTACATCGACCGCCTCGATCCCGAGCGGGAGCCGGGCCGGCTGACCTTCATCGTCCGCATGGGCGCCGACAAGATCCGCGACCGGCTCCCCGAGCTGGTGGAGAAGGTCACGGCGTCCGGTGCGACGGTGGCCTGGGTGACCGACCCGATGCACGGCAACACCTTCGAGGCGGCCTCCGGGCACAAGACCCGCCGCTTCGACGACGTGCTCGACGAGGTCAAGGGCTTCTTCGAGGTGCACAAGGCGCTCGGCACCCACCCGGGCGGCATCCATGTGGAGCTGACCGGCGACGACGTCACCGAGTGCGTGGGCGGCGGCGACGAGATCTTCGTCGACGACCTGCATCAGCGCTACGAGACGGCCTGCGACCCGCGGCTGAACCGCAGCCAGTCGCTGGACCTGGCCTTCCTGGTGGCGGAGATGTACCGGGACCAGTAGTCCGGCAGGTCCGGTCGGGGCCTGTGGGCGATCTGGGGCGCGGATCACATCGGATCCGCGCCCCTCACCACTTTTGCGGATCCTGCGCGGCAGGTAAGGTTAGGTTTGCCTCACCGATCAAGGGGATGGCACCAAGAGAGCGATCCCGCATCGGGAGGTGAATCCGCGTGTACGTCTGCAGCTGCTTCGGCATCACCGAGGCCCAGGTCAAGCAGCACGCGGAGGACGGTGCCTGCACCCCCCGCCAGATAGCCTCCGCCTGCAAGGCGGGCACGGACTGCGGCTCCTGCGTGCGCCGGATCCAGGCCCTCCTCGGCCGGGGCGCCTGCCCGCGGCGTGAGCTGGCCGACCAGGGCAGGGCGGTCCTCTCCGCGCTGCCGGAAGCCGAGCTCCCGGAAACCGAGCTCGCGGAAACCGGGCTCGCGGAAACCGGGCTCGCGGAAACCGGGCTCCCGGAAGCCGCCTAGCTCTCCGGCTGCTCGATGACCTGCGCGATGTAGAGCGCCTCGCCCAGCTTCTCCACCAGCTCCAGCTGGGTGTCGAGGTAGTCGATGTGGTGCTCCTCGTCCGCGAGGATGTCCTCGAAGATGTTGGCGGACGTGATGTCGCCCTTCTCGCGCATCACCTTGATGCCCCGCCGCAGCCGGTCGATCGCCTCGACCTCGATCTGCCGGTCGGCCTCGAACATCTCCCGCACGGTCTGTCCGACCCGCACGTGGAAGAGCCGCTGGTAGTTGGGCAGCCCCTCCAGGAACAGGATCCGGTCGGTCAGCACCTCCGCGTGCTTCATCTCGTCGAACGACTCGTGCCGCGTGTACTTGGCGAGCTTGTACCAGCCGAAGTTCTCCTGCATCTTCGCGTGCAGGAAGTACTGGTTGATCGCGGTCAGCTCGCCGGTGAGCTGCTCGTTGAGGAACTCGATGACCTCGGGGTCGCCCTGCATCGCAGCGGCTCCTTCCACACGGGAAACGGGGGAGGTGTGCGGCGGCATGATTGCACCGGCGCCGAAGATCGTCCAGTAAGTGCGTACTTAGTAAGTACGCGATGGATTGATGCTGCTTGTCCGCTTTCTGGATGCGTGGTCAAGGGCACTGCCCGAGGTCTGTCAGGATGGATACATGGGTCATCCGGTGGAGCGAGCGTCTGGAGCAACGGTAGGGTCCGAGCTTCCGCCGGGTCAGCGGCTCCAGCGCGGCTGGCCGGTCACGCACTACGGCCCCGTCCCGAAGTTCCGCCCCGAGCGCTGGGAGTTCCGGGTCTTCGGCGCCACCGCCGACGGTGACAAGCACATCTGGAACCACGAGGAGTTCACGGCCCTGCCGTACACCACCGTGGTGGCCGATCTGCACTGCGTGACGAAGTTCAGCATGGTCGGCGCGGAGTGGGGCGGCATCCCCGCCCGCACCATCCTCGAGCTGGCCCCGCCGGCGCCGGACGTCACCCATGTGATGGTCTGGGCCGAGTACGGCTTCAGCTCCAACCTGCGCCTGTCGGACTTCGCCTCTGACCGCGCCCTGTTCGCCACCCACAAGGACGGCGAACTTCTCACCGCCGAGCACGGCTTCCCGGTCCGCCTGATCGTGCCCCACCTGTACGCCTGGAAGGGCCCGAAATGGGTCCGCGGCGTCGAGTACATGACCACCGACCGCCGCGGCTTCTGGGAGGAACGGGGCTACCACAACATCGGCGACCCCTGGAAGGAACAGCGGTACTCGTACCAGGAGGAACCCGGAGACGGCCCCGAGCTGTGACATCGGGCCGGTAAGGTCTAGATCTCGTCGTCCATGTCCGGCGACGACTGACCCCGGCGCCTCAGCCGTCCCTCAGCTTCTTCAGCCGCTCCACATCCGCCGCGTGCCCCACCTTGCCACCCGGCGTCTCGATGATCAGGGGGACGCCCTCGGTCGCGGGGTGGGTCATCAGGGCCCGGAACGGGTCCTCGCCGATGTGGCCGGCGCCGATGTTCTCGTGCCGGTCCTTGTGCGCGCCGACCACGTCCTTGGAGTCGTTGGCGTGGATCAGCTTCAGGCGGCCCTCGCCGACGGTGTCCACCAGGAGATCGAGGGTCTGGTGCATGCCGCTCGGGCCGGTCAGGTCGTGCCCGGCGGCGAAGATGTGGCAGGTGTCCAGGCAGACCCCGAGCTTCGGGTGCGCGTCCAGCGCCTCGAAGTACGGGCCGAAGTCCCAGGTGCGGGCACAGAGCGAGGCGCCCTGTCCGGCCGTCGACTCCAGCAGCAGGAACGGGTCGTCGTCGTGCGTCAGCTCGTCCAGCAGCGGCAGCAGGCGCTCCCGCACCTGGCGCAGCGCCACCTCACGGCTCCGCCCGCCGGTCGCGCTCCCGGTGTGCACGACCACGCCCAGCGCACCGATCTCCCGCCCGCGCCGCAGGGAGTGCCGCAGCGACTCCACCGACCGCTCCACGGTCGCCTCGGTGTGCGAGCCGAAGTTGATCAGGTAGGGGGCATGGACGTACACCGGGAGCGACTCCTCGGCGCAGGCCGTGGAGAAGGCCTCGTCCTGCCGGGGATTCCCGGCGGGCGTGGCCCAGCCGCGCGGATTGGCCACGAAGACCTGCACGGCCTCGGCCTTCAGGTCATGGGCGTACGACAGCCCCACGGAGTGCAGACCACCGGCGACGGGGACATGACCGCCGACGGGATTGCGCGGCCGGGACGACGGGGGCGGGACAACGGGACTCACCCGTTCAGGGTGTCATGCCCGCACCGGCCGCCGGACCACGGTCCCCCGGTGACCCCGGTCACCGGATGGTGATCGTGATGGTCGACCCCTTGGCCGCCTTGTCGCCGGCCTGCACCGACTGCTTCTTCACCGTGTCGCCGAACAGCCCGAGCAGGCCCCGGTCCTCCTCCACCTTGAACCCGGCACCCTCCAGCGCCTTGTGGGCGTCGTCGACGCTGTCGCCGACCACGTTCGGCACCTCGACCATTTCGGGCCCCTTGGACAGCGTCAGCGTCACCGTGTCGCCCTCGGCGGCCTGGCTGCCGTTGCCCGGGCTCTGCTGGGCCACCTTGCCCTTGTCGTACTCGGAGTTGACCGGCTGGGGAGCGATCTTCACCTGCAGCCCGGCGTCGGTCAGATTCTGGCGGGCGGTGTCCAGGTCCTCACCGGTGACGTCGGGTACGTCGATCGGGCTGCCCTTGCTGACGGTCAGTGCGATCGCCGACCCGGCGTGCCGCTTGGTACCGCCCTGCGGTGTCGTGGCGATCACCGAGCCCTTGGCGACGGAATCGCTGAACTCCCGGGTGACCATGCCCGGTTCCAGGCCGTCCGCCCTCAGCCGCGCCCGCGCCTCGGCGAGCGTGCGGCCCGTCACATCGGGCACGTTCACCGTCTCCGGGCCCAGCGAGATGGTCAGTGCCACCGAGTCGTGGTCGCGGATCCGGGCTCCGGGAGCGGGGTCGGTGCCGATGACCGTGCCCCGCTGGACGGTGTCGTTGTACTCACGCCTGACCCGCCCGACCTCGAGTCCGGCCGCACTGAGCCGGTCCCGGGCCTGCGCCTCGGTCTTCGCCAGCAGTGGCGGGACCTTCGTGAACTGCCCGGAGTTGATGTACCAGACCCCGGCGCCCACTCCCAACACCACCAGCACGGCGGCGACGATCGTCAGCACCAGCCGCCGGGAGCGCCGGGGCGGCACCGGTGGTGCATGCAGCCGGGTGGTGTGCCGGACCACGCCCCCGGCCGGCTCCTCCTCGTTGACGGGCAGCGGCCGGGGCACGGTGAGTGAGCGCGGTATCACGCTCGTACGGTCACCGGCGTTGTCGTGCTCCGCGGTCAGCGCCTGCGGCGGCACGGCGTCCAGCTGCTCGTCTCTCAGCCCCTGGCGCGCCTCGCGCACCTGGGCGAGCAGCGCCACGGCGTCGTACGGCCGGATGTCCGGGGTGCGGGCGGTCGCCGAGGCGACCAGCTCGTCCAGCTCGTACGGCAGCCCCGGCACCAGGGCCGAGGGCGGCGGCACGTCCTCGTGGATGTGTTTGTAGAGGATCTGGGCGGGGGAGTCCCCGGCGTGCGGTTTGCCGCCGGTCAGCATCTCGTAGAGCACGACACCGCACGCGTAGACGTCGACGCGCGGATCGGCGGTGCCCTGTTCGATCTGCTCAGGGGCGAGGTACGAGACGGTCCCGAGCACGGCACCCGTCGTGCTGGTCTGGGTGTCCACGGACCGGACCAGCCCGAAGTCGGCGACCTTGACCCGCCCGTCGTCGCCTATCAGCACGTTCTCGGGCTTCATGTCCCGGTGCACGAACCCGGCCCGGTGCGCGGCGCCGAGCGCGGCGAGGACGGGTTCGAGGATGTCGAGGGCCGCGCGGGGCTGCAGCGCCCCTCGCTCGCGCAGGACGTCCCGCAGGGTGCACCCGGCGACGTACTCCATCGCCAGGTACACGTACGACCCGTCGGTCCCCTGGTCGAAGACCTGCACCACGTTCGGGTGCGCCAGCCGGGCGACGGACTTGGCCTCCCGTATGAACCGCTCCACGAAGGATCCGTCGGCCGCGAGGGTCGGGTGCATCACCTTCAGCGCGAGCACACGGTCCAGACGGGTGTCCAGGGCCCGGTAGACCGTGGCCATCCCGCCGACCGCGATCCGCGCGTCGACGCGATAACGGCCGTCGAGCACCTGGCCGACGAGGGGGTCCTGAAGGGTCGTATCCACGCAGGGGAGTCTACGAGGACGGACCGACAGTGCCGCACACTGCGCTGTTCCGGTGACGGAATGCAGCACAGCTGTGACTCTTGCGCGATCAGAAGGCCGGGCGCTCGGGATCCAGGCGGGCGCGTCCTTCGGTGGGAGATGAGGCCTGCGCGAAGTGCCTGCGCGGAATCCGTCCCGCCAGCCGGGCCAGCCGACCCCCCTCCACGGCATGCCGCATCGCCGCCGCCATGAGTTCCGGCTCCTGCGCGCGCGTCACCGCGGAGGCGAGCATCACCCCCGCACACCCCAGCTCCATGGCCAGCGCGGCATCGGACGCCGTACCGGCCCCCGCGTCCAGAATCACCGGCACACGCGCGTGCTCGACGATCAGCTGGAAGTTGTGGGGATTGCGGATCCCGAGCCCGGACCCGATCGGCGAGCCGAGCGGCATCACCGCGGCACACCCGGCGTCCTCCAGCTTCCGCGCCAGCACGGGGTCGTCATTGGTGTACGGCAGCACCGTGAACCCGTCGTCGACCAGCGTCTCCGCCGCCTCCAGCAGCTCCACCGGATCCGGCAGCAGCGTCCGCTCGTCGGCGATGACCTCCAGCTTGATCAGATCCGTGCCCAGTGCCTCCCGCGCCAGCCGCGCGGTCAGCACGGCCTCGCCCGCGGTGAAACAGCCCGCCGTGTTCGGCAGCACCCGGATGCCCAGCTTCTGCAGCACCGACAGCACCGAACCGTGCACGGAGGGGTCCACCCGCCGCATCGCGACCGTCGTCAGTTCCGTACCGGAGGCGACCAGCGCCCGCTCCAGCACGTCCAGGCTGGGCGCCCCGCCCGTACCCATGATCAGCCGCGACGAGAAGGTCGTACCTCCGAGGACCAAGGGATCGTCGGCCATGGCTCAGCCTCCCTGGACCGCGGTGAGGACTTCGACCCGGTCGCCCTCGGCCAGCGCCGTGGCCGCCCACTGCGCACGCGGGACGACGGTCTCGTTGACGGCGGCGGCCACCCCGGAGGGCGACGGGGCCAGCGACCGTACGACGACGTCGAGAGCGGTACCCGGAACGATCTCCCGGCGCTCTCCGTTGACGGAGATGGAAACAGTGAGGGAGATGCTCATGCGGGCTGCTCCATGAGGACGGCGGCGGCGCCGAAGCGCCGCGGGGTGAACGGACGGGCCTCTTCCGGCAGTTCGCCGTCGGCCAGCAGCCGTGCCATGACATCGCCGGTGACCGGCGTGAGCAGCACCCCGTTGCGGTAGTGCCCGGTGGCCAGCAGCAGCCCGTCGAGCCCGGACGGGCCGAGCAGCGGCGCGTTGTCGGGTGAGCCGGGACGCAGCCCGGCCCGGGTCTCGGTGAGCGGCAGTTCGGTGATGCCCGGCACCAGCTCATGGGCGTCGCGCAGCAGCTCGTACACGCCGCCCGCGGTGACGGTCGTGTCCCAGCCCAGTTCCTCGCTGGTCGCGCCGACGACCAGCTCGCCGTTCTCCCGGGGCACGAGGTAGACATGGCCGCCGCGCACCACGGCTCGTACGGTCCGGCTCAGGAAGGGCGCGTACCGGGGCGGCACGGTCAGCCGCAGCACCTGCCCCTTCACCGGCCGCACCGGCGGCAGCAGCGCCTCGGGCACGCCCGCGAGCCGCCCGCTCATGCTCCCGGCCGCGAGCACCACCTGCCCGGCGCGCAGCCCGGTGCCGTCCGCCGTGGTCACCCCGGCGGCCCGCTCCCGTACGACGTCCAGCCGCGCGGCCCACGCGCGGTGGAACACCACACCGGACCGTTCGCACGCGGCCACCAGGGCCGCCGCCAGCCGCCGCGGGTCGATCTGGTGGTCGCCGTCGACCCGCAGCCCGCCGCGCACCCCGGGCGCCAGCATCGGTTCCAGGCGCCGGCACTCCCGCCCGGACAGCCACTGCGAGTCCAGGCCGGAGCGCTGCTGCAGGGCGTGCAGTTCGCGCAGATGGGCGCGGTCGTCGGCGTCGAGCGCGACCTGCAGGGTGCCGCAGCGGCGGTAGCCGAGGTCGTGGCCGGTCAGTTCGGTCAGCTCGGCCGCGAAGTCCGGGTAGCGGCGGGCCGATTCCAGGTTCAGGGCGAGCAGCCGCTCCTCGCCGTAGTGCAGTTCGGTGACCGCGGCCAGCATCCCGGCCGCGACCCGCGCGGCCCCGCCGCCGGGCTCGGGGTCCACCACGGCCGTGCCGAGCCCGCGCTGTGCCGCGCGCCAGGCCGTGACCAGGCCGATGATTCCGCCCCCGATGACGAGGACGTCGGACGTACGTGACGACATGGGCGTCCAGCCCCTCCCTTCGCCGGCATGACCCGGATCAGGTTCGTACGGTCGGAGGCCGCCAGCCTCCCTCTCAGCCCGGTGCGTCCGGGCTCCCGCGAGTGCTTGTACGGTGGCCACCCTAGCCCGCCCGCCTCGTCACCCGTAAGGGAGCCCCTGCCCATGGCCCGGTCGCTCGACGGACTGATCCTCGCCCCCGTGGCGGACCAAGCCCCAGGTCAGGTGGGTACCCGCACCCGGTTCGCGTACCACGAGAAGGACGGCGAGATCTGGGCGGAGTACGCGGGCGGCGATGTCGTACGCGGCCATCTGGTCGGCACCCGGGACGGCGACCGGCTGGACTTCCGCTACGTCCAGCTGAAGGCCGACGGGACGACCTCCTCGGGGCACTGTGTCTCCACGGTCGTGGAGCTGCCGGACGGGCGGGTGCGGCTGGAGGAGAGCTGGGAGTGGGAGTCCCAGGCGGGCGCCGGCACGAGCGTTGTGGAAGAGGTCACCGGTCACGCCCGCTGACTGACGCGTTGTCACGTGTCTATGGTGATCGGGTGAGCGAGCAGACAGCGCAAGGGGGCACGTCAGCGGGGCGGCGCGTGGTCGTCGTCGGGGCGGGCATGGCGGGGGTGCAGACCGCGGTCGCCCTGCGGGAACAGGGCTTCAAGGGGCCCGTCACCGTGATCGGCGCGGAGCCGCACCAGCCGTACGACCGGCCGCCGCTGTCGAAGGCCGTGCTGCTCGGCAAGGCCGAGGACTCCGCCTTCGACGTGGACTTCGAGTCGCTCGGCGTCGAGCTGCGGCTCGGCTGCGAGGTGCTCCGCCTGCGTCCCGCCGAGCACGAGCTGGACACCGAGGCGGGCCCGGTGCCCTACGACGTCCTGGTCCTCGCCACCGGTGCCGAGCCGATCACCCTGCCCGGCACCGAGGGGGTGCCCGGCGTGCATCTGCTGCGCACCCTGGACGACGCCGAACGGCTGAAGCCGGTGCTCGCCCGGCAGCACGAGATCGTGGTCGTCGGGGCCGGCTGGATCGGCGCCGAGTTCGCCACCGCCGCCCGCGGGGCCGGCTGCGCGGTCACCGTCGTGGAGGCCGCCGACCGGCCGCTCGCCGGCGCCCTGCCCGCCGAGGTCGCCGCCCCCATGGCCGCCTGGTACGCCGACGCGGGCGCCGACCTTCGCACCCACGCGCGCGTGGAGCGCGTGGAGCCCGGCGCGGTGGTCCTCGCCGACGGCACCCGGCTGCCCGCCGACGCGGTCGTCGTCGGCATCGGCGCCCGCCCCGCCACGGCCTGGCTGGCCGGCTCCGGCGTCGAACTGGGCCCGCAGGGGGACGTCCTCGCCGACGACCGGCTGCGGACCTCGGTCGAGGACGTGTACGCCGTCGGCGACTGCGCCTCCTTCCCCTCCGCCCGCTACGGCGCACGGCTGCTCGTCCACCACTGGGACAACGCCCTGCAGGGCCCGCGCACGGTCGCCGCGAACATCCTCGGCGAGACACCGGCGGTCTACGACCCGGTGCCGTACTTCTGGTCCGAGCAGTTCGGCCGCTTCGTGCAGTACGCCGGCCATCACGCCGCCGCCGACCGGATGGTCTGGCGCGGCGACCCGACGAGCCCGGCCTGGACGGTGTGCTGGCTCCGCGAGGACCGTCTGGTGGCCCTCCTGGCCGTCGGCCGCCCGCGTGATCTGGCCCAGGGCCGGCGACTGATCGAGGCGGGCCGCCGCATGGACACACAGGCCCTGGCCGACCCGTCGAAGCCCCTGAAGGACGCCACGGCCGACTAGCCTGCTCATCCCGGCCGGACCTGCCTGACTTCCGACTGTCAGTGGGGGATGGCAGGCTTGTTCCTGTGACCGAGATTGACGCAAAGATCGATGCTCTCGTCCCCGCCTGGCTCACCCTCCCCGACATCGCCGAACAGCTCGGCGTCGAGGTGACGCGTGTGCGGCAGCTGGTCAAGGAGGGCCAGCTCATCGCCGTACGCCGGGGTGAGAACCGCGCACTGCACGTGCCCGCCGCCTTCATCGACGGGGACAAGGTCGTCAAGGGCCTGTCCGGCACCCTGACGCTCCTGCGGGACGACGGCTTCACGGACGAAGAGATGCTCGAGTGGCTCTTCACCCCCGACCCGACCCTGCCCGGCACCCCCGCGCAGGCCCTGAGCGAGAATCGCGGCACGGAGGTGAAGCGCCGCGCCCAGGCGCTCGCCGTCTGAGCCGAACCGCACATCAGGGGTGGTGTGCGGGCCGTCGTGGCCCGTACGCCACCCGCCGAAGCCGCCAGGGACACCGACCAGGGGGGACCCACGTATGTCCGACACCGCACGCGCCGCGCTCGCCGACGCCCGCCTGTACCTGTGCACGGACGCGCGCACGCGCCAGGGCGACCTTCCCGAGTTCCTGGACGCGGTCCTGGCCGGCGGTGTCGACATCGTGCAGCTGCGTGACAAGGGCATGGAGGCCGCCGAGGAGCTCGCACACCTGGAGGTCTTCGCGGACGCCTGCGCCCGGCACGGCAGGCTCCTCGCGGTGAACGACCGCGCGGACGTCGCCCACGCCGCCCGCGCCGACGTGCTGCACCTCGGCCAGGGCGACCTGCCGGTCCCCGCGGCCCGCGCCGTCCTCGGCGACGAGGTGCTGATCGGCCGCTCCACGCACGCCGAGTCCGAGGCCGCCGCGGCCGCCGTGCAGGAGGGCGTGGACTACTTCTGCACCGGCCCCTGCTGGCCCACCCCCACCAAGCCGGGCCGCCACGCTCCCGGCCTCGACCTGGTGCGCTACACGGCCGGCCTGGGCACCGACCGCCCCTGGTTCGCGATCGGCGGGATCGACCTGTGCAACCTCGACCAGGTGCTGGACGCGGGCGCCCGCCGGGTGGTCGTGGTCCGTGCGATCACCGAGGCCGACGACCCGGCAGCGGCCGCGGCCGAGTTCGCGAAGCGGTTGCGGCAGGGCTAGAAGCGGCTGTGGCAGAGCCAGCGGCACCAGGGAGGGAGCCGCTGTCCGGGTTTCTGTCCAAGGGGTGGACAGTAGGCCGACAATTCGGTCAAATCATCGTCCTCCGGTTGGGGGACCGCCCACCCCTGGCTAACCTGCCCGTATGGCCCTCGGAACCCCCTCCACCAGGACTGATCGCGCACGCACCGTGCGCGACATGCTCGCCACCGGCAAGACGACGTACTCGTTCGAGTTCTACGCGCCGAAGACCCCTCAGGGCGAGCGGAACCTGTGGAACGCGCTCAGGAGGGTCGAGGCCGTCGCCCCCGACTTCGTCTCCGTCACCTACGGCGCCGGCGGTTCCACGCGCACGACCACGGTCCGGGAGACGGAGCAGATCGTCGTGGACACGACCCTCACGCCCGTCGCCCACCTCACCGCGGTCGACCACTCGATCGCCGAACTGCGGAACATCATCGGCCAGTATGCGGACGCCGGGATCCGCAACATGCTCGCCGTGCGGGGCGACCCGCCCGGCGACCCGATGGGCGAGTGGGTGCCGCACCCCCGGGGAGTGACGTACGCGGCCGAGCTCGTCCGGCTCATCAAGGAGTCGGGCGACTTCTGTGTGGGCGTCGCCGCCTTCCCGGAGATGCACCCCCGCTCCGCGGACTGGGACACCGACGTCGCCCACTTCGTGGACAAGTGCCGTGCGGGCGCGGACTACGCCATCACACAGATGTTCTTCCACCCGGAGTCGTATCTGCGACTGCGCGACCGCGTGGTGGTCGCGGGCTGCGAGACCCCCATCATTCCCGAGGTCCTGCCGGTCACCAGCGTGAAGATGCTGCAACGGGTGCCCAAGCTCAGCACCGCACTGTTCCCCGACGCCCTGAAAGAGCGGATCCTCACAGCGAAGGACGATCCGGCGGCGGTACGCTCCATCGGTATCGACTTCGCCACGGAGTTCTGCGCGCGGCTGCTCGCCGAGGGAGTGCCCGGACTGCACTTCATCACGCTCAACAACTCCACGGCGACCCTGGAAATCTACGAGAACCTGGGCCTGCACCACCCCCCGCAGGCCTAGACCGGCCGCACCGCGATACGACACACTGCGTAGCGGTCACTGGGAGAGGGGCGTACATGGGCTGGACGGTCCTCTACATCGCGTTCGGCATCGTCGCACTGTGGTTGCTGGGCGAGGTGCTGCTGCAGTACAAGGCGCGCCTGCGCTGGCGGCTGCTCGCGTTCGCCGGGTTCCTCGGGGTCGTGGTCGGCGTGCTGATGCCGTCCGTGATCGTGATCGGCGTCGGCGCCATCGCCTTCGCGGTCGGCCAGACCTATGTCACGCTGTCCTTCCGCCGCGGCTTCGCCGCCGGCTGGGCGGTCAAGCGCCCGGAGGAGGGGGCCGAGCCCGCACCCGGCAGCAAGCGCCGCCGCGGCAGGGCCGACCGGCACGACCCGTCGCTGGAGGGCCCCGACCCGGAGCCCGTCGGCCCGGAGGACGGGCAGGACGCCGACTCGGCCGGCTACGGCCAGGGGCACGGCGACTACGACGACTACGAGCACGACGACGTCTTCACCCCGGCCGGCCGTCCGGCCACGGAGCCCACCGCGGCCGAGACCACCACCGTCTACGAGCCGCAGCCCATCCCCGAGGACACCGGCTCCTACGGCGTCTACGGCGACACCGCCTACGCGGCCGCCGCCCAGACCCAGGGCACCGACCAGCAGAACTACGGCTACGACTACTCGGGCTACGGCCAGCAGGGGTACGGCTACGACACCGGCGGCCAGCAGGGCTACGCCAACTACTCCGACCCCTACATCGGCAGCCAGTCCTACGGCGGCGCCGGCTACGACACCGGCTACTCCGGGCAGTACGGCCAGCAGGGCTACGCCCAGGCCCCGTACGGTGGCGGCTACGGCGAGACCCCGGCGAGCGGGGTGTGGGTGCCACAGCAGCGCAGCGACGAGACCTACGGCGGCGAACTCCCGCAGGAGCAGCCGTACCCGCACCAGAACCAGGGGCACGGGCACGTCCAGCAGCCCGGTGCCGGGTACGACGAGCAGTACCGTTTCTGAGCAGTACCGTTTCTGAGCCGTACGACACCGCTTTCGGGCCGTACGGCTTCAGAGGCCCGGGCTCGGCTCACTGGGAGCCGCGGAACTCCGGGCCCTCCACGATCAGCCCCGCCACCAGCGCGCCCGACATGCCTGCGTGCGGCAGGCCGCCGCCGGGGTGGGACCAGCCGCCGACCCGGTACAGACCGGGCAGCCGCGTGGTGTTCGACGGATGCAGGAAACGGCCCCCTCCGGCGGCCAGCGCGGGGGCCGGCACCGCACCGAGGAAGGCACCCGTCTCGTCGTCGGAGTTGTCGGGTGTGCGCACCTCCTGCCACAGGACGCGGTCCCGCAGACCCGGTATCACGGCCTCGGCGGCTTCGAGCAGATGCTCCGTGTACAGCCGGACCACACCCTCCTCGTCCCAGTCGAGGGCGCTCGGGACCACCGCGGACAGCACCACGGACTCGTGCCCGTCGTCCGGTCTGAGCGCGGGGTCGTCCGGGCGCAGCACGGTCACCGTGGGCGGTGGCGGCTCGTCCCCCTCCGCCGAGTCCAGGAAGTCCAGCTCGGACTCCGGGT
Source organism: Streptomyces sp. NPDC001393 (assembly GCF_053597455.1). Taxonomy (NCBI): domain Bacteria; kingdom Bacillati; phylum Actinomycetota; class Actinomycetes; order Kitasatosporales; family Streptomycetaceae; genus Streptomyces; species Streptomyces sp. NPDC001393. Next base: position 639,051 of record NZ_JBSFIH010000001.1, read on the forward strand.
CCGGCGCATGGACGACCGTGCGATGTGCGGCACCGGTCTCGCGCCCGCCGCGCAGGGCCAGCAGCAGGGCGAACCGCCCCGGACGGGTCATGAAGGGATCTGCCCGCACATCCCCGTTGCCGTCCAGCGGACGGTCCGTCAGCGCCTTCAACCACGCCGGGTCCACGTCCGCCACGACATGGTCCGCCTCGGCCACCGTGCCGTCTGACAGCTTCACGCCCGAGGCCCGGCCGTCCTCGTCCAGGATGCGCAGGACCTCCGCGTCGAAGACGAACTCCACCCCCCGCTGCACACACCGCTCGTACACCGCGCGCGCCAACTCCCGGACGCCGCCGCGCACATACCAGGTGCCGAAGGCGTGCTCCATGTAGGGCAGGACGGCCGCGCTCGCCGGAGCGGTCCGCGGATCGAGGCCGTGGCCGAGCGCGGAACTCCCCAGCAGCGCCGCGAGGCGCTCGTCGCCCAGCTCCCAGGTACCGATCTCGGACAGTGTACTCGCGCGCCGCGTGCGCAGCAGCCGCTTGTGCGGGACGGCCGGATACGGCTCCTTGTCGGCCAGCACCCGCCAGTTAGGCCACAGCGGCTCCTCCAGCAGCGGCCTGCGGGTGCGGTCCCAGGCCTCCCGGGCCCGCACCAGGAACGCGCCCCAACGCTCGCCCGCGCCCCCGCCCAGCGCCTCCTCCAGGGCCGCGACCACACCCGCGCGCGAGGCGTTCGGCAGCGACACCTCGGTGCCGTCCGCGAAGAGGTGCCGCGCGGACGGATCGACCTGGACCAGCTCGACGCAGTCCTCCAGCGGCTCCTTGCCGGTCTTGACGAACAGATCGCGGTACACGGCGGGCAGCGTCAGCAGGCCCGGGCCGGTGTCGAAGCCGAACCCGTCCCGCTCGAAGCGGCGCACCGCACCGCCGTACGTGTCCGTGCGCTCGTACACCACCACCCGGTGGCCCGCGACGGCCAGCCGGGCGGCGGCCGCCATCGCGCCCATCCCGGCGCCGATCACCGCGATCCGTCCCATGCCTGCGACTTTATCGACCGCCACTGACAATCCGGCCCGCGGGAGCCCAGGGCGCCCACGAGGCCGGCCGGAAACGTGGGCACGCGTGCGTACGGCTGAGTATCCGTACTCAGGCGGTGAGATGAGTACGCGCACGGATAGGCCGTGGCCTCGGCGAACGGGACAGTGGAGGCACGGCAAGGGGGCGCGGCCCGGCACCGCCGACACGGGGCGGCGGAACGGCGCCCGCCACCAGGCCGCTCCTTCCGCCGATCCGTCGGCGGAAGCGAGCCGGGGGACCCGGGGACGACCACCCACGGGGGACCACAGGGGGAGTACGGGGAGTGGGAGGGCGCCGGTCCGGCAGCGGACCGGCGCCCTCCTCGTGCGCTCAGCCCCTTCCGCTCACGCGCCCCTGGAGCAGCCGGGACAGAGCGGCGTGGACGTCGTCCAAGGACCGCTCCGGCTGGAAGGACTTCCAGTCCAGGGCGGCCACCAGGACCATGCCGACCAGCGCGGCCGCCGTCAGCTGGACGTCGATCTCGTCGCTGAACTCGCCGGCCGCCACGCCCTCGCGCAGCACCTGCTCGACCACCGCGACGGCCTCCTGCCGGACCACCATCAGCGTGGACTGCCAGGCCCGGTTGGTGCGCCACAGCTCGGCCACGTACAGCTGGGTGAAGGCCGGATAGCGGTCGATGAAGACCAGGCCCGCGCGGACCATCGCGTCCAGCGCGTCCACCTTGCTGCCGCCCGCCCGCGCGGTCTGCTCCGCCGCCTCCTTCAAAGAGGCGGTGAGCAGGCCCACCCCGTGCCGCAGCAGCTCCTCGAAGAGGACCGACTTGCTCGCGAAGTTGTAGTAGACCGTGCCCTTCGCGACCCCGGCACGCTCTGCGATCTCGTCCACCGTGGTCGCGGAGAAGCCCTGCTCGGCGATGAGCGTGACGGCCGCCTCGTAGAGCTTCTGCCGGGTGGCCTCGCGGCGCGTGCTGCCGCCGGACCTGGCGCTGCTGCTTTCCATGGCCCCGATTCTCACAGGTACGCGCGCGTGTGGGGCCGCCCCCTGGTTCACAGGGTCAGCTCGGGGTGGAGCCGGTCCAGTGTCCACACCTGCCGGCGCCGGGCCGCGAGGGCGGTCAGGGCGAGCGCGCCCGCGGTGAACGCGGTGAGCACACCGCACGCCTGCCAGACCGGGCCGAGCCCGCCGCCGGTGATCAGCCGGCGCAGCGCCTCCACGATGTAGCTCATCGGCAGGAACGGGTGGATCGCGTTGAAGAAGTGCGGGCTGGTCTGCACGGGATAGGTGCCGCCCGCCGAGGTCAGCTGGAGCATCAGCAGCGCGAGCACCAGGATCCGGCCCGCCGCGCCGAAGCGGGCGTTCAGCCACTGCACGATCGCCGCGAAGCACGCCGTGACCAGACACAGGAAGCCGATCGTGCCCGCCGCCCGCAGCATCTGCAGACCGATCGCCCAGTGCAGCACGGCCATCAACGCGGCCACCTGGAGCGCGCCCACGGCGACCACCGGCAGCCAGCCGGCGAGCCCGATCCGCCAGGCCGGCGAACCGGCCGCCAGGGCACGCCGGTTGAGCGGCGGGATCAGCATGTAGGCGACCATCGCGCCCACCCACAGGGACAGCGGGATGAAGTACGGGGCGAATCCGGTGCCGTAGTTCGGCGCCTTGTGCAGGTCGTGGGAGGCGAGCTGGACCGGATCGGCCATCACGCCGGTGCGCCGGTCGCGGTCCTTCTTGTCGTAGTCCGGGATCTTCCTGGCGCCGTCGTGCAGACCACCGGCGAGCTTCCCCGAGCCGTCGGACAGCTTGTACAGGCCGCCGTTGAGGGTCGCGGCACCCGACGCGGCCGTGCCGATGCCTTCGTCCAGCGTGGTCGCACCGGTCTGCGCGGTACCGAGCCCGGTGTGCAGCTGCTTGGCACCGTCGGCGACCTGCTGAGCGCCGGTGTTCAGCTTGTTGATCTTCTTGACGGCGTCGTCGACGTCCTCGTACAGGTGCGGTGCGCGCTGCTCGAGGTCGGCGGCCTGCTTCTGGAGGGTGCCGAGGTTGTCCCGCATCGTCTTCAGATCGCCGTCCTGGTCCGCGATCAGCGTGTTGAGGTCGTCGGCGACCGTGGCGACGTCGGCGGCGGCCGTCCTGGCCCGCTTCAGGTCCGGGCAGACCGGGTCGGGGAGGGTCGCACTCCCGCAGTGCGTCGTGTAGATCTCGTCCAGGGCGGCGGAGCTCGCGTGGGCGGTCTTCGCCGCACCCGGGGCCAGCTTCACCAGGACGTCGAGATTGTCCTTGACGGTCTTGGCCGAGTCGGCGACCAGGCGGGCGGTGTCCCCGATGGTCTTCTCGTTGTCCTTGAGATAGGGGCCGGCCGTGCCGTAGACGCCGTTGACCTTGTCGGCGAGGGCCTGGGTGCCGTCGGCGACCTGGCGGGACCCGTCCTGGAGGTCACCGGCGCCCGTGTTCAGCTTCTTCAGCCCCTTGGCCAGCTCGCCGCTGCCGCTCTTGGCGTCCTTCAGCCCGTCGGCGAGGTCCTTGGAGCCCTGCTCCGCCTTTCCGATGCCGGTGGTGAGCCGGTCGGCGCCCTCGGCGGCCGTGACGGTCTTGTCGTGGATGCCGGAGAACGAGACGAAGATCTTGTCCAGGAAGGTGCGGGAGGTCTTGGTGGAGGCGGCCGAGCGGACCTCGTTGAAGACGCTCCGGGAGATCTGGCCGACGATGTAGTTGTTCGCGTCGTTGGTGCGCACCTGAAGGGCGCCGGTCTCCGGGGAACCGCCGGAACTGGAGGCGATCCGCCGGCTGAGGTCGGCCGGCATGGTCAGCGACAGGTAGTACGTGCCGTTCTCGACGCCCTCGCGGGCCTCCGCGTCGCTCACCTCGTGCCACTCGAAGGTCCGGCTGTCGCGCAGGCCGTCCACGATGTCGGCACCGGCGGTGATCCTCTTCCCGCCCGCGGTGGCACCCTTGTCGTCGTTCACCAGGGCGACCGGGATGCGGTCCAGACGGCCGTACGGGTCCCAGAAGGACCACAGGTACAGGGCGCCGTAGAGCAGCGGCAGCACGAGCAGCGCGACCAGGGCGGCGCGCGGCAGCCGCCCGCGCCCGAAGCGCCTCAGCTCGAGCACGGCCAGCCTAGGCGAGCGCATTGATGTCCTCCTTCGGGTCGCTGTTCTCACTCGCGTCGCTCTTGGCGTGCGGGTCACCCTTCTCGCTCTCGTCGCGGGCGCCGGCCTCGGCTCCGGCGTCCTCCGCTCCGGCCTCCTTCGGACCGGTCGGCACGACGACGCAGTCGCCCGGCGCCGTGCGGCAGACGACCGCAACCGTCGTCCCCGCGCGCGTGAGCGAGCGCAGCAGCTCCCACAGTTCGGCGCGCTCGGCGTCCGAGAGCTTGGTGTCGAGGTCGTCGACGCCGAGCAGTCCGGGCCTGCCGAGCAACGCCAGGGCGATGGACAGGCGCAGTTCCTGCGGCCGCTCCAGGTCGCGTACGGCCGTCCGGGAGCCCTTGGGCAGCGTTTCCAGGTCGAGCCCGGCGGCGGCCAGGGCCGCGTCGACGCGCAGCCGCGCCTCGTGCACGCGCTGGGTGCGCGGGCGCAGCAGCTCGCGCAGGGAATCGCCGAAACGGCTCTGCAGCAGGGCCCGTTCGCGCAGGTGCTCGCCGACGGTCAGGGCCGGCTCCGGATCGGTCACCCCGGCCACGTTGGCCACCGCGCTGACGCGGCGCAGCCGGGCCATGTGCCGGGGAAGTTCGAGGCCCCCGACGGTGGCCACCCCCTCGGTGGGCTTCATCCGCCCCGTGAGCGCAAGCAGCAGACAGGTCCGGCCGGAGCCGGACGGTCCTTCGATCGCGATGAGTGAACCGGGCTCCGCGTCGAGGGTGACGCCGCGGAAGGCCCACCCCCGAGGCCCCTTGAGCCCGAGGCCCTCGGCCTTGACGTGCACGCCGTCCACAAGCCCCCTCCCCCTTCGGTATGCGAATCGATGTTTTTGAACTGACTGGTCAGTGCAAAAATACGCCCGAACCTACGATCGAGGCAAAGTCCCAGGTCAGAACGGATTGTCAGTGCCATACCTCACGATGGGCACATACGGCACCCGTGCCGTCATCCAGACGACAGGAGGTTCGTCATGGCCAACCCGTCCGCGGCCGCCGCCCGCCGGCGCCGCGCCACCGGCCCTGCCCCCTCACTGACCGGCCCGGCGAGCGACGTGCACCCCGTGCTCCGCCGGGCCACGGCCCCGCCCGCCGCCCTCGACCTGCTCGCCCGGGCTCGGGCCGCACTGGACGAGGCCACCGTCCAGGAAACGCCGAACGAGCGCTATGCCACGGCCCACCTCGCCGCCCTGCGCACCGCCGCCGCCGTGCTCGCCGCCCGCGGCCGCCCCGAGACCTCCCCGCGCCGCCGCGCCCGGATCCGCAGCGCCTGGGAGGTGCTGCCCGAGATCACCCCCGAACTGACCGAGTGGAGCGCGCTGTTCGCCTCCGGCGCCGCCCGCCGGGCTCGCGCCGAGGCCGGCATCCAGGGCGCGGCGAGCCGCCGCGACGCCGACGACCTGATACGGGACGTGGCGATGTTCCTGCGCATCGTCGAGCGGATGCTCGTCCTCCAGCCGGTCCTGCCCCAGCCCCGCCAGGACGCTGGGGGACCGGACGGCCCGAGAGCGCGCGGTGACCTTCCGGACGCGGGCTGACCATCGACCCGGGTCAGCCGCAGGGCGCGTCCCGGAGGCGGACGACCCGAGGGCCGTCCGCCGTGCGAGACGCGAACAGCGGTACCTGGCCGCGGTGACCGGCAGGCCGTGGAGGCAATAGGGTGGAGTCGCCTGAAGCCTTCCAGTCCTGCCAAGGAGTCAACTGCCGTGTCGGACCCGATGCGCCCCCGCGCCTCCCTGCGTACCGCCGTGGTCTGGGAGGTCCTCCAGGACGCCCTCGACCGCCGCGTCAAGGCGACGGGCCGGGAGTCGCTGGACGTCCTCGACACCGGAGGCGGCAGCGGCAACTTCGCCGTGCCCGTCGCCCGGCTCGGCCACCGGGTGACCGTCGTCGACCCCAGCCCCAACGCGCTGTTCGCGCTGGAGCGCCGGGCCGCCGAGGCCGGCGTCGCCGAGCGGGTCCGAGGCGTCCAGGGCGATGCGCACGGGCTGTTCGACGTGGTCGAGCGCGGTGGCTACGACGTCGTGCTGTGCCATGGCGTCCTGGAGTACGTGGACGATCCGGCCGAGGGCGTCCGCAACGCCGTCGCCGCGCTGCGCTCCGAGGGCGTCCTCAGCCTGCTCGCCGCCGGCCTCGGTGGCGCCGTACTCGCCCGCGCCCTCGCCGGCCACTTCACGGAGGCCCGGCAGGCGCTCCAGGACCCCGACGGCCGCTGGGGCGCCGGCGACCCGATGCCGCGCCGGTTCACCGCCGAGCAACTCACCGCGCTGGTCGAGGGCGCGGGCCTCACGGTCGGCGCCGTGCACGGCGTGCGGGTCTTCGCCGACCTGGTCCCCGGCGTCCTCGTGGACACCGAGCCCAGCGCCCTGGACGCGCTCCTCAAACTGGAGGCCGCCGCGGCCGAGCAGCCCGCGTTCCACTCCGTCGCCACCCAGCTGCATGTTCTCGGTGAGACGCCGGGTGCCGCCGAGGTCTGAGCGGACGACCGTGACCCGCCGCTGATCAGGGCCTCGGCGGCGGATGGAGTACGCCACAAGACCCCCGAACGAGGGGTTTGCGCCGTATGATCGAGGTACACCACCCGGCATGACGGGTCGGCCGCCGGGGAATGGAAGCCTCAGCGAGCCGGGACGGCCATGACGGATTCCGGTTGGTCAATTGGCGTAGAGGGGCGGGTTTCACGGGGGCGATTCCCTGCCTATCCTGAAGGGACCCCCCGGGTCGCCCCGGCGACTGCACGATGAGGAGGACTCCGTGCCGCTCTCGGAGCACGAGCAGCGCATGCTCGAGCAGATGGAGCGAGCGCTGTACGCCGAAGATCCCAAGTTCGCGTCAGCGCTTGAGGGAAACGGGCTGCGGACGTACACCCGGCGGCGGGTCTACCAGGCGGTTGCGGGCTTCCTCATTGGTATCGCGCTCCTCATGACCGGAATGGTCATGCAGCTGATCTGGGTCAGCGTGGTGGGTTTCCTCGTCATGCTGGGCTGTGCCGTGCTCGCCGTCACCGGCTGGCGCAAGGCCCCGAAGCCGGGCGAGCAGCCCGCGGGGGGCGTTCGTCGCCAGGTGCGGCCCAAGCGTTCCATGATGGACCGGATCGAGGAGCGCTGGCAGCGCCGCCGGGACGAACACGGGCGGTGACCGTCCAGCGGTTTCCGCGGACGCCGACCGACATCGACAGTCAATGGGTGAGGGGCGACCACCGCCGGTGGTCGCCCCACAACCCAAGAAACAACCCCCCACCACCCAACCCCCCCGCGCGCCCCCCCGGGCCGCCCCCCCCCCCCGCCAGAGCGC